>CAYNRR010000005.1:57167-89686 GCA_964400015.1 uncultured Eubacteriales bacterium | reverse complement strand
TAAAAGGAACAACTTATACAGATTCTAATAATCACACAATAGAAAAATATGAAACAAATAAGAATGGAACTTTACATACTTTAGAAATAGACAAAAATAATGTGGAAGATTCAAGAATAACAATCAAAGGCGAAATAGATGATGACGTAACATCAATAACAATAAGCCAGTAATAGACTAAAAGCGAGGAAGTATTATACATATAAAAAAATTATAATTTATAAACATTTTATTGAACTTTTCGAGGACATATATTGTCTAATAAGTGTATGGAGGCGATGAAAGTGAAAAATAAAACTATGATATGTATAATACTTGTTATTGCAATAATATTATTATTTCCCATTCTCTTAAGGTTAAAAGATGGTGGTAGTATAGAATTTAAAAAGACAGAAATCCTCAATACTGCAGAAGAAAGAACAAAGCTAAAAGACGTAAAAATTAAGGCGAATGGTGTAGATACAACAAAATTAGTTAGATTTAATGATACTTTATATGGCAAATCTTATGCTGTTATAGATTATGCAGGTGATATGAGCAAATCACTAGGAAAAATAGATTTTCTAATTGAAGAAGAATATTTACCAATACTTGAAGGCGAAACAAATTGTCAAGAATTTTTCGGTGCAAATGTATTAGAAGTTAATGAAGAAAGTATGATTTTAAATGTTAATGATATTGCAGTTTTGTTTGGTAAAATAGCAGTTGAGTAAAAAGCGATAAGTATAAATTATTTATACTTGTAAGAACATTTTTAAAATAGTAAAATAATATTTGTAGATGAATGGCAGATTTTAATAATCTGCCATTTGCTTTAATAAAAATAAAAGGGGGAAATAGGATGGAAAGAATATATAACAAATTAGTACGAGATAGAATACCTGAAATAATAAAAGCAAAAGGTGAAACACCTATAGTAAGGACTTTAAATGACATAGATTATAAAAGCGAATTGGAAAAGAAGTTATATGAAGAATATAACGAAGTTCTTGAGGCAAGTGAAGATGAACGTATAGAGGAACTAGCAGATATGTTAGAAATAATTAGGGCATTAGCAAAATTGGAAAATAAAAATTTAAACGACGTCATAGCAATTGCTGATCAAAAGGCAGAAAAACGTGGAGCATTTGAAGAAAAGATTTTTCTGGAAAAAGTTATAGAATAAAAATTGATAAGGAGTGATATTGATGTCGAAAAAAAAGAATAGTTTAGTATTAGATATATTTATAAATTTTGTTACAATAATTTTTATATTATTATGCATAATACCTTTTATACTAATACCTTTTGCTTTTTTGTTTAATGTGATTGATGAATTTAGTGAAGATGTCATACTAGCAGATGGCTTTACTATTGAAGCGTATAACGTTGTGCTAGATGTTAACGAAGATAATAAAATTGATGTTACAGAAAATATTACAGTGAATTTTACTGAAATTGACAAACACGGTATTTATAAGTTTACTCCAGTTTGGTTAGAATATACAGGAAAAGATGAAAAAACTATAAAAAGGAAATCAATATTGACTGATTATCAAGCAGTAGGCGAAAATTATTCGATAGATACAGTTAATAAAAAAGAAAGAATAAAAATCGGTAGTTCGTATAAATGTGTCGATCCAGGAGAAAAGACGTATGTAATAAAATATACATACAATATGGGAAAAGATCCGTTTAAAGGATTCGATGAGCTTATCTTTCATGCGTATGGTGATTTCTGGGGAACGGAAATAAAAAATGCAAGCATCGAAGTAAATATGCCAAAAGGTATAGAGGAAACACAAGTTAATTTCTTTATGGATAAATATAGAGAAACAAATGCAAACGAGTTTGTCGATTATTACATAGATGGTAATACACTTTACGCTAATTTTAATAAAGAAAAATATGTAGAAAGCACGCAAAATCAAGATGGCTTAACAAAATCATTGACAGTAGATATAGAACTTCCAGAAGAATATTTTGTAGGTGGTACATGGAATTATGGGTACGTATCTCTTACAATGAGTTTAATAATTTTTGCAATAACAATATGGAACTTTATAAATTGGAAAAAGTATGGCAAAGATTTACCTAAAGAAATTGAAACTGTAGAATTTTATCCACCAGAGAATTATAGCTCTGCCGAAATTGGATATATATATGGAAAACAAAATAATAAGAAACTAACAATTTCGTTGATTGTTCAGCTAGCTAGCAAGGGATATATTAAAATTGATGAAATAGAAAAGAATGACGATACTGAAATACAAATTACAAATTTAATACATAAGCCAGTTGAAATTTTAAAATATGATGATTTAGTTGAGAAAAGAGTCATAAAAATAAAAAAATTAAGAGATGCTAATCCAGATGTTTTAGATAAAAAAGAACTAAAAATGATGTCGTATTTATTTGAAAAATCTGATGAAAAAAATTTAAAGGCAAAGAAAAAAACAGAAGAGTTTTTGAAAGTCAAAGACTCACTTATAGAAAAAGGCTTCATTCAAATTGTATCAGACAACGAAGAAACAAGATATTCTGAATTGAATAGAAGAAAAGAAGAATATGAGGCTAGTCAAAAACAATATGAAGAAGAAATGGCTAAGTACAATGAAGTACTTAGTAAAATGCCACAGCTAAGCAAATGCGAAGAAATTGTTTATGAAAGATTATTTGAAGAAGAAGACGTAATTATATTAAGCGAGCACAAAACATTTTATCATGCTTTTGAAGATGTAGATAAAGAATTAAAAGAAAACTTTAGAAAATTGATTTTTGATAAAAAAGCTGATAAAAAAGTAATTCAAGCTATAGTTGGGACAATCATTGTAATAGCTTTGAATATAATTAGTTATTACGTTATACCTGATATGGATCCAAGATGGCGTATTCTTTATCCACTTTCATTTGTTTGCATTTTCGCAAATGTATTTTTAGCTATTGTTATGAGTAAAAAAACAGAATATGGAGAAAAAATGACTGCTAAAGTAAATGGCTTCAGAAACTTTTTAATAAATGCTGAAAAAAGTGAATTAGAAGCACTAGTAGAGCAAAATCCAACTTATTTTTATAATATATTACCTTATACGTATGTTTTAAACATATCGAAAAAATGGATTGAAAAGTTTGAAGATATTCTTATGCCAGAAGTTGAGATGGGTACATATGATTTTAACAATATAGAAACATTTAATAGTATAGCTGATCATGTTTATTATCCATCGAATAATAGTGGAGGTTCTGGTTGTTCTTCATGTGGTGGTGGTTGCTCTTCTTGTGGAGGTGGCGGCTCTTGGTAAAAAGATTTGTTTTGCAATGGCATTTAAGTGAAAATTGCAATTTGAAATGTTTACATTGTTATCAAGAAAACCATAAACCTGTGCAACTAGAATATGAACGATTATTGGAAATATATAATCAATATAAAGAATTATTAAAAAAATTGAATATGAAAGGCCATATAAATATTACTGGTGGAGAACCTTTATGCAATCCACATTTTTTTAAGATATTAGAAGAAATAAAGAAAGATAGTGAGGATATAACTTTTTCGATTCTTAGCAACGGTACTTTAATAACTAGTAAGATTGCAGAAAAAATAAAAAGCTATAATCCTTACTATGTTCAAGTTAGTCTTGAAGGTGGAAGAAAAACCAATGATTATATACGAGGTAAAGGAACTTATAAAAAAATAGCGCAAGGAATAATAAATTTAAGAAATCAAAATATTTTTACTTCGATATCTTTTACAGCTACAAAGCTTAATTATAAAGAATTCCCAAAAGTTGTGAAATACGCAAGAAAGTATCACGTTAACAATGTTTGGTCTGACAGATATATTCCACTAGGTGATTCTAAAGATAAAGAGTTAGCGTTAAATTACGAGGAAACACGTGAATATTTAAATATTATGAATGAAGAAAGAAATAAACTAATAGATAAAAAACGAAATATTACAACTATTTCAATGTATCGTGCGTTGCAGTTTCAAATGACCAATGATTTTGCATATGGATGCACAGCAGGCGATACACTTTTAACGGTAATGGAAAATGGAGATTTAGTTCCTTGCAGAAGGATGCCGATTGTAGTGGGTAATTTGTTTGAAAATACGATGTATGATTTATATGAAAATAGTGATATTTTAAAAGATTTAAGGAAAAAGAAAGTACCAGACGAATGTAATGATTGTGAACATTCTGAAAGTTGCCACGGTGGATTAAAGTGCTTGACATATGCAATATATAAAGACTTAAATCATAAAGACATTGGATGCAATATGTAGCAAAAAGGGGGAATAATATGAATAAAAAAGATTATAATTTCATAGAAAACAAACTTAATGAATTAAGTTTAAATGAAATTATTACGAAAGAGCAAAGCACAGCTGCGCTTAGTTATTTTGAAAAACAAATAAAATCAGACAAATCAATAATCACAATATTTACTGGAATTGGTTTGCTACTTGTAGCTTTGGGAGTAATTACATTGTTTGCAATTAACTGGTCGGTAATTCCTAAAATAATAAAAATTATGATATCATTCATACCAATTATTATTACTGCAATTCTGCTATTTTTTACGATGAAAACTGATAATAGCAAGATGAAAATATATACAAGTATAGTTGCACCACTTTCAATACTTGCAACTAATTCACTTATTGCACAAGTTTTTAATATTCAGATGGAATTATATCAAATGTTTTATATGTCACTTCTAATGTTTATGCCAATTACTTTTATACTGAAAAATTATTTATCTATTTTGGTGTATTCAATTGGTGCAATAATATACACTCTATATTCAACTTATAGCAATTATATGTACATTGGGGCTGTATCAATTATTTTCATACCACTAATTATATATGGCATCATAAATTATAGAAAAGATAAAACAGATAAAAGAAACACTTTGATATGGTTTGCAATTTCTATTGGTATGACAATGTTTTTAGCTAAATTAGAAATTCTTACAGAATATGTTTTACCACTTTATTTTTATTTAATATATCTAATTACGCAAAAATTGTTTGAAGAAAAATCTATACTTACAAGATTATTTAAAGTTGTTATTACAATATTTTTATTGATAGCTTGTGCATTTGAAGACTTTACATTATTTAATAAGTTTAATTTTGGAACAGATATAGGCGTATTCCTACTTTTAATTGGATTATTTATATTTTTATCTAAAGTATATAAAAAACCTAAAGAATACTTTAACTTCATATTTGTTTGTTTATTTCAAACAGAACCATTTTTAAAAGAAGGATTTTTTATACTTTCTAATTTACTAGCCTTAATATTAGGATGCTATGAAATTGTTTCGGGAACGAAAAACGACAATTATAAAGACGCAATGAAAGGAATTGCACTTATATTGTATTTAATATTTATTAGATTTATAAGCTTTGATTTAAGTTTTACAATTAAAAGCATTATATTCTTAGTTTCTGGAATTAGTTTTATCGTTTTAGCAAATGTTTTAAAAAAGAAATTAGGAGGTGGAAAAGATGAGCAAAAATAAATTGATTACATATATATGTACAGTTATAATTCTTTTCCTATTTCCGATAATAACAATATTTATTCAAAAAGATACATTAGATAATGGAGAAGAGTTTTTATTTAAAGTAGCAGCTTTCGATCCACATGATATGTTTAGAGGAAATTATCTATATGTGAATTTCTTAGAAGACGAGGTAAAGAGTGAAGACATTGGAAACAATTACGGAACTTTTTTTGTAACAGTAGAAAATGATGAAGATGGATTTGCATACTTTTCTAAAATATCGTTAGACAAACCAAAAGATACGTCAAACTATTATATAACCAATGCTCATTATTCAAAATATTCTAATTGCTACATAATAGATACTCCGTACAGATATTATATGAATGAAGATAGGGCAGGAGAAGCAGAAAAAATATATAGAAAAAATACAGAAAATACGTATGTCAAAGTTCGTGTGAAGAATGGAGAAATGGTTATTGTTGGAGTGTATGTAGATGATGTTTTGATTGATACAATCGATAATAACGATTAAAATACTAAATATTTTTAAAGAAAAAGTAGACTAATTTAAAAAGTCTACTTTTTTTGATACGCTTACTTCCGAAGGGTTTTAGGTAACAATATAGAATTAGTTAAATACAAAAAGAACGTGAAAGACTAGGGAATAGGTAAATACAAAGGATTCTCTTGAAAACAAGGTTGATTTAAAAAAATTTTTTGAAAAATATCAAATACGGAAAACATAATATTCCGTAAGGGAAAAAGGAAAACGAATTTGCTGTAATCCACTTGTATCAACGGTTTGCTGAAAAATAAATGTTGACTTAGAAAAATCATAATACTAAAATATTATTGTGTTATACAGTTAATGTGTCAAAGGATACATTAGATAATAAAAAGGAGGAAGCATTATGGGTATTGAATTTATGGTAGGAATAGGAGTTGTTGCTATCATTGTTTTTCTTTGCATGATATACCGTGTTGCAGATATTGATAAGGCACTTATAATTACTGGTGGCAAAGAACCAAAAATTGTAGTATCAGGTGGTAGCTTTGTAATTCCTATATTTAGAAAAGCAACATATTTTGATTTATGTATGTTGACAGTAAGAGCTGACAAAGACGAAATTCGTACTGTAACATCTGTTCCGATTGTAACAGACTGGACAGCACAAATTAGACCAGATACAGCTAATATTGATAACTTGAAAAAAGCAATTGTATCATTTAGAGAAAGAGGACAAGACGGAATTATCCAAGACGTTAAATTAACACTAACAGGTGCAGTTCGTGATATCGTTGCGTCAATGACTCCAGAAGCTGTATTAAGAGATAAAGTTGAATTTGCTCAAAAAGTAAAAAATACAGTAAACGATGAAATGATTAACATGGGTATGGAACTTGTATCACTTAATATCCAAGATATTTCAGATAAAAATGGATATTATGATAACATAGCTGCCTTAGACATGGAAGATAAACTTCGTGAAGCTGAAAACAAGAGAGCAACTGTAGGTCAAGAAGTTCGTGAAAAGAGAGCAGAAACAGAAAAGAAAGCATCTCAATCAGAACTTGATTCTGAACTTGCAATTGCTGAAAAGCAAAGAGATAATAACTTGAAAAAAGCTGGATATAAAGCAGAAGTAGATAAAGCAAACGCTGATGCTCAAATCGCTGGTAAACTACAAACTACTATTCGTATGCGTGATATTGCAGAAGAAGAAGGTCATGTAGAAGTTATTAGACAAGAACAAGCTAACTTAGCAGCAATCAAACGTAAAGAGGTATTATTAACAGAAGCAAATGCTGCTAAAGAAAAAGCAAAGATTGCTGCCGAAGCACAAGCAGATGTTAATAACATCAATGCAGATAACCTTGTAAAAGTTGCTGAACGTGAAGCTTCTGCAATAAAAATTAAAGCTGAAGCTGAAGCTGCAAAAGCTAAAGCAGAAGGTGAAGCTATAGCAGAAGTTAAAAAGGCTGAAGGTTTAGCTGAAGCTGACATTGTAAAGCAAAAAGGTTTAGCAGAAACTGATATTGTAAAACAAAGAGGTTTAGCAGAAGCAGAAATCATTAAGCAAAAAGGTTTAGCAGCTGCAGAGGCAGAACGTGTTAAATTACTTGCAATGGCCGAAGGTGAAAAAGCTCTTGCTGATGCACGTGCTTCTAATGAAAAGGTTAACTATGAAATTGAAAAATTAAAAATTGAGACAAATGCTCGTATTGAAATTGCAACTAAAACAGCACAAATTATGGCCGATATTGGTAAAAATGCTGAATTTGTTAATATCAATGGTAGTGGAGCACAAACAGGTGGAACAGGTAACGTTTTACTTGATACATTAGCTAATATTCCAGAGTTAATGAAAAAACTAGATGTTGAAAATAAAGCTTTAAATGGAAAAACTTTTAACGAAGAATTAAGTGGTTTAGTTTCAAGTGTAACAGAACCTGCAAAAGGAATTCTTGTAAACAATCCACCACCAGCACTTGATAGACCACCAATGCCAAAAGAATCACAAAAATCACACGAACACACAAAGGATACTAACAAAGAATTAAAAAAATAATTTGAAACAGAAATATAGTAAAACTCCCCAACTTATTTTTAAGCTGGGGAGTTTTTGATTGAGTACTATTTATTAAAAGCTTCCATTGCTTTTTGGCACATCTGGATAATTGCATCTTTCGTATTTGCACGTGCAAAGAAAAGATTGTTGTGACAAAAAGTTGCTTCTTTAATGCCAGAAATTTCAGGCAAATTAACAGTTTGACCGGCCCACGATTTGGGGAACGGAATTCGTTGCTTAAACGTTTCGTCAAAGCTTGGGGGAACACACTGTGCTGCCCAGCCACCAGCAGGATACGGGAAAATCACAAAGTTTGCCACATTGTAGCTAAACAGATTGTAATCAGTTACGGGTTTAAGCCACGGAAACGTTTGCGAAGGAATTTCAAAAATACCGCCTTTACTCTCATCGAGTTTTTTGATAGCCCACGAATAACTGTATTGATGCTCAATCATTTTTTGAATTGTTTTTTTGAGAATCAATGTAGTTACTCTGACAGCTTCAACGAAAGCAGTGTTGAAATCGTAGTCGGTTACTTTGTTCCAACTGGGAAGAAAATCTTTGATATAATCAAAAGTACAGGGACCATCACAAACACCATTATCAATGTTATCAACGGGTTGAATGTAAAGAGCGTCAACCTTTTCAAAAATCAAAGAAAGAGGATAATTGTCAAGGCGTTTGGCTGAAAGTCCGGCCAAATCGGCAATAATATCTTTGCCAAATTCTTTCCAGACGAGTCCGGCACTTGCATAAGCAACCCCGTTTTTACGCTTGCCATTTCCACCGATTTGGTGATGATCAAACCGACCGGCACCAATATCTACTAAGAGATGACATTTTTTTAGTTCATCATTATTGCGAGTGCGAACTATGGCAATCCGATTACAGTTGATATAAATGCTAAGCAAGGAGATTGCAACTACTTCGTCGGCATGAAAAATGCCAGAATGAGTACCGATTATGACGTCGTAATCAGACGGGCAGGAAAGCTTGCTGAAAACAGAAATATCTTTTTTCATAATGATAACCTCCTATAAAAATTTTTAAAAGTATATCATAAAAGTTTACGTAATTCAATTGTTTAAATCGAAAAACGTGATATAATGGTACAAAATGCGTGAAAGAAGTGAATATGTTGAATAGCAAATATATAGATTTAAGAGATGTTGATAATTATGAAGAAGTAGAAAATGCATCAAAAGTAATAAGAGATGGTGGATTAGTGTTATTTCCAACCGAAACGGTTTATGGTATTGGAGCCAATGCACTTAATGATGAAGCCGTAAGAAAAATTTTTATAGCAAAGGGACGTGCTCAAGACAATCCTCTAATTTTACATATTGCAAGTTTGGATATGTTAGATGAAATTGCCGAAAATATTTCTGAACTTGAATATAAACTTATGGATGCGTTTTGGCCTGGACCACTTACTATTATCTTAAACAAGAAGAAAGATATAGCTAATGAAGCAACGTGTAATGGTGATACTGTTGGAGTTAGAATGCCAAGTAACAGAATTGCATATGAACTTATAAAAAGAGCTGGTGTTCCAATAGCTGCACCAAGTGCAAATATTTCAGGACGTCCAAGTGGAACGAATATAGATGATATATTTGAAGAATTAGAAGATAAAGTTGATTTTATAATAAATGGTGGAGAATCTGAAATTGGTCTTGAATCAACGGTTGTAAGAGTTATAAATGATGAAATAAAGATACTTCGTCCTGGCAGAATAACAAAGGAAGACATGATAAAGATAACAAATCATGTAGAAGTGGATAAAAAGGTAATGGAACAAATCGGAAAAGATGAAAAGGTATTATCACCAGGTATGAAGTATAGACACTATGCACCAAAAACGCAATGTGTACTAGTGTATAGTGATGAAAATAAAAAAATGATAGACGAGGTCTTAAAAATCGTATCTGAAAGTGAAAAGAAAGTAGTAATATTATCGACTAGTGAAAACATAGGTGAATATGAAAAATATGAATGTGTAGATATAGGTAGTCAAAGTAATCTTTTAGAAATATCACACAATCTTTTTTCTGTATTAAGAAGTATAGATAATTATAATGCAGGCTTAGCAATTATCGAAGGTGTTAAGTCAGATGGCATAGGATTAGCAATTATGAACAGACTTATAAGAGCTTGTGAATATAATTATAGAAAAATATAACTTGACAATTTACATAATGAATGATATGATTTCAAGCGTTGAAACTCATTTGCGAGAAAAATGGCATTTTAAGAGTTTAAATAATGTCAACTGGATTCGGGTGAACCCGATTTCAATACCATCTCTTTTCCCGTGGAGGTAGTGGAATAAGAGAAAATGCAATTCAAACCTGAAAGTTCGCAGAAAGTTCCATTTGCTGAAATACTAAGCGCGCAGTATTTTGGGGTTATTGAAATTGTATGTCTAAAGTTAGGTGGTAGACACCACTTGGGCTTCTTTAATTGCTACAAGCAACGTTAAGGAGTCAAGCTCTCACTGAGCGCAAGCTTACGCTGAGAGCACTTTAGTGAAAAACCAAGGGTGACTGATGGTGCATACAAAAAGTTTTAATAACTTTGGAGCCTCTTTTGTGGATCGTACGGGGAGAAGAGCGACAAGGACAGTTATACATATGGTAACTGTCCTTGTTTTTTTATGGAAAAAAATGAACATTTAACGGACGTCCCTTCTTTACTAAAAATTAGTTTTATTGTATAATATGTCAGTGAATGTAAAAAATAATTATAGAAAGAAGGTTAATAATATATGAAATTTGATGCATGGAATGGTTTTAACCAAGGTAGATGGGAGAAGGAAATTGATGTAAGAAACTTTATTCAATTGAACTACACTCCTTATGAAGGTAATGATGAATTTTTAACTATGCCAACTGAAAATACGAAGAAATTATGGAATGAGGTTTTGGAATTATACAAAAAGGAACAAGCTAATAATGGTGTTCTTGATATTGATACTGAAACTGTTTCTACAATTGCTTCTCATGAGGCTGGTTATATTGATAAAGAGTTAGAAAAAATCGTTGGATTACAAACAGATGCTCCTTTAAAAAGAGCTATTATGCCTTTTGGTGGTATAAGAATTGTTGAAAAGTCTTGCGAAGCTTATGGAAGAAAAGTAAATCCAGATGTTGCAAAAACATTCCACGATATTAGAAGAACTCACAATGATGGAGTTTTTAGTGTTTATACACCAGACATAAGAGCAGCTAGAAGCTCACACTTAATCACAGGTCTTCCTGATGGTTATGGTCGTGGAAGAATAATAGGTGATTATAGAAGAATTGCACTTTATGGTGTTGATGTTCTTGTTGAAGAAAAAATGAAAGCTCTTGAATTATTAGATAAAGAACTTGATGAAAATACAATAAGAGAACGTGAAGAAATCTATGATCAAATAGCATCTTTGAAAGAATTGAAAGTTATGGCTGAAAAATATGGATATGATATTTCTAAACCAGCAACAAATTCAAAAGAAGCTGTTCAATGGTTATATTTTGGATATTTAGGAGCTATCAAAGAGCAAAATGGTGCAGCTATGAGTATTGGTAGAATTTCAACATTCTTAGATATTTATTTTGAAAGAGATTTAAAATCTGGTGCTTTGACTGAAGAAGAAGTTCAAGAGTTAATGGATCATTTTGTTATGAAATTAAGAATGGTTAGATTTTTAAGAACTCCAGAATATGATGCATTATTTAGCGGAGATCCAGTATGGGTTACAGAATCTATTGGTGGTATGGGTATAGATGGTAGAACATTAGTTACTAAAAACTCTTTTAGAATGTTACACACTTTAACAAACTTAGGACCAGCTCCTGAACCAAACATGACTATACTTTGGTCTAAAAATTTACCAAGAGGATTCAAAGAATTTGCAACTAAGATGTCTATTCAAACTTCTTCAATTCAATATGAAAACGATGATTTGATGAGAGGATTTTGGGGAGATGACTACGGTATAGCTTGTTGTGTTTCTGCAATGAGAATCGGTAAACAAATGCAATTCTTTGGTGCAAGATGTAACTTAGCTAAAACATTATTATATGCTATCAATGGTGGACGTGATGAAATATCTGGAAAGCAAGTAGCACCTAAGTTTGAGCCTGTTACAACAGAATATTTAGATTACGATGATGTTATGAATAAATTCGATAACATGATGGACTATGTAGCAAAGATTTATATTAAAGCATTAAATGCAATTCATTATATGCATGATAAATACGCATATGAAAAAATTGAAATGGCTTTACATGATGAAAAAATATTAAGAACAATGGCTACTGGTATAGCAGGTCTTTCAGTAGTTGCAGATTCTTTATCAGCTATTAAATATGCTAAAGTAAAAGCAATAAGAAATGACCAAGGTTTAGTTGAACATTATGAAATTGAAGGCGATTATCCAAAGTACGGTAATGATGACGAAAGAGTTGACGAAATTGCAGTAGATATCGTTAAAAGATTTATGAATAAAATTGAAAAGCAAAAAACATATAGAAATGCGAAACCTACAATGTCAATTTTAACAATCACTTCAAACGTTGTATATGGTAAAAATACTGGCGATACTCCTGATGGAAGAAAAGCTGGTGAACCATTTGGACCAGGAGCAAATCCTTTACATGGTAGAGATACAAATGGTGCAGTTGCTGTTATGAACACAATTGCAAAATTACCATACGAATATTCAGAAGATGGTATTTCATATACATTTTCAATAACACCAGCCGCTTTAGGAAAAGAAGAAGATACAAGAGTTAACAACTTAATCTCTTTACTAGACGGATATTTTATGCAAACAGGTCAACATATAAATGTAAATGTGTTCGATAGAGGATTATTATTAGACGCAATGGATCATCCAGAAAAATATCCTCAACTTACAATAAGAGTTTCTGGATATGCTGTTAACTTTGTTAAATTAACAAGAGAACAACAATTGGATGTTATCAATAGAACAATTCATGAAAGAATGTAGGAAAAATTTATGTCTATAGAAAAAGAAGTTGGAGAATTAGAAGGTCGAATACATTCATTTGAAAGTCTAGGCGCTGTAGACGGCCCTGGTGTAAGATATGTTATTTTTATGCAAGGTTGTCCACTTCGTTGTAAGTACTGTCATAATAGAGATACAAGAGAATATTTAGCTGGTACTAAATACACGGTTGATGAAATCGTTAATAAAGTAAAAAGATATGTTGCATATATGGGAGACGAAGGTGGCGTCACTGTAACAGGTGGCGAACCATTACTTCAAATTGATTTTGTAATAGAATTATTTAAAAGATTAAAAGAACTTAATATACACACTGCATTAGATACATCTGGTTTTATTGAAATTGATAAATTAAAAGATCTATTAGATTATACAGATTTAGTTTTACTAGATTTAAAACATATGGATGATGCAGCACACCAAGATTTAGTTGGTGTAAGCAATGAAAAAATTAAAGAATTTGCAAAATATTTAAGTGATAAAGGAATTCCAATGTGGATAAGACACGTATTGGTTCCAGGTATTACTGATTCAGAAGAGCATTTGATTGAGCTTAGAGAATTTATTAAGACATTAAAAACAGTTCAAAAAGTTGAAGTTTTAGGCTATCACACTATGGGAGTACACAAGTGGGAACTTTTTAAAGAAGATTATCCACTTGCAGGTGTACCTGCTGCAACTGTTGAAGATGTAAAAAGAGCAAGACGTATATTAGAAATTGAATAATACAAAAAATATAAAAAGGAGTGCAAAGTGCACTCCTTTTTTTGTGTAAATATTAGTCCCCCCAGTTTCCGATGAAAGGATAACAGGGGTCTTCTTCTTCACGACTAGTATAATCGCTAAGATCAGAAGGAACCTCATCATAAGATTTAATGATGTCGATATCTTCAGACTTGTTTTCAAAGATGATTGCAAGGTTTTGAAGCTCATCTATATGATTAGATTTTTCATAGACCTTTGCAAGGAAATCTCTAGATGCTTGCAGCTTAGCCTTCATAAGCTTGAGCTTATTTTCTTCTTCGGTTGTCAGAACTGTGCCTCTATGTTCTGCCTCGAAAAGCTTGACTTTGGCAGTGAGAAGCTTTTCGGTTTTAGAAACGTTTTCAATTGCCTGTGTCTTGGTGTCTACAAACTCAAAATATGTGAGCTGGCTGGGAGTAGTGATGGTAACTTCTTTTCCAAGAGAATCGCAGAAAGTCATGTAAAGCTCGAATTCTTCATTCTTCTTCGTTTGACGCAAGGAATTAGCAATCATAGTAAATTGCTGACCTCTAAGTTTAATTTTAGGCATAATGCATCCTCCTTGAAAAAATAGAAAGTATGGATATTAGCCGATTATGGTGTCTGTTGGGCCAAGAAGCCTGTCCTCCATAGTATGATTGGGATTTGAACAAATGAATGAAAATATGTTCTTTTCCGGGGAATTTAAGGCTTCCTCAATGCTAATAATTACTTGATGAATTTCTTTAAGCTGAGAAAAGCTGCTTAGAATATTTTCGATGATAGCACTTTCGGCAATTGAACCATGTTCGTTTTCTTGACGGTATTTAACTTCTCGATCGGAAAGCTTGGAAATGTCAGGGTGCTCCAAATCAAAAAGTTCGAGCTTGGCACGGTAAATGTCTCTTAAACGTTCGTGCTTGCTGATGGCAGCATTCTTTTTTGCGACAAATGTACCACTGTCCACAAAAAAATCTTCTTCAGGGAGCTCAAAAGGCTCGTCAAGAGCACTGCAGAGTGCGATGTGGTACTTGAGTCGCTCTTCTGAGTACAGCATTTTTGTGGATTGGAGAAGAATATCTAGCTGACTTCGTTCCAATTTGAGTTTTAACATGATAGTTCCTCCTTATAGATATTAGTCGGTATATTTTGTTGATGAAGTAACATCAACACGTACAACGTTTTTCGGGCAAAAACATTTTATCACAGATTTACATAATGTGCAAGTGAAGAAAATCAATTTACATATGTTTGAAAAAGAAAAAATGTATGGTAGAATGAAATAGATATAGAAAAGGAGGAACTATGCAAAATTATAATTATAGACGTAAACGGTAATTTTATATTTTCGTTTTTAAAAATTGTGTTTGGACTTATAATATTTGGTTTTATTATAAATTTTTTATTGTTAGGAGTAACTCGAACTACTAATGTTGCAACAGAAAATAGAATAAATTTATCAAACATACCTGCACCAACTCAAACTGGCACTAAGGGAAGCACAACAAAAGCAATAAAAGATGGGATTGCAGAAATAACATATGTTGCTGAGTATGTTATCAATGGTCGAGTAGTAGATGTAGAGAGTTATAATGGTTCTAGTGTAGGGGATAAATTATCTCCTAGAGATGTTGGGTTAGCTTGGGGAATTTTAAGTACGGATGAAAGTCAAGATAAGATTAAATGGACATCGTATGGAAATAGGTTTCTAAATTGGAAAGTTACAGATACTGAATGGCTAGAAAGTATTGGTGGTAGTAATGCAATTTATACTAATCATTCTAATAATCACCTAATTCCTTCAAGTGATGAAGTTGAACGAAATATTAAAAGTATAAGAAAAGGTGATTACGTTCAAATAGAAGGATACCTAGTAGATATCAACTGGAAAAATTCAAGTGGAAGCAAATTCTGGTGGAATACAAGCACAACAAGAACTGATACTGGTAATGGAGCTTGCGAAGTAATATATGTTAAAAATATTACTTGGTTAAGATAGTTTTTAAGATGGTTTAAAAATTTTATAAAAAAGTATACACAAAATGAAAATAATATGTTATTATCTAGTTGCAAGGATCATAGTAAGGGCGTAAAAATGGTATGGTTCTTAAAAGTCTGCATGAATTTACGTGTAATTAAAGGCTTTATGCCTCTAACAATATTTTGCGACATAAAAAGTGATATCTTAGTAATAAAAAAATTTTATTATTGGACCGAATTACAACACTTTTTGCAAGAGTCTTTAGGATGAGGAAAAGGGGACTTATAATATTGTTATGTATATAGTTTTTAATTACCACTTCATTTCCCCGTAGAATAAGAAAAATTCTATGGCTAGGAATGTCGAAAATTCATGCAGACATTTTTTATAATATAGTAGGAGGTTTTATGAAATATTTAGTGTTTTCAGATATTCATGGCTCTGAATTTTATGCTAAGAAAATAGAAGAATTGATAAAAAAAGAAAATCCGAATAAAGTAATATTGCTAGGTGATTTATACTATCATGGACCAAGAAATTCTTTAACTCTAGAATATAATCCAATGGGTGTATGCAATATACTTAATTCGATAAAAGATAAAATTATATGTGTTAGAGGAAATTGTGATGCAGAAGTTGATGAAATGATTTCACAGTTTGAATTTCTAAGTGATGTTGAATTAGTAATAGGCAATAAGAAATTTTTCTTTACGCATGGACATAAGTTTAATATTGATAAGGTACCTAACGTAGATTTTGATATTTTGGTATATGGACATTTTCATACAGGATTTATTAAAGAAAAGGATGGAAAAGTTTTTGTTAATGCCGGTTCGATATCGCTTCCTAAAAATGATACCCAAAATAGTTTCTTGGTTATAACTGATAATGAAATTTGTTTAAAAGATATAGATGAAAATTTATTAGACTCGTTTAAAATATAATATTTTGGAGGTTTATTATGGACTTGGTAATGCCTAATTATGAACGCTGTAATTTAAATATAATAACATCGATTTTGAAATATTACGGGATTCAAAGTAATCACAAATCATTGCAAGAATTAGATGGAAAATTGAATTCTAAAAAGTATAAAAATATCATACTTTTAATTATGGATGGCATGGGAGAACATATATTAAATAAAATTTCTCCAAATGGTTTCTTAAATAAAAGTAAAAATGTTGTATTGACATGTGTATATCCATCAACAACAACAGCTTCACTTACAACATATTACTCTGGGAAACCACCTTATGAAACAGCTTGGATTGCTTGGTCACAATATTTTAAAGAATATGGACGTGCCTTAGATATGCTTCCTCAACAAGAATCATATAGAGGAGAAGATGTAAAAAGTGCAAGGATGAATGTGTTTCAAAATGTTGTGAATTACAAATCTGTTTTTGACAAAATAAGCGAGAGTTCACCAGAAACTGACGTGTTTGAAATCATGCCAGAATATTCATCAAGACGTGCTAAAAACAGTATCAAAGCAGATAATATAGATGAAATTTTAGAAAGCTTAAATATTATTTTGAAACTTCCTTCAAATACTTTTTCGATGGCATATTCGGACAATCCAGATGGATTGTTACATAAATATGGGACAACTTCTGAAGAAGCTAAGACATATTTATTAGATGCAGAAAATAAAATTGAGGAGTTTGCAAGAAAACTACCACAAGATACGTTACTTATAATCTCTGCTGATCATGGTCATAAAGATATAGAAAAAGTATATACATTACTTGATTATCCTGAAATATTAGAATGCTTAATAACGCCACCATCATTAGAATCAAGATGCGTTAGTTTTTGGGTAAAAGAAGAAATGAAAGATGTGTTTGTTGAAAGATTTAATAAACAATTTAAAGATGAGTATTTACTAATGTCAAGAAGTGAATTGCTTGAAAAAAATATGCTAGGTTTTGGTGAAAAGCATCCCAAATTAGAAGATTTCTTAGGAAATTATATTGCTATCTCTGTATCAAGCAGTATATTTAGACTTGAAACATATTGGGCAGAGGGTAAAACTGTGAAAAAATCAACTCATTGTGGACTAACTAAAGATGAGATGGAGATTCCTTTAATAATGATTGAAAAGTAAAAGGTGCCTTTTAGGCACCTTAATTTATTTATCGAAAACAAATGTTACTTCACTATCATAAAGTTGAAGTTTGTTTAAACGTTCAATTCTTTTTTCTGGATTATCAAAAATTAAATATTCTAACATATCCCAAATTGCAAGAGAGCCAGCGATATAGATTAGTTCTTCTATAAAACTTGGTATTTTATTTTCTAATCCAAAAGAAAGGAATAACAGTAAAACACCAACAACAAAAAGGAATCTACATTTTTTATTGATTACCTTTACATCGTAGTCGCAGTCGTCAATTTCCATACCATAGTTATTCTTGATGACTTTTCTTATTCTATCTTGTTCTTCTAATGAAATTTTAGGACAATGAAATTCTAATTCAATAGGATATTCAAAAGGTATAATATAAGCTATTTCTTTGATATAATTACAAAGTTCGTCAGACAGTGCTAAATTTTTGTAATCATGTTTCATATATAAATCTTTTATAGAATTAAGTTTAATTGGAATTACAGCTTTGTTTCCTTGTATATAATTTTTTTCTACATAATCTTTTTCTCTAAAACGTATTTTTCTATTTTTTAAAATAAAATGTTTTTTGGGCATAAAATCTCCTCTTTGAAAATTTAATATATAAAAATAATATCATAATGTTATGAAAACATTCAAGTAGGAGGACAAAAATGAATGGATAGAATTTTACAAATAGATTGAATTTATGCGTACAATATGGTATTGTAGCTCTAGGAGGATGAAAGATAAATGGATAAGAATGTTAAATTTTATGTTTGTAAAACATGTGGAAATATTATAGGACTAATTCAAGGAAACGCAGCACCTATTAGATGTTGTGGTCAAGCAATGGAGCCTTTGATTGCAAATGTTGAAGATGCAGCTACTGAAAAGCATGTTCCAGTATATGAATTAGTTGAAGACGAAATTGCAGTTAGAGTTGGTGAAGTAGAACATCCTATGGAAAAAGATCATTATATAATGTGGATTGCTCAAGTTTCTGAAAATAGAACTACTAGAGTTAAATTATATCCAGAACAAGATACATTAACTAGATTTCCATATATTCCAGGTTCTACACTATATGCTTATTGCAATAAACATGGACTTTGGATGTCAGAAGTTAAATAAATTTTATAAAAGATACGAGTAATCGTATCTTTTATTTGAAAGGAAAAAGTAATGGAGTTGCCAATTAGCTTAAAAGAAAAGATAAACAGAAAAGTCGAAGGTAAGAAGCAAACAGAACTTTTGGAAATTTCAAAAGGGATTTCAGAAAAGTACATAAATAAAAGTGGAAAAGGAAATAGACTACTTACTAGTGATGACGAGGCTTTAGTATATTCGATTGTACGTATGCCAGCAACGTATGGAGCAGTAGTATCATCTCTTAAATGGACTTTAGAAAATTTTGAAGATGATATAGAATCTTTACTCGACGTTGGAGCTGGAACAGGTGCTGCTTCTTGGGGCGTTTCAAAAGTTTTAAATAAAAATATTCAAATTACATGTTTAGAACGTGAAGAGTCTATGATAAATCTTGGCAGGGAATATATGAAAAGTGAAAACGATTCATTAGCAAATGCAACTTGGATAAAACGTGATATTGCTACTGATGAAATAAATGAAAAAGCAGACTTAGTACTTTCATCATATATGCTTAATGAATTGAGCGACGAAAACAGAATACAATCTGTGCAAAAATTATGGAATGCTACAAATAAATTATTGTTGTTAATTGAACCAGGAACTCCTGAATCATTCAAAAAAATGATGAAGATAAGAGAATATTTAATAGAGCAAAATGGGAAAATAATTGCACCTTGTATACACAATAAAAATTGTGAAATTAGCAATGATGATTGGTGTCAGTTTACTAGCAGAATTTCAAGAAGCAAATTACACAAGTTTTTAAAAGGTGGCGATTCACCATTTGAAGATGAAAAGTTTTTTTATTTAGCAGTTGTTAAAAACGATGCAAAAATAAGCCAAATTTCAAACGATATGTCTAGAGTTTTAAGACATCCTAAAATTGAAAATGGACGCGTGACATTAAAGCTTTGCACACAATATGGAATTGGCGATGAGGTAATTACACGAAGCGATAAAGAACATTTTAAAAAAGCAAGAAAAATTGAAAGTGGAGATATGTATATACGTTAAAAATATGATTAAATAGAGGAGAGATTATGGGAGTTTTAGCTATAATTATGATTGCAATTGGACTAGCAATGGATGCTTTTTCTGTTGCTATTTGCAAAGGATTATCAATGAAAAAATTTGATATGAAGAAAGCTTTAATTATTGGAAGTTATTTTGGAATATTCCAAGGCATAATGCCGGTAATAGGATTTTTACTAGGAAGTTCTTTTTCAACTATTATTGAAAAATATGACCATTGGATTGCGTTTGCACTTTTAGTATTGATTGGTATAAATATGATAAGAGAAGCGTTTGGAAAAGAAGATGATGAATCAACAAATGATAGCGTAGATTTTAAATCTATGATTTGGCTTGCAATAGCAACGAGTATAGATGCTTTAACTGTTGGAATAACTTTTTCGTTTTTAAACGTAAATATTTTATTTGCAGCACTAATGATAGGCGTAATTACATTTATTCTTTCGGTTCTAGGCGTGTTAATAGGAAATAAATTCGGCTCAAAATATGAAAAGAAAGCACAAATAGTTGGTGGTATCATATTGATACTTATGGGAATAAAAATTTTAATTGAACATTTAGGAATTTTATAAGGAGTAAAATATGAAAGAAATAGTTATAATAGGTGGAGGTCTTGCAGGAAGCGAAGCTGCATATCAAATAGCCAAAAGAGGTATAAAAGTAAAGTTATATGAAATGAAACCAAATAAATTTTCGCCAGCTCATTCTAATAAGAATTTAGCTGAAATTGTTTGTAGTAATTCTTTTAAATCTAACAGTATTACAAATGCGTGTGGTCTATTAAAAGAAGAATTAAGAAATTTAGATTCTTTACTAATAAGATGTGCTGATGAAACTAGAGTGCCTGCTGGACAAGCACTAGCAGTAGATAGAGATAAATTTGCACAATTAGTAACAGATAGATTAAAAGAAAATCCTAATATAGAAATAATCAATGAAGAAGTTTCAAAAATTGATGATAATCAAATAACAATAATTGCAACAGGACCACTTACATCTGATGCTTTATCAGGCGAAATAGCAAGATTAACAGGAAAAGATAGATTGTTTTTTTATGATGCTGCAGCTCCAATTGTTACAAAGGAATCTATAAATATGGAAAAAGCTTTTACAGCTGATAGATATGGAAAAGGTGAAAGCGATTATATAAATTGTCCTATGACAAAAGAAGAATATGAAGCATTTTATACAGAACTTATAAATGCTGAAATTGTAAATAAACATGAATTTGAAAAAGGTAATTTATTTGAAGGATGTATGCCTATTGAAGAAATGGCAAGAAGAGGTTCACAAACATTAACATATGGACCACTTAAACCGGTTGGCTTTGATAAAAAGTATTATGCAGTTGTACAGCTAAGACAAGATAATAAAGAGGATACATTATATAATTTGGTTGGTTTTCAAACAAATTTAAAATTTGGCGAACAAGACAGAGTGTTTAGAATGATACCAGCACTTGAAAATGCAGAGTTTATCAAATATGGAGTAATGCACAGAAATACATATATAAATTCAAGTGAACTTTTAGATGAAACATATAATCTAAAAGAAACAAATGTATATTTCGCTGGACAAATATCAGGTGTTGAAGGATATGTAGAATCAATAGCTTCAGGATATGTAGCCGCAGTAAACGCGATAGCTAAATTAAATGATGAAGAAAAAGTTCTTTTCTCAGAAGAAACTATAATAGGAGCTCTTTCAAAATACATATCGACTCCAAATAAAGATTTTCAACCTATGAATGCAAACTTTGGAATATTAAACTGCGATAAAAAGATAAAAAATAAAGTTGAAAAATATCAATATCTTGCAGAAAGAAGTTTAAAACATTTTCAAAAGTAAAAAGGAGGAAACTAATGAAAAATAAAAAAGTGATAATTACATTTTTTATAATGACAACAATGTTTCTAATGAATTCAGTCGTGTTTGCAAGTAATGTGTATGTGCAACTAAACGGAGAATATATAGATTTTACAGATGAAAAAGGGCAACGTGTAGATGCACAAATTGTAAACGAAAGGACAATGGTTCCACTTAGAAAAATATTTGAACTATTAGGTGCAACTGTTACGTGGGATGACAGTACTAAAACAGCTTTAGCAGTAAAAGATGACACTACAGTAAAATTGCAAATAAATAATTCAATTGCAGAAATAACAAAAGGTAATATTACTAAAAAGGTACAATTAGATTCAAAACCGATTTTAATAAATGATAGAACAATGGTGCCACTTAGATTTATTTCAGAAAGTCTTGGCAAGCAAGTTGCTTGGGATTCTAGAGAGCAAACAGCAATAATTATAGATTATAATTATTTTGCTCAAAAAATCAAAGAAAAGTCACCAATACTATATAAAAGTTTGCTTAGTGAAAATCAATCTGCAATAATACAAATTTCTAGAAATTATTATGATTTATTGAATTCTGGTAACAATAATATTTCAAGTGTGTACGCAACAATTTCAAATGATACTCAAGATTCGCAAAGCATACTAATTGACTTTACAGGAACGTCAGAATTATTCAATGAAATAAAAAATGAAGGCTGGAGTTCAATAGGATTAAATATTAAATATGATGAAACAGGTTTTACGTATTCGAGTGCAATGAGTATTTTAAATAAAATGTTACCTCAAAATCAATATACTTATGATGAGATTGATTTAAACGGAAAGTATAACGACTCATTTGAAGAAGCCATGAAAAATTTTTTTGGAGTAGACGAAGATAAAATAAATATCACAACATTTGCAAAAATGAAAAACGACTTTGAAAATTTTATATCGCTATTTAATACTAGTAATACAGCAACAACAAGTATTATAAAAAATAAAAAATTTACTTCTACATCAAATAACATCTTGTGTGATTATGCAACATTTGATAATATTATATTTGGTAATACGTTCAGTAAAAGTTTTAATATTATAAACAAGTTATTCTTTAATTATGATGTTACATTTGACGAATTGTTATATGACTATTCTACTATTGATTTAAACATACAAATTGAAGAAAGTAATGGTTCATTTGTTTCAATAGTAACTATTACATTATTAAATGATTTTAATGAAAAAATCGTATATAATATTAAAATAGTGAATTAAAAGGGAGGAAAACTTATGAAAAAAACAAAAATCTTTTCAATGATTATGATGATTGCAACTATGATTTCAGTTGCAACAACATCTGTATATGCTGTAGATTACGCTGAACCTGTAACTAGCATAGACGAAAAAAATCAAATTATGCTAATCTCTGAAAGAGGAGACACAGATTCAATTAGTGTTGTATTAAACGGCGAAACAGTTGATTTTACTGATGATGAGGGAAATAAGGTTGAACCACAATTAGTAAATGATAGAACTATGGTTCCAGTAAGAAAAATATTTGAAGTTTTAGGTGCAAATATTGATTGGGACGGTGCAACAAATACAGTAACAGCTACTAAAGCTGAAAAAGTTATGCAACTTCAAATTGATAATAATGTTGCAACAGTAAAAACAGGTAATGATGTTGAAAAAATAGAATTAGATGCAGCACCAGTAATCATTGATGGAAGAACATTAGTACCAGCAAGATTTATATCTGAAACATTAGGATTAAAAGTTGGCTGGGATGAAGCAACACAAACAGTAGTAATTCTTGATACTAAGATTGTGCTTGATATTATCAAAGAAGAAGCTCCAACTTTTTATGCAATGATGACAGAAAAAACAACAAACTTTGATACAGCAGAAGCTGAAGCTGATATGACATTAACAATGAATTATAAAAATTCAAAAGATAAAAAAGAAAATACAAATATTAAAGTTGTTTGTGATGGACTTTTAAAAATTGCTGGAAAAACAATAGGCATGGATTTAACATACAAAACTACTGGTAAAGGTTCTGCTTATGATAAAATAAAAGAAGAGGGCTTAGACAACGTATCTCTTAAAATAGCAGTTGATACAGAAGAACCATCAATGTATGTAAAATCTTCATTACTTGAATCTGAAATAGGTACAAAATGGGGTAAAGTTGAATATGACGAAAATGTTGATTTGATAGAACTTCCTAATTTGAGAATGCAAAAAGGAAATGCAGAAGAAGAACTACAAGAAATGGTTGATTCATTATTTTCAATGGTTACACTAACTCCAACAATATATGAAGAGGTAAAAACATTGACAACACTTGCTTGCCAATTTGTAAGTGATGATTTCTTTACTGTTTCAGGTAGAACAGCAAAAACTTATAAATATGAAATATCTATAAAAGATGTAGACAAAATCGTTACTGACCTTATAGGATTTGATTTAGGATTAAGTGATTTCTTAAAAAATACTAAATTAAAGTTTACTTCAAAATATGAAAATGGTGTAAATACAGAAGCTACAATAAATTTAACAGGTAAAGTTGATATGGGTGATGAAACTATAGACTTTAATGCAGATGTTAAGAGCGTAATTAAAAAAATAAATCAAAATATAACTGTTGAATTACCAAAGGATACAGTAGAGCTAAAACTTTTTGGCGAAGAAGAATAAATCAAATAAAAGTAGAAATAAAAGGCCATGGGAGTTTTCCTATGACCTTTTGTTTTTAAATAGTGTTAAATACAAAAGGAGAAGATCATGTTAGAAAATAAAAAGATTAGCATAATAGTTCCAATTTATAATGTTGAAAAATATTTGGAAGAGTGTATAAAAAGCATTCAAAATCAAACATATGAAAATCTAGAAATTATTTTGGTAAATGATGGCTCTACAGATGAGTCAGGCAGAATTGCTGAAAAATATGCTGTTGAAGATTCTAGAATAAAAGTTTTACACAAAACAAATGGTGGCTTATCTGATGCAAGAAATTTTGGAATGGATAGTGCTACAGGAGATTATATTATGTTTGTTGATTCAGATGATTTATTGACACCGAATGCGTGTGAAACTCTAGAAAGAAAAATAACTGAAGAATTAGCAGACTATGTTATAGGGAATTATATAAACTGTTATGAAGATGGAACACTTTGGGAGAATCCCATTTTTAACACAGAAAAATATAAAAATTTCAAGCTTGATATAAAAGATTATGCAGACTCTTTTTATATAATGAATTCAAGTGCTTGTAATAAAATATTTGATGTTAAATTTATAAAAGAATTAAATCTAAAGTTTGAAGTTGGATTGCCAGCAGAAGATGCGATTTTTACAACATATTGTTTTATAAAATCAAAGAAAGTATATTATATATCAGATGTTATATACATTTATAGACAACGTTACGCAGGAACTTCTATTTCTATGAATTGTACGGCGAAATATTTTTATGGTATAAGTAAAGCTTATAAAAAAATATATGAAAATTTTAAAGAAAATGATGAACTTGGATTTTATCGATTCTTTTATGCGAAAAGTATGACATATATGTTATACAAATTTATTGATTCTAAACTTTTAACAGAAGAAGAAAAAATAGAGGTACTATCTCAAATGAGATGGTTCTATAAATTAAGTAAAGAATTGAATGTACCAGCTTGCCAAGAGTCACTAGGTTTAATAATAGATAAAATAATCGATGGTGACTACAAAGATGTTATAGATATATGCAAGGTAATTGCAGAAGTTAGAAGTTTTATGCCAAATGATATTAAAGAAAAAATGTCTAAACCACAAGCAGAAATGTATTTGAAAATGATGAATGAATAGGAGGAAATATGCAAAGGATTTGTCTTGTTTGTGACGTGCCAAACTGGGCTTTTGATATAATCGCACAAAAAATAGCACTTGAATTGAAAGGCTTTTTTGATATCGATATAAAATATTATGATGTCAGAAAAGAAAGTGAAACATTTTTTGAATTTCTAGAAAATCTAAAAGATTATGACATGATACATTTCTTTTGGAGAAAAATTCTGCTTCAAATAGAAAGCGAAACGTTTAAAAATAAAGTGCTTGAAAAGTATGGCAATTATGAAGAATATATAAAAAATATTCAACCTAAAATTTCAACTGGAGTTTATGATTTCTTATTTTTAAAAGATGATGAAATAGAAATGTATAAAAATATATTCAATAAACATTGTAAGGAATACTATGTGATATCTAAAAAATTATTTGACAAATACTCAAACATCGATGCTTTAAAAAGACCTTATGGAATAGTACATGATGTTTGCAATACGAATGCAATGTTGCCTAAAAATTTAGAAAGGTTTCATGAATATAATCGCAAATTAGTTGTTGGTTGGATAGGAAACAGTGCAATTAAATATGAAGGGGTAGACCTAAAAGGATTTAATTCTATTATAAAACCTGTAATTAGGGAACTAATTGACGAAGGATATAATGTGAAAGAACATTATGCTGATAGAAATATTAAATGGAGAACACCAGAAGAAATGCCACAATATTATAGTGAGATTGATGTTTGTTTGTGTACTTCAATAATGGAAGGTACACCATTACCGATTCTTGAAGCGATGTCATGTGGCGTGCCAATAATATCTACGGATGTAGGAGTAGTGCCAGAAGCTTTTGGAAAACTACAATCAGCATATATAATAGGGGACAGAAATTATGGAAAAGATGACGAAAAAGTAAAGGGAAAATTGAAAGAAAAATTGATAGAACTTTATAAAAATAGAAAAAGGCTAACAGAATTATCAAATGAAAACTTAAAATCAATTCAAGAATATGATGGAGGGAAAATAGTTTTAGAATATAAAAAATATTTTGAAACTTTTTTGAAAGACAAAAAAGATGCTACGCTATAAATGCGTAGCATTATTTTATTGGAATTTTTCTGCAAAAGAATTATTTACAATTGTTTCAAAAGGTGCTGTAGTTTCTAATTCGCCAGCCAAAATCATTATTTCTTGAAGTTTGTAAAAAGATTCTTCAGACAAATAAGGCACGGTATTCCAAACATCAATAGTTTTGTAATTTTCAATAGCTTTTTCTAAAAGAACTATATCTGAATCTGGGAAAGAAGAAAGCACAACTTCGGCAATTTCTAAAGAAGAATGTTCATTCACCCACTGTTGACCTTTGTATAAAGCTCTTGTGAATCTTTCGATTATATCAGAATTGTTTTCTATATAGCTTTTCTTTGCGAAGTAAGCAGTGTAAGGTATTTCATCAGTACTAGCTCCAACTGATGCTACAATGTATCCTTGATTATTTGTTTCTAAGCTAGATGCTGTTGGTTCAAAAACAGTAACATAATCGCCGACCCCAGATACGAAAGCACTTGTCATGGAATCAAAACTAATAGAAGTATCTAAATTTAAATCTACATTAGGATCAATATTATTTTCTTTTAATACATACTCAAAGGTCATGTAAGGAACGCCACCTTTACGACCAGGAAGTACATGAGAACCTCTTAAATTTTCCCAAACAAAATCTGTATTTTTCTCTCTTGAAACTAACATAGAGCCATCTCTTTTGGTAACTTGTGCAAATACTTCAGCATAGTCAGAATTATTTTCGTTATAAACATATATTGCAGCTTCAGGACCAGCAAATCCGATTTCAACTTGATCAGACAAAACAGAGGTCATAACATTATTAGCTCCACCACCATTTATTAGTTCAATATCTAAGCCTTCTTCTTCAAAAAAACCTAAGTTAATAGCAACGTATTGAGGAGCATAAAAGACAGAATGTGTAACTTCACTTACAGTTAACTTTGTAAGAGTGTCACCACTTGAAAAACTATCCGTCAACGTGTCTGAAGTGTTTTGTGAAAATAATGCAATTCCTATAATAATTAAAACAACTAAAATAAAAACAATTCCATAGGTTAATCTTTTCATAAAATCCTCCCACATAAGTAATTTTATATATTCATATGCGTAATTTTGTGAAAAGTGACAAAATTAAATAGAATGTAAAATATATTTTTTAATAATCTTATCTAAGCATTCAACCATCTTATATAAAATTGCTGCGACAATTCCTAATATTAAAACACTTGTCATAACCAAATCTAATTTAAAAACTTGACCACCATAAACAATTAAATAGCCAAGTCCAGCTTTAGAAACTAAAAATTCACCAGATATTACACCGACTAATGAAAGCCCGATATTAACTTTCATAGAATTTATTAAAGTTTTAATGTTAGATGGAAAAACAATTTTGCTAAAAATTTGCCATTTAGTTGCACCGAATGTGGTTGCCATTTTTATAAGATTTTTATCAGTGTTGTTAAATCCGTTAAGCATTTCAAGAATTGTCACAATTGTTGAAATTGCTAACGCCATTACTATTATCGCTGACATTCCTGCACCAGCCCAAACTATTATAATTGGACCTAACGCTACTTTAGGCAGTGCATGCAAAATAATTAAAAAAGGTTCTGCAACTTTTGAGGCGAACTTAGACCACCACAATGTAAAAGCTATAAAAGTACCTAAAAAACTTCCAAGCAAAAAACCGACAATAGTTTCAAAACAAGTTACACCAATATGTGCTAAAAGATTGTTTGAAGAAAAATTTGTAAAGGTGTTTAAAATACGCGTAGGCGAACTTGTTATAAAAGGATTTATTATCTCAAATTTTGCAAGAACTTCCCACAAAATTATAAATGCTAATACAATAAAAATTTGTGTGAACAAAATTTTACTTTTATTTATTTTTAAGTTATTTAGAAAAATTTTTCTTTCAATGGAAATTTGTTCTTTCATGAAAATCTCCTTTCATTAGTAATTTATTGGTGAAAACACCATATAACACATAATACGAAAAAATCAAAATGAAAGTTCCGGCTTTGTACTAAAAAAAGTACAAAAAACATAAAATTTTCTGAGGTGATTTGATTGAAAAAATTTTTATTTATAGGACTAATATTTATATTCTTTGTGAGTTCATTATATATGGCAAAAGAAAATGAACCATCAATAATTGCACCAAATGCCTTAGTTTACGATTTGACGTATCAAAAAATACTATATGCCAAAAATATAAATGAAAAAATAGCTAACGCGTCTACTACTAAAATATTAACAGCGATAGTAGCATATGAAAATTCAAACATGGAAGATGTGGTAGAAATAAGTACAAAAGCAGCTTCAATAGGAGGCTCGAAAATAAATTTGCGAAAAGGTGATAAAGTAAAAATGGATAGTCTTATGAAAGGGTTACTAATATCATCGGGAAATGATGCGGCAATAGCAATTGCTGAACATGTAGGAGGAAGTGTTGAAAACTTTTGTAATCTAATGAATGAAAGAGCAATAGAATTAGGGGCACAAAACACAAATTTTGTAACACCACACGGACTGGACAATGAAGAACATTATACGACATTAAATGACTTACTAATATTTTCAAAGTATTTTATGCAAATTCCATATTTGCGAGAAATAGTTGATACAGAAAGAACTGTAATAAAGATAAACAACTACGAAAAGGAATTGCGTTCAACAAATGAAATGTTGTTTTTATATGATGGTGTAAATGGCATAAAAACGGGATATACTAGTAAAGCAGGGAGATGTCTAATAACTGCAATTTCGAGTGGAGATAGAGATTTAATTACTATGGTTTTAGGATGTGAAACAAAAAAGCAAAGAACAGAAGAAACGATAAAATTGATTTCATATGGCTATGGAGAATTTGAAGAAGTAGATATATGCGAAAATATGCAAAAAATATTTGATATAAGAATAAGAAAAGCTATAAAAGAAAAATACAAACTGGAAATAAATGGAGATAGGAAACACCTTTTACGAAAAGAAGAAAAAAACAATATAAAATATCAATATGAAGTGGCTGAAGTGCTTACGGCACCAATAGAAAGAGACACATTGCTAGGAAAAATAAAAGTATATATTGATGACACGATAATATCCGAAATAGATATAAAAGCTCCATTCACTATCGAAAGAAAAGACGTTTTTTACTACTTTTTTGACATTTTTAAAAAGCAAAATTCATACTTAGAAATCAAAAAATAAAACAAGTTAAAAATGCCGAAAAATAAGCAAAAAGTGTAGCTAAAATGAAAACGATTATGTTATAATAATAAGTAGAATTATATGTTGAAATATATCATAAAATGTAGTATCATATTTTGTGGTAGATTATCTTCGTAGCAAAAAAGGAGGAAATATGAAAAAAAGTTACATAAAGAAATTCGCAATGATGTTAACTATCCTAATGACGTTTTCAATTTTTAGTAGTTTCGCATTAGGAACAGAACATTCACCAAACGAATCTGCAGCAACAGATGCACCAGTAATAGAAATGGGGCAACCAGATGTAGAGGAAAATCAAAACGCAGAAGATAAAATAGAAGAAGCCAATCTTAGTGCAGCCAGTGAAAAGCTTTTAACAAACGTTACAAAGAGTGAACGTAAAAAGGCAAGTTATATTGATAAATATAATGATGAGCTTTTAGGTACTATTGCATATATTTTAGATTGCCTTAGAATTTATAGTTTACCAATAGGCTTTATAGTAATGACTATAGGTGCTTTTAACTTTTTAATTATCGGAAATAAAAAATTGGATAAAAAGGAACAAGGCTATGCATGGATTGTATTTTCAGTAATAGCTATTGTTGTTTTTAATGTACTACCTTTACTATATGCAGTACTAGTTGCTGGTAAATAACAGCCAAGTACGCTATAGTTAGCGAAAAAATAGGAAGGTGATTAGATAATGAAGGTGCTTTTTGCAGTTGGAACGGATCAGCTTTCAAAAAATATAGCTGATAAATATTATGAGAAATTTGGAGAAGTTTTGGAATATAAGAATGTATTCTTTTACAAAGCTTTGATTGAGGAAGTAAAGAAAAATAAAACTTATGACAGAATTGTCATTACTGAAGAGTTTGAAGAAATTAAAGCAACAGACTTAGAACAAATAGATCGTTTTGTATTTAATAACATCGATAAAATAACAGATGAAATACAAGATGCAGAAATAATTCTAATTTGTGCTGATAGAAGAAGAGCCGGAGATTCATTCATAAACAAGCTTTTCAGTATTGGTATTTATAATATGTTAATTGGTAATGACAGAAGTATGAATCCTCTTTGCGAAATTATAAAAAGACCAAGAACCAAAAGAGAAGCAAAACAATATTTGAATATTGATACTTCTTTAATTACAAGTAGTTCTATGACTAAAGATAATGAAGTAGACGAATACCAAGTAAAAAGTATTTTGAATTTTTATGAAGGTATTAAGAATCAACCAGAAAAATATCTTGAAACTTTTGATAGAGTTGCAGAGCAATATAGTAAAGCACAATTGAAAATCATAATAGAGTATCTACCAAAAGTTGTAAAGGATGAGATTTTTAAGGCTGATAGATATAAATATTTAGCACCACAAGTAGATGTGCCACAAATAGGAACTGTTACATCTGCTAATACTTCTTCTAAAGTAGAACCACCAAAGAAAAAAGGATTTTTTGCAAGTTTTAGAAAAGCAAAAGAAAAGGAAAACGTTGCAAAAACTGGACCAATAGATATGGGACAAATGACTTCTGCAGGCAAAGTAGATTTAAGCAGTAATGTAGAAGAACAAAAGAAAGAAGCAGAGGTAAAGAAGAAAGAGCTAGAAGAAAAAAATAAAAAAGAGCAAGCAGAATTAGAAGCAAAAGCTAGAGCAGAAGCTGCTGCAAGGGAACAAGCAATGCTTGCAGAGAAGGCAAAAGCTGAAGCCGAGGCACGTAGACAAGCAGAACTTGCAGAAAAAGCTCAAGCCGAAGAAGAAGCACGTAGACAAGCAGAGTTAGCAACTAAAGCAAAAGCTGAAGTTGAAGCTAGAAAAAAACTTGAACAAGAAGCTAAACTAAGAGAAGAGGCTGCGGCAAAAGAACAAGCGATGCTTGCAGAAAAAGCAAGAGCAGAAGCTTTAGCAAGAGAACAAGCAGAGCTTGCAGCTAAAGCAAAGGCTGAAGAAAAAAGAAAACAACTTGAACTAGAAGCAAAGGCAAGAGCAGAAGCTGCGGCAAAAGAACAAGCAATGCTTGCAGAAAAAGCTAAAAAAGAGGCATTAGCTAGAGAAGAAGCGATAAAGTTAGAAAAAGAAAAGGCTGCTAATAATGCAAAAGAGCAAGCAGAACTTGCAGCAAAAGCAAAAGCAGAAGCAATGGCAAGACAACAAGCAATACTTGCAGAGAAGGCAAAAGCTGAAGCAAATGCGAGAATGAATGCTGGATTAGTTTCATCTACAATGACTGGTGGAGCTGAAATTCCTAAAGGAAATGGTAATTTAGTTGAAGTAAAACCTAATCCAAAAGCACCAGATAGAAAAATAAATGTAAATCAAGTACAAACACCTAAAGTAGATGTACCAAATGTAAATCCAGTTGTACCAAAAGTAAATGTGACTGTGCCAAACGTAAACCCAGTTGTACCAAACATAAATCCGGTTGCACCAAAAGCAAATACGACTGTACCAAACGTAAATCCAGTTGCACCAAAAG
>CAYNRR010000005.1:0-57067 GCA_964400015.1 uncultured Eubacteriales bacterium | reverse complement strand
GTTGCACCAAAAGCAAATACGACTGTACCAAACGTAAATCCAGTTGCACCAAAAGTAAATGCGACTGTACCAAACGTAAACCCAGTTGTACCAAATACAAATCCAGTTGCACCAAAACCAACAGTGACTACAACTCCAAGCAATGTTGAAAAAGTTGAAAATAATGTGCAACCTGAAATAAAAGTTACAACTAATAGTGGTGTTGCTCCAGTAAGACCAACAGTAGAACAAACACCTAGAGCTGTACCTGGTCAAGTAAATAATGTGACAACAGGTCCTTCAAATACTTTAATTGCAGAACAAGAAAAAAGAATGAAAGAAGATCAAGAAAAATTAGCAGCAGAGCAAAAAATGGTTAAAGAAATGCAAGCAAAGTTAGAAGAAGAAAAGAGAAAGTTACGTGAAGAACAAGAAAAATTTGTTTTAGCACAAAAACAATTGAAAAATGAATACACTAACGTAACACCTCAATATTCGAACAATGCATTACCAGTTCAAACATCACCTATGGCTAATTATAAAAAGATGGTTGTATTTGTTGGAGCAAATAAAGTGGGAACAACATTTGTTGTCAATGCTGTTGCACATAGTGTAGCTTCTGCTAAGATTACTACATCAATAATTGATATGACTAGGGACAAGAGTTTGTATTATATATATGCTGATGAATCAAAAGCATTAAAGAATAGAGCCGCTGAGTGTATGCAACGTTTAGCAGACGGTGAAGATTATTATATAGAAACAATGAATTCACATTTAAAACTATATACATCATTAGCTGGTTCTTTGTCAGATCAAAGAAGAGGTTATAAGCATAGAAATATAATTGATACAGTTAAAAAGAATTGCAATTTAACAATTGTAGATGCTGATTTTACAACTCCTATAGATTATTTTGATCAAGCAGATGAGATATATTTAGTACAAGATCTAGATGTTTTAAAAATACAAGACGTTACATTGTTCTTAAGAGAGTTAAATGCTAGAGGATTGGATAAGAAGAAAATTAAACTTATAATCAATAGATTTGTAAAAACTAGTATTACACCAAAAATAATAATTGGTGCTTTAGACTTTTATCATGATCCAGCAGGCACGTATGTTGATTCTGGCTTGATGCCAAGTAAAGTTGATTATTCAATAATACCGTATAACTTAAACAATTATGCCAAGTATGTTGAAGCTTTACACAAAATGTCTGGCAATTTTAATTATAAGAGTTATTCAACAGATTTCAATCAAGCGATTGATGAAATTGTTGCAAAGGTATATCCAAAGAATTTAAATACTAAAAAACGATTCTTCGGATAAAAGGAGGAAAGTTAATGGATTCTGAAAATACAATATTTTTTAAAGTCGAAAAAGAAAAGAAAAGTAATTCAAAACAAATTTTAAGACAAGTATATGAAGCTTTAGTTGAAAAAGGATATGATCCAATAAATCAAATAGTTGGTTATATTTTATCAGGAGATCCAACATATATAACAAGTTATAAGGACTCTAGAAGCTTAATTCGTCAATTAGAAAGAGATGAATTACTTGAAGAATTAGTAAAAGAATACATTGGAGTAAATAATGAAGAATAGAATAATGGGAATAGACTATGGAGATGCGAGAACTGGTATTGCTGTTTCTGATTTGCTTGGAATTACAGCACAAGGAGTTGAATCCATTGCACATGGCAATAACGAAAAAATGCTTCTTAGTAGAATTGGGGAACTAATTGAAGAATACCAAGTTGAAAAAATAGTTATAGGATATCCTATAAATATGAATGCAACTAAAGGTCCACGTGCAGAAAAAACTGATAAATTTATTGAAAAATTAAAAAATAGATTTAAAATTGAAGTTATAAAGATGGATGAAAGACTTACAACAGTTTCAGCACATAGAACTATGACAGAACTTGCAGTAAATAAGGACAAAAAGAAGAAAATAGTAGATACTATATCTGCACAATACATATTGCAGATGTATCTAGATAAAAACATTTAAAGCTTTAAAATGAGCTAAGAAAGGAGATTTATTATGAGCGAAAATAATGACGAACTAGACCTAACAGGAGAATTCGATGAATTAGACAATAAAATTATCTTAAACGACGAAGATGGAAATGAGATTGAATTTGAATTTCTAGACGTTGTAGAAGTTGATGGAAATGAATACGTTGTATTACTACCAGTTGAAGAAGCTGAAAAAGGTGAAGTAGTAATCTTTAGAATTGAAGGCGAAGGCGATGACGAAAGCTACATCAGTTTAGATGATGAAGCAGAAGCTGAAAAAGTATTCCAAGCTTTCAAAGAAAAAACAAAAGACGAATTTGATTTCGCTGACTAATTTTATGAATGTGGGGGACGTTTTAAGTAATTTAAATTACTTGACGTCCTTTTTTTGTCTATTGCCACAGTGAGATAAGTGCTTTTTCTTGAAAAAACAAGGAAAATATACTATAATGCTTATGTTATGTAAAATAAAAACGAAGGTGGTAAAATTATGATAGAAGAATTAGTTCCAGAAATTGAAAAAGAAATACAAGATGTTTTTAGAGAAAATGAAGAAATTGAAGTAATAAATTCAAAGAAAGTAATTGATGCATTTAGAAAATACTCTGTGAATGAGGCACATTTTGCTGGTACTACAGGATATGGCTACAATGACTTGGGTAGAGAAACTATAGAAAATATATTTTGTGATATCTACAAAGCAGAAGATGCTTTAGTCAGAATGCAATTTATATCTGGTACTCATACTATAGCAACTACACTTTTTGGAATATTAAGACCAGGAGATACTGTTTTAAGTATAAATGGGAAACCATATGATACATTAGATGAAACTTTAGGTATTAGAGAAAATGCTAGTTCTCTAGCTGTTTATGGCGTTAAATATGAGCAAATAGATTTATTGCCAGGCAACAAATTCGATATAAATTCAATAAAAGAAAGAGTTTCACAAAAAAATGTAAAATTAGTAATTATGCAACGTTCAAGAGGATATGAATATAGAAATGCATTTTTAATTGAAGAAATTGAAGAAGCAATCAATGCAGTAAAAGAAGCCGATCCAAATACTATAGTTATGGTAGATAATTGCTATGGAGAATTTACTCAAGAAAGAGAGCCAATAGAAGTAGGTGCAGATGTTGTAGTAGGTTCACTAATAAAGAATATGGGTGGTGGTATAGCACCAACAGGTGGATACATAGTTGGCAGAAAAGATTTGATTGAGTTAATTAGTGATAGATATAGTGCTCCTGGATTAGGAAAAGAAGGTGGAGCTACATTTGATTTCAATAGAAAAGCATTGCAAGGACTTTTTATGGCACCACATATAGTTTGTGAAGCAAAGAAGATAGGTATATTTACAGCAAGACTATTAGAAAAGTTAGGATACGAAGTTTCACCAAGATATGATCAAAAACGTTCAGATATAGTGCAAATGATAAAGTTTAAAGATCCTAAAAAGTTAATTAGATTTTGTCAAGGAATTCAATACAATTCACCAGTAGATTCTAATGTTACTCCAGAACCATGGGATATGCCTGGATATGAAAATAAAGTAATAATGGCAGCTGGAGCATTTACATCTGGTTCATCAATAGAACTTAGTTGCGACGCTCCTATGCGTGAACCATATGTTGCATATCTTCAAGGTGGAATGACATATGCGTATGGAAAGTTGGCAGTAGTAAATGCAATAAAGTTAGTAGAAAGCGAAAAATAAACAAAGAGGAGGCGCTAAATGAAAGTTGTAGTAATTGGTGGTGGAGCAGCAGGAATGGTAGCAGCAATAATGGCAAGTAGGAATGGCCACAATGTTATTTTAATAGAAAAAATGAGAAGTTTAGGAAGAAAGCTATCAATAACAGGAAAAGGTAGATGCAACATGACAAATGCAACGGAAATTGAGAACTTTATAAAGAATGTACCTGGCAATGGAAAATTCTTGTATAGTGCCTTTAATCAATTCACTAATGAAGACGCAATTCGATTCTTTAATGAAATAGGTGTAAAAACAAAAGTGGAAAGAGGAGAAAGAGTATTTCCGGTTTCAGATAGTGCTTTAGAAGTGATTGATAAACTAAAAAAAGAACTAGAAAAGCAAAAAGTAAGAATAATAGTAAATACATCTGTGGAAGAAATACTTGTTGAAAATAACTTTGATGAAGATGAACAAGCAAAAAAAGTAATAGGTGTAAAGATAAATACTGGGATAATCGAATGTGATAAGGTAATACTTGCAACGGGTGGAAAAAGTTATCCAACTACAGGCTCAACAGGTGATGGATATAAATTTGCAGAGAAATTAGGACATACAATTGTTCCACCAAAACCTTCACTTGTTCCGATTGAGGTGTATGAAAAAGATATAAAAGAAGTACAAGGCGTAGCATTAAAGAATATAGGCATGAAATTTATAGATGGCAAAAAAGTTGTATATGAAGATTTTGGAGAACTATTATTCACACACTTTGGAGTATCTGGTCCAACAGTATTAAGTGGAAGTGCTCATTTACTTAGAGTAAAGGGTATAGATGAAAAATTGAAAAATGGGGAAATAACAATAAGTATAGATTTAAAACCAGCGTTAACAGAAGAAAAGTTAGAATTAAGGTTGCAAAGAGATTTTGAAAAATATACTAAAAAGCAATTTAAAAATAGTTTGAATGATTTGTTACCAGGTAAACTTATAAAATATATTGTTGAAAGATCAAAAATACCAGAAGAAAAACAAACAGATCAGATAACAAAAGAAGAAAGAAAAAATTTGGCAATACTTTTAAAAAATTTAGATTTCAAAGTTAAAAAATTTAGACCGATAGAAGAAGCAATAATAACTGCAGGTGGAATTAGTATAAAAGAAATAAATTCTTCAACTATGGAATCTAAAAAGGTAAAAGGACTATTTTTTGCTGGCGAGATAATTGATGTAGATGCATATACTGGTGGGTTTAATTTGCAAATTGCATATAGTACAGCATATGTAGCAGCAAAATAGTTTCAAAAGTACTAAAGAAAAAATGAAAAAGCTGTCGAAAAACAGTGAACGAAAAAACTTGAAATGTCATTATACAAAAAATAAAATTGTATAGTGGGGAAGGAAATATACATGGAAAACACATTTTTAACGATAAAAGATAAAGAATATTCTGCAGAATTAGTCGAAAAAAAATCAAAATTTATAGCGAAAATTGTTAAGGTAACTTCTGAAGAAGAAGCATTAAATGTGTTGAAAAGTATAAAAAAAGAACATAGAGATGCGCGTCACAATGTGTTTGCATACAGAATAGCAAATGGTTCTGAAAGATTTAGTGATGATGGTGAGCCTAGTGGTACTGCCGGAGTTCCTATATTAGACATATTGCGAGGAGAAAATTTGCAAAATGTGTTAGTAGTTGTAACACGTTATTTTGGAGGAATTTTATTAGGAACGGGTGGACTAGTAAAAGCTTATAGTAGTGCAACAAAAGATGTGGTTGCACAAGCTCAAAAAGTTGAAATGAAGCTTTGTAATGAGTATTCTGTATGGATTGATTATAATTACCATAACATTCTATTACATTACTTTAAAGAAGAATCAATAATTGTAAGGGACACAGAGTATACCAATAATATATGTTTGAGTATTGTTGTAGAGCAAAAATATAAAGATTATATAATTGAGAAAATTACCGAAAAAACTGACAGAACAGCAATTATCGAATATAAGGGAACATATTATTTGGAATAAATGTAAAAAAATTACAATTGTATATTGAAATTACCAAAAAATGGTAGTATACTTTTGAAAGTAATAACTAATAAAGATGTAATGTGTCTTAAAAGGAGGCAATACGTCAATCTCATAGAATGTTAGGAGGACATTAAGATGCCAAATAAAATTAAGGTTGTCATAGCAGATGACAATATTGAATTTGCAGAGATATTAAAAGAATTTTTAGATCAAAAAGAAGATATAGAAGTAATAAAAATAGTAAACGATGGAGAAACAGCAGTAAAATACTTGCTTGAACTAGAACCAGATGTAGCATTATTAGATATAATAATGCCAAAACTAGATGGAATAGGTGTATTAGAAAAAATAAAGTCATCAAATAAAAAGTTGAAAACTAATTTCATAATGTTATCAGCTATTGGTCAAGATGCGATAACACAAAAAACAATGTTACTAGGAGCAAAGTATTATTTAATAAAGCCTTTTGATCTAGAATTGTTAGTAAAAAGAATTAGAGAAATAAGTGCAGGCTTACAAGAAAATGAAAAAATGGTGGCGTTAGCACAAGAAACAAAGAAACCGTACATAACCAATAATTCTAATTCTATAGAAACTTTAGTGACTAACATGATACATGAAGTTGGCGTGCCAGCACACATAAAAGGATATCAATACATAAGAGAAGCTATAACAATAGCAATAAATGATATGGAAGTTATAAACTCTATAACTAAACAGTTATATCCAATGCTAGCAAAGAAATTTAAAACTACACCATCACGTGTAGAAAGAGCAATACGTCATGCAATAGAAGTTGCATGGAGCAGAGGCCAAGTAGATGTTAACAATTCAATGTTCGGAAATACAATTTCAAGTAGCAAAGGAAAACCAACTAATTCGGAATTTATAGCTATGATTGCAGATAAATTAAGACTTGAAATGAAGTCAGCGTAAATATATAAGAGGCGTATATAATCTATTAGATTGTATACGCCTCTTTATATATTTTTAGATTCAATAATTTATGAATAAAAAAACTTTTGTTGACAATGATACACGCACAATGTACACTACTATTGATGAGGTTGTTCGGATATGATGTGATTTGCCCTTTTTATTTTTACGAATGAAGAGGGAGGTGATGCCGATGGTAGAAAACGATTACATATTACTTGCAATTGAAGTTCTATTGATAGCATCCTTCTTAAAGATACTAATCAATAAGAAGAAATAACAAAAAAAATCACTCTATCCATTTGCAGCGGTTGAGTGATTTTAATCAAAAACCTGGGCAAGTCACATTGTGACTAACACCTCATCTCTAATTTAATTATACTCTAATAAAATAAAATGTCAATGTTTTATACCATAAAAATACCCTCACACGAATGTGTGAGGGCTTTTTGCATCATTATCTGATGCGGGAGATTAACCAAGATCGGTAGGTGCTGTAACATTAGTGTAGATCTGATAATCGTTATCGCCATAGGAAACGATTGCAATAGAACCACTAGTGTTGTCGAGCACATTGGCATCCAAATCCAAACTTGCTACCAATTCGGAAGTGGGTTTGGAACTTTCAGCAGGAACCAAAATAGTGCTAGGATTGCACACAGTAAGCGTATCTTCAGTAATGTAGAAAGGTTTCAGCCCGTGGTGTGGCATCTGAAGAACGTCGATATCAGTCAACAAATCTGCATACATATTGAATGCTTCCTCTTCCAAACAGTCAGCAGTAAGCAGGAACTTAAAGTCACCGTACTGGAAAAGAATATTCAAAGAGTCATTGTTAACAGAACCGTTTTGCGTAACAGAATCAGGTCCAACACAAGTAATTGTAAGATCACCAACATCAAAGCTTGCGCCATGTACCATTTGCATATAGTGATGATCATTACTTAAAAATTTGGAGCTAGGACTTTCAGAAGGTCCATAAACCACAGTTCTAGAAGAACCATACTCGCTAAGGATTTTCTCTGCATTAGATACATGGTCAGAATGCCAATGTGTAGCAATATAGCAGTCAATGGAGTCTACATCAAAGCTACTTAAATATTTTTCTACACGGTTGTAAGCGAATGTCTGCCCACCATCAACGAAAATTGTGTAATTATCATACCGAATGAGGTAAGCATTTGCACAGCTGACGTTAATTTGATGGATTTCTAATGGAATAGTATAGATGTTTTCTTCTGTTGCGATTGTGGTTTCTTCAGTTTCATTGGTTGCTTGCTTGGACTGAGCCACGCTAGGGACTTTGCTTTCGTTTGCATTGCTGACAGGTGCAGTATTGATTCCAAAGGCCACGTAATAAAGACATGCTGCCAAAAGAATCATGCTGACCCAAAAAGAAAACTCGCTATTTCTAGCGTTTTTCTTGCGTCGCTTTGCCGAACGATACCGCTTGTTGTTATACTTTGTTGATTTCATGGTTTTAATACCCCCTAATTAAGTTATAGTACAAAGTACATATATATTTTAGCACAAATTTACATAATTTTCAATTGAGAGCACATAAAAAAGCTGATAAATACAATAAAAAGAGGGGCTTATTTCATTTTTGCCCCTCTTTTTATAAATTTTCTTGTTATTGTCCAGTATATTCTGCTAATGTTACAGTTTTAGTATATGTTCTATTTTCTCTAATAATTCCAATTTCAACTTCGTCACCTACGTTATAATTTTGAATTTCTGCTGTTGCATCAGATGCTGAAGAAATTACTTTTCCACCAATTGAAACTATAATATCGTTTTCTTTAATTCCACCTTTATCGGCTGGTGAATCTTTTTCAACAGAAGCAACTTGAGCTCCGTATTGAATTTGAGAATAGAATAGATCAAATATGCTTCCACCGAATTGATTTCCACCAGTTGTATATGCTGAATTGTTCAAAGTAACACCTAAATATGGTCTATTTGTTGCATAACCATGTTCTAGAATATCATCGATAACTTGTTTGACATCATTTACTGGGATAGCAAATCCTAATCCTTCAACATCATAACCAGTTGATTTTGCAGAAACTATTCCAATAAGTTCGCCATACACATTAAATAATCCACCACCAGAATTACCAGGATTAACAGCTGCATCAAATTGCATTAAATTTCTAGTTGAGCTATCAATAGTGATTTCTCTTTCTAATGCACTAACAAATCCATAAGTTACAGTTCCACCAAGTTTTCCAAGAGGATTACCTATTGCCATTACAAAATCACCAACTAAAGTTTTTGAAGAATCTGCAATATTTGCAGCAGATAAATTATCAGCATCTATTTTTATAATTGCTATATCAGTTTTAGAATCTTTACCGATAAGTTCAGCATCATATTCTTCACCATTTCTTAATCTAACAGTTATTTTTTCAGCACCGCTAATAACATGATTGTTTGTTAAAATATATCCGTCTTTTGAAATTATTACTCCACTACCATTTCCTTGAGCTGTGTAGCCAGATGAATTTGAGTAAAAAGATTGAGTTGCGGCATATTGTGTAATTTCAACAACAGAATCAGCAGTTTTTTCTACAACTGATGCTAAAGATGTTTGAGCATACAATGAATTGCTTCCAGAATCATTTTTAGAATTATTTATTGATGTAAGTGTAGCAAGAGATGTAGTAGGAGTAGAATTGTTTTTAGCAATATCTACTTGTGTAAATGTAGAATAAATACTTCCGCTTGCAAATCCAACTGAAAGTAAAAGTGCTATACTAAGTAATTTTGAAAAGAAACCACCTTTTGTGTTTGAATAAGATTTTCCTTCAATTTCTTCATAAATTTTGTCACGTTTCATTTCACTGATAAAAGACATACGTAATCATCCTTTCTTAATATACAAATAAGATTCTTGAATAATAATATCCAATACGTTATACTAATTATAATAGTACACATTTATGATACCAATATGTATTATAAATGAAAATAAAATGAAATTCAATTCATATAGAAGGAGAAATATATGGTAAATTCTATTGAAGACATAATTGAATTGCATAAAAGTTCTGGAAATATTGAAGACGCGTATTTGAAAATTCATATTGATGATAAAATTCTTAATTTAAATTTATTTTCGTTAAAAATTACAGCAATAGAAGCGAGTATTGAAGATGTTGAAATATGGAACGATAGGATTTCACAAGAATTAAAAAAATATAAAAACTTAGAAAAAGAAACGAAAGAGTTTGCGAGCGTATTTGAACTTTTAAATAAAATGAAAATAAAAAGTGGTATCATTCAAAAAAGCGAGTGTCCAGATTTTATTATTAAAAGAAAAAATCAAAGTATCGGTATAGAAGTTACCAAAATCTATGTTGGTTACGACTGGATGGTTGAAAAAATAGAATCTGAAATAAAGGAATATAAACTTGAAAAAAAGTATGTTGAAGGATATATTGAATATAGAAAAGCAGGAGACAAGGTAGAATTTTTTGATGAAAATGGAAAGATGGTTTTATCACCAAAGTTGTTTCCTATGATGAATGAAGAATATCAAATAAAAATAAAAAATAAGTTATACGAAAAAATTAGAAAACAAATAGATGAATATCAAAAATTTGATTTAAATATAATTTATGCCGACATCACAAGTCCGGAATATTTTGATGATATAACAGATTTAGAATCATTTTCAAAAGAAGTGGTATATTATTTGAATCATTTAGATGCAGATATGAATTTTGCTACATATAAACTAATTTTAAAAATGAATTCAAAATGGATAGAATTAAATTTAAACGACGGAAGTTATAAAATAATTTAAACAAAAGATTATTGCACGGAGGGAAACCAAAGATGAAAAAAAGAAAGTTTGATGTTTTAAATGCAACAAGAATAAACGAGTCAGAACTTTTAAGTGAAGTAAACATAGAAATTTCAGTATTAAAGGGATTAGATATTTTTACAAATGCACATGTACAAGGAGTTGTTAAAACTACACTGGCTATGTGTTTAAAAATGAATATGAAATATGAAGATGTAAAAAAGTGTGTTATAGCAGCTTATTTACATGATGTGGGAAAAATAAAAATTCCACCAGAAATATTACAAAAAACAGCGAAGCTTACGGATGAAGAATATGTAGAAATGAAAAAACATACCATATATGGTTATGAAATATGCATGGAATATCCAACATTCCATAAGTATGCTGACATAGTAAGAGGTCATCATGAAAACTTGGATGGGACAGGATATCCAGATGGATTAAAAGGTGATGAAATACCACCGGAGGCCTCACTAATAAAGGTTGCAGATGTTTATGATGCTCTAACTCAGAAAAGACAATATAAAGATGGATTTACACAAAGCAATGCATTAAGAATAATGCTGAAAGATGTTGAAGCTGGAAAAATGTCAGCCGATTATTTTGAAGTATTAGTATTAGTCGTACTAGAAAATTTAGAAGAAAAATATCAACAACATATGTTCAACGTTCAAAAATATGAAAGCAATTTAGAAATACTTCATGAATTAGAAATTATATATAAACAAATATATGATAGAGGATTAACTCCTAAACTTGAAAAAAAATTAAGGCAATTTGAACTTGCTCCAGGATATGATATGAGTGCAAATGCTAATCTTATGATAATAAAGCAAAAAGCATTAGAACGTGAAAAAGAACTTGAAAAATTTAGCAAGGAAGAACTTATAGAAATTAACAAACTATTAAAAGACTTATATAAGTGGGCTAGAAAAAATAAATAAAGTAATGCAATAGGAGTGAATGTCTATGTATAACGATAAAAAAGTTAAAGATCTTAGAATCAAAATGCAAGAAATGCTTGATAAGTATTCTGAAAAATTTGAAGAAAATATAGATAAAGAGGTAGCTAAAAAAGAGTTGGGTGCTTTTGAAGGGTTTAAAAATGTAGTCGAAAATTTTGATATACTTCGTATGTATGGTCTGCTTGAAGAAGATAATGATATAGATGTGAAACGTTTAGCCAAAGATATGAAAAAATTGATTAAGGAATTGAGAGCAGATTTAAAAGAAGCAAGTAGGTCAGGCAAAAAAAGCACTTTTAGAGAAATGTCAGAAGAGATGCAAGATACTTTGAATGATTCACCGGTTATACAAAGGCTACCAAAAGAAGTGCGTGATAACATCATGCAAAGTTTCACTTTTAATTCGTCAATGAAAAAAGATGAGTACATAAGAAATGTAAAGGCAGAAATTAAGCAACTTGAAGAAGAAAGAAATGCAATTATAGAAGCTGGATTAAATCCTGTAAAAGTTGATTCATTTTTATATAATGACTTTATAAAACAACAAAAAATATTGCAAGAAGAATTGGATTATAGAGATGCACAAATAGAGGTAACTACGACATATAATGCATTGTGCGAATCGTATAAAACACTTGAAAAGTGTAAACAACAACTTGTTGAACCAGACCTTTCAAAAAAAGAAATAAAAAAGATAGAAAATGCAAGAGGAGAAGCTTTAAAAAACATTGCAGAATACATGGATTCTGGATATAGTGAAAGCTTATTTGACAAAGATGGGAAATTAGTAGTTACTGAAGAAAAATTAAAAAGTGTTTTAAAAGAACAAATTCAAGATTTAGCATTTGAAAAAAATAGACTAAACGGAATTGTAGATGATAAAGTTGTACAAAGAGATTATTACGCTATTATCAAAGCAGGTATTTTAGGAGAAATAGAAAGTGCTAAAGATTTACTTGAATTGCAAAAAAAAGAAAAAGCAACTGAAGAACATCAGAAAAATCCAGATGTAAAAGAATTTACTAAAAGACTAAGACTAAAAATGTTGTTAGAAAAATTAAAACAAATATATGCAGATGAGGCTAAGCTAAAAGGATTAAGAGAACGTTTAGAAGTATTAAAAAATAAGCCACAGAATCAATTAACACCAGATGAAATAAAAGAAATGCAAAGACTTAGTAAAAAAATTTGTAATATAAGTATGGATGTTAATAGAATTTCTTCACTGATAAATGAAATAATGCAACTAGGTAACGAGCTTGGTATAAGCTGCATAATTGACGGAAATATAGACTTGAATTCGGTAAATCAAATTGATAGTGTAGCACTTCCTCAAGTTAATCAATCTATACAAAATCAAAGAGACGAAATAAATGCTAGAGTATACAAAGTTTTGGATAGATATGACATAAGCGATGATGACTTAAGACTTACGACGATAAGAGTAAAAATGAACGAAACTGTTGATGATATTAGAAAAAATAGAAGATATAGAACTATAGACTTGGATTATAATAATTCTAAAGGTGCAATAATGTTTAATTCAAATCCTGGTAAGACGTATTATTCAAATGAGCCAGCTAAAGAAACTTCAAAAAAACATGAAGAAAATGATATTGATGAAAAGTATGAAAAAGATGATACAATAGCAGTAATAAAAAAGATGAATGTAGATTATACATCACTTCAACTAGATACAATTGATGATAGATATAAACAAAGAGTGGAATGTGGTAGAGTCTATCGTTATGCAAGAGGAAGTGGACCTTATGAATTACTTTTTATTTCGGAAGATTTAGATGAATATTTAGATGATCCTAAAAAGAAACTTGATGAGGTTTTAGATAGGTTAAGAGATAGGATAAGTAATGAATTATCTGATGGAGAAACATTAGAAGATTTTTGCGAAGAAAATGCTGAAAATAAATATATGAAAGATTTATTATCAGATAACTTTATGAAACGTACAATTGCAAAGAAAAAGTTTATTAAAGATTTGGCTAAAGCTAATCCTGGCAATGAAATGTTGGGCTATGCAAATATGGCAATTGCTTTAAATTCAGAAATCTTACCAGATGATATAGATAAAACATTATCTCGTTTAGCACAACCTTATACTAGAGAAAGTGACATTAGTAAATATGTTGTAACTAAAGAAAAAAGTGGTACATTAGGATTCATACGTAAAGAAGAAATTAAAATATCTCATTCAAAGTTGGTTGATACTCAAGAACAAAAAGAACAAGAAAATGAAATGCACTTTGAAATAAATACAAGAAGTGCACGAGATGGAATGGTAAGACCTTTTGAAATAGAAAATGTAGAAATGTGGGATTATAAAGTTTCCCATGATAAAAATAGAGAAAAGAAAAAATCAAAATCAAAAGAATCAGAAAAAGAAATGGAATAACATAAAAAATATTTTTATAAAAGCTCAAATTGTTAAATGAAATTTTAACGTTTGAGTTTTTTATTTTGTAAATTCTTTTTACAAAAATTTTACAAAAATACTTGATTTTAAAAAGCCTATATATTAGAATTAAATCGAAGGTGGGGAAAAGTGGAGCCAAGTGGTGGATAACTAAATAGAAAGGGGTGTTGCTTATGCTAATTGGTGAATACAATCACACTATTGATACAAAAGGCAGAGTAATTATTCCTGTAAAGTTTAGGACGGAACTTGGTGAAAGATTTATACTTACTAAAGGATTTGATGGCTGTCTTTATGGCTATTCACTTGAAGAGTGGAAAGCTATTGAAGAAAAAATAAAAACTTTACCGTTAATAACGGGAAAAGATGCCAGAAATTTTACAAGATTCTTTTTCTCGTCTGCTATTGAATGTGAATTCGATAGTCAAGGTAGAATTCTAATTTCGCAAGGCTTGAGAAGTTTTGCAACATTAGAAAAGGATTTAGTAATAGTCGGTGTTTCTTCAAGAATTGAGATATGGAGTAAAGAAAAATGGGATGCATATAATGCTGAACAAGATTCTGATGATATCGCAGAGAAGATGACTTTGCTAGGCATTTAATTTAGTCTATGACTAATTTAAATATTACAAAAGAAAAAGAAAGAAAATTACTAAAGAAAACAATATAATTATTCATTCATAAAAATCAAAAGAAAAAACTTAGCTAGCAATAGCTTTGAAAAAAACAAACCAAAGATAAGTATTCGAAAGAATAAAGTTTACAAATGAAAAAGTACATAGTACAAAAAAGCTAAAGAAAAATTTTTAAATTTACAAATGAAAAATGACGAAGTTGTCAAAAAAAGAAATGATGAAGAGGAGCGGTCTTCTTAAGGCCGCTTATTCTTTTTAAGGAGAAGAAATATGGAGTTTAAGCATGAACCAATAATGCTTAATGAGTGTATTGAAAACTTAAAAATAAAAGAAGATGGTGTATATGTTGACGGTACTTTGGGTGGAGCAGGACATTCTTCAGAAATTGTAAAAAGATTGTCAAATTCAGGTGTACTTATCGGGATTGATCGCGATACAGAAGCTTTAGCAGCGTCAAGTAAAAGACTTGAAGCATATACAAATGTAAAGTATGTTCATGGACAACATGAAGATATAAAAAAACATGTCCAAGAATTAGGTTATAAGAAAGTAGATGGAATCCTTTTAGATCTAGGTATTTCATCGTATCAAATAGATGAAGGCACAAGAGGTTTTAGTTATACAAAAGATGCTGTACTTGATATGCGTATGGATCAAACTACTGGAATCTCGGCGAAAGATATAGTTAATACATATAAAAAAGAAGATTTAGAAAAGATTTTTAGAGAATATGGTGAAGAAAAATTTTCTAAAAAGATTGCTGAAAGAATTGTAAGTTCAAGAGATGAAAAAGAAATTGTCACAACTTATGAGCTTGCAGATATAGTAAGAGGAGCAGTACCAAAAGACGCAGTAAATTCTTTTAAAAGAATATTCCAAGCATTACGTATTGAAGTTAATGGAGAATTGAAAGATTTAAAGAAAGCAATATTTGATGCAGTGGATATCTTAAATGATGGGGGAAGGTTATGCATAATAACTTTTCATTCTTTGGAAGATAGGATTGTAAAAGAAGCTTTTATAGAACTTCAAGGTAGATGTACTTGCCCAAAAGATTTTCCTAAATGTGTTTGTGGATTTAAGTCTTATGGAAAAGTAATTACAAGAAAACCAATTGTACCATCTCCTGAAGAAGAGGAAAGAAATCCTCGTTCTAAGAGTGCTAAACTAAGAGTTTTTGAAAAAATTGAAAGCTAAAAATAAAAAATGTTTGAGGGGAGACTTTTGATGCCAGCAATACAAAATGAGTATGACGACTATGGATATATTGCAATGCGTAGAGGTACAGCTAGTGCTGCACCTCGTCTTGCTAACTCAAAAAAGACGACCTCTCAGCGAAGAAAAAATGTAAAACCAAAAGCTACAAAAGTTAGTACAAGTAAAATTGCTGCTACCAAAAGAGCTAATAAAGAATCAATAAGAGTAGTTATGCGTGATAATTCAAAAGCAGAATTAAAAACTACTTCTGCTAAAACAAATAGAAAAACTACTACAAATGTTAGTAGAGCAAAAACTACTACAACCAAAAGAAAGGCAACACATAATTTGGATGTGCCTAATATAAAAAAGAAAAATGTTTCAGCAAAACCTCAAGAGATATCATTGAAAAAGGCAGAAATGATGAAAAGTCCAAAACAAAAAGCTAATGAAAAAACTTTGAAAAAAGAAAATGTTTTAAAAAACACAGCTGTATTCTTATGTATATTTTCTGCACTTTTATTAGTGTGCTATAGATCATCTTTGATAAATGAATCGTTCCAAGCATTAGGAACATTGAAAAATGAATTAGATGATGTTTATACATTAAATGCACAAATTGAATCAGATATTCAAACGCAGACTGATTTATCAAATATTGAAACTTATGCTAAATATCAATTGGGAATGCAAAAACCTAAGGAATCTCAAATTCAAAAAATATATGTAGAAAAAGAAGATAGGATTAGTACTCCAATTATTGTGGAAGAAGAGGAAGATAGTTTTTGGGATAACTTAATAAATGATTTTTTGAATTTAATAGATTGATAAAAAGATGTCTGTGATGAGGCATCTTTTTTGTTTGCAAAATATTATTGTACTAGTATATTTTTAACTATATAATAATATATATTATTAGCGAATTATATGGAGGTGAATTGGTGGCTAGGACTAATCTTGAAACTAAAAAACGTAGTATGGTTATATTAGTTTTTTTTACAATTTGTATTATTGGTTTGATAGGACGTTTATTTTATTGGCAAATAATAAAAGGAAATGAATATAAACAAGAAGCATATGCTTTGCAAACTAAGAATAGAACTATAAGTCCGAAAAGAGGCATAATATACGATAGAAATGGTGAGGTACTTGCAGAAAGTATTTCAGTAGAATCAATAAGTATTACACCTAAAAATATAAAAACTGAAAATAAAGAGAAAACAGCAAAAGGGTTGGCAGAAATTTTAGATTTAGATTATGAAACTGTTTTAGCAAAAACGAAAAAGAACACAGCAGATGAAGTGATTGCTAAAAAATTAGATAAAGAAGTAACTGATAAAGTTAGAACTTGGATATCAGAAGAGAAAATAACAGGCGTAAATATATATGAAGATGTAAAGAGATATTATCCGAATGGAACTTTATTATCAAATGTTTTAGGATTTTGTGGCACAGATAATCAAGGATTAGAAGGCTTAGAGGTGCAGTACGAAAATATTTTGAAAGGAGTTCCAGGTCAGCTAATTGTAGGAACAGACGGATTGGGCAAGGAACTTCCATTAAATGACGAAAAATATATTCCATCTGAAGATGGACTTAGCCTAGTTTTAACTATAGATGAAATGATTCAGTATATAGCTGAAAAGTATATGGAGCAAGCTGTAAGAGATAACAATCCAGATTATGCTACTTGCACTATTTTAGATCCAAAAACAGGTGATGTTTTGGCAATGGTGACTGCACCTAATTTTGATCCTAATGATCCATTTACACATACAGTTGAAAGTGTAAAATCTAATTGGGATAATATGTCTTCGGCTGAAAAAACTAAAGAACTTCAGAATTTATGGAGAAATAGAGTAATAACAGATACATTTGAACCAGGTTCAGTTTTTAAAGCTGTTACATCTGCTATTGCAATAGAAGAAGGAATAGTAGATAATATAGATTTGAAACAGTTTGTTTGTAATGGAAAGTTAAAAATAGAAGGTTGGGATATGAAATGTTGGAGATACTATAATCCACATGGCCAACAAACTCTTCGAGAGGCACTAATGAATTCTTGTAATCCAGTTTTTATGGGAATAGCACTTACAATAGGAAAAGTTAAATTTTATGACTATTTAACGGCTTTGGGTGTTTCAAAGAAAACAGGAATTGACTTACCAGGAGAGGTTAATGGAATAATTCATTCAATCGAACAAGTCACAGACTCAACGGTTGCATCAGCATCATTCGGTCAAGGATTTACACTTACACAATTAAATATGCTTAGTGTACTTTCTGTTTTTGGAAATGATGGAGTACTTATGCAACCAAGAATTGTTTCAAAAATTTTAGATAGAGATGGTAATGTTGTTCAAGAAAATAAACCAGTTGCAGTAAAACAAGTTTTTTCAAAAGAAACAGCAAATAAAGTGTTAGACATGATGGAAAGTGTTGTTTCTGAAGGTACAGGTAGAAATGGTAAAGTAAAAGGGTATTATGTAGCAGGAAAAACTAGTACAGCAGAGCAAGGAAGAGGCTCATCAAAAACATATACAGCATCATTTGTTGCTTTAGCACCAGCTACAAATCCTCAAGTTGCTATAATGGTAACTGTTGCAAATCCTAAAGGAGATTTAGGTCACCAAGGAGGTGCAGTTTGTGCTCCTGTTGCTTCCAATATATTAGCAGAAGTGTTAGAATATATGGAGGTAGAAAAAGATTATACATTGGAAGATACAACTGTAAAAGTTTCAGTACCTGATGTAACTAATCGTACCGTTGGAGAAGCTATTAGAATACTTAATAATGCTGGCTTAAAATATAGTGTAGATTCATCAATAGATATGAACGCAATAGTATCAGCTCAAATGCCAATTGCAGGCGAAAATTTAATTCAGAAATCTTTAGTGAAATTATACGTAGAAGGTAATGACACTAGATTTAATACAGTCGTTCCTGATGTGAAAGACATGGATATTGTCACAGCAACAAAGAAACTACAGGATTCAAATTTGAATATAAAAATATCAGGTAGCGGTATGTCAGTTCTACAAGATCCACCAGCTGGAACAAGTGTCGAACAAGGTTCTGTTGTTCGAGTAGAGTTCAGAGCTGTCGGAATTGACGTAGAATAATGATATAAATGATTGTTTGTAATTACAAATAATCGATAAATTTTAATTTTTAGATAATAGTTAATTAGAACTATTAAGAAAGGTGGATAATATGAAATTATCAGAAGTATTGCAAGGAATCGAAGGGATTCAAGTAAGAGGAAATGTTGAAACAGAAATTGCAGAAATTAAATGCGATTCAAGAAAGGTAAACGCAGGTGACATGTTCGTAGCTATTGTTGGCTATAAAACAGACGGCCATGTTTATGTTGAATCAGCTATGCAAAGTGGTGCAACAGTTATAGCAGTTCAAAAAGGAAATTATGATATTTCCATGATTCCTGAAAATATCATTGTTATAGTAGCAGAAGATACTAGAAAGTTACTTGCTTTATCAGCATGTAATTATTATGGCCATCCTTCAAGAGAATTTAAACTTGTAGGTGTTACTGGTACAAAAGGAAAAACAACAACAACTTACATGATAAAAAATATTTTAGAAAAAGCAGGTAAGAAAGTTGGGTTAATAGGTACAATTGCTAATTATATTGGCGATTATGAAATAGAGTCACAAAGAACTACACCAGAAAGTATAGATTTGCAAAAATTATTTAGACAAATGGCAGACAGCAAAGTTGATGTGGTTGTAATGGAAGTTTCTTCACACTCACTTGCGTTAGATAGAGTATATGGATGTATATTTGATATAGCAATATTTACAAACTTGACACAAGACCATTTAGATTTTCATGAAAACTTTGAAAATTATTTAGATGCAAAAGCAAAATTATTTACAATAGCAAAAGAAGGCTATGTAAATTGTGATGATATGTATGCAAGAAAGTTGATGGAAAAAGCAACTTGTCCAATAACAACTTATGGTATTGATAACAATCCATTTGTTTGTGGTAGAGATATTATTATTACAAATAGTTATTCAGACTTTAAAATGCCATTTAACAAAATGATTCAAAGAATAAAAGTTGGAATACCAGGAAGATTTACAGTATATAATGCTCTAGCAGCTGTGTGTGCAACTATTAGATTGGGTTGTGGAATAGAGCATGTATTAGAAGGCCTAGAAACAGTTAAGGTACCAGGTCGTTCAGAAATTGTACCAACAACTAGAAATTTCACAATAATGGTTGATTATGCTCACACTCCAGATAGTTTGGAAAATATAATTAGAGCAGCCAAAGCTTATACAAAAGGAAAAGTAATTTGTGTATTTGGTTGTGGTGGAGATAGAGATACAGGAAAACGTCCAATGATGGGTGAAATTTCTGGAAAACTTGCTGGATATACAGTTATAACATCAGACAATCCACGTAGTGAAAAACCAGCAGATATTGTAAATCAAATTGAAGAGGGAATTAAGAAGACGAATGGAAAATACAAAGTTATTGTAGATAGAAAAAAAGCAATAGAACATGCTTTAAGACAGGCTCAAAAAAATGATTTGGTTTTAATAGCAGGTAAAGGTCATGAAACTTATCAAGAAATCAACGGAGAAAAAATACATTTTGATGATAGAGAAGTTGTAGCAGAAGTATTAAAAAAATTGCCAGAACCTAAAGACAAAAATTTATACGCATGGTAATTTTGAAGTTAAATTAGGGGGATAAAATGATAGAAAAAATAAAATCTATTTTTGCAAACTCACCTGTAGAAGTAGACGGATTACTTATTTCATTTGCTATATCTTTAGTATTGGGATTTATAATAATCCCAATACTAAAAAAGTTAAAAGTTGGTCAAGTAGTAAGAACTGATGGACCAAAAGAGCATTTATCCAAAAGTGGTACACCAACTATGGGTGGAATAATAATGCTTATTACAATTCTTATTGTTTCGATAGGTGTTTCTTTTAAGTATAAACAGATATTGCCAGTAGCATTTATAACATTAGGTTACGGGCTGATAGGATTTATTGATGATTTTATAAAGCTTATTCTAAAAAATCCAAAAGGCTTAAGACCTAGTTTGAAAATGCTTGGGCTAGTAATTGTTGCTACAGCATTTGTTGTATATTTAGCATATACAGAAGGTGCTGGACAGATTCCTCAAACAATGGAAACTTATATTCCAATAGTAAGGCAAATGATTGATGTTCCTACTTGGTTTTACATACCATTTGCAGTTTTTGTAATATTGGCTTGCACAAATAGTTTAAATTTAACAGATGGACTTGATGGAATGGCAGCTGGTGTAACTAGTATTATTATGATGTTTTTTATAGTCGCTGCATATATGTTTGATAATAAAGCAATGTCAGCATTTTCAGCGATTGTATGTGGCTCGACGATAGGATTTATGTTCTTTAATATGTATCCAGCAAGTGTATTTATGGGAGATACAGGCTCATTGGCTTTAGGTGGTGCTTTTTGTAGTGTGGCACTTATTTTGAAAATGCCATTGATATTAGTTGTGGTTGCAGGAGTATGTGTTATCGAAGCACTATCTGTAATATTACAAGTTACATATTTCAAAATAACAAAAGGAAAAAGATTATTTAAAATGGCACCAATTCATCATCACTTTGAATTGTGTGGAATTAAGGAAACAGTAATAGTACCAGTCGTATGGTGCATAACATTTATATTAGCTGCAGTGTCAGCGTTTATGATTTAAACACACATGATACAAAGTGGAGGTGGTAAATATAGTTAAAAATGAAACGGCTATTGTAAAAGTAGAAAAATCATTGATAAAAAATAAAAAGAAACCTTTTGATTTAGGTCTTATACTAACTATATTTATATTATTAGCTTTAGGTTTAATTATAGTTTTAAGTGCGAGTGCACCTAGTGCGTTATCATCTTATGGCGATAGCTATTATTTCTTCAAAAGACAGCTTATATCAGCAGTACTAGGATTAGTAGCGATGTTTGTAGTTTCTTTTATAGATTACAGAAAATATAAAGGAAATTTAGCAACACTAGGAATATTAGGTTCTATATTTTTATTGATATTAGTACTAATTCCACGGAGTAGGTATAACAATTAAAGGATCAACAAGATGGATAAATTTAGGATTTCAATTTCAGCCATCTGAAATTATGAAAATCGCTTTAATAATATTTTTAGCAGATAGACTATCACGAGATCCGAAGAAAAATAAAAAATTTATAAAAGGAATTTGTCCATATCTAGCTGTTGTAGGAGTAATTTGTATACTTTTATATAAGCAACCACATTACAGTGCACTTGGAATTACAGCAATGGTATCAATGATAATTATATTTGCATCAGGAATGCGAATGGCGCAAATAATTAGTTTCGGTGCGATAGCGTTACCAGTAGGAATATACTACTTACTACAAGAACCTTATCGTGTAAAAAGAATACAATATGTATTTAGACCATGGGAAGATATGCTAGACTCAGGATGGCAAGCAATGCAATCATTATATGCCCTTGGTTCAGGTGGACTCTTTGGTACGGGTCTTGGTAATAGTACACAAAAATATATGTACATACCAGAACCACATACAGATTTTATTTTTTCAATATGGGCCGAAGAAACAGGATTCTTCGGTGTCGTAGTAGTTTGCATATTATTTGCAATCTTAATATGGCGAGGAATGACAATAGCAATGAAAGCACCAGATATGTTTGGAACATTACTAGCAATAGGAATAGTTTCTTTAATAGCAGTGCAAGTAGTACTAAACATAGCTATTGTATCAGCCACATTCCCAGTAACAGGAATACCACTACCATTCTTCAGCTACGGAGGAACAGCCCTCGTAATCCTCTTAGCCTCATGTGGCATCCTAATCAACATCGGGAGACAGTAGGGACGTCCGTTAAATGTCTCAAAATTTGAAGATAATGGAAAAACAAAAAACGTGTGACTTTAAGTTCACACGTTTTTTATATTTATTTTGAATAATTACTCATAAATTCTTTTGCTATTTTTTCTGCATTCATTCCGAATTCTTTTTCTATTTGTTTTGTTTCTCCATGCTTTATGAAAGCATCTGGATAAGAATAAAATTTCTTATATGTGATTTCTTTTTTGAATTCTAATTCATCTAATATTAAAGTTTTTACAAGAGATGCTAGGCCACCAGTCGTAACATTATCTTCGATACAAATGATTCGTTTTGTTTTTACAATTGAACCTAAGATTGTGTCTTTGTCTAAAGGTTTTAAGAATCGGCAATTTATTACTTCTGCATTTACTTTTTTATTCTTTAAGAGCTTGGCTACTTCGAGTGCTGTTTTAACTGTTTTACCATATCCCAAAATTGTTACGTCGTTACCTTCACTTAAAATTTCAGCTTTGAATGAATTGATAGGTAAAGTAGAAGCGTGATGTTTTTCATTAACATCTAATGAAATTTGATTAGGAACGATATGTTTCTTCTTTTTATTATTTTTTCCTAAAGTATTATCTTTTTGAACTGAAGTGACTATATCATCTGCATATGAATCACGAGGATATCTAATAGCAATAGGACCATCATGTTCAACTGCAAATTTCATCATTTCAGCAAATTCATTTCCGTCTTTTGGAGCCATTATAATCAAATTCGGAATATGAGATAAATAAGATAAGTCATAGATTCCATGGTGTGTTTCACCGTCTGCTCCAACAATTCCTGCACGATCTATTGCCAAAATCACATGAGCTTTTTGAAGTGCAACATCATGTACAATTTGATCATATGCTCTTTGTAAAAATGTAGAATATACAGCAAAGAAAGGAATGTAACCTTGTGAAGCTAGTCCAGCTGCAAAAGTGACAGCGTGTTCTTCTGCGATGCCAACATCAAAAAATCTATCAGGAAATTCCTCGGAAAAATTTTTAAGTCCAGTACCACCAGTCATAGCTGCTGAAATAGCAACTATCTTATCATTTTCTTTTGCTAACTTTACTAACTCTTGACCAAATTTTTTTGAATAAGACATAGAGCTAGAAGCAGTTATTTTTCCTGATTCCTTATCAAAAACACCAACTCCGTGAAAAACATCTGGACTTTTTTCAGCAGGTTCAAACCCTTTTCCTTTTTTAGTTACAACATGAACTAAAACCGGTTTTTTAGTAGTTTTGGCACGTTTCAATATTCTAATTAAATCGTCTAAATCATGACCATCAATAGGTCCTAAATATGAAAAACCAAATTGTTCAAACATCACACTATTAGGTAAAATAAAATGTCTTAAAGCATCTTTTGAATACTCAATTAAATGCATAATAAATTTTCCTATAATAGGGATATGTTTTAGAATAGTGCGAACAATGTTTTTACTACTTGTATAAATACTATTTGAACGAATACTATTTAAGTATGCTGATAAATTTCCGACACTAGGAGAAATAGACATTTGATTATCATTTAATATAACGATTAAATTAGTATTATCAATTTTGGCATTATTAAGAGCTTCAAAAGCTAGCCCACCAGTCATAGCTCCATCACCAATTACAGCTATAGCATAATCATCTTTGCCAGACAATTTATTGGCTGTTGCAATACCTAAAGCAGTGGAAATTGAAGTACTACTATGACCAGTATTAAATATATCATGTTCACTTTCTCTAGTCTTAGGAAAACCACTTAAACCGTTAAGTTTTCTTAAGGTCTGAAATTTGTCTTTTCTGCCTGTTAAAATTTTATGAACATAACATTGATGTCCAACGTCAAAAATAATCTTGTCATTTGGAGAATTAAATACATGATGTAAAGCTATAGTTAATTCAACAACGCCAAGATTTGGAGCTAAATGTCCACCAGTTTCTGAAACATTATCTATTAAAAACTTTCTGATTTCGTTTGCAAGTTCAGGATAATCTTTTGTATCTATTTTCTTGAAATCATCTAAATTGCTAATCTTTTCTAACATAAATTATCACCGAGTGCATTATAGCACGAAAGTATACATAACGCAAGCAATTGAACGAATAATTGAATTTATAGAAGTTATAAGATATAATCCTTTTGGGTGATTACTGATGGGACATGATTTTGTACATTTACATGTACATACAGAGTACAGTTTGCTTGATGGCGCCAATAGAATAAAAGATTTAGTTGCACGCGTGAAAGAATTGGGGATGAAAGCTGTAGCTATAACTGATCACGGTGTAATGTATGGTGCTATTGAATTTTATAAAGAATGCAAAAAACAAGGAATTAAGCCAATAATAGGATGCGAAATGTATGTGGCACCTAGAACTAGATTTGATAAAGAACCTAATATAGATGAAAGACCAGGACATTTGATTTTGCTTGCTAAAGATAATGAAGGCTATAAAAATCTTATAAAGTTAGTTTCAATAGCATTTACAGAAGGTTTTTATTATAAGCCAAGAATAGATATCGAATGCTTAAGAAAATATAGCAAAGGACTTATAGCTAGTAGTGCTTGTTTGTTTGGCGTTATAAATAGAGCATTACTTGCAGATGATTATGAAAAGGCTAAAAGCATTGCAAATGAATATATTGATATATTTGGAAAAGAAGACTTTTACATTGAACTTCAACATAATGGCATACGAGAACAAGTTATTGCTAATCAAAGACTTATCAAGTTAGCACGCGAATTAGGCTTGAAAATGATAGCTACAAATGATGCACATTATTTAAAAAAAGAAGATGCTGCAAGTCATGATGTTTTGTTATGTATTCAAACTGGAAAGAAGGTAAATGATGTCGATAGAATGAAGATGGGTTCGGAAGAATTTTATATTAAATCTCCAGAAGAAGTAGCCGAAAATTTTAAGAATTTACCTGAAGTATTAGATAACACGGTTGAGATTGCAGAAAAGTGTAACGTAGAATTTGAATTTGGGCATACTGTATTGCCAAATTTCGATACTCCATACAATGAACCTCATGATATATATTTGAAAAAATTAGGATATCAAGGCTTAATCAATAGATATTTTGCAGAAGAAAAAGAAAAGTTTGATATAAAAGCTGTACCAGAAAAAAGTGAAATAATGTCTGATGACACATTAACGCAAATTCAAGAATTCGTTGAAAGTACAAGGAAAGATATGTACGAACGTATGGAATATGAATTGGGTGTTGTAAACAAAATGGGCTATACAGACTATTACCTTATTGTGTGGGATTTTATAAAATTTGCAAAAGATTCAGATATTCCAGTTGGTCCAGGACGAGGGTCTGGTGCAGGAAGTTTAGTAGCATATTGTATTGAAATAACAGATATAGATCCATTAAAGTATAACTTGATTTTTGAAAGATTTTTAAATCCAGAAAGAGTTAGTATGCCCGATTTCGATATTGACTTCTGCTATGAACGTCGACAAGAAGTTATTGACTATGTTTGTAGAAAATATGGTGATGACCATGTTGCACAGATTATAACGTTTGGAACACTTGCAGCACGAGGCGTTATAAGAGATGTCGCTAGGGTGCTTAATATGCCGTATAGTAAAGCAGATATAATTTCTAAAAATGTACCAATGGAACTACACATGACTTTAGATAAGGCATTAGAAATGAATCCGGAACTAAAGAAAATGTATGATGAGGAACCAGAAGTAAAAGAGATAATAGATATATCTAAAAGATTAGAAGGCTTGCCAAGACATGCATCAACTCATGCTGCAGGTGTAGTAATAACTAAAAATCCGGTAGATTCATATGTGCCACTATATAAAAGTGATAGCATAATTTCTACGCAATATACGATGACAATATTAGAAGAATTAGGCTTATTAAAAATGGACTTTCTTGGACTTAGAACACTTACAGTTATAAAAGATGCAGTAGATTTAGTGAAAAAAAATAGAAACGTAACGGTTGAATACGATGAAGAAATGAATGATCCAAATGTCTATAAATTATGGTGCGAAGGAAATTCATGTGGTATATTTCAATTTGAAAGTGCAGGCATGACATCGTTTATGAAGGAATTAAAACCAGACTGCCTAGAAGATTTGATTGCAGGTGTTTCGCTATATCGACCAGGTCCAATGGATCAAATTCCAAGATACATAAAAGGAAAAAACAATCCATCACAAACAGAGTATACTCATCCAATTCTCGAACCGATTTTGAATGTGTCATATGGTTGTATGGTTTATCAAGAACAAGTAATGCAGATAGTTCAAAATGTTGCAGGTTACTCTTTAGGAAGAGCAGATTTAGTACGTAGAGCAATGGGAAAGAAAAAGCTTGATGTAATGGCAGAAGAGCGTAAAAATTTTATCTATGGTTTGACTGATGAAGAGGGAAAAGTTTTAATACCAGGAGCAATTAGAAATGGTGTTGACGAAAAATCTGCAAACAAAATTTTTGATGAGATGGCTGAATTTGCAAAATATGCATTTAATAAATCTCATGCAGCGTGTTATGCTGTGGTTGCCTATAGAACAGCATATTTGAAAACATATTACCCGACAGAATTTTTTGCGGCATTATTAAATAGTTTTTTAACAACACAAACTAAAATTACGACATATATAAACGAATGCAAAAAAATGAATATAGAAGTTTTAAGACCAGATATAAACAAAAGTTTTAGTAAGTTTACAGTAGATGGCACAAAAATAATATTTGGATTGGCAGCTATAAAAAATGTTGGAGAAGCAGCTATAGAATCAATAACGACAGAACGAGAAACAAATGGAAAATTTGTAGATTTTATTGATTTTTGTAAGCGTGTAAATAGTGAAGAAGTAAATCGTAAGTGCATAGAAAGTTTAATAAAGGCAGGTGTTTTTGATACTTTAGAATCAAATAGAAACACTTTACTTGCATCGTTTGACGATATTTTAGATACAATATCTGGCGATAAAAAAAGAGCATTAACAGGTCAAATGAATATGTTCGATATGTCTGAAAATGTAGCTAAAAAAGAAGAATTATATCAAATGCGACAAATGAAAGAACTTCCACAAAAAGAAATTTTATTGATGGAAAAAGAAATGCTTGGTTTGTATGTTTCAGGTCATCCACTAGATAATTATATAAAATATATTGAAAAATATTCTACAATAAAAAGTACAGATTTAATGTTTGAAGAATTTGATGAGGTTAATAATAAAAACATTGAAGAAATGGATGGCAAAGAAGTAAAAGTATTTGGAATAATATCGAATGTAAGAACAAAAATAACTAAAAACAATGAAATAATGGCATTTGTTAGTTTAGAAGATTTAGAAGGAACATTAAATTTAATTGTATTTCCAAAAACATTTGTACAATATCGAAGCGAAATATATGAAGATAACATAGTACAAATTTCAGGAAGAATTAGTGTAAAATCAGATGAAATAACAATAATAGCTTTAAAAATTGCAAGTTTTGAAAATCATAATTACGAATTACTTATGGCTTTGAATGATAAAAGCAAAATGATACAAATAGAAATACCACAAGATAAAACCGAATATGAATTACAAGAACTTAGAAATTTAATAAAAGATATAAGCAATCAAAAAGGAAATATTGACGTGCAAATGAATAATAAAGGCATAACAAAAATTTTGCCTATGTATATGGATGAACGAATATATAACGATCTTAAAAATAAAGTTGGAGAAAACAATATAAAAATTATAGATAAAGAAGTTTAAATATTGTAATTTATAAATTGCAAAAGTATAATGTAAATATAGATAAAATCAGTGGAGGAGGATTTCTAATGGAAGAAAATAATGAATTAGGAAAAGTTGTAGTAGAAGAAAACAATGCTAAAAAAAGCAAGGCTCCGATAATTGTAGGAGTGATAGCAATAATTTTAGTATTAGTGGCTGTTATTTGGGGAGTTGTCAACGCTTCATCAAACACAGAAAAATTTGTTGAAAACACGTTAAATATTTTTGAAGTTTTTGGTGATGTTGAAGCCTTTGATTTAGAGGATGGAAAAGTTGTTGCAGATATAGCTATAAATCCATCTCTTATAAATAGTATGGGAAGTGAAGATGCATTGCCACTAAGCAGATTTGCATTTGTATCAGAGTTTAATGTTAAAGAAAATGATTTTTCTGGAAAACTATATCTAGATGTTGATTCTACAGAACTTGTTACATTACAATATGCAAAAAATGGTGACTTACTTGGATTTATGGTTAATGATTTAATGAATGAAAATCTAGTTTTAAAAAATGAAAACTTAAAAGCATTAGCAGAAAAATTAGGAATGAGTGAAGAAGAAATAGACATGATACCAGATAAATTATCTATTGACGATATGATGGAAACAGTAACTCAAGATGAAGAAAGCAAAGAAAAGGTAGTAGAGATATTAGAAAAATATCAAAAGCCACTTGAAAATGTTGTAGAAGATCTTTTTGTAACAACAAAAAATCAAGAAATTACAGTTGGAGATGTTACAGTTAATACAAAGAAAACATCACTTCCACTAACAGAAAAGAAAGTTTCTGAATTACTTAAAGCAATGTTAGTTGTCGCAAAAGATGATGAAGATTTATATAACCTATTAAAAGAACAAAACGCTTCTTTTGAATATGATAGCTTTGCAGATTGGCAAGAAGAATGGCCAGAACTAATTGCTGAAGTTGATGAACTAATAGCTAGTGGTGATGATACAGAAACAGCATTTGAAATTTCAACATATACAAAAGGAAAAAGTACTATAGCTGTAGAATTTAGTGCACCTTCAGAAAATATGATTGTTAGATTAGCAACAATAAATAACAATGTAAAATTTACTGTTGTTATGGACACTGAAGAAGTTAATTTTGTATTGACAACTGAAAATACTAAAGATGAATTAAAAGGAAATCTTGTGCTTGCAATGGATTTAGACGGCGTAGAAATGAACATGGATGTTTTAAATTATAGTGTTAAATATTCAAAAGATGCTGTAGTTGAGCAAATAGATTTAACAAAAGACTTTTTATTAAATGATAAAACACAAGAAGAAATTGATGCTAAATTTAATGAAATTAAAAAGAACATATTCAAATATCTTTCAATAATAGTTGATAAGGCTCCAGAAAGCTTAATGTCAATTTTAGGTCTTGGCACATCAACAGATGATTATGATTCTATAACAGGTTATGACTCTGATTATATTGAAGATGGAGATACAGACTTCTATTTTAGTGATGATGATGACTATGATTTCACATTAGACTTTGATTATGATGAAGAATAAGTAGGACACAAAAAATTCAAAAATAAAATCTTTTTAACATATTGACAAAAAAATTGCATAGTAATATTATGAATTAGCACTCTAGAATATAGAGTGCTAATGTTTTTATCAAGGAGGTTTTAAATATGATTAAACCATTAGCAGACAGAGTGGTATTAAAACTAATAGAGGCAGAGGAAACTACAAAAAGTGGAATATTGCTTGCATCAACAAGCAAGGAAAAGCCACATGTAGGTAGAGTTGTTGCAGTAGGTTCTGGAGGACTTGTAGGAGATAAAGAAGTGAAAATGCAAGTAGAAGTTGGCGAAAAAGTTATTTTTTCAAAGTACGCAGGTACAGAAGTAAAATACGAAGATACAGAGTACACAATAGTTCGCCAAGATGATATTCTTGCAGTTATTGAATAAAAAATTTTAAAATTAACTTTATATTTCTAGGAGGTAATTTAAAATGAGTAAAAAAATTTTGTATGGAGAAGATGCTAGAAAAGCTCTTGAAAGAGGAGTAAATCAATTAGCAAATACAGTTAAGGTTACATTAGGTCCAAAAGGAAGAAATGTTGTACTAGATAAAAAATATGGTGCACCACTAATTACAAATGATGGCGTTACAATAGCAAAAGAGATTGAACTAGAAGATCCTTTTGAAAATATGGGAGCACAACTTGTTAAAGAAGTTTCAACAAAGACAAATGATGTTGCTGGTGATGGCACAACTACAGCAACAGTACTTGCACAAGCAATGATTCGTGAAGGAATTAAGAATGTTGCGGCAGGTGCAAATCCTATGATAATGAGAAGAGGAATGACAAAAGCTATAGACACTGCAGTTGAAGCAATAAAAGTCAATAGCACAAAAGTAAATGGAAAAGAAGATATTGCAAAAGTTGCTGCAATATCAGCAAATGATGATATGGTAGGTTCTTTAATAGCAGACGCAATGGAAAAAGTTTCAAATGATGGAGTTATTACAGTTGAAGAATCAAAAACAACAGGAACAAACTTAAGTGTTGTAGAGGGAATGCAATTTGAAAAAGGATATATTTCACCATATATGGTTACTGATACTGATAAAATGGAAGCTGTTATGGATGACTCATATATTTTGATAACAGATAAAAAAATATCAAATATTCAAGAAATTTTACCAGTATTAGAGCAAATAGTTCAACAAGGTAAAAAACTAGTTATAATAGCTGATGATGTTGAAGGCGATGCATTAACAACATTAGTTCTAAATAAATTAAGAGGAACTTTCCAATGTGTTGCAGTTAAAGCACCTGGCTATGGCGACAAGAGAAAAGAAATGCTTCGTGATATTGCAATACTTACAGGTGGAGAAGTTATAACAGAAGAATTAGGACTTGAACTAAAAGAAGTTGAACTTGAACAATTAGGTAAAGCAAGACAAGTTAAAGTTGAAAAAGATAAAACTATAATAGTTGATGGTGCAGGTAGTAAAGAATTACTTGCAGAAAGAATAAAGCAAATCAAAAATGAACTTGCAAAAACAGAGTCTGAATATGATAAAGAAAAACTTCAAGAAAGACTTGCAAAACTTGTTGGTGGCGTTGCTGTAATAGAAGTTGGTGCTGCAACAGAAGTTGAAATGAAAGAAAAGAAATTGAGAATAGAAGATGCACTTGCAGCAACTAGAGCAGCAGTTGAAGAGGGAATAGTTGCTGGTGGTGGAACTGCCTATGTAAACGCAATTCCAGCAGTTGAAAAGTTGCTTGCAACAGCAGAGGGTGATGAAAAAACAGGTATAAAAACAGTACTTATGGCACTTGAAGAACCATTAAAACAAATTGCATTAAATGCAGGTTTAGAAGGTAGTGTTATACTTGATAAAGTAAAAACTAGTGCAGTAGGAACAGGTTTTGATGCTTTAAATGAAAAATATGTAGACATGAAAAAAGAAGGAATAATAGATCCAACTAAAGTTACACGTAGTGCACTTCAAAATGCAGCAAGCATAGCTTCTATGGTACTTACTACAGAAAGCTTAGTTGCTGATAAGGTAGAAGAAAATAAATGTTCATGTGGCCACGATCATGGCATGGATAATGCGATGGGTGGAATGTATTAAAAAAATAACAGGGGCTTGTAAAAGTCCCTGTTATTTTTTGTGTTATTTTCTTGAAGTGCTCACAAAATTATGCGCAGCCTTTAAGTGTAAGATAGCTTGCTCAGAAGAATCAACGGTAACGGAATACTTTTTGGCGTATCCCCATGCATCAATTCTACCTTCCTTGCGAACTTGAGTAAGATGCTCAAAAATGTCTACTTTGAATGCTGGATAATTTTCTTGCCACTCAATGGTGATTTTATTTTGTAGAGAGCCAATTTTGATATCCCCATAGTTGAGATGTACAAGGAACCAGGGCATATGTGCCAAACTTGGAGTGAAACGTGCAGAGGGATGAGGGATGATGTCGAATGGAATTGCCTTGTTGCAACGATAAGAGGCAAATGCTACATCGACAATATCGAAAATGATTTTCTCGATTTCAGCATAGTACTCATATGTTTTCAGACATTGCTCATGAGCGATGTTCCCATCCAACAATACAAGTTCTTCTTGCAAAGAACTGACGGTGAAGGACTTACCACAGCAGGGGCATTTGTCAGTAGCCTTAGGAATGCAAGGTTCCAAAGACAAATCAATGGCTGTAACTATCTTGTAAAACTCCTCTTGAGAAATAACGCTAGGAAGCTCAGAGGGGCTTACGCGATAGCCATAGAAGTGGTTACGCATTGTAGAAATTCTTTGAACGCATCCAACCTCATCTAAGTAAATTCTGCCATAGATGATAAATCCATTAAGATCACGGAAAGAATGAGTGTTTGCATAAACCTTACGCTTAATGCAAAGCTCATTGAAACTTTCAAGAGAACTCAAGGATTTTGAAATGCCTTCCACAGTATTGATTTCGTCCAAGGAAATATCTTCATCACCTCTCGGTTTAAAAGATGCTTTCACATAGAAGTCGTCGTCGTATACCATAGGCATTCTGCCTTCTCGAGTAAGCTGTTCCTTACAATGTAAAATAAGAGCAGCTTCTTTCGAAAAGCACGGTGTTCCCATCGCATCGAATGAATTGGGAGTAAGCGGCGTGTCTAAACACGTCATTTTTAGGCTTTCTTGTTCTACAGGAATGTGCGAAATTGGAATTTGTGCACCAGCAATCTTGCCGTCGTGCCCGATGATATAATTGATTTTCCGTTTCTGTTGCATAAGTAGATTTCTATCTTTCGAATTCATGTTTTTCCTCCTTCTAAATGTAGATACGGGATTTATATAGGATATTGCGCTATGAAATATTATACCACTAGATTTACATAATTTCAAGAAAAGCAGAAAAAAATAGTGCATACTAAAGAAAATTTATAGCATGCACTAGTAAAATTTAGTCTTTTGTGATTTCTTTCATAGAACCTAAGCTTGCAAGAGTCTTAGTTGCTTCAAAAGGAATAAATACTTTATTAGCAGGACCGTTTGCAACAGCTTCTAGTGATTCTAATGTTTTTAATTGTAAAAGTTTTTCATCTGGGTTTGCTTCTTTAATTGCACTATAAACAAGCTCGATTTCTTTAGCTTTAGCTTCTGCAATTTGTCTAATAGCTTCAGCTTCACCAGTTGCTCTTAGTACTCTAGCTTGTCTATCACCTTCAGCTTTTTTGATATTAGCTTCTTTTTCAGCGTCTGCTTGAAGAATTTGAGATTCTTTTTCACCTTCTGCAATTGTAATAGCAGATTGTCTTTGACCTTCAGCTTCAAGAATTACAGCTCTTTTATTTCTTTCAGCATTCATTTGTTTTTCCATTGAATCTCTAATATCCTTTGGTGGATCGATATCTTTTATTTCAACTCTAGTAACTTTACAACCCCATTTGTCAGTTGCTTCATCTAGTATTTGACGAAGTTGAGCATTTATTGCATCTCTTGAACTAAGAGTTGTATCAAGTTCCATTTTACCAATAACATCACGCATAGTTGTTTGAGTTAAGTATTTGATACTTGATGTTAAATTTTGAATTTCATAAACAGCACTTTTTGGATCTGTTATTTGATAGAAAACAACAGTATCAATTTTAATAGTAACGTTATCTTTTGTGATAACACTTTGAGGTTGAACGTCCATTGTTTGCTCTCTTAAATCAACTGTAGCTCTAACGCGTTCGATAAATGGTAAAATAATATTTAAACCAGCTTCGGCAGTTCTACTATACTTACCAAGTCTTTCAACAACTAAAACTTCAGATTGATTAACAATTCTGAAAATTCCAGCTAAAATTTTTAAAACACAAATAAAAACGATAATACCAATAATAATACCCATAAAAAATTCCTCCTATGTATAATTTAATCAATTGTTTTTACAACAACTTTAACACCATCTACTCGTACTATTTCTACAGTACTTCCGACAGGAATAATTGCATTAAAGTCATCAGACTTAGCTGACCAAACATCACCATCGACTTTTATTTGTCCTGTTGATTTTTCATTGTTTATTTCAATAATAACGTTTGCTTTTTTACCGATAACAGAATAAACATTTGTTTGAGCAACGGTAGGATTTACTTTGTCTGCAAATTTTTTTGTGAATAAAACTAAAATTACTGATAGGATTCCCCAGATAATAATTTGTGCAGCAATTGCGTTAGGAAAAATAAGACTAAATACTAATGAAACTAAAGCCGCAACACCAAGCCATATTATCATAAAACCAGCAGTAAATATTTCAGCTATTGCAAAAACACATGCTATAAGTAACCATATTAACCAAGGTGACAATAAAAAAACCTCCTTTTTTGTAGTCTAAATATATACAATAAAATTATACATTATTCGATAAAAAATGCAAAGTGAAAATCTAAATAAATTGCAGGAAAAATATATCATTCTTGATTTTAAAAAACGTTTTATATATGATATATTTTAATAAATAGTAAAGGAGATTAACAAATGAAAAAAATATATGCACTATTAAAAATGTTATATGTAATAATATTTATTTTAATTGCTCATTTTATATGCGAATCTACGCCATATTATTTAAATAAAGTTGACTATGGAAATAAAATAAGAATTGTAATAGATTCGGCAGAAGAAACAAATAATCTGCCAGACGAAGTTATTATAAAAAATGATGAGATTATGCTTTCGCTTTCAACAATAAAAAAATATATTGATTCAAGCATTTATAGTACAGAAGAAGCAGTAAAAACAAATCATGATAAATATATAGTAGCGATGCCATTTGATTCAAACATGATAAAAATAAACACAGAAGAAAAATATTTGAACGCAGGTGCTACTTTAAGTACTGATGAAAATGAAACCAAAGTATATATTCCAATAAAAGCTTTGGAAGAAGTATATGATATAAAAGTTGAATATAATGAAAAAGTAATAATCACAACGGAGAGTGGAGATAATTTTTCAAAAGGAACATTATCTAAAAATGTGAAATTAAAAAAATACAAAAGGGAAAAATGCTTAACAGTTTCAAGAATGAAGAAAGGTGACAAAATAGAAATTATTACTCCTAATTATGAAACTGTTTCTCCAAAAGAATATTTACGTATAAGAACTTCAAATGGTGATTTGGGATACGTAATGAGAAAAGATCTAAAACTAGAAGAAATAGAAAACAGAGTAGTATTGAATGATGTAGAAATTTCAAGAAGATTGCCACACGAAGTTTTAGTTGTAAATGACGATATAATGTTGTCGCTAGATACTATTAAAAAATTTATAGATGAATATATTTATTTTGATGAAAAATTTAATACGATTATTACTATTTCGGGTGATATGGTTGCCGAATTACCTGTTTCATCAAAAGAAATAAAAATAAATGATGAAGACGTAACAATTTATGAACCAGCACAATATATAAATGGTGTTTTATACATTCCGATTGAAATGTTAAAAGAAGTATATCAATTTGAAATATCAAGAGACAAAAATGATGTTATTATGATTGATAGCGAATATGATTTAAATACTAGTGAAAGAAAAATAGAAAAAATAAGTTTAGTGTGGGAATATGCACAAAACTATACACCTAATAGAAGTAATGAAAAAAAGAACGATGCAATAAATGTTGTATCGCCAACATGGATATATGCTAGTGACGAAAAAGGAAATATAACAGAAAGTATCACGACATCATATATAACATGGGCAAAGGCTAACGGATACGAAGTATGGCCAACAATAAAAAATGATAACATTGGAATTGAGAAAACATCATTGTTAGTAACAAATATGGAAAACAGAAAAAATTTCATTCATAATATCGTAAATGTTTGCAAAAAATATAATTTTGATGGAATAAATTTAGATTTTGAACATATGTATCAAAGAGATAGAGAAGAATATGTTATTTTAATAAGAGAACTTGCAGCTACTTTAAAAAGAGAAGGTATCACAACATCCGTAGACGTAAATGTTCCTGATGGCTCATCAGAGTGGTCATTATGTTATGACAGTAAAGCTATTTCAGATTCATGTGATTATATAATGCTTATGGCATATGATCAGTATAGCCAAAGTAGTAAAACAGCAGGGCCAGTTGCAGGATTGAATTGGGTTGAAAGAAATCTAAAAAAAATGATAGAAAGAGATAAAATAGATAGCGAAAAAATAGTATTAGGAATACCATTTTATTCACGACAATGGAAAGTAAAAAATGGAGAAGTTATAAGTACTAATTCACTTTCGATGCAAAATGCTGTAAAGCAATTAGGGACTAATTCAAAATGGGACGATGAGTTAGGTCAATATGTTGTAAGTAGCAAAAATACAGGAACTGGTGTTGAAATGATTACATATGTCGAAAATAAAGATTCTTTAGAAAAGAAAATTGAATTAGTAGAAAAATATAATTTGTCAGGTACTGCAGCTTGGAGAAGAGGATTTGAAACAGATGATGTATGGAATAGTATAGAAAAAATATTAAAATAACAATAGCCTAATATTTTGGGGGTGAAAGATGTTATACGCACTTATTGATAGTTCAGAAAAACAACGATTTAATCAAATCTCATCAGAAGAGATTCTTGGTGAGGTTAGGATAATGACCCCAAAAATAAAAGAAAAACCTAGAAATAAATTAGTGAAAAAAATAATAAAAGAAATAAATGTTCATAAAGTTGAAAATGTATTATTAAGTAACGAGTTAGTAAATAATAAAATATTACAACATGCATTAGAAGAATCTAAAAAATACGTAATTACCGGAAGACGTATGAGTAAAGTTTTGCTTAACAGATTCATTTCAGAAATAGCAACATATACTAAAGTGCCAAAAGAAAAATTAAATATTTTGTTATTAATGAATGAATATAGCTTGGAAAATATAGACTTAATTGAATATTTATCTAAAGGAGTTAAGGAATTCAACGTAGTTTCACGAAATTATACTAAATATGAAAAGACTGCAAATAAACTATTTGAACAGTATGGTTATATGATAAATTTGTATAACATAGATTCAAGCAAGGATTTTAGAAGAGTTAACTTAGTGATAAATCTAGATTTTACTGAAAATGAATTTAAAAAAATAAAGTTACCTAAAAATAGCATTATTATTTCATTGAACAATTTAATAAAAAATCAAAAAAGTGGATTTAATGGAATCATAATAAATGATATAGAAATAAAATTAAGAAAAAAAGAAGACAACTTAAAATATCGAGGATTAGCACTTTGTGAGGCACAAATTTATAAACCATTTAGAAATTTAAAAGACAATGAAAGAATATTTAATTTAGAAAAGTACATAATAAATGGTTATATTGGAAATGAAGGAAAAATTACCGTGGAAGAATTTGAAAAAATAGGTAGAAATTTTACTTGACAAATGAAAAATGTATTGGTAATATATCGTGATTGTAAGATACTATAATTCTAATACATCGTAGTGAAACCACTAGGTGTTGAAAAGAAAGGGAATGATGAAAATGCCAGAAAAAGAAACTTTACTGACATATGAAGGATTAAAAAAATTAGAGGAAGAATTAGAATATTTAAAAACAGAGAAAAGAAAAGAAATAGCTGAGAGAATAAAAGTAGCATTAGGTTTTGGTGATTTATCAGAAAACTCAGAATATGATGAAGCAAAAAACGAACAAGCACAAGTTGAAATGAGAATAATAGATTTAGAAAACAAATTAAGAAACGTTAAATTGATTGATGAAGACGAAATCGAAACAAAGACAGTTCAAGTCGGAAACGTAGTTCAAATTTTAGATCTTGAATTCGATGAAAAAGTTGAATATAAAATAGTTGGTTCAACAGAAGTTGACTTAGCAGAAAACAAAATTTCAAACGAATCACCAATTGGTAGTGCTTTGTTAGGAAGAAAGAAAAATGAAATTGTTGATGTTGAAACACCAGGTGGAGTTATACAACTTAAAATATTAAAAATAACAAAATAGTAAAGAAAATGAGGGGAATACGTATGTAAAAGTTGCATACGTATTCTTTTTTTGACGTGTAAAAATATGGAAATTAAACTTAAATAAATCATTGTACCTGTCTGCTTTTTGTGATATAATTCAGCTACGAGTGTGAAAAGCACAAAAATAACTTTACTATGTAAGAAAGGGGAAAGATTTATGAACGAAGAAAACAACATGAATCAAAATATTGAGCAAGAAGACTTAAATGAACTAATGAAAGTAAGAATCGCAAAATTAGAGGAGTTGCGTGAGAAAGGAAAAGACCCATTTCAAATTGTTAAATTTGATAGCAAGGATAATAGTAAAGATATAAAAGAAAAATTCGTTGACCCGGTAGAGGGACAAGAAGCAGAACCAATGATAGTTACATTGGCAGGTAGACTTATGGCTAAAAGAGGACATGGAAAAGCTTCATTCTGTGATTTACAAGATATGTATGGCAAAATTCAAATATATGTAAAGCTAGATGAAGTTGGTGCTGAATCATATGAAGAATTCAAGAAATATGATATCGGCGATATCATAGGTATCACAGGTACTGTATTTAAAACACATATGGGAGAGGTTTCTGTAAAAGTTAAAGAAATTACACTTTTAGCAAAATCATTAAGACCATTGCCAGAAAAATTCCATGGTTTGAAAGATATGGACTTAAGATATAGACAAAGATATGTGGACTTAATTATGAATGAAGAAGTTAAGGAAACATTTATAACTAGAAGTAAAATAATAAAAGGAATTCGTAAGTATTTAGATGAACGTGGCTATCTTGAAGTAGATACTCCAATACTAAATACAATAGCAGGCGGTGCAGCAGCAAGACCATTTATAACACATCACAATACATTGGATATGGATATGTACTTGAGAATAGCTAACGAACTATATCTAAAAAGATTGATTGTCGGTGGATTCCATAAAGTATATGAAATGGGAAGAATGTTCAGAAATGAAGGTATGGACATAAAGCATAATCCTGAATTTACAAACGTAGAATTATATGCTGCATATGAAGACTATCATGATATGATGGATATCATGGAAGGACTAGTTTCAACACTAGCACAAGATATTTGTGGAACAACAAAAATTGATTATCAAGGAACAGAAATCGATTTAACACCAGGTTGGAAACGTATAACAATGATAGATGCTATAAAAGAAGTTACAGGTGCAGATTTTAATGAAGCTAATACAGATGAAGAAGCAAGAAACTTAGCTAAGAGCATCGGCATTGAATTAGAGGGCGAACCAGTAAGAGGTCAAGTTATAAATCTTGTATTTGAAGAAAAAGTAGAAGACACTTTAATACAACCTACATTTATCATGGATTATCCAGTAGAATTATCACCACTTACTAAGAAAAAACCATCAGATCCAAGATTGGTTGAAAGGTTTGAAATATTTATCGGTGGTAGAGAATATGGAAATGCTTATTCTGAATTAAATGATCCAATAGATCAAAAAGAAAGATTTATGGCACAAATGGCTGAAAGAGCTGCAGGAAACGAAGAAGCTAATGAAATTGATAATGATTTCATCCAAGCAATGGAATATGGAATGCCTCCAACAGGTGGACTTGGAATTGGTGTTGATAGATTGATAATGCTACTTACAAATAGTTATTCAATAAGGGATGTATTATTATTCCCAACAATGAAACCACTTTCTTAATAAAAGAGTTTTTATGAAAATTTGCAAGATAAAAATAATGTTTAATATGAATTAACAAAGGAGGATTTTAATGTATAGTAATATAGATTGGCGTAAAATTATGTATATAATGCTTATTATAGGATTTATAAATCTTGTGATTGGCACGATTGACATAGGTTCGGTATTGCTAATGCTACCAGGATTGATTTTGGCTTTAACAGTGCATGAATATTCGCATGCAAGAATGGCAGATAAATTGGGTGATCCTACACCAGAAAATCAAGGTAGACTAACATTAAATCCTCTAGCTCACATAGATCCAGTTGGAATGATATGTTTAGTATTTGCTGGATTTGGTTGGGGAAAACCAGTACAGATAGATCCTAGTTATTTTAGGAATCCGTCAAGAGATAATATGTTGGTAGCACTTGCTGGACCGATTAGTAATCTTATAACGGCATTTATATTGTTTATACTTTTTCCGTTTGCATATTACTTTTTCTTTCCTGGCACAGCAATATTGAATCAAACAATGTATACAATGATATTGTTTGCGGCTCAGCTTAATTTATCTTTGTTTGCTTTTAACTTGTTACCTTTTCCACCACTTGATGGTTCAAAGATCTTAGCATATTTTTTAAAAGGAAAAGCAAGAGAATTTATATGGAAATTAGAACGTTATTCACTAATAATTATTGCCATTTTGTTTTTAACAGAAATACCTTCAATTTTGATTTCACCTGTAGTTAATACGATTGGTAATTTTATGATAAATATATCTGAAAATATAGCATATTTTATAATGAGATAAAAGAAAGAAGCGATAGAAGTGTCAAAAGATATACTTTGTTTAGGAATTGAATCAAGTTGCGATGAAACTTCGGTTGCAGTTGTAAAAAACGGTAGAGAAGTTTTATCAAATGTTATTGCTACACAAATAGATATTCATAAAAAATATGGTGGTGTGGTGCCTGAAATAGCATCAAGAAATCATGTTGAAAATATTACGTATGTAGTAAAAGAAGCTTTAGAAAAAGCGTCTGTTTCTTTAGATGAAATAGACGCTATTTGTCCTACTTATGGACCAGGATTAGTCGGTGCATTATTGGTAGGTTTATCAACAGCGAAAGCAATAGCATATGCGAGTAAAAAACCTTTGGTTGGTGTTCATCACATAGAAGGTCATATTGCTGCAAATTACATAACACATAAAGAATTGAAACCACCATATATTTGTTTGGTAGTTTCAGGAGGACATTCACATTTGGTATATGTAAAAGATTATACAGATTTTGAAATATTAGGTAAAACTAGAGATGATGCAGTAGGGGAAGCTTTTGATAAAGTAGCAAGAGTTTTAGGTATTGGCTATCCAGGTGGACCTGTTATTGATAAAAAAGCTAAAAATGGCAATCCACATGCATATAATTTGCCACGTACATATTTTGAAAACTTAGATTTTAGTTTTAGTGGTATAAAAACAGCTGTTTTAAATTTAGCAAATAAAGAAAAAGAAAATTTGCAAGTCGATGACTTGTGTGCAAGCTTTGAAGAAGCAGTAACAGAAATGCTTATTACTAATGTGCTAAAAGCAGTGAAACAAGTTGGAGTAAATAAGGTTGCTATTGCAGGTGGAGTTTCGGCTAATAGTTATTTACGTGAGCAAATGAAAAAAGCTGGTGAAAAAAATAATTTTGAAGTTTATTATCCTGAACTTGTATTATGTACAGATAATGCTGCAATGATAGCAGCTGCTGGATATAACAATTTCATAGCAGGCAAGTTTTCTAAATTGAATTTGAATGCAGTTCCAAATTTAAAAATAGGCGAATAGAGAATATATAGATAGAGGTGATAAAGTGGCAATATATGCAATATCGGATTTGCATTTGTCATTTAGTAATAAAGATAAACCAATGAGTATCTTTGGTGATAAATGGGAAGGATACGAAGAAAAAATAAAAGATGATTGGATGAAAAAAGTTAATCCTGATGATACTGTTATTTTGTCTGGCGACTTGTCTTGGGCAACTTATATAGACGAATCGAAAGAGGATTTTGAATTTGTAAATTCTTTACCTGGAAATAAAATAATATTGAAAGGTAACCATGATTATTGGTGGACAACAACGAAAAAAATGAACGAATTTGTGAAAGCAAATAATTATGAGAAAATACAATTTTTATATAATAATGCGTATGATATAGGTGAATATGTGATAGCTGGTACGCGATATTGGGATTATGATGAAGAAACAGAGGATAATGAAAAAATATTTAATAGAGAAATTCTTAGAGCAAAACTTTCACTAGATGAAGCAAAAAAAATTGCACCGAATAAACCTATAATCTTTACAACGCATTATCCACCTGATGCTAGAATTATAAAAGCATTAGCAGATTATCCAATATCAATTTGGATTTATGGACATGTACATACAAAATATGAAGAAAATTTAGTTGATATATCAGGAATAAAAACTTTTTTAACTTCATGTGACTATTTGAATTTTAAACTTCTAAAAATAAATTAAGGGAGAAATTTTATGAAGAATAAAAATTTGTTTATCGTGCTTGGTTGCATAATTTTTGTTTTAGCTGGTTGCCAGAGCACAAAACAAAATGTTAATAGCGACATTTTAGTGATATCTGGCGATTCTGGTGAGAAAATTCAAAAAATTGAAAAAGAAGAATATGATGGAAGCAAAATTACGCTAGCAATATTAGATTATTATCCTTCAGGAGAACAGGTATATAAATACGAATTATCGGGAATGAAAAATTTGAATTCTCAAAAAATAATAAATGACAGACTTACGAGTTTGTATAATGATGTGGTAGCAGAATGCGAGAAAATAAAGAGTGGAGATGTTGTTCCGTCGTTGGAATGTAATGTTACATGCAACAATGAATATTATTTTTCATTTTGTATAGCTAAAAAGATTTCTGCTAAAAATGAAACATATGTAAAAGAATTTTATGTAATAGACAAGAAAGCAGGAGAACTTTTAAAACTTTCTGATTTTTACAATGATTCCAATTACTTAAATGAAATATCACAGAAAATGTATGCTGAATACGATGAAAGAAAGAATCTAAGTGGAGATAATGGATATTTTTATAATTTATCAGAAAAAGATTTCTATGGTAAATTACAAATTGATAGTCGAAATTTCTATATATCACCCGAAAATGAACTTGTGTATTATTTCCAAAAATATGAAATAGGTAACGGAAAAGTTGGAGAACAAGAATTTGTTTTAATTGAAAATATAGAAAATAAATGATTAAATTTTAAAGTTGCACGAGATTTTTTGTGCAACTTTTTTTGCAAAGTATGCAAATGTATTACAAAATATGGAATTGATATCTTTTTGTCGAAATATCAAGATAATTTTAATGTTCTTTTTGTAAAAAAACTTGGAAAACTAAAGGTCTTATGATATAATGACCACTACGGGATTAAGTCTCAAGAAGATTTATAATATCGAAAAGGAAGGATAATAATAATGAACGCAAAAGTAGAAAAATTAGAAAACAATTTAGTGAAACTAGAGATAACAATAGAAGCAGAAAAATTTGATGAAGGTATGTCAAAAGCATTCTTTAGAAATGCTAAATACTTTTCAGTACCAGGCTTTAGAAAAGGTAAAGTGCCAAGAGAAGTTGTTGAAAAACATTTTGGAGAAGCTGTTTTATATGAAGATGCTTTTAACATAGTTGCTCCAGATGCTTATGAATTTGCTATCGAAGAAAATAAATTAGAAGTAGTATCAACACCAGAAATTGATATTACACAAATTGGTAAAGGAAAAGATTTAATATTCACAGCAACAGTTACAGTAAAACCAGAAGTAAAACTTGGTGAATACAAAGGAATCAAATTAGAAAAGAAAGAATACAAAGTTACAGCTAAAGATGTTGATGCTGAAATTAAAGCAATGGCAGAAAAAAATTCAAGAATGGTTAATGGTGATGAAAATACAGTTCTTGAAAAAGGTGCAACAGCTGTAATTGACTTTGAAGGTTTTGTAGATGGAGTTGCTTTTGATGGTGGTAAAGGTGAAAATTACTCATTAGAAATTGGTAGCAATACATTTATTCCTGGTTTTGAAGATCAATTAGTTGGATTAAAATCAGGAGAAGAAACAGAAGTTCATGTAACATTCCCAGAAAATTATTTTTCGGCAGATTTAGCTGGAAAAGCTGCAATATTTAAAGTAAAAGTTCATGAAATAAAAATAAAAGAACTACCAGAAATCGATGATGAATTTGCTAAAGACGTTAGCGAATTTGACACATTAAAAGAACTAAAAGCAGATGTTAAGAAGAAATTAACAGAAGAAAATGAGAAAAAAGCTAAATTTGAAATGGAAGAAGAAGCTGTTAAAGCTGTTTGCGATGCAACAACTATAGATATTCCACAAGTTATGATTGACCATGAAGTAGAAGACTATATTAAAGAAATGGAATCAAGACTTGCATACCAAGGTATGGATATGAAAACATACTTAGGTTTAATGGGAAAAGATATAGAAGATTTCAAAGCACAATATAAAGAAAGAGCTACAGCAAATGTAAAAACAAAATTAGTTTTAGAAGCTATATTCAATGAAGAAAAAATCGAAATTACAGACAAAGATATAGAAGATAAATTAAGAGATTTTGCTAAAAACTATGGTGCTACAGGAGCAAATGTAGATGAATTAGTAAAGAATCCAACAGATCAATTAAAACAATTCGCTAAAGAAGAATTAAAATTTGATTTAGCAGTTAAATTTATTATGGATAATGCAGCAAAAGCATAATTTATAGATATATCCTGAATAGATATTAAAACTTACGTAAGAGGAAAGGATGGTTTTTATGATAACGAATGATTTGGTACCTTATGTTGTTGAGAAAACAAGTGGTGGAGAAAGATCATATGATATTTTTTCTAGATTATTGAAAGATAGAATAATATTTATAGGAGATGAAATAACTGATGCGACAGCAAGTGTTGTTGTTGCCCAATTATTGTTTTTAGAATCAGAAGATCCTGATAAAGATATCCATATATATATAAATAGCCCTGGAGGTTCAGTTACAGCAGGTATGGCTATTTATGATACTATGAAATACATTAAACCAGATGTTTCTACAATTTGCGTAGGAATGGCCGCTAGTATGGGTGCATTTTTACTTGCTGCAGGAACAAAAGGAAAAAGATATGCACTTCCAAATGCTGAAATAATGATACATCAACCATTAGGTGGAGCAAAAGGTCAAGCATCAGATGTAAAAATCCATGCTGAATTCTTGTTAAAGACAAGAGATAAATTAAATAAGATTCTTAGTGAAAATACAGGTAAGCCATTAGAAGTTATTGAAAAAGACACAGATAGAGATAACTTCATGATTGCAGAAGATGCAAAAGCATATGGCTTAATCGATGAAATCATGACAAGAAAAGCATAATAATAATTGTGTAGGGAGTTACACTTCCTACACAATCGTTGTATATAGACATTTATACTAAAGATAATCTATGAAAAGGAGGAAAATAAATGGCAAAATATGAAGATGGCAAAAATGTAAAATGTTCTTTTTGTGGTAAACCTCAAGATGCTGTTAAAAGAATAATTGCAGGACCAGGAGTATATATTTGTAATGAATGTATAGGTCTTTGCTCAAATATAATTGAAGATGAAGTTAACGAATATGAAGATGCATTAGAGGATAATGAATTTGTAATGCTTACACCTGCTGAAATAAAAGCAAAGCTTGATGAATATGTAATAGGTCAAGACTCAGCTAAAAAGTCTTTAGCTGTAGCAGTATACAATCATTATAAAAGAATAAATCATCAAGAGGCTGTTGCTGAAGGAAATGAAGAAGATGAAATCGATATTCAAAAAAGTAATATTTTGATGTTAGGTCCAACAGGTTGTGGAAAAACATATTTAGCACAAACACTTGCTAAAATATTAAATGTACCTTTTGCTATTTCTGATGCTACAGCACTTACAGAAGCAGGGTATGTTGGAGAAGACGTTGAAAATATTTTGTTAAAACTTATTCAAGCAGCTGACTATGATGTAGAAAGAGCACAAAAAGGTATTATATATATTGATGAAATAGATAAAATTTCTAGAAAATCTGAGAATGTATCAATCACTAGAGATGTTAGTGGAGAAGGTGTTCAACAGGCACTTTTAAAGATTATAGAAGGTACTGTTGCTTCTGTTCCACCTCAAGGTGGTAGAAAACATCCACATCAAGAATTTTTGCAAATTGATACTACTAATATATTGTTTATTTGTGCAGGTGCATTTGAAGGTTTAGATAAAACTATAAATGCTAGAATTGGCAAGAAAAACATTGGTTTTGGTGCTGAAATTGAAAAACAAGAAGAGGCAAAAGAAAAAGATTTGCTTGAAAAATTATTGCCACAAGATTTAGTTAAATTTGGACTAATACCTGAATTTGTTGGTAGATTGCCAGTAATAACTACTGTTCAACCTCTTTCAAGAGATGCTTATATTGATATAATGACTAAACCAAAAAATGCTTTGGTAAAGCAATATAAAAAGTTGTTTGAACTTGATGGTGTTGAACTTGAGTTTGAAGATGAAGCTTTAAATGCTATTGTTGATAAAGCAATTGAAAGAAAAACTGGTGCAAGAGGTTTGAGAGCTATTCTCGAAGAAACAATGAGAGATATAATGTTTGAAATACCTACAAATAAAGCGATTGCCAAATGTATAATTACTAAAGAAACAGTTATGCAAATGGCAGCACCAAAGTTAGTATATGACACAGTAAAAGACACAATGGCAAAGGTTACAGTTCCAGTAAAAAAAGCTAAAAAAACTAAAATTAAAGATGTAGATTCAGCTTCATAAAATCTCGTAGGTTGGAGGGAACATATGAACGAATATCAAGTTGGCGATGTAGTTGAAACGAAAAAACAACATCCATGTGGAAGTAAGAATTGGGAAATTACTCGTGTGGGTGTAGACTTTAAACTAAAATGCTTAGGGTGTGGACATATAGTTATGCTTGAAAGAGAAAAGGCATTAAAGAGTATTAAAAAGAAATTAACATAGAGATAAATGGGGCGAAATAATTTATAGTATTATTTCGCCTTTTTACTTAAAAAAATGAAGAAAAAATAGCAAAATAAATTCCGTGCAAATAGCTAAAAATCAGTACTTTATATAGATTGACATTATACATTTTAAAGTATAAAATATAGGCATAATATTAGGGAGGAAACTATGAAAAAAATTAAATTCAGAGATATATTTGTACCAAGATATAAAATGTATTTAATATTGATTTTATTGATTTTAATATATATGTGTTTCTTAAGTGTAAAGATAGCACCAGTAACAATACTAGTAGCCATTGTGATTTATGCATATGTTTTATTTCTAACATATAGAAAAAATCAAGATATGAAACACCGAATAATAGACACGATGGATAGCTTTATTTTAAAATTAAAGACTGATGAAACAGTTTTGAATTTTCCAATACCAGCTATGGTTGTAAATCAACAAGGTGAAATTCTTTGGAATAACAATGAACTTGAGTTAATGTTTAAAGGAATAAACAAACAAAAGTATATGGAGAATGTTATTAAAGAGCTAAATGAAGAATATGACAAAATGTTTATCGGAATTGATAAAGAAATAAATATACACGACAAACATTATCGTCTTCTAGGCAATTTATTGAATCTAAAGAAAAGACGCTCTAGAGATAAAGAAAGTGTATTGATGCTATATTTTATTGATAGAACAGATTATTACAGACTATTTAGAGCATACGATGATTCAAAAAATGCTGTTGCTGTTGTCATGGTAGATAATTATGATGAACTTGTACAAGGTATGATAGATACAGATAAACCACAATTGACTGCTACGGTTGAGAAAAAACTTAGAGATTGGTTTGCATTTACTGGTGGCATAATGACAAGTTTAGATAGAAATAAATATTTAATGATTTTTGAAAAGAAATATGTGAAAGATTTCATAGAACAAAAATTTACAATTTTAGATGAAATAAAAGAAATTTCTTTAAGTAATAAAATTCCTGTAACACTTAGCTTAGGTATGGTAGTTGAGGAATGTAATAATTTAGAAAAGTTTCAAAATGCTTTAGCAACTATAGATGTAGCGTTAGGTAGAGGTGGAGACCAAGCAGTTGTTAAAAAGAATGGAAAATATCAGTTCTTTGGTGGAAATACTAAAGAAGTTGAAAAAACAACTAAGGTTAAACCAAGAGTTATTTCGCAAGCTTTGATAGAACTAATGGAAGAATCAACAAATGTTGTAATAATGGGACATCAAAATATGGATGCTGATTCTTTAGGATCTGCAATGGGTATATATAGAATGGCAAATAATCTAAACAAAGATGCGTATATCGTTGTTAATGATTATGGCGTAGCAATAGACGGACTTTGCAAAAAAATTCAAAGAGATGAAAATTATCAAAATGTTCTTTTGCCAGAAGAACAAGTTTTGAATAAAATAAATGATGAAACATTACTTGTTATTGTAGATACTCATTTAAAAGACTATGTTAATTCTGTGAAAGTTTTAAATTCAGCTAATAAGATTGTTATAATAGATCATCACAGAAGAAGTACAGATGGAATTGATAATGCAGTTTTAACGTATCATGAAGTTTATGCATCTTCTGCAAGCGAACTTGTTACTGAACTTTTACAATATTCTGAAAAGAAAATAGTTCCTACTACACTAGAAGCAGAATGCTTATATGCAGGTATCTTAACTGATACAAAAAACTTTATTCAAAAAACTGGTGTTAGAACATTTGAAGCGGCAGCATATTTAAAGAAAACAGGAATAGATGTAGCTGCAATTACAAAAACTTTTCAAAACGATGTTGATACATACGTAGCTATTGCTGATGTTATACGTAACTCAGAAATCGTTTTTGATAATATCGCAATTGCACTTTGTCCAGAAGGAATAGATAATCAAATTCAAGTAACTGCTCAAGCAGCAGATGAATTATTGAATTTGAGTGGAATAGAATGTTCATTTGTTTTATCTAAATATGATAATAAAGTATATATAAGTGGGCGTTCAAATGGAGAGCATAACGTTCAAATCATTCTTGAAAAATTTGGTGGTGGTGGTCATATGATGATTGCCGGTGCTCAAATTGAAAATGCAGAAGTTGAAGATGTTAAGAAAATGCTTATATCTGTTATTGCAGAAACTAAAAAAGAAAAATAAATATTTTACGAATGATGAATAGGCGAGCGCTAAGTGAAAAGTTTGCTCGCCTGTTTTGAAGAAAATATAAAATAGGAGGGTTTTTTATGAAGGTTATTTTAACACAAGACATTAAATCAGTTGGAAAAAAAGGACAAATTATTGATGCGTCTGATGGATACGCAAGAAACTTTTTACTTCCAAAGAAGATGGCTGTTATTGCTGATGCAACTAACTTAAACGAATTAAAAACAAAACAAGATGCTAATAAATATAAGCATGATATGACAATGGCAAATGCTAAAGAACTTGCTGAAAAAATGAAATCTTTTGAACTAGTTTTCAAAATAAAAGCTGGTGAGAATGGTAAAATCTTTGGAAGTGTAACAGCGAAAGACATAGCAGCAGAACTTGCAAAAAAATATTTCGTAGAAGTAGATAAGAAAAAGGTATGCTTAGACGATGCAATAAAAAATATAGGAATATATAATATTGAAATAAAACTATTTGAAGGTGTTAATGGCGTTATAAAAGTTAACGTTATTGCAGAATAGTAATGAATAATTCATGTGAGAGGATTTTAAATTATGAATGATGAATTATTAGGTAGAATCCCACCAAATGATGCAGAGGCAGAACAGGCTGTTTTAGGTTCTATGCTTGTTGACAAAGACGCAGTTTTAACAGTGCTAGAAATACTAAAACCAGAAGACTTTTATCGTAATGAACATGCTGAAATTTATGGTGCCATTCTTGATTTATATGAAGCTGGAAAACCAATAGATTTGTTAACTTTAAAAGAACAACTTAGAGTTCGTGGAAAATACGACGTTGTTAACGGTTTTGAATATTTAGCATCACTTACAAACCCGATGTATTCAATTGCAAACGTTGAAGATTATGCTAACATAGTGTGGGAAAAGTCTATTTTAAGAAAGTTAATAAAAGCATCAAACAAAATAAGTAAAGAAAGTTATGACGCTTTGGATGATGCAACTGCTATTACTGAAAGAGCAGAAAAAGAAATATTTAATATTGTTCAAAGAAAAAGTTCAACATATGCTTTAATAAAAGATGTTTTAGTTGATACATTTAACAATCTTGAAGAACTTGCGACTAGAGAAGAAGGCGTAATTGGAATTCCTAGCGGTTTTATTGATCTAGATAATAGAACACTTGGTTTTATGCCAGGACAACTTATAATAGTTGCAGCTAGACCAGCTATGGGAAAATCTGCATTTGCACTTAATATATTAGCAAATGCAGCTATAAGAGCCAAAAAGTCAGTAGTATATTTCAGCTTAGAAATGAGTAAAGAAGAATTGACAAGTAGAGTACTTGCAAGTGAAGCGATGGTAGATTCAACAAAAATTAGAAGTGGTAAACTTGAAGATGAAGATTGGATCAGTTTAACAAATGCATCTGGTACATTATCGGAAGCTAAAATTATTTTAGATGACACTTCAGGTTTTACTCCAATAGAACTTCGAGCAAAATGCAGAAAACTAAAAATGGAATATGATATTGGTTTAATTGTAATTGACTACTTACAGCTTATGGATGCTTCAAAGGTGTCTGCAAGCAGACAAGCAGATATTTCAGAAATAAGTAGATCTCTTAAAGTCTTAGCGAGAGAAATTGGTGTGCCAATAATAGCGTTGTCACAGCTTAGCCGTGCACCAGAGCAAAGACCGGATCACCGTCCTATGCTTAGTGATCTAAGAGAATCAGGTTCTATAGAGCAAGATGCCGATATAGTAATGTTCTTGTATCGTGATGATTATTATAATCCTGAAACAGAAAAAAAGAACATTGCAGAAGTAATCGTTGCTAAGAACAGAGGTGGTTCAACAGGAACAACAGAATTATTATGGTTAAATCAATATACCAAGTTTGTTAATTTGGACAAGTATCATCAATAAAATTGTTTTTCAATAAAAAGAGGTGAATTCATTTGAAAAATAAAGTAAAAAATACTATTGAAAAATATAATTTGCTAAATGAAAAAGACAAAGTTTTAATTGGAGTTTCAGGTGGACCTGATTCTATATCACTTTTGAATATCTTATATGAACTTGGTTATAATATATGCACAGCTCATATAAATCATGGTTTAAGAAAAAATGCTGATAACGACGAAAAATTTGTAAAAGATTTTTGTGAAAGTCGAAATATTCCTTGTTTTATAAAAAAAGTAAAGCTAAAAGAAATTCAATCAGATATGACTTTAGAGGAACTAGGAAGAAAGATTAGATATGATTTTTTTGAGGAAATAAAAGAAAAAGAAAATTGTACTAAAATTGCTACTGCACATAATGCAAACGATAATGCAGAAACAGTTTTAATGAATATGATAAGAGGAACAGGATTATCTGGGCTTAAAGGAATCGACATTTCTAGGAATCATATAATAAGACCACTTTTAGAAACGACAAGAACAGAAATTGAAGAATATTGTAAAAGTCAAAATTTAAATCCTTGTCATGACGAATCGAATGAAGAAGCGATATATACTCGAAACAAAATAAGATTAGAACTCATACCATATATTGAAAAAAACATAAATTCAAACATTGTGAATAATATAAATAGAATGTCAGAAATTATATTTGACGAGGAAGAATACATTAAAAAACAAGTTGATTTTGCATATAAAGATACTTTAATAGCCGAAGAAGATGGCAGAGTACTTTGTAATTTAAAAAAATTTAATATATATGATAAAGTAATTCAAAGAAGATTGATCATAAAATATATAACTAAAGTACTTGGGAATGCTAAAGATATCGAAAAAGTACATATTGAAGATATTTTAAAAATGTGCAAAAACAATATCGGTGGAAAATATTTAACACCTAATAAATACATTAAAATTGCAGTAAATAAAGGGATTGTAGAGTACACAAAGTTATAAAGTTTTATTCTTTACACTTTTTTTAGACTGTGATAACATATATTTTGAATTTAAAAAAGATAAATAAGGAGGAGCAAATGAAAAAATCATTTACAGGAATTGCACCGTTAATAATAACAATGTTGATATTATTTTTTGCGGCAGCGTTAATTGCTGATGGAGAGAGTGCAAAATCAATGTCGTATACAGAATTACTTGCACATATTGAATCAGGTGATGTAGCTAGTGTTGAACTTGCTAGTGACTCATCAACTGCTGTAGTTTTATTAGTGGGTGACTCAAAAAATTCAGATGAAATACCTGTTAATATTCCAAGTAGAGAAGCATTCGTAGAATACGTACAAGAGGCAAGAAAAGATGGCGCTGAGCTAGAATTAAAGTTGGGCGAACCTTCGATGGCACTTACATTACTTGACTATGTTACACCAATAGGTCTTGTATTGATGCTAATTCTTTTCTGGGTATTTATGATGCAAACTATAGGTGGTGGAAAAGGCGCAATGTCTTTTACAAAGAGCAGAGCAAAATTATTTAATCCAGAAGACAAAAATAAAATAACATTTAAAGATGTTGCGGGATTACCAGAAGAAAGAGAAGAATTACAAGAAATAGTAGAGTTTTTAAAATATCCTAAAAAATATATAGATATGGGAGCTAGAATACCAAAAGGTGTTTTACTAGTTGGTCAACCAGGTACAGGTAAAACATTACTAGCAAAAGCTGTAGCAGGAGAAGCTGGCGTTCCATTTTACTCAATAAGTGGTTCTGATTTCGTAGAAATGTACGTTGGTGTTGGTGCATCAAGAGTTAGAGAACTATTTAATGAAGCAAAATCAAAAGGTGGTCCATGCATAATATTTATAGATGAAATCGATGCAGTAGGACGTCAAAGAGGAGCAGGTTTAGGTGGAGGTCATGATGAAAGAGAACAAACACTAAACCAATTGTTAGTAGAAATGGATGGTTTTGGAACAAATAGTGGAATAATCGTACTTGCAGCCACAAACAGACCAGACATACTAGATAGAGCATTGCAAAGACCAGGTAGATTTGATAGACAAATAGTAGTTCCTGCACCAGACGTAAAAGCAAGAGAAGAAATCTTAGCATTGTACGCTAAAAAGAAAAAATTATCAGACGACATCGACTTAGGCGTTCTAGCTAAAAATACAGCTGGTTTTACAGGTGCAGACTTGGAAAATATGATGAACGAAGCAGCACTTATAGCGGCTAGAAAAGATAAAAAAGTTATAGGCATGGAAGAATTAGAAGATGCTATGACAAAAGTTATCATGGGACCAGAAAAGAAGAGCAAAGTAATTTCAGAAAAAGATAGAAAATTAGTAGCATACCATGAAGGTGGTCATGCAGTAGTTAGTAGATTCTTAGAACATTCAGAACCAGTTCACCAAATCTCAATAATACCAAGAGGAACAGCTGGTGGATACACAATGTATAAAAATACAGAAGATAAATCATTCATGTCAAAATCAGAAATGGAAGACAAAATAGTATCATTACTAGGTGGTAGAGTAGCAGAACAACTTATTTTAGATGATATAAGCACAGGTGCATCAAACGATATCGAAAGAGCAAGTAAAATAGCTAGAAGTATGGTAATGAGATACGGAATGAGTGAAAAACTAGGAACAATTACATTTGGAAATGATCAAGAAGAAGTGTTCCTAGGAAGAGATATAAACAACGTAAAAAATTATAGTGATGAAATAGCAGCAGTTATAGACGTAGAAGTAAAGAGAATAATCGACACAGGATATGACAGAGCAAAACGTATACTAGAACAACATATAGAAAAACTTCATAAAGTAGCAGCAGTATTATTAGAAAAAGAAAAAATCGAAGGCGACGAATTCGAAGAAATAATGAGAACTTAACACACGAGGGACGTCCGTTAAATGTTTCATTTTTACCTTTTTATGGGAAAATTGGAACATTTGACGGACGTCCCCTTTTTAAAGTATAATAATAGTATATAAAAACAAGAATTGAGGTGCTTGTTATGGGAAATGAAAAACTAGTATATTTATCTCGATTAAAAGATATGTCATATGAACAATTTGCTGAAGAAGAAAAATCGGACGTGTATATTGAAATTAGCAAGGATATATCTATGAGAAAAGATTTTATAGAAATGCGAAAAAGTCGTATGGCTAATAAATTTAAAAGAGAAAGAGTTTTAGAAGCACTATACAGTTCTCCTGTTACTTTAACAATATACAAAAATATAGAGATCTTAGAATTGAGCAGGCATGGATATCTATTGCTTTAAGAGAGGGCGAAAATGATCTTGCTACAAAAGCTTCATGGGAAATGTTAGATAAAAAAAGGAGAAGTGTTCATAATCAAGCATTAAAGTCATTTTGTAAGTTAATTGAGAAAACATCACCAAACACTAATAGAGATAACACGCCACCGGCTGATGGTTCTTTATATTTGCCAAGAAATGAAAAAATGGGAGATATATATGATGGTCCACTTATGATTCCTGAAGAAGAGGTAGATAACTATGGCCCTCGTGACGTAAGAGAATCTATGACCAAGGGAATGTTTAGATTTTTAAAGCTGATAGAAGAAACTCCTAGATGTGATTGGGATATCGACAGAAAAAATGTTATGGAAAGATTAGGAATAGATATGAATGCCAAACTTCCAGATATTACGGAGATACAAGCAGGTTTAAAACGTGTAGTAAGAGGTTTTGGAATGTCTGAATCACCTGTCGAAGACGAATTTAGTACGGATCTGTTTGATGATAGAGATAACAAACATAGAGATACAGGTAAAAAAGGCTTTGATAGCTGGGGAGAAAGATAAACCGCAAGAACTTGCATTATGTAAAACAAAATGGTATAATATGTATGTTACATATATTTTTACAAACAAGAGGAGGAGATAAACATGAAGTATTTGGGGAGGTTAAGAGAACTTGAAACTCTTCTTAACCAGTATACTGCAACAAACATGATTGGCAAAAATTTTGATTATACTAAGGTGAGAGTGTTATGTGAAAATCTGAAAGAAGAAAATCCCGAAAGATTCAGCGGTTTTGTCACTAAAGGTACGGACCACGAACTCATGGTTAGCGTATCGAACTTCTTTATGAAACTGTTAAATGTATAGTTTCTAGCGCAATATTTTGTAAAAATGATAAAGGTACAAAGCTTTTTATTAAGCGTTGTACCTTTACCATTTTAATTTTTATTTTTTTACAGGTTCAATTTTTTCAATTCCACCCATATAAGGTCTTAATGCAACTGGAACATTTACACTACCATCTTCATTTACATTATTTTCAAGTAAAGCAATTAGTCCACGAGGCGTAGCAAGAACAGTATTATTAAGTGTAGAAACAAGATAATTGCCATCAGGTCCTTTAGCTCTGATTCCAAGTCTTCTAGCTTGTGCATCACCTAAAGTAGAACAGCTACCAACTTCAAAATATTTTTGTTGTCTTGGGCTCCAAGCTTCAATGTCACAAGATTTAACTTTTAAATCTGCAAGATCACCGCTACAACATTCAAGGGTTCTAACGGGAACATCTAAACTTCTAAAGAATTCTACTGTAAAACTCCACATTTTGTTATACCAGTCCATTGCATCTTCAGGTTTACAAAGAACAACCATTTCTTGTTTTTCAAATTGATGAACTCTATAAATACCTCTTTCTTCGATTCCATGTGCACCAACTTCTTTTCTAAAGCAAGGAGAATAAGAAGTTAAAGTTAAAGGTAATTCTTCTTCTTTTAAAAGTTGGCCTTTGAACTTACCGATCATAGAATGTTCTGATGTTCCAATTAAAAACAAATCTTCACCTTCAATTTTGTACATCATAGCTTCCATTTCAGCGAAACTCATAACACCATTAACAACATCACTTCTAATCATAAAAGGTGGAATACAATAAGTAAAACCCTTATCAATCATAAAATCTCTTGCATAAGAAATCATTGCTGAATGAAGTCTAGCAACATTTCCCATCAAATAATAGAAACCATTACCACTAGTTCTACCAGCGCTTTCTTTATCAATTCCATTAAGTTTAGCCATTATATCAGCATGATAAGGAACTTCAAAAGAAGGTACAACAGGTTCACCGTAAACATCATTAACAACATTTTCAGTGTCGTCTTTTCCGATAGGAACAGAATCATCAATTATATTAGGAATAACCATCATTTTTTCTTTGATCTTTTCTGCAAGTTCAGTTTCAGATTTTTCAATGTTTAAAAGTTCATCATTTATTTTTGAAACTTCAGCTTTAATAGCATTAGCTTCATCAACTTTTTTCTCTCTCATTAACATTCCAATTTCAGAACTTTTGCTATTTCTCTCAGCTCTAAGAGTATCACCTTTAAGTCGAGCATCTCTAAGTTCTTTATCAAGCTCAATAACTTCGTCTACTAAAGGTAACTTATGGTTTTGAAACTTTTTTTTGATATTTTCTTTAACAATATCAGGATTTTCTCTTAAAAATTTAATATCTAACATAAAAAACCTCCTAAAAAATATATAATGCAAAAACTCTCCCAAATCCAAAGGACGAGGGAGAGTCGTGGTACCACCTTAATTACTTCTTTAACGCACTGTAACCTATGCGACAGGTTTGACTTTCATCAAAAGCTCATGAGTAGATTCATATAAAAAATCTTACTAATTTTCACCAACCATTAGCTCTCTAAAAGACTTAACTTATATTACTAATCTCAATCATCGCCGACATTTGCCCATAATTATATAGCCAAATGTAAAAAAAGTCAAGCACCGGGGACGTCCGTTAAATGTCTCTTTGTAGGTTTTTCAAACATATGTCACACTCACTTAGATACGCTTGCATTTGAAATA
>CAYNRR010000004.1:0-93120 GCA_964400015.1 uncultured Eubacteriales bacterium | reverse complement strand
TATTTCAAATGCAGGCGTATCTAAGTGAGTGTGACATATGTTTGACAAACCTACACAATTTCACAATTCACATTAAATTGTTCGCGTTGACTTTTAAACAGGCGAAATATATACTATCCTTAGAATGTTTAAAAGGAGGATGAACATGAGTAATTTAATTGAAATTAGATGGCATGGTCGTGGTGGACAAGGTGCAAAAACAGCATCTTTACTACTAGCTGACGCAGCATTCAATACAGGTAAATATATTCAAGGTTTTCCTGAATATGGACCTGAGAGAATGGGCGCTCCAATCACTGCATACAACAGAATAAGTGATGAACCAATCAAAATTCACAGCAATATTTATGAACCGGATTATGTAGTAGTTGTAGATGATACACTGCTTGAATCTGTTGATGTAACTGCTGGTTTAAAAGCAGAGGGTGCAATTGTAGTAAATTCTACTAAAACCCCAGATGAAGTTAGAAAATTATTAAAAGGTTATCAAGGAAAAGTTTGTACAATAGATGCAAGAACTATATCAGAAGAAACTTTGGGAAGATATTTTCCTAATACGCCAATGCTTGCGGCAATAGTAAAAGTAAGTGGTATTATGGATGATGAATCGTTTTTAAATGATATGGTTGAATCTTTTAAACACAAATTTGCTAAAAAGCCAGAAGTTATTGATGGTAATATGGAAGCGTTACGTCGCTCACTTAATGAGGTAAAAGGTTTATAAATTTTAAAATCAGTTTATAGTTAGGAGGTAATTTAAGTGACTAATATAAATGCTAAATCAACTTGGCAAGAACTTACTCCAGGTGGAACAATTTATGATGTTGCAAATTCGGAAGAATTTCATACGGGAGATTGGAGATCAAGAAAACCAATTTTTCTTTCAGAAAAATGTAAGCAATGTGGACTATGTGTGCCAACTTGCCCAGATAGTGCTATTCCTGTAGATGAAGCAGGTAATAGAGGAGATTTTAATTACGATTATTGCAAAGGATGTGGCGTTTGTTCTAAAGCTTGTCCATTCGGTGCAATTACAATGGAATAGGAGGAAAAATAAATGAGTATAAGAGAACGTTTAAGTGGAAATGAAGCTGTTGCTAATGCGATGCGTCAAATAAATCCAGACGTTGTTGCTGCATTCCCAATTACTCCTTCAACAGAAATTCCACAATATTTTTCAACTTTTGTAAATAATGGTCAAGTTACTACTGAATTTGTTCCTGTTGAAAGTGAACACAGTGCAATGAGTGCTTGTATAGGAGCGTCAGCAGCTGGAGCAAGAGTTATGACAGCAACTTCAGCAAACGGACTTTCTTTAATGTGGGAGATGCTTTATATTGCATCGAGTTTAAGACTTCCAATTGTGATGTCTTGTGTAAATAGAGCTGTATCAGGACCTTTAAATATACATAATGATCATTCTGATTCAATGGGAGCAAGAGATTCTGGTTGGATTCAGTTGTACGGTGAAACAAACCAAGAAGCTTATGATAATGCTATTATGGCATGTAAAATAGCTGAAAAATCTGGACTTCCTGTTATGAATTGTTTTGATGGATTCATAACTTCGCATTCTATTGAAAATATAGAATTAGAAGAAGATGAAAAAGTTAAAGCTTTTGTAGGAGAATATAAGCCAGAACATTATTTGTTGAATAAAGCAGAACCAATTGCAGTAGGACCTTTAGATTTACAAGCATATTTATTTGAACATAAGTTCCAACAGGCACAAGCTATGAGAGATGCTAAAGATGTTATTGAAGAAGTTTCTAAAGAATTCTTTGAAATGACAGGTAGAAAATATGGTCTTATTGAAGAATATAAAATGGAAGATGCAGAGCTTGCAATTGTTGTATTAAATTCAACGGCAGGTACTGCTAAATATACAGTAGATATACTAAGAGAAAAAGGATTAAAAGTTGGATTGATTAAACCTAGAGTTTTCAGACCATTTCCTTATGAGGCTATTTCTACTGCTTTAAAAAATGTAAAAGCTGTTGCAGTTCTTGATAAATGTGATAGTACAAATGGAGCTGGTGGACCTCTTTATACAGAAGTTACATCTGCACTTTATGGAGCTGGAATCACTTCTGTAAAAGCTGTTAACTACGTATATGGTATTGGTGGTAGAGATGTTAAATCAGAAGATATCGAAAGAGTATATAGTGATTTACAATTAGATGTGGATAAAGGTATTCAAGGTACACCATATAGATATTTAGGATTAAAAGGTTAGGAAAGGAGAAGTTAAAATGGCATACAATTTAAAAGAAGCTATAAAAAAACCAAATAGAATGGCTGCTGGTCATAGAATGTGTGCAGGTTGCGGAGCACCAGTTGCTGTTAACGCAATTCTTCGTGGATTAAAAGAAGGAGATCATGCTGTAATAGGTGCTGCAACGGGATGTCTTGAAGTTTCTTCTTTTATGTATCCTTATACAGCTTGGAGAGATTCATTTATTCATACAGCTTTTGAATGTGCAGGTGCTACGGTTGCTGGTGTCGAAGCTGCGTATAAAGCTATGAAAAGAAACGGAAAAATTCCGGACGATGAACATACTAAGTTTATTGCGTTTGGTGGCGATGGTGGAACATATGATATAGGTTTACAATCACTATCAGGAGCAATGGAAAGAGGACATGATATGGTATACGTTTGCTATGATAACGGTGCGTATATGAATACAGGTATCCAACGTTCATCAGCAACGCCAAGATTTGCAGATACAACAACTTCGCCTGCAGGAAAAGTCATTCCGGGTAAACAACAAAAAAGAAAAGATTTAACAGAAGTAATGGCAGGTCATCACCTACCATACATTGCTCAAACAGCTTGCATAGGTAATTTTAGTGATGTTACAACTAAGGCAGAAAAAGCAATATATACAGAGGGTGCATGTTTTATAAATGTATTGGCACCTTGTCCAAGAGGCTGGGGATATGAAACAGAAGACTTAATGGAGATTAACAAATTGGCAGTTGAAACATGTTATTGGCCACTATATGAAATTATAGATGGTAAATACAAAATAAATTATAAGCCAAAAAACAAATTGCCAGTATCAGAATGGCTAAAACGTCAGAAAAGATTTAAACATTTATTTGCACCAGGCAATGAATGGATGATAGAAGAACTTCAAAAAGAAGTAGACGAAAAATGGGAAAGACTATTAGAACTTGAAAACATCGGAGACACTAGGGACGTCCGTTAAATGTTTCAGCAGGTCATACAATTAAACGTATGGCCTGCTTTTTTGTATACTTTTCTATAATTTGATAATACTAACCAAAGTACACAAATTAGATTTTTATAAAAAGTCTAAGGTTCTGATTCTAGAGGAGTGAAATAATGGAAGAGTATGCGAAAAAACTTGCGACGGATTATAAGGTTAACAGTTATGCTAGCAAAAAAAATTTCCCGAGAGAAAAGATAAAAGAAAATTTTAATATAATTACAAAAGCATATAAATTACTTACTGAAAGTATTGAAAAACATGTTCCTATTTCATTGGCTGGCGAATGGCTTTTAGATAATTACTATATCATTGAAGAGCAAACGTTTTATATTTTACATTCTTTAAATAAAAAAACATATAAGAAATTACCTGCTGTAAATGGAGTGCCAAGAATTTCTTTGATATGTGAGGAGTTTGTGAAATATAACGATGGCTATATTTCAAAAGAAAATATAGAACGTTTTTTTAATGCTTATCAAACAAAAGATATTTTAGTTCAAGCAGAATTATATGAGCTAGAATTGTACTTACAAATAGCTCTTATAAATAAAATTAAAAATGTTTCTGAAAAGATAATAAGAAATCAGTTGCAAAAATTTAAAGTTGAAAGCTTGATTGAGCGAAATATCAAAAAGAACAAATTGGAGAATCAGAAATTTTATGAATATAAGGACATAAAATTAAAAAATGAGGTAGGCTCGTATGTAGAATATTTATTTTACAAACTAAAAAAGATGGGAAGAAAGTCTAAAAGATATTTAGAAATACTCGAAGAAGAGATAAGTAAAACTGGAACTACCTCGGATAAAATTATTAAATCTATGCATTTTGAAATGACATTGCAAAGAGTTTCTATTAGTAGTTCAATATTGAGTTTGAAGCGCCTTACACGACTTAATTTTAATGTGATTGTAGAAAATATAAATTTTGTAGAAAAAATTTTGATGCAGGATGAAATTTATTTAAAATTAGATGATGATACCAAAGAAATTTATCGAAACGAAATTAAAGGCATTTCGCAAAAACTTAATGTTTCAGAAATTTATATAGCTCAAAATTTAATTGAATTTATAAAGACACAAGCAGAACTTGATATGAGTGAAATTTTACTAGGAGATAAAAAAATATTCTTTTTAAAACAATTAGGTTATAAAGAAAATTTGAAAGATATTTTCACAAGAAGTGTTTTAAAGCATAAATTATTTCTATATTTGACAGTTATATATCTTCCAACTTTTTTGATTTCATTTGAAATTTCAAAAACGGTTTGGCCGATACTGTTTATTCCTATATCTGAAGTCTTTGTAAGTATTATAAATAAAATAATTATAAAAAAGGTAAAACCTCAAATATTACCTAGATTAAAAGAAATTGATGAGAATGTTAATACTTTTGTAATAGTGCCTACTCTTTTAAAAAGTGCAAAACGAGTGGAAGAATTGTTTGAAAGTATGGAAAAATATTATATTTTAAATAAAATGGATGGACTTTATTTTTGCTTGTTAGGCGATGCTTCGGAAGAAAAAGAAGAAACGGTAAAACATGATGAAATTGTAATTTTGAAGGGTAAAAGTGAAGCAGAAAGATTAAATAAAAAATATGGAAAAGATATATTTTATTTTGCATATAGAAAGAGAATTTATAATGAAAAACAAGAAAGTTATTTGGGATATGAAAGAAAACGAGGAATGATAAATGAATTCAATAATTTCTTGCTTTATAAAGATGATGGTACCTTCATAGTCAATACTCTAAAGAATGCTGAAATTCCAAATATAAAATATATAATAACTTTGGATGCTGACACGGAAATGAATTATGAGTCTGCACGTAAACTAATTGGAACAATGGAACATCCGTTTAATAGACCGGTTATAAAAAAAGGAATAGTAAGCAAGGGATACGGCTTGATTCAGCCTAAGATAGGAGTATCTCTTGAAAGTAGTAATGCAAGTACATTTTCAAAATTATTTGCAGGAGTCGGTGGAATAGATATTTATTCAACTGCTGAATCGGATGTTTATCAAGATTTGTTTGGAGAAGGCATTTTCACAGGAAAAGGTATTTATAATTTAAATATATTCGATCAAGTTTTAAAAAACGAAATACCTGACAATAAAGTACTTAGCCATGATTTGTTAGAGGGAAGTTATTTAAGAGTTGGACTTGCATCAGATATAAAATTGATAGATGGATTTCCGAGTAAAGTGAATTCGTATCTGGTAAGACAAGCACGCTGGACAAGAGGCGACTGGCAAGTTTCACCATGGCTATTTAATCAAAAAATAAATGCTCTATCAAAGTATAAAATTTTGGACAATCTTAGAAGAAGTTTAATTGAACCATGTTTGCTTATAGAATTTTTCCTAGGATATTATTACATGCCTATCATATTAGCATTTGCACCACTTGTCATAGGCATAAGAAAAAGATATTTTCAAAGTACGAATGAATTAAAAAATACTTTTTTAAATTGTCTTGTTAATTTTATTTTATTGCCTTATAAGGCAGTCATACTTGCAAAATCAATTTTAGTAACATTATATAGAATGATATTTACTAAAAAGCATTTGCTAGATTGGGTAACTGCAGCAGATGCTGAAACGTCACTACAAAATACACTTGCGAGCTATGCACGTCAAATGATAATTTCGCCGGTAATAGGTTTCATACTAGTAGCATCTACTTTTTTATATAATCCAATAACATTTATTCAAGCGTATATTTTATTTTTGATTTGGTACAGTGCACCTTTTGTTGCGTATATAATTAGTAAAAATGATAAAAATTCAAAAATATGTTTAGAAGAAATTTCAGAAAAAGAATTAGTAGACATTGCAAAGAGAACATGGAACTTTTTTGATGAATATATTTCAAAAGAAAATAATTATTTGATGCCTGATAATTTTGACAATCAAAGAAAAGAGAAGATAACGCGATATACATCTTCTACGAATATAGGTTTAAGCATGGTAGCAATTATATCGGCATATAATTTGAAATTTATAGATGAAAAAGCTTGCGTAGATAGATTGAAAAATATAGTTGAAAAGATAGAACAATTGAAGAAATGGAATGGACATTTATATAATTGGTATGACATCAAGAATTTAGATACTATTAAGCCAGAATTTATTTCAACCGTCGATAGTGGAAATTTTGTTGGATATTTATATACCGTTTTAGGATTCCTTAAAACTTCTAAATATGATAGTGACAATATGTTAAAGACAAAGATTGAAAAGCTAATACGTGAAACAGATTTCACAAAATTATATGACTATGATAAAAATATTTTTTCGATAGGATTTGATATAAATCAAAACAAACTTGTAGATTCGTATTATGATTTGATGGCTTCAGAGGCACGACTTGCAAGTTTCGTTGCCATAGCAAAAGGAGATGTTTCATATAAGCATTGGTTTTATTTAGGAAGAAGTTATACTAAATTAAATAATAGAAGTGGACTCATTTCTTGGTCGGGAACAATGTTTGAATATTTAATGCCAAATGTAATTATGAAATTATATAAAAATTCATTGCTAGAAAATGCAATACAATTTGCCTTGTATAGCCAGATTAAATATGCATCAAAACTTGAAATTCCATGGGGAATTTCCGAATCAGCATTTAGTGTTCGTGACATGAAATATAATTACCAGTATCAAGCTTTCGGAATTCCTTGGCTTGGTTTAAAAAGAGGGATAGAGGAAGATGTTGTGGTATCGCCATATTCGTCTATAATATCGATAGAATTTGAAAAAGAAAAAGTACTAGATAACATTGAATATTTAAAAGAACTTGGTGGATATGGGAAATATGGTTTTTACGAATCAATTGATTTTACGCCTTCACGAATGGAAGACAAAAAATATGAAGTTGTGAAAACGTATATGGCACATCATCAAGCTTTGATTTTACTATCACTAAATAATTTTTTAAACGATAAAATCTTGAAAAAATATTTTTTGGATAACATACAAATTGAATCTGCACAAATTCTTCTACAAGAAAAGAATCAAGAATTTCCTAACTATATAAAAATAAGAAAAGAAAACGTAAAAAAATTAAAATATAAAGATTATCAAGATTCATCAACAGCAGTTATTAACAATAGTGATAAAAATGTGAATATTTTGAGTAATGATGAACACACTTTGTTAATCACGTCGGATGGCGATGGATATAGTCAGAATAACGAAATATATTTATATAAATTCAATGATAACCAAAGAACAGGAAATGTGACGTATATAAAAAATGTAGACGAAAATGTATATTGGTCAAATACAAAAAATCCATGCACAAAAGAGCCAGATGAATATCAAGTTGAATTTTCAACTTCGGACAGCTTTTTTTATAGAAAAGATGGAAACTTAGAAACGTATACAACAATTTATATTTCACCAGAAGATAATCTCGAAATTAGAAAAATTGAGCTTCGTAATATGTCAGAAAAAAATACTTTAATAAATGTAATAAACTATTTTGATCCGATACTTTCAGAAATAAAAGCAGACATTGTGCATCCTGCATATAATAAGCTGTTTTTTACAATGCAAGAATACAATGGCAATATAATAGTTGAAAAAAGATTTAGAAATGGAGAGAAAAATTATTTGACATCATTTGCGATTACAGAAAATAGTGGAATTACATTTGATTATGAATCGGATAAATCTGAAATAATTGGCAGATGCAGAAGTATAGAAAATCCGATAATATTAACCGAAAACAAAATTTTAAGTAACAATATTGCAGAAAACACAGATCTTGCGATTGCCACTAAAGCACAATTTATATTAACAGGAAACGGAAGCGTAGAGATATATTACTGCGTAGGGTTTGATAAAGATTTGGAAAAAATAAAGAAAATTATAGACAAATATAAATCTAAAAATATGTTAGAAAGAACTTTAGAAATGGCCAAAAGTAGAGCAACCATAGAAAATAGATTTTATAAATTAAATTATAATCAAATACTGACATATAATAAGCTATTATATGAAATGCTCAATGGTTCGGGATTTAGAGAAAAATATCAAGACTTAATATCAAAAAATCAAAAATCACAGTCAGACATTTGGAAATATGGCATTTCTGGAGATTTGCCAATAATATTGATAAAAATCAAAAAAATAAACGATGTGTACGTGGTCAGAGAACTGATTGATGCAGTTAGATATTTTAGATTAAAAAATATATTTGTAGATTTAGTAATAATAGATGAAGAAAAAGATGAAAAGTATATTTACGAAAATATACTTAGATATATCGAACTAAAAAATATTTCGTATCTAATTGGAACAAATGCTGGAATTCATATCATATTAAAGGAAAAAATTTCACAAGAAGAAGAATATTTATTTTATGACATGGCAGATATTATATTAAATGCAGAAAGAGGATTTATAAAAGATCAGCTGGGAGGAGAAAATGAAAAATAATGATTTGTTATATTATAATGAATTTGGTGGTTTTTCAAAGGACTACAAAGAATATATAATAAAAACAAAAGAAAAATACACGCCGGTTCCATGGTCGCATATAATATCAAATGAAAATTTCGGAACAATAGTAACGTCAAGTGGTGGAGGATATACATGGAGTGGAAATAGTCGTGAAAATAAAATAACAGCTTGGTCTAATTTGCAAGTAGAAGATGTTCCGTCGGAAGAAATATTTATAAAAACAGCAAAAGAAATTATTAGAGCTGTGCCACGAGAAAATCTCAACGAATATGAAATTCATTATGGATTCGGCTACGCAGAATTTATTCATGAAAGTGAAAAAGAAATTATAAAAAATTTAATATATGTTCCGATAGAAAAAAACGAAAAAAACAATGTCATTGAAATAAAAAATTTAGAAGAAAAAGATAAATATTACGAAATTGAATATATAGTGAATCCGGTAATGGGTGTGGCAAAAGAATTTACTAAAAAACATTTAAAATTTCAAAAAGAAACAAATGGAATGAGTGTGCAAAATAGTTATAGAGAAATTTATAAAAAAGAAAAAGCATATTTTGAAATAATAGCCGATAACATCAAAGTTGAAAGTGAAGTGACATCGAATAAAAAAATAATATTAAAGGCTCAAATAAAAATAAAAGCCAAAAGCACTGAAAAAATAGTATGTAAAATTTCATTAGAACAAACTAAAACAAGTTATGAAGATACTTTACAGCAATACCAAAAAGATATATTGAAAATAGAAGATTTTTGGGAGGAAAAACTTGAAAAAATAACAATAAAAACACCAGTGGAATCATTTAATATAATGATGAATGGATGGCTTCGGATATCAAACATTAGCATGTAGAATGTGGGCTAGGACATCATTTTATCAGTCTGGAGGAGCATATGGATTTAGAGATCAATTGCAAGATAGCTTAATGTTTCTAAATATAGATCCTGAAATAACACGCAAGCAAATTTTATATCATGCAGAACATCAATTTTTAGAAGGGGATGTATTACATTGGTGGCACCCGGAAAAAACAAATGGCATAAGGACAAAATTTTCAGACGACTTACTTTGGCTTCCGTACACGATATGCGAATACCTCGAAACAACAGAAGATTATTCAATATTAAATGAAGAATGCCATTATGTATCAGCTCCACAATTATCTGAAAACGAAGACGAAAAATATATGGAAGTGGAAAAAAATCCAGAAAAAGAAAGCCTATATATTCATGCAATAAAAGCAATAGAAAAATCTTTAAATTTCGGAGAAAATGGAATTCCACAAATGGGCTCAGGAGACTGGAATGATGGAATGAATAATGTGAAAGGCGAAAGTGTTTGGTTAGGATTTTTTCTATATAACATTTTAACAAGATTTTCAAAAATATGTGAATATCAAAAAGATACGTCAAGAAAAAGTAAATATTTAAGGATAGCAGATGAATTAAAAACTAATATAAATCAAAACGCGTGGGATGGAAAATGGTTTAAAAGAGCATACTTCGAGGACAGTACAGCACTAGGAAGTGAAACATCACAAGAATGTAAAATAGACGGAATATCACAAAGTTTTGCAGTAATATCGGGAGCAGGAGAAGAAGAAAAATGTAAAGAAGCAATGAAAAACTTAGATAAAAATTTGGTAGATCGAAAAAATATGATAATAAAACTACTAACACCACCATTCATAAACATAGAAAAAAATCCAGGATACATCAAAGCATATATCCCAGGCGTAAGAGAAAACGGTGGCCAATATACTCACGGCGCTGCCTGGTCAATCATAGCAAATGCACTTCTAAAAAAAGGCGAAAAAGCTACAGAATATTTTAGAATACTAAATCCAATCGAACATGCACGAACATTCGACGCAGCCTTAAAATATAAAGTAGAACCATACGTAATATCGGCCGACGTATACTCAAATGCAAACATGGCAGGCCGAGGAGGATGGAGCTGGTACACAGGCTCAAGCTCCTGGCTCTACATCGCAGCATTACAAAATATAATAGGAATAAAAAGAAAAGGAAATATCCTAACAATAGACCCATGTATCTCAAAAGAATGGGAATCAATATACGTAGAATACAAATATAAAAAAGCAACATACAAAATAAACATATACAACCCAGACAAAAAAGAAACAGGCAAACAAAAAATGTATCTAGACAACGAACAAAGTCCCGACAACCAAATCAACTTAAAAAGCGACGGAATATACAAAATAGATTATATAATCTGACACACTAGAGCCACCGCACGACACACCGGGGACGTCCGTTAAATGTCTCAAAATTTCCAGAAGAAGGTAAAAATGAGACATTTAACGGACGTCCCCGGTGTGTCGGGAGGCTCCAGTGCTCCGGTGGTTTTGCTTGCGTTCGGAATAATTGTGTTATATACTAAGTGAGGTGTATAGATTTTATGCCAATAAACAAGGAGGATATTGTTATGAGTTTAGTCGTAAAACCTTTTTTGGCTCCGAATGAAACACATTTTATCACTAAGGATGAAGTGATGGATTTTTGTGGTAAGGCATTCGGAATGTGTTATTTGGAAGATGATCTTGAAACTATTGAGTTGGAAGCTCCTGAAGAAAGCATGAAACGTTCGAGAGGCTGTATTAAGAGCCAACATCACAGTGGTTTCGATCATGCTAAGTATACGTTTTATATCACTGGCATTTCTAAGATGCTTGCTATGATTTTGAATAATCAAGGTAAGTATGCAACTTCTGAAAAGTCTGGTAGATATACGGTACTCGACATCGATGACCCGGAAGAAAATAGGTTGCGCGAAAAGTGGCAAGAAATTTTTTATGGCATTTTAAACGAAAAATATCATGACGATTTTTATAAGTTCTATGAGAAACCTAAGCTTACTCCAGAGCAAATTGAAGCAAAGGTAAACCTTGCACTTACAAAGAAAGCTCAGGAAAATTCTCGTCTTGTTACTACTGTGTTTACCAAGACGAAAATGGTTTATTCTATGGACGTTAGACAGCTTAGTTATTTGAAGTATGAGATGGAACATTTTATTCAAACTGAGCCTGACACACCTTTTTATGCAAGAATCAAGAGTGAAATGAAAGAGTTTATAGCAGAAACTGAGCCATATGGCTTGCTTGAACGTGGCCTTTCTCCTGAAAGCAAAGGATTTACTCTTCCTTTCTTCCACGAAGTGAGAGAAGAAGAATTTGGTCTAAATTACAGTGTAAATACTGCGATGTCTATCGCGACATTTGCACAAAATCAGCGTCACAGAACGGTACATTGTACTGTTCAAATGCCTGAGGAAGGTAAAGAAGAATATTTTATTCCTGAATTCATAAAGAATAACCCCGCACTTGTTCAGGAATGGATTACAGATTTAAAGAGTAAAACTTGCAATGGCGATTATCCTCAAGCTCTTTTGGTTTATGTGAATGAAAGAGGCAGGTATGAGGATTTTATCACAAAAGCATATGAGAGAATGTGTGGTTCTGCACAATACGAAATCATGAAAGTTACTGTTGAACAGTACGAAAGGTACATAAAAAACGTAACGAGTGACGAAGCACGTGAAGCACTTAGTAAACTTGCACCTTGTGTAAGATGCTTGTTTGGTTTTAAGTGCACAGCTCCTTGTCAATTTGGACCGAAGAACGCTCTAAATAGAGAATTCTAAAAATAAAATACCCTTACAAATTATGAAAAATAAATTTGTAGGGGTGTTTTTTTAATATATAAAAAGTTGTTAGCTTTCACAAAGTATGATAAAATATTTTGCGGTAATGGAAGAAAAAATAGAAAGGTGAAAAGATGGATACAAACGAAATTTTAAAAGGTTTAAATAAAGAACAATTTGAAGCAGTTACTCATGTTGATGGCCCGCTTTTAGTAATAGCAGGAGCAGGAAGTGGTAAAACTAGAGTGCTAACTCATAGAATAGCATATTTAATATCAGAATGTGGCGTTAAGCCATGGAATATAATTGCGATTACATTTACAAATAAAGCAGCAAAAGAAATGAAAACTCGTATTGAAGGAATTGTTGGAGATATCGCATCTGATATTTGGATAGGTACATTTCACTCGATGTGCGTAAGAATATTAAGAAAAGAAATTCCTAGAATTGACTATACAAGAGATTTTGTAATCTACGATACAGCAGATGCAAAAGTCGTAATGAAAGAATGTATAAAAGAATTAAATTTGAATGATAAAATATACAGCGATAAATATTTGCTATCTGAGATAAGTAAAGCCAAAAACGATATGATGGATGTTGCAAGATATACTAATTTATATCAAGGAGATTATAGATTAAGTAAAGTCGCAGAAGTTTACGATTTATATCAAAGAAAGTTAAAGAAAAACAATGCTTTAGATTTTGATGATATTATCAACCATACAATAAAAATATTTCAAGAAAATCCAGATGTACTTGAATACTATCAAAATAAATTCAAGTATGTTTTGGTAGATGAGTACCAAGATACGAACAAAGCACAAGATTTACTTATAATGTTGCTTTCTAAAGTTCATCACAATTTATTTGTAGTTGGCGATGATCAACAAAGTATCTACAAATTTAGAGGTGCAGATATAAAAAATATTTTGAATTTTGATAAAAATTTCGATAATACAAGAATAATAAAGTTAGAACAAAATTACCGTTCAACAAAAAACATTTTGAATATAGCAAACCAAGTTATAAAAAATAATTCGGGAAATGTTGAGAAAAAATTATGGACAGATAATGATGAAGGAGTCAAACCTAAATTATTTCAAGCAGATAATGAATACGATGAAGCTAATTATGTAGTTTCTCAGATAAACAAATTGAAAAGAGAAGAGTATTACAAATATTCAGATTTTGCCATTTTGTACAGAACGAATGCACAGTCAAGGGCGTTTGAAGATGTGTTTATGAGAGAAGCTATACCATATAAAGTAGTCGGTGGCCAAAAGTTCTATGAAAGAAAAGAAATAAAAGATATAATTGCATATTTGAGAATTATAAATAACTCAAGTGATGACGTAAGTTTTAAAAGAATAATAAATGAACCAAAGAGAGGAATAGGAAAGACAAGTTTAGACGCATTGGAAGATTATGCACGTATGAGTGGAATGACAATGTATGATGTTGCTAAAAATGCAGATAAGTACGTCTCTACTAGAGCTAACAATGCTTTTAAGGAATTTGCAGAAAAAATAGAAAAATTAAAAACATTAGAATTAGGCGTTGCAGATTTAACAGAAGAAGTTTTAAAATCAACAGGTTATATAAAAATGCTTGAAGATGAAAAAACAGAAGAAGCTGATGGAAGAATAGAAAACTTAGGGCAATTCATAAACATTGCAGTCGAATTTGAACAACAACAAGCAGAAAACAAATTGTCTGATTTCTTAGAAAATCTTGCATTAGTTACAGATTTAGATAGTGTTGATGAAAATCAAGATTCTGTTTTACTTATGACATTGCATACAGCCAAAGGTCTTGAATTCCCAGTTGTTTTCTTAGTTGGAATGGAAGATGGCTTATTTCCAAGTGCTAGAAGCATGAATGAGCCAGAAGAAGTTGAAGAAGAAAGACGTCTTTGCTATGTTGGAATTACAAGAGCAAGAGAATATTTGCATTTAACATGTGCAAAATGCAGAACTGTATTTGGAAGCACGCAATATTCTAAAAATTCAAGATTCATAGACGAAATAGATCCAGATTCTTTAGACGGAGAATTAAAGAAAAAAGAATACAAATGGAAATCTAGTGATGATGAATATGAACTTGATATCCCTGTATTTCAAGCACCTAAAGCAGCTTTTAATTTCAGAAGTGCAGAAAGCTTTTTGAAAAAAGTTGCAGCAAATGAAGCAGTAGATTTAGGAAGTTTTCAAGTTGGAGCAAGAGTATTTCATAAAAAGTTTGGTGAGGGCGTTATAACTAAAACAGAACCAGAAGATGATGATTTAAAGGTAGATATAGAATTTGAAAAAGTGGGCAATAAACGACTTATGGCAAAATTCGCTAATCTTGAAATAATAAATTAAGAGGAGGTGCACAAATGAAAAATGAAGCAGGTGTTACGATGATTGAACTTGTAATAGTTTTGATCATAACGTTAGTAATTGCAACAGTAGCTATTTCTTCAGGGCAAAAAACATTAACAGAAGCAGATGTTACAGAAGTTTATGTAGAAATGACTACTTTAAAGAAAGCAGTAAATACTGCAATGCTTCAAATGGAAATGAATTCTGATTTAAGAGTAGAACAAGGTAAATTTTATGATTCAGAATTTGACGCTGGTCGTGATACTAGCGTAACGTACGGAGACAATGTATTAGGCTCTGCAGAAGATTGGTATATCATTTATGGGGTAACAGCTGAAAAAGAATCAGAAAAAGCAATTTATGATATCAGTGAAGTTCGAGATATGCTTGGTTTAGATTCAATAAATCATACATATATAGTAAATTACGAAACTGGTGAAGTTGAACTATTAAGACCGATAGTAATTGACAGTAAACAAGTTAGAACATATGAACAAGTTAGAGCTGTCGCAGAATAATTTACAGGAGGGATTTGATGAAAAGTCAAAGAGGTGTTACTGCAACGAGCATGGTTATTGTAATAGTTATTTTAATTATGCTTGCAGGATATTCGATTTTAACTTCTAGAGAAGTTGTTACAGAGGCAAATGCTCAAAAATATTTTCAGGAAATAAAACTTATAAATGATCAAATGAAAAGCTTAAGTTTTGATAAGAAAAATTTCAAAGATACATTAGAGGCTTTCAAAATAGAAGATATATCTCAATATAATTCAAGAGTTGGAAATAGACTACTTGAAGGTGAAGATTATTATTTATTGGGCTTTGGTGATGAGGCGATGAGTGAAATTATGAAACAAACTTTAAACGAGGCGTTAGATGTCAGAAGCATTGAAAATAGTTACATAGTTTCATATGAGGATACAGGTAAGGTAAACGTGTTACTTGTAGACGGTGTTAGAATGGGAGATTCATATTATTATACGTATAGTGAAATCCATAACGCATATTCTAACTTAAACAAAAAATAACAATAAAAAACGTACAAAAAATTAAAATATGGTTGAGGTTCTTTTAAAATCTCGCGTTTTCTCTTAAAAGCGTGACAAATTACATAAAAAATCAAGAAAAAGAGTGATAAAGTAAGAAAAGAGCTATAATATTGATGTATTTTTGAAAAATAATTAAAAATAGTTTTTAAAAGAATTGAATCGAGTTGCCTTGTTGGATTTGTTATAGTAAAATATAGATGCTATTTAAAAGAATAGAAAAGGAGTTGACGTTTTTTGAAAATGTCTAGCAGAGCGCGTTTTACAATAAAGCTTCTTTCAAAATTATGTTTAACGGTTGCGTTTGCTTGTGTAATGGTAATGTCACTAATGTTTATCAAATACAAGTTTGTTTATGCAGTTAACGTGAATGATGAAGATGTAGGATACGTTTCAAGTAAAATAGCTTTAGAAAAGAAATTAAATAATTACATAAAAACAGGTGAAGGTGAAAATGTAGGATACGTTGTTTCAAACTCAAGTGTAGATTACAAACTTTTACTTGTAGACAAAAACATTAAAACATCAGATGAAGAAGTATTTGCCGTATTGAAAGACAATTGTGATGTATACTATAAAGTATATGCAGTATTGGTTGATGGCGAAGAACAAGGATTAGTAGATTCGTTAGAAGATGCTCAAGAAATTGTTGATGAAGTTAACGAAAAACAATCTGATTATAAGAAACAATCTGATTTGGAGATTGAAGAAAAATTTTTGTTAGAGTATGATTTGATTGAAGATGTTGAAGTAGCAGTAAATGACATATATATGCCAATAAAAACGGCAAATGATGCTATTAAGGAAATTAGAGCAACATCTGCAGCAGCAAAAACGGTTTCAGACGAAACGTTGTTAGCATTAAAACAAAATCTAAAAACATTAGATTTTGCAGTGCCACTAGAAAATCCAGTTATAACATCAAGATTTGGTTGGAGATCATCAGGATATCACTATGGAATAGATTTAGCAGCACCATTAGGATCAGATATTTATGCGGCTGAATCAGGAGTAGTTACATTTGCAGATTGGTCTGGTAACTATGGATACTTAATAAAAGTTCAACATACAGGTGGATATGAAACATATTATGCACACTGTAGTAAAATACTTGTAAATGTTGGCGATGAGATACAACAAAATGATTTAATAGGACTTGTAGGTAGTACAGGTAGATCAACAGGACCTCATGTACACATGGAAATAAGATTAGATGGAACACCATTAAATCCAGAAGTGTTTATATATGACTAAAATTTAAAGGATTGCTAAAAAGCAGTCCTTTTTTTATGCAAAATAACCAGTGTGAAAATCCTATGAAAATTTGAGTGCATTTTTCATTGACTTTTAGGGAACGATAATAGATAATAAAAATAGTCAAAAGGTTATATCCGTAGAAAGGGTGAAGATATAAATGAGCAAGAAAGTTTTGATTGTCGATGACGAAAAGGCAATCGTAGATATTTTAAATCATAACTTAAAAAGAGAAGGTTATGATACTCTTGAAGCATATGATGGTGAATCGGCTATAAACTTAGTAAAAACAGAAAAACCAGATTTGGTATTGCTAGATGTAATGCTTCCAAAGATGGATGGCTTTTCGGTTTGTAAAAATATAAGACAAGTTAGCAATATCCCAATCCTTATGGTAACTGCTAAAGAAGATATAGTAGATAAAGTAATAGGATTAGAATTGGGAGCAGATGACTATATAACAAAGCCTTTTAGTGTGAGAGAAGTTATGGCTAGAGTAAAGGCTAATCTTAGAAAATGGGAAGGAATAGAAGCAACTAAAAAGGATGCTGAAAATATAGGTGATGGTGCTAATCAAATTCTTGAATTCGGTCCGTTAACTTTAGATACATTTAAATATGATGCAAGAGTTTCTGGAAAAAGTACTGATATCACATTAAAGGAATTTGAACTTTTAAAATTCTTGGCAGTAAATAAAGGAAAAGTTTTTTCGAGAGAAGAACTATTAGAAAATGTTTGGGGATATGAATATTTTGGTGATGTCAGAAACGTAGATGTTACAATAAGAAGAATTAGAGAAAAAATCGAAAAGAATCCTAGTTCGCCAGAGTTACTACTTACAAAAAGAGGCGTAGGTTATTATTTCAACACTAATAATTAAGTTTTACCATACATTGCAAAGCCCAGACTTATGTCTGGGTTTTTGTGAATATTTAATAAACAAAGTAAGAGGAGAAGTATATGTTTTGGAAAAGTTTACAGCTTAAATTGATTTTAGTTTTTTTAGTATTGATTTTGAGTATTCTCTTGGGAATAGGGATGTTTTCTATTTATAAAATAGAAGAAGTTTATTATACGGGTTTTGTTGATGAAATGCTTAACAATATTCGAGGATATAATTTTAACATCGGAGGTTTGAATCCACAGTTAAAATTTGCGTCAAACGTGTATGGCCCACAAAAAAACGATGAAGCTAACATAGAAGATTTTTATAACAATTTTAAGATATATTTTTCGTTAAATAGTAACACAAGATTTGGCACGTTATTAGATTCAGAATACAACGATATTTTAACGGGGAAACTATATAATTTGACGGAAGAAGCAAAAGAATGCATTGCACGAGCGGAAAATTCATCTTTGAAATATGCTGTGTCGGATGAAGAAAAATTATCTTGTTATTTGTTTGCATATGTCATAGAAAATGAATTGTTAGAAGACGGAAAAGCAATTATTGTTGTTTCACAAAGTAAGGCGTATATAAACAAACAATTAAATCAAATAAAGACAATGTATTTAATTGCGATCGCGGGAACATTATGCATGACTCTAGTAATAGCAGTTGTTACAGGTAATTCTATTACAAAACCAATTGCGTTATTAACAAATAAAGCCGAGCTGATGGCTCAAGGTGACATATCAATGGTGACACTTACGGACAAAGAAAAAGCAGGATATGAAATTACTAAACTGATAGATACATTCAACATAATGATGGAACAAATACAAAATAATATGGCCCAAATTTCAAGTGAAAAAAACAAATTAGAAACAATTCTTATGCACTTAACAGATGGCGTTCTAGCATTTAATACAAGTGGAAGATTGATTCATGCAAATTATGCAGCAAAGAAAATGTTAGAATTTGAAAACGAAAGAACGTTTGATGAAATATTTAAAAAATTTGAATTAGATACGAATTTGGAAAAAATAATTTACTTAGATGAATGGACCGTTACAGATCAATTTGTATCGATAAATGAAAAATTCTTAAATGTGTATTTTGAACCTTTTAGAGATGAAAAAGATAAACCTATAGGAGTAATTGTTATACTCCATGACATGACGAAACAAGCTAAGTTAGATGATATGCGTAAGGAATTCGTTTCAAATGTTTCTCACGAATTAAAGACACCATTGACGTCAGTAAAAACATATGCAGAAACCTTGCTAGAAGAAGAAGACTTAGATCCTGAAAGCAAAAATAGATTTTTAAATGTAATCCTTACAGAAACTAATAGAATGACAAAACTAGTAAGTGATTTATTACAATTAACAAAATTTGATTATAAGAAAATAGCTTGGGAAAAAATAAATTTTGATGTTACTGAATTAACAAAACAAATTTGTGACAAACACAAAATACAAGCAGAAAAGAAAAATCAAATGTTAGAATGCTATGTTACATCAAATGTTGCAGAAGTATATGGCGACAGAGATGGAATAGAACAAGCTGTTACAAACATATTAAGCAATAGCATAAAATATACTCCAGAAGGAGGAAATATAAAAGTTTATATTGGAGCAGTTCACAATGACGCATATATAAAGATAATTGATAACGGAATTGGAATTCCAAAAGAAGACTTGCCAAGAGTATTTGAAAGATTTTATAGAGTAGATAAAGCTCGCTCTAGAGAAATGGGTGGAACAGGATTAGGATTGCCAATCGCTAAAGAAATTATTGATTCTAACAATGGAAGTATAGACATAAAAAGTGAGAAAAATAAAGGAACAGAAGTGGTGATTAAATTACCATTATATAAAAAATCTTAAAAACATGGCTATTAAAGAGCTTTTGCCGGCTTTTTAATAGCCATAATTTACTTGAACTACATTATTTATTGTAGTATAATGCTTTGGAGAGGTGAACATATGAAAGAGTTAGAAATAGATACTAAAGAATCTACAGTTAAAGAAAAATCTTTTGTAAGAGAAGCTGTAGAATGGATTTTTTGTTTTATTGCAGCATTTGTAGTTGCGATGATTGTAAGATATTTCTTATTTACACCTACGCTTGTTTGTCAGACATCTATGACACCAACAATACTTGATGGTGAAAGAGTACTTGTAAATAGATTAGTAAGAACACTTAATTTACCAATACAAAGAAATGATATTATCACATTTGAAAAACCTGATAACACTGTTGATGGTTGTGGACATTATAATAAAATTGATAGTGCAATAGAGTTTATTTTTCATGATGTTATTGAAATTGGAAAAGTAAGCTATATCAAAAGAGTTATCGCATTAGGTGGAGAACATGTGAAAATAGAAGGTGGAAAGGTTTATGTCGATGGAAAAGAAAGACTAGAACCTTATTTAAATGGAATAACAACACCAGTAACTGGTGATTACTGCGATATAATTGTGCCAGAAGGATACGTTTTTGTAATGGGAGATAATAGAGGAGGCTCTAGTGATAGTAGAGAATTTGGTTGTATTCCAATAGAAAAAATAGAAGGAAGAGTTTCTACTAGAATTTGGCCATTAACGGCTTTTGGAAAAATCGATAAATAATGCAAGGAGTGAATAGATGCTTAATATTATTGGACATGAAAATGTAAAACAAAAATTAGAAAAAATAATAATAGCAAATTCGGTAAGTCATGCGTATTTATTTTCTGGAAAAGATGGGATTGGCAAAAAAACACTAGCTATTGAATTTGCAAAAAGCGTGATGTGTAGCAATTCTACACAATTTGGATATTGTGGAAATTGTGAAGTTTGTTTGACTTTTGAAAATGAAAGCGATTTTAAAATTATAGAGCCAACCAAAAATGTCATAAAAGTAGATGAAATAAGAAATTTTTGCAGTGAACTTTTTTTGAAACCAACTAGAGCTGCACACAAATTTTTTATAATTGATAATGCGGATTGTATGAATGAGCAAGCACAAAATGCGTTACTTAAAGTGTTAGAGGAGCCACCTTTGTATGCTACAATAATTCTTGTGGCATCAAACAAAGAAAAACTATTAAACACAATAAAATCTAGAGTTGTGGATGTTCAGTTTGATTCTTTGTCTGATACTGAAATTGAAAAAATATTAAAACTGCAAAATATCGAATATACACAAGAAGCCATAAAATATGCTAATGGCTCATATAAAAAGGCACTAGATTTTATAAATGATGATTTGTTTGGCATAGCTAAAGAGGTTGCCACAATTTTAGAAACAAGAGATTTTTTAGCAGTTAATAGAAAATTTGAAGAAATCAAAGCAGATAAAAAATTAAAACCTAGTATGGAAGCAATTTTAGAAAAGGTTATGCAAATATTTTTTATAAAATTTAAAGCTGAAAAAAATTGTGAATACAAAACGATAGAAAAACTAGAAGAAACAATTCAAAAGATAAAAAGAAATGGAAATGTTGATTTAGCACTAGATTCCCTTATGGTTGAATTGTGCAAAATTTAAGGAGGAAACCTAATGCAAGAAATAGTAGGTATAAAATTTAAAAAATTAGGTAAGGTATATTTCTTTAATCCTAATGGATTAGTTCTTGAAAAAGGACAAAATGTTATTGTAGAAACAGTTAGAGGAATTGAGTACGGAGAAGTTGCCATCGCTAATGGAAGTGTTACAGAAGAAAAGATTGTTGCACCATTAAAAGATGTAATAAGAGTAGCAACTGAAGAAGATACAAAAACTTTTTTGGAAAATGAAAAAAAATCTGCAGAAGCATATAAAACATGTGAAGAAAAAATTATAAAACATGGACTTGATATGAAGTTGATAGATGTTGAGTATACCTTTGACAATACCAAATTGTTATTCTATTTTACAGCAGACGGAAGAATAGATTTTAGAGATTTAGTAAAAGAGCTTGCAGCGATTTATAAAACAAGAATTGAACTTAGACAAATTGGCGTAAGAGATGAAGTGAAAATGCTAGGTGGATACGGAATGTGTGGCAGAGAACTATGTTGCTGTAATCATTTAACAGATTTAAATCCAGTATCTATAAAAATGGCGAAAGAACAAGGTCTATCTCTTAACCCAACTAAGATTTCTGGCGTTTGTGGAAGACTAATGTGTTGCTTAAAACATGAGCAAGAGGTATATGAAGAAAAACTTTCAAGACTTCCTTCATTAGGTTCTATTGTTAAGACTCCTGAAGGAACAGGTACTGTTGAAGATGTTGAAGTACTTAAAGAATTAGTTAAAGTAAAATTAAAAGCAGAAGATACATTTGTGAAAAAAGTTTTTAAAAACTCTGAAATTGAAATTATAAAATCAGGAAAACGTAAAGAAAAATATGATTCAGAAGTTAGTATGAAAGAATTAAAAGCTTTGGAGGAAGGCTTTAAAATGGATGATTAAAAAGAATCTAGAGTTACAAAGGAGGTGAAAATAATGGCATATAAAATAAGTGACGCTTGTGTTAAATGTGGAGCTTGTGCTAATGGTTGCCCAGTATCATGTATAAGTGAAGGTGAAACAAAATACGAAATAGATCCAGCACAATGCATTGAATGTGGAGCTTGCGCTGCAGTATGTCCTGTAAGTGCTCCAGAAGCAGAATAAATTTGTACAAATTAAGGTCGCATTACTGATGATGCGACCTTAAAAAATTATATAGATCTTTACATTTTAAGAAACCACAAAGCTTTTCAAGAAAGCATTCGATGCTTTTGAGAGAACAACATATATTTTCAAAACAAGAATTATTTTTCATAAAATCACATCCAAAACAAAGGATTTAATATATACTATGAAATATTTATTAAAACGTGAATTAAGTAAGAAGATGAAGGATTAAAAAGTATGAGTATAAATGAAAATGAAAGAATTGATGATTTACAATATAAAGGATTAAAAATAATTCAAAACAAAAACGGATTTTGCTTTGGAATAGATGCAGTGTTACTCGCTAATTTTGCTAAAAACATGAAAAAGAAAGATCTGGTTGTTGATCTGTGTACAGGAACAGGTATTATTGCAATATTACTTGCAGGCAAAACTGAAGCTAAAAAAGTAATAGGAGTAGAAATTCAAAAAGAATGTGCAGAAATGGCACAACGAAGTGTTGAACTAAATTCGATGCAAAGCAGAGTTGAAATTTTAAATGAAGATTTAAAAAATCTAAAGAAAATAATAGAGCCAGGAAGTGTTGATACAGTTACAGTAAATCCACCATACATGAAAGCAGGTAGTGCAATAATAAATGATGAAAATAAAATGTCAATAGCAAGGCACGAAGTATGTTGCACGTTAGAAGATGTTATAAAAGAATCTGCAAGGATCTTAAAAGCAAATGGTGAATTTTATATGGTTCATAAACCAGAAAGACTTGTTGATATTTTTTGCACAATGAGAAAATATAAAATTGAGCCTAAAAGAATTAGATTTGTGCAACCGTCGGTCGAAAAGCCTGCTAATATTGTTTTGATAGAGGGCTGCAAAAACGGAAAAGAATTTTTGAAATTCGAGAAAACGTTATGTGTATATGAAAATGGAGAATACACGGACGAGATTTATGAAATATATGAAAAGGAGAAATAATTTATGAAAGGCACATTATATTTAGTAGCAACACCTATTGGAAATTTGGAAGATATAACGCTTAGAGCTTTAAGAATTTTAAAAGAAGTAGATATTATATTAGCTGAAGATACAAGAAAAACCTTAAAATTATTAAATCATTTTGAAATAAAAAAACCGATGATTAGCTTCTATAGACATAACGAAGGTGTAAAATCTGATTATGTACTATCATTATTAGAGGAAGGAAAAAATCTTGCATTAGTTTCAGATGCTGGAACACCAGCGATTTCAGATCCAGGGGAAGACCTTGTAAAAATTTTAATTGAACACGAAATAAATATAGTTCCGATTCCAGGACCAGTTGCGTGTATACAAGCTTTAATTTGTTCAGGATTTGACGTTACAAAATTTGCATTTGAAGGATTTTTGTCTATAAATAAAAGATGCAGAAAAGAACGTCTAGAAACATTAAAAAACGAAGAAAGAACAATGGTCTTTTATGAAGCACCACATAAATTAAAAAGAACACTAGAAGATTTTAAACAAGCATTTGGTGAAGACAGAAAAATAGTTTTAGGAAGAGAAATTACAAAAATTCACGAAGAAATGTTAAGATTTACGATAGGAGAAGCCATTGCATATTATGAAACAAATGATATAAAAGGCGAATTTGTAATTGTATTAGAAGGTGCGAAAAAACAAGAAAAAGAAGAAATAACAGAAACAATCGAAGAACTTATGCAAAAATATACGAATGAAGGATACGATAAAAAAGAAGCAATGAAATTAGTAGCGAAACAAAAAGGAATTTCAAAATCTGAAGTGTATAAACAATTACTTTAAAACCATGGGCGAGTAAGAAATGAGAAAACAAAAGTCGGATTTTGTCGAATTGTTTTTATTGACCTAAATAAATATTGGTTGTATCATGCAGATAGTTAAAGTTTTTGGGGGATGATTTTAGCGACAATTATATTGACGCTAGGATTATGCCCTTTTTTGTGCAATAAAATATTGGAGGTGTGTTGAAATATTGAAAAGCTACAAAATGAAAACAAAAAAATTGTATCAATATCAGAATTAAAGTATGTATCAAAAGTAGAAGATGGAACTATTGAATTGCCTGACAAAAGGAAAATTGGAATATTAAAAATTGAGCCAATCAATTTTAAATTAAAATCTAAGTCTGAACAAAAAATTGTTTTAGAATCGTATAAAGTTTTGTTAAAGCAGTGTGATTTCAACTTTCAGATATATATTCAAACAAGAAAGACCAGTATAGAAAAACATATATCTGAAATAGAAAAATGCATAAAATATGAACCAAGACTTATAGAAATGGCGATGGACTATATAAACTTTATTACAGAAATATCAAATTCTAAAGGCAGTATTTCTAGAAATTTTTATATATTATATGCAATAAAAGAAGATGATTTTTATGAAAATATTATTTCAGATAGTTTAAAAATGTGTGGAAATACTATTACTAAATGTTCCAAAAAAGAAATATTAAAATTATTCAATTGTTGCTTTAAAAAGTAACATTCTTTTGGGGTTGCACCCACAAGTTAGAAAGGAAAAAAGTGCAACATTTTATTCAAAAAAATTTAAATTCTAATTCAAATGAAAATATAAAAAAAGATGATTTTTTATATTCAATGTACCCTAGAAAATTCGATAATACAAATCCAAATTATATAAATATAAATAATAAATATGTTTCTAATTTAATTATTACTGATTATGAAAAAGAAATGGAAGCTGTGTTTCTAGATAAAATTATTTCCCTCGAAATCGACTTACAAATGTCAATATTTTATGAAAAACAATCAACGGCAGAAGTCATCAAAAAAATAACTTTTAATATAGGAAATACAGGAGCTGAACTAAAAAGTTCTAGCAATAATCCAAATGATGTTGAAATAATGTCTACAGCATACAGTGATGCGAAATATATTAGAAAACAATTACAAATAGCAAATGAACAGCTATATTACATATACATTTATATTTCTATATATAACGATTCTGTTGAAGGTTTGAACGACGATGTTCAAAAAGTAGAAAGTATCGCAAATGGAATTGGTCTTAAAACCAGAAGAGCATTGTTTAGACAAAAAGAAATATTTGATTCTACAATGCCTTTAATGAATAATGACAACTCAGTAAAAGAATATTACAAAAGAAATGTTTTGACATCGGGAATTGCAGGTACTTATCCATTCGTATCGAATGAATTATGCGACGAGAACGGTATTTTGATAGGCGTAAACGATTTTAATGAATCACTTGTAATGGTAGATCGATTTGATTCAAACAAATACAAAAACTCAAATATGTGCGTAATAGGTACAAGTGGCTCTGGAAAGTCGTATTTTACTAAACTTATGATCATAAGAAATAGGTATTTAAATGTGTTGCAATATATAATTGATCCAGAAGGTGAATATATAAAAATATGTAATAAGCTTGGTGGAGATATTGTAGATTTCAATGATGGCAAAATAATAAATTTGATGGATATTAGAGAAAATTCTGTAGATGATAAAACAGGATATCTGCAAAATAAAATAAATAAGTTAAATACATTTTTTTCGTTGTGTTTTCCGACATTAACTCAAGATGAAAAGAATTTGCTAGAAGAGAAAATAATTAAATGTTATATGGCTAAAGGAATAACATTTGATGATGAATCATTGTATAAAGCTTGCCCAAACAGTAACTTTATATCAGAAAAACGTTTTAAAAAAACCGAAGATATGCCAATATTAGAAGATCTATATAGCTTAATAAAAAAAGATAAAGACATGAAAAATATAAAAGTGCTATTAAAACCTTATATAGACGGGAGTATGAAATTTCTCAACGGCCATACTAATGTAAATTTAGCTAATCAACTTATTGTAGTAGATATTCATAAAATCGAAGAAAAAAACTTGGCTGCAGTTATGTTTGTCATCACTGAATTTTTCTGGGACAAAATAAAGACGTTAAAATCACAAAGAAAAATACTTTACTTAGACGAGGTTTGGAGGCTTATAGGAAGTAATGAGGAAACAGCAAATTTCGTATTTAAAATGTTTAAAACTATAAGGAAATATGGTGGAGCAGCTACGGCAATTACGCAAGATATAAATGACTTCTTTTCTTTAAATGAAGGAAGATATGGGAAAGGAATTCTAAATAATTCTAGTATAAAAACTATTTTTCAATTAGAGGAAACAGAAATAAATATTTTAAAAGAGAACATAAATCTTTCGGAAGAAGAAATATTTAAAATACAAAATGCAAAAAGAGGAATGTGCTTACTATATGCAGGTAGTAATCATTTGTATATAAAAGTAAAAGCATCTTCAAAAGAACATCAATACATATCAACAGATAGAATAGACAATTTATAATTTAAGGGGAGCGAAAAATGAAAAAGCTATTAACTGCAATGGGAAATGAAACTTTGAATAGGGAATTATTAAAATATGCAAAGTATGACTTACTTGAAAGAGATTTGTTTTATCAAGAAGCTGTATTAGATGCAATTACTGATGAAAAATTTGATGTCCTTATTGTTAGTTCGTTGCTTCAGGGCGAATTGGAATTTTATGATTTTATAGTGAAAACAAAAAGAGTTGATTCTGCAATGCGAATTATTGTTGTTGCTGATGAATCAGATGACTTCTTTAAAAGAAAATTGAATGATTTAGGAATTGTAGATATTTTTCTAGATAGTAACGTTAGTATTTCTGAAATAATAGATTCTATTGATAGAGAAGAGCCATTAACTACAAAAATTGATTTTGAAAATAAAATAAATTCAATTAAAGTTTCTGAAGAAAGTAAAGTAAATTATATAAGCGAAAATGAAATAAATAAAAATTCATTTGTTGTTGAAAAAGTAACTCAAAAGCAAGAAGTGATTGTTTTCAATGGCACGAATGGCTCGGGAAAAACAACAATCGCAGGTAACTTCTCGAAAATACTAGCTAAAAAAACATCGTCGAAAATACTACTAATAGATTTGGATACTTTTAGTGGAAATATGGATGAAATATTTGATATATCTAAAATTCCTATGAATGTTGATTTAATGATGGATTTAGATAAGAAGTGTGGATTGAATTATGCAGTTGAACTAATATCAAAAAACAGATTTGATTCTAATGTATTTGATGAATTAGTGATTCAAGCAGATGGCGTAGATGTACTTACAGGTAATACATCGTTATATTTTTGTCAAAATGTGTTAAACGAAACGCATTATAAAACAATTCTTAACATAGCAAAAGAAAAGTACGATTTTATAATAATTGACACGAGTAGTAATATATTTTTAGATTCGGTAAAATGGGCTATTCAAGAAGCTAATAGAGTGTTTTTTATAACGGAGAATAATTACATCTCGATGAAAAAAGCAAGTCAATTGATTGAAATATATACAAACAATTGGAAAGTGTGGAAAAACAAAATAAATATAATCATAAATAAAGAAAAAAATTCAGGAATTGATTTAGATATAGTCGGCAAAATTTTTAGTGATTATCAAGTTTTAGGAAGCATAAGAGACAATGAAGAAAATATGGAAAATTCATATGTTAAAATTCTAGAAACAATAAAGTATATACCAAAGGTTAATTTATTAAATAAGTTTTTATCAGCTAAGCGTTCTAATTATCAATTCAATAGTATGAATAATTATAAATCTCAAAGAAAAGAGGCGATATCAAATGTTAATTAACCCATTAAAAAATGAAATTGCAAATGATTCGTCGCCGAAGATAATTAGTAAAATAGATGCAATAAGTGAAATTATCGCTTATCTGATAAATAATTATTCAGAATATTTAAGCGATGTAGATTTGAATAAAAAGTTCGTTGAAAATATTGTAAAAGAAAAAGTATATTCAGATTATTCTAATTTAAATACTGATTCAACAATAAACGATATTTTAAATAGATTATTTGGATATCACATATTGCAAAAGTTCATTGACGATACAAGGGTATCGGATATAAGGGTTACGCGTTATGACAATATCATCATAAAGAAAAATGGAATTTGGGAAAAAACAAACGAATCATTCTATAACGAAGAAGATTTTTTGAATTTTGTTAGATATTGTGTACTAAAAAATCATGGAAAGATAACAACAGAAATGCCGATTGCAATTGTAAGTGATAGAAAAAACAATTTGAGAATAGAAGCTGGAATTGAGCCTGTAAATGTAAGCTCTCCTAATTTGGTTATAAGAATACATAGACCCGATAATTTACTTACATTAAAAGAACTTTGTGATGAAAAATACGAAATGCTTGATACAGAGATATATAACTTTTTAATGAAGGCGATTGCAGCAGGGGTGAATATCATAATTAGTGGAAAAGGTGGAAGTGGAAAAACCACTTTGATGAGAAACATTATAAATGAAATTCCGAAAGATTTATCAATAACATCTAATGAAGAAACGGCAGAACTATATAGTAATCATCCTAATATAATTCAAAGAGAAATATTAAATAACAGAAATAGTGACAAAAACATTACGCTTGCCCAACTTACGGCACATTCTTTAGTCATGTCAAATGATGTAGTTGTAATAGGAGAATTAAAAGGTGAAGAAGCAATGGTATTCTTAGATGCAGTATCTACTGGACATAGAGGCTACGCAACAGTTCATTCGGATAGCAGTTTGAATACGATAGACAGATTAGTAACTTTAATGAAAAGAGATTCTAAAGCTCAGAGCTATACGGATAAATATTTGAGAAAATTATTGTCACAATCTATAGATCTAGTAATATTTATGAAAAACTTTAAAATTTATGAAATAGCAGAAGTTTTATATGACGCTAAAAAAGATGACGTAAAATATAATTTGCTATTTGAATTTAAAGTGGAAAAATACGAAAAGAATAAGTCCATAGGAAGTTTTCAAAAAGTAAATGATCCGATTGGAAGAGTTAAAGAAAAAATAATACTAACAGCAGATGGTGAGTGATTTTATGAAAATAATATTTATTGCACTTTTAGGAATATCGATATATTTAATTGTGGAAAATTTCTATCAAAGAAAAATATTAGAGAAAATTAGTAAATATCTTGATACAAAAAATGAATTTTATTATAAAGAATTTTTGAAAAGATACGATAAAAGTAAAAAAGTAAAAATTACGGAAAAATTCAATTTGATTTATAAAATAAATCTTTTGATTGATAGAGCAGCTTTAGAAAAGAACATTTTTATTAACAGTTTTACGCTCATAATTGCCGGTATAATTTGCTTTGTGATTTCAGATATAGTTGCGTTATATATATTTAAAATTCCGGGAGTATCGTTGATTATAGCCCTACCTACGATTTTAATTCCATTTATGGCTTTGAAAGCTATTGGAACATATAAGGCTGAAAAATTAGAAAAAGTTTTTTTGAACTTTTTGCTACAACTAAAAAATTACACAAAAATAAGTAATGATGTTATTGGTGCTTTGAAAAATGTAGAAACAATACAACCACTTCAATCATATATCGATAAATTTAATTTGGAATTGAATAGTGGAATAAAGTTTGAAAAAGCTATAGAACATTTAAAAGAAAAAATTAACGTTATTCAATTTAAAGAATTCTTTTCAAATTTAGAATATTGTTATGTTTTTGGTGGAGATTTTACAACACTTATAGACAAGACTTATCATACGATAAATGAATTACAAAAAGAAAAAGCGAAAAGAAAACAAGAAACTCAAGGTGCACGAATAGTTTTATTTATATTAGTATTGCTTAATATATTTGTGTATATGAACTTTGTAAAAAACAATAATGAAAATTATATGATAATAAAAAATACTCTTATAGGAAATGTAATTCTATATTGGAATTTCTTAAGTATATGGATACTGCTATATTTATCTGAAAAGGTGAAAAAATTAGATTATTAAACTAAGGAGGATAAAACGATAAAACTAGAAATAAATACGTTGGACAAAAACACGGAAAACTTGTTAGAAAAAACTTTAAATGATGAAAAAATAATAAACAAAATGAATGAAGTTTTAAAAGAAAAAGAATTACAGTTAAAAGTGTCGCAAGGCTCTGAAAAAAGTATAGTAATTCAAGAAGTGAAAAATGAAAACAATAGTGTGGAAAAAGAAAAAACAAATTCTAATACTGTAATGCCTAAGGTAAAAAGGGTGGCTTTTAAAACGGCACTTGCTTTCCTAGATTCTAGTATTAAAAATTTTTTAAAGAAAAAATATAAAGTAAATTACTCAACTTATAATGATGGAAAAAAGGTAGTAAAAGCTATAAAAGATAAGGATTCAAAAACTTTTTATAAAAAAGCAAGTGATACATTATTAAATTCGATGAAGAAGCTCCCTTCCGAAGCGAAAAAAATTATCAAAGATACTAAAAATGTTGCGATAGATGAAATATATTCTTAAACCAATAGAATGCGTATACATAAATATACTTGTAATAGGCAATAAATAAAGAAAAAAGGCAAAATTTCCTTGCATAAAATACCCTGATTTAGTATAATTTATGTGTTAAAGCAAATAGTTTTACGCGTAAGGTTTTGTGGAACTTTTTGACTTAATTTATACGAAAGTTGGGATAAGAAAAATGGAAGAAAATGCAAAAAAAATCATACGAGTTGATATAGAAAAAGAAATGAAAAAATCTTATATTGACTATGCCATGAGTGTAATTGTATCGAGAGCACTTCCTGATGTTAGAGATGGGCTAAAGCCAGTTCATAGAAGAATTTTATATGCTATGGATGGACTTGGTCTTACACCAGAGAAACCTTTTAGAAAATCAGCGTATATCGTTGGTGAGGTTATGGGTAAGTATCATCCACATGGTGATGCTTCAATATATGATGCTTTAGTAAGAATGGCTCAAGACTTTTCTTTGAGATATAGACTAATAAATGGACATGGTAACTTTGGTAGTGTTGACGGTGATAGCCCTGCTGCTATGAGGTACACAGAAGCAAAGATGCCTAAAATATCAGTAGAAATGCTTGCAGATATTGATAAAAACACAGTAGATTTTATGCCAAACTATGATGAAAAATTGTTAGAACCAGTAGTTTTACCATCAAAAATACCAAACTTACTTGTAAATGGTTCATCAGGTATTGCTGTTGGTATGGCTACAAACGTGCCACCTCATAATTTGACAGAAGTAGTAAATGCTTTAGTAAAACTAATTGATCAAGATAATGTCACAGACGAAGAAATTATGGCCGAGATAAAAGGACCGGATTTTCCTACGGGTGCACTTATATTAGGTAGAGAAGGCATAAAAGATGCTTATACAACAGGTAGAGGAAAAATAATTGTTCGTGCAAAAGCTGAGATTGAGGAACATGGAAATGGACGTTATAGAATTGTTGTTTCTGAGTTACCATATCAAGTTAATAAAGCAAGACTAATTGAACATATAGCAGATTTGGTAAAAGACAAACGAATAGAGGGTATTTCAGATTTAAGAGATGAATCAGACCGTCAAGGTATGAGAATAGTAATCGAACTTAAGAGAGATGCTAATCCAAGTATCATATTAAATCAATTGTATAAAAACACACAAATGCAAGATACTTTTGGAGCAATAATGCTAGCATTAGTTAATGGAAAACCAAAAGTTTTGACATTAAGAGAAATGCTTGAATGTTATATTGATCATAGAAAAGATGTTGTTGTAAAAAGAACAAAATTTGATTTAGATAAAGCTTTGGCAAGAGCTCATATATTAGAGGGATTAAGAATTGCAATTGATAACATTGATGAAATTATAAAAATAATTCGTGCTGCATATGATGATGCTGCTGAAAGATTGATGAAACGCTTTGGTCTTTCAGAAGCACAAGCAAATGCAATTCTAGAAATGAGATTGAAAACTTTATCAGGCTTACAAAGAGAAAAGATTGAAGAAGAATATAAACAATTGATGGAATTGATTGAAAAATATAGAGCTATATTGGCAAGTGAAAAACTTGTATGTGATATCATCAAAGAAGAATTATTAGAGATGAAAGATAAGTATGGCGATGAAAGAAGAACACAAATTATTAAAGATGATGGCGACTTAGATGATGAAGACTTAATCGAAGAAGAAAATACAGTAGTTGCTCTTACACATTTTGGATACATAAAGAGAATGCCTGTAGACACTTACAAAACTCAAAGAAGAGGTGGAAGAGGAATAACAGGAATTCAAACAAGAGAAGAAGATTTTGTTGAACAATTATTTGTTACTTCTACACATGATATGATAATGTTCTTCACTAATAAAGGTAAAGTATATCGCTTAAAAGGATATGAAATACCTGAAGCTGGTAGAACTGCTAAAGGAACAGCGATTGTAAACTTGCTACAATTAGATGGCGATGAAAAAGTAACTGCTGTAATTCCAATACATGCTTTTGTTGAGGGTCAATATTTATTGATGGCAACAAAGAATGGTATCGTTAAGAAAACAGCATTGATGGAATACAATTCATCTAGAAAAACAGGATTGCAAGCAATATCATTAAAAGATGGCGATGAGCTAATAAATGTTAGATTGACAGATGGAGAAAGAAATATAGTTTTGGTTACACATGAAGGTATGAGTATAACATTTGCAGAAAGCGATGTTAAAGCTGTGGGAAGAGTATCACAAGGTGTAATTGGAATAAGACTAGAAAAAGATGATTATGTTGTAGGTATGGAACCAATTTATCATGAGAAGACATACTTACTTGCTATTACTGAAAATGGTTTTGGAAAGAGAACAGAAGTTTCAGAGTATAGAGTACAAATTAGAGCTGGAAAAGGCGTAATTACATACAAGACAACACCAAAGACTGGTAAGGTTGTTGGAGTAAAAGTTGTAAATGAAGACGATGAAATAATGTTAATAACAGATGCTGGTGTAGTTATTAGACTAGAAGTACAAAATATTAGTATACTAGGACGTTCAACACAAGGTGTTACACTAATGAGAACTACAGATGGTGGAAAAGTAGTAAGTATAGCAAGAGTTAATGAAACAGAATATTTAGACAAATATAATCAATAAAGATAAATAATAATGGGGGTACATTCTAAAATATTATATTTTAGAGTACCTCCATTTTTTATATAAAAAACTCGCTATAATAGCGAGTCTGAAAAACTATTTTGTATATTCACTGTCATATTTGCTAATCCAAATTCCTGTTACTTCACTAGAATCTTTTGTAAAAGAAGAAGGTAATGAATAACCATTTTCAGTATAATCATTTAATAATCTACTGTATGCAATATTAGAACCGTTTGAAGTATGGCGTGGTAACCAAACAAACATACTTCCTGAAGTTTGCACTTCTCTTCCATCAAGTTCTGCTAAAGAAGCTGTTCTAATTTGTTCATTTGTATAACCGCTTATTGTTATTTCATCTAATAACATTACATTAGCCCAAACTTTGTTTTCAGCAGAATAATCATACCATCTATCATCTGATTCATTGGTTACTAGCCATTTCCCATTTACATTTCTTACAGGAATCATACCAGTAATTAAAACAGGTTTGTTAATGCCTTTTGCAACGTCGTACAAATCATTAGAAACTTCTGGTGGTTCTTCATTTATAACATCTTCAAGGTCTTTTAAAGTGTAATATTCATTATCTTCGTGAACGATTGGTTTTAAAGAAACAACTTCACCAGTTGCATAATTGATTATATATTCATTGCTAACATTTTCTAAATTTAATTCAAGAGTTTGTTCTGGAGATATTAAATACCATCCATCACCATATGTTACATTGTTTACAACTTTTGAATTGGTACTTGATAAAGGTGTTCCTACATATGGATAGCGGCTTGCATCAATTCTGTTTGTCAAATAACGTTCTTGAGCAGCTTCACTAACATTACGTAATTCAGTATACATATCAGTTACGTAAGCAGTATTGATATTTTCTCTAGTTCCATAATAAATAGATACACCAGCAAGTATTATCATAACTACAATAGTAACTACTAGCGATATCAAAGAGATACCATTATTTTTTTTCATGAAATCACTCCTTAAGAATATTTGGAAGATAGCATAAATCTTCTAACTCAAAACAATTATAATTTAAAATAATTTTATGCGCAATCTATTTTGAAAATTAAAAGGAAAAGGTGATAATTTGCTAACTAAAGTATATAGTATGGCTTTAAATGGAATTGAAAGTCAGTTAACAACTGTTGAAGTTGATATGAACAATGGATTTCCGACATGGGAAATTGTTGGATTGCCTGATGCGAGCGTTAGAGAGTCAAAAGAACGTGTGCGAGCAGCAATAAAAAATTCGGGATATATATTTAATGCTCAAAAAATAATAGTGAATTTAGCTCCGGCAAATACCAGGAAAGAGGGGTCATCATTTGACTTAGCAATTGCGATAGGAGTTCTTAAAAACTTGGGAGTGATATATTCAGGAAACTTAGAAGATTATATTTTTATTGGAGAATTACATTTGAATGGTGAAATAGGTAAAGTTGATGGCATTTTATCTATGTGTATTGAAGCTAATAAAAAGGGTATAAAAAATATAATTGTTCCATATGAAAATAGAAATGAAGCAAGTGTTATAGAAAATCTAAATATATATCCTGCTCAAAATTTACAACAAGTAATTGAACATATAAATACAAGAAATACTATTTCAAAATATTTATTGAAAAATGAAAAGGATAGAATAGAAACGTATAACATAGATTTTAAAGATGTATACGGTCAAGAAGTTGGTAAAAGAGCAATGGAAATTGTGGCAGCGGGAGCACACAATTGTTTGATGATTGGAAGCCCTGGAAATGGAAAGTCGATGCTTGCTAAACGATTAGAAACAATTTTACCGGATTTGACTTTTGATGAAGCTGTTGAAGTTACAAAGATACATAGTGTTGCAGGATTGTTAGATAATAACATAGCGTTAATTCAAAAAAGACCATTTAGAAGTCCACATCATACTATTACTCCAAGTGCATTAGCAGGTGGTGGAAGAAATCCTAAACCTGGAGAAATTAGTTTAGCACATAATGGAGTGTTGTACTTTGATGAACTTGCTGAATTTGAAAAAAGAGTGTTGGAAATATTAAGAATTCCACTGGAAGAAAAAGAAATAAGAATATCGAGAGTGAATTCTGCAATAGTTTTTCCAGCAAATTTTATATTTATAGCGAGTATGAATCCTTGCCCATGTGGATATTTAATGGATAAGAAACGAAGATGCGTTTGTACAGAAAGTCAAATCCAGCGATACAGAAGTAAAATTAGTGGACCTTTGCGAGATAGAATAGATATGAATATACAAATTTCGCAAGTAGACTATACAGAATTAAGAGGGAATTGTCATAGCGAAACGTCGGAAGATATAAAAAGAAGAGTTGAAAAAGCTAGAAAAATTCAAAAAGAAAGATATCGAGAGACTGGAATTTTAGTTAATTCGGCTATGACTGAAAATATGATTAAGCATTATTGCAAATTAGATAAATTCGGAAATAAATTTTTAGAAAATAGTTTTTCAAAATATGGTTTTAGTGCTAGGGCGACGATGAAAATTTTAAAAGTTGCACGTACAATAGCAGATTTAGACGAAAGTAAAAATATACAAATGGAACATTTAGCAGAAGCGATTCAATATAGAAATTTAGAGTTGAAGTAGAGGTAATATGAAAGAAAATAATAAAAAAATCGGAGCGATTGGTGAAAAAATTGCACAAGAGTATTTGGTAAATGAAGGTTATGAAATAGTCGAAAAAAATTTTTATTGCAGGTTTGGAGAAGTAGATATTGTTGCAAAAAATGGTGAAGAAATAATATTTGTTGAGGTAAAAACAAGAAAACAAATAAAGTATGGTCAAGGTGCAGAAAGCGTAAATTATTACAAGAAGAATCATATCTATAAAGTTGCAGAGTTTTATACATACATATATCAAATTTATGAGACACCAATATCATTTGATGTTATTGAGGTATATCTTTTTGACGATAAAGAAACGAGAGTTGCACATATAAAAAATGCAATTATTGAAAATCCGTACAAAACTTTTTTTAATAGAAGGTGATTATGAAAATAAAATGTATTGATAAAAATTCAAAAGAATTTCCAGCTAATTTAAAGCAATTAGAAAAATGCCCTAAACAACTTTATATAATAGGTGACGAAAATGTTTTATCAAATTTTTCAATAGCAGTTGTGGGGAGCAGAAATTGTTCGGCAGTTGGAAAAATTGTTGCACAAAATATAACAAAAGATTTAACAGTGAATAATATTGTGGTAGTTAGTGGCTTTGCACGAGGAATTGACACGATTGCACATAGCGTATGTTTGGAGAACAATGCAAGGACAATAGCTGTCCTAGGTGGAGGGCATAGAAAAATTTATCCAAAAGAAAATGAGTGCATGATAGAGAAAATTGTGGAAAATGGTGGAGCAATTATCTCTGAATATCCACCAGACTATCCATCTTTACCTAATAATTTCAGAGAAAGGAATCGCATTATTGCGGCACTGACAACGGGAGTTGTACTTATTGAAGCTAAAATAAATAGTGGTTCACTGATAACAATAAAACACGCAAAAGCATTAAACAAAAAAATCTTTGCAGTGCCAGGTGCTATAAATGATGAACAATATGAAGGAAGTAATCTGATTTTAAAAGAAGGTGCTTATTGTATACGAAACGCTAAAGATATTTTAGAAAAATATGAAATGATTCAAAATAAAAATTTTAATGCTATAGAAGAAAGCGATGTGCAAATTGATGTAGAATTAAAAAATGTTTATGAACAAGTGAAAAAATATCCACGAAATACGAGTGAAATATGTGTGAGCGTAGGAGAACCAGCCAATAAAGTTTTAGCTAAATTGGTTATGCTAGAAGTCGCAGGAGTAATTAAAAAAATAGATGAAGAAAACTATATAAGAACAAGATAAAATACTGTAAATATTTGATGACATAAATTGATTTCAACGCTTCTAAGTAGTAAAATTATTTATGATAATTTATATTAGGAGTGAGAATATGAAAAAATTTTTTTTGTTTTTAGTAATGCTTATTGCAGTTTCTCAAGTTGCGTATGCAACTGATTATATAGATGATTTTTTAGATGAATCAGATAGTTTTGGATATTCGGAAAATTATTCGCAAAATTATTCGGATGATTACTTAGAAGATTACTCAGATGAATATTCAGAAGATTATTCAGAGATATATTCAAAAATTAAGTACAAGTATTTAAAAGGCGTTGTTGAAGAAGCTGGAGAAATTTACACAGAAGAGAATGATTATTATACACTTTCATATCAAGATGTCAAAGTTAGTATAAAAGATGATGGATATAATACTGTTAAGAAAATAAGACATTCGCTTTCATATTATACGGGATTAGAAGAAATGAGTAAACCTTTAAAAGAAGGCGATAGAGTTATTGTATATGCTACGATCCTTGAAGGGAAAATAATTGACACAGCAATTTCTGAAAAAGATAATTCTATATGGATTATTGCAGTTTTAGGTTTATATTCCTTAGCTATAATTGTAATTGGTGGCAAGAAAGGTGTTAAAGCTTTAGTGAGTTTAATACTTACAGTTTTAGCTATTTTTTATGGTGTTTTACCAAGGCTAATAAGAGGTGAAAATCCTTTGCTTGTTACTACGATTGTTTCGGTAATAATAACCTTCGTAGCGTTATTTATAATTTCTGGAATAAATAAAAAAGCATTTGTTGCTATTGCAGGAACTAGTGGTGGAATTATAATATCTGCAATATTTGCTATAATTTTTGGAAGCATAATGAACTTGTCAGGAATAAGTGAAGAAGCAGGTTCTTTAAGTCAACAAATGATCTATAATAATGGTGTAGGCGAATCTGTTTCATATGATTTTAAAGGTCTATTATATGCAGGAATAATTATTGGTGCATTAGGTGCATGTATGGATGTTAGTATGTCAATAGCTTCAGCACTTAATGAACTAAAAGAGGAAAACCCAGATATTTCTGTAAAGAAAATGATGAAAGCAGGAATGAATATTGGTAAAGATATGATGGGAACAATGACTAATACTCTTATCCTTGCATATATGGGTGGATCAATAGTTTTGGTAATGCTTTTGATGGTTACGGGAGATAACTTTAGACATATAATAAATTCAGAGATGTTATTAGAGGAAATTCTTAGAGCAATAGCAGGTAGCTTTGGATTGGTTACAACTATTCCATTTACTACATTAGTAGCGAGTTTGATGATGGGAAAAAGATAAGGGGGAAATATGGATAAGAATACAAAGAAAATGTTTTCTAGAGGAGAAACACTTTTATGGATGGTTATAACAGCTGCAACAGTTTTTGTTGCGACATCCTTTCAATATACCAGAATGACATTGGGGTCTAAGGAATATGATGACTCTAGTATATCTGGAGATAATTTTAAAAAGCTTGAAAGAGTAGTATCCATAATAGAAAAAAACTTTTTATTTGATTACGATATGGAAAAGCTTGAAGAAGGTGCAATAAGAGGTTTGGTTGAAGCGTTAGATGAACCATATACAGATTATTTTGATTTAGATGAATCAAAGGAATTTTTAACAGAAACAGAAGGAGAATATGAAGGTATTGGAATATACATGGCCTTAGATACTTCAAAAGATATGGCGATTGTTTTAATGCCAATAGAAGGCTCACCAGCTGAAAAAGCAGGAGTCTTACCGGGCGATTATATAATTAAAGTTGACGGAAAAGATGTAAAAGGATCTTCAACAGAAGAAATTGCAGCATTAGTAAAAGGTGAAAAAGATACTACAGTAACTATCGGATTTAGAAGATATAACAAAGATGGTACGTATGAAGAATTTGAAAAAACGATAACACGTATGAATGTAGAATTAAATCCATTTTCAAGCGAAATAATTGAGCAAAATATAGGATATATAAAATTTACTTCATTTGATGAAAAAGCATATAATAACTTTAAAGATACTGTAGCTGAAATGAAAAATAAAACAACACTAGAAGGCTTAATAATAGATTTGAGAGATAATCCAGGAGGATTATTGAGTGTAGCCGTAGATATAATAGATGAAATTCTACCAACAGGAATAATAACTTATACTGTGGATAAAAATGATAATAGAGAATATATGTATTCTGATTCAAAAACTTTAGGCATTCCAGTAGTTGTTATAATAAATGAAAATTCAGCAAGTGCTTCTGAAATTATGGCTGCTGCAATTAAAGATTATTCAAAAGGTGCAATTGTTGGAACAACAAGTTTTGGAAAAGGACTAGTGCAACAATTAAAAAGTTTGAAAGATGGAACTTATTTAAAAATAACAATCGCAGAGTATTTTTCACCAAGTGGTCAAAAAATAAATGAACTTGGAGTAGAGCCAGATTATGTGATAGAAGCAAGCGAAACAGCTGAAGAAGACGTACAATTACAAAAAGCAATAGAAGTAATGAAAGAAATGATTAAATAATTTGAATTATATTATTCTATTGGTTTGACATTGATATTTTCGTGTGATACACTCTAATAAAAGTTGTGTAATGCAATGATTATAGTACTAAAGAAAGTGGAGGTAAGAAACATGGAAAGAGGAAAGATTAAATGGTTTAATGCAGAAAAAGGATATGGATTCATTGAAAGAGATAACGCTAAAGATGTATTTGTTCATTTTTCAGCAATCAATATGGATGGCTACAAAACATTAGAAGAAGGCGCTGAAGTTCAATTTGACATTGTTGATGGTCAAAAAGGTGATCAAGCAGCTAATGTTACAAGAATTGCTACAGTGTAGATAATGATATATAAACCGAAAGCAACCTCGTATTTTTTAAATGCGAGGTTTAATTTTTGAAAATAGGAGGAAAAAATGGGAACTTTAAAAAAGTTTATGGCACATGCAGATATGATAAAAATTTCATGTGTTGATACAACAGATGTAGTAGAAAACGCAAGAAAAATACATAAGTTAAATCCAACACCAACAGCTGCTTTAGGAAGATTGTTGACAATGGGACTTCTTATGGGAACGATGACAAAAAGTGAAGAAGATAAGTTGACATTGCAAATATTAGGCGATGGTCCTTTAGGTTCAATGCTTGTTGTTGCAGATTCTGTTGGAAATGTTAAAGGATATGTTTCAAAACCTCTTGCAGAAGCTGAGAAAAAAGAAAATGGTAAATTAAATGTTAGTGGAATAATCGGAAACGGTGAGTTAAGAGTAATAAAAGACATTGGCTTAGGTGAACCATATGTTGGAAGTGTTCCATTGCAAACTGGTGAGATTGCAGAAGATTTCGCATATTATTTTGCAATTTCAGAGCAAATACCAACAGCTGTTGCATTAGGAGTTTTAGTAAATAAAGATGGAAGCGTAAAAAAAGCTGGAGGATATATTCTTCAAGCTTTGCCTGATACCCCAGATCAAATTTTAGAGCTTATTGAAAATAGAATTGCACAAAGTAGTTCAATAACAGATATGCTAGAATCAGGAAAAAGCTTAGAAGAAATTGCAACATACATTTCTGATGATTTAAATACGTATGAAGTTGAAGAAATGAAAGTGAATTGGAAATGTGACTGCTCTAGAGAGAGAATGGAAAGAGCTATTTTTAGTATGAGTAAAAAAGATATTGAAGAATTAGCAGAAGATGAACAAACTGAAGTATCTTGCCATTTTTGTAATTCAAAATATTTATTTTCAAAAGAAGAAATTCAAAAATTAGTTAATCAAAAATAATTGACGGGGAACATAATAAGATGATATAATATAGACGCGTGGAGAAACCTATCAACACCTACCATAATTAAGGAGGAACTAACAATGGCTAAAACGTACTGTCTATATGTTGGTAACTTGGAAGAACTGATGTCGGATGCCACTAGTGCACTTTTGCAGGAAATCTGGCTTAAGAAGAAGCAAACGTGTCTCATGATGGATCTCAACAAAAATTTTGATGCATGGGACATTGAACTGTACGTTGAACGTTTTAACAATCTCTGCATCGACGAACTGAAAATCAGAATCGAAAAAGAACCGAGATTGCAGCCGACCTACAAACAAATTTTGGAGGTGCAAGAAGCACTCAAACACTTTGCTACGTATGATGGCTACGATGAAGTTGAAAATGTCCAGCGTTTTCACAACGATGAGATGAAGATTTTCTTCTACCATGCACCTGTTAATTAACATGATGTAATAAAGACCAGTCTTAAAAGATACTCATAAATCTTGAGTTATATTTTAAGGCTGGTCTTTTTTTATAAAAAAACAAAAAAACTATTGCAATATATCTTAAAAGATGTTATATTAAAACACGTACCGTGACTTTAAGAGTTAAACAAAATAACTTTTAAAAAAAGTGAAAAAAATGTTGACAAACATTTTAACTTAAAGTATACTTAAAAAGTCATCTGGACATGACGAAAAAGTGGGCGCTTAGCTCAGCTGGGAGAGCATCTGCCTTACAAGCAGGGGGTCATAGGTTCGAGCCCTATAGTGCCCACCACTTTTTAAAAAAGAATAGCAAGCTTTGAACGGTCAACGCTCTGCATAATTCAATACGGCCTGGTAGCTCAGTTGGTTAGAGCGCTAGCCTGTCACGCTAGAGGTCGAGGGTTCGAGCCCCTTCCAGGTCGCCATTTTAATTTATAAAATGGTTATTTTTTTATCTAAAGTTAATATGCCTATTTAGCTCAGTTGGTAGAGCAAGGGACTGAAAATCCCTGTGTCCTTGGTTCGATTCCGAGAATAGGCACCAGTATTAAAGGTTTGCGGACATATTGCAAACCTTTTTTGTTTTTGGTCACAACGTAATTACAACTCGGTAAGAGCTTAATTAGAATTTGGTCACAACGTAATTACAACTCAGCAAGAGCTTAATTAGTTTTTGATCACAACTTAGTCATAACTCGGTAAAAACTTAATTAGAATTTGATTACAATTTTGATTCTTCGCCTAGGGAGATACGACTTTAAGAAAATGAAAGAAATAAAAAAACTTTTTTGTAATAGGTAAGAAATATTTCTGTTAATAAAATTTAATATATGGAGATTAAAAAAAATCATAAAAAATATAAGAAAACGTTCCGTAAGTACATTTGGAACGTTTTTTTATTTTAGTTGACTCTTATCTTATATACGCGCGTGTACGCGTGTAGACATTGATTTTTTTTAGTGTTAAAACAATATCAAGAGTATTTTCACAAAAGATAACATGCTTGAAGGAGGAAAACTAATGAGTTGTATTCAAAGAATGAAAGGGAAAAGACAAGAACGGAATAACTATGATGTCACTAGTAATAACGATAGTGGTTATTATCATAATCGCTATGATTACTATGTCAGCTGGTGGAAGAATGCCGGACGAAGCTAATTATGCGAATTTTGCTGAAGAAGTAAAGAATGTTGAAGAAGGCGTTCAAAGAGCTAGGTTGAATAATGCTTATAAAGGTGATACAGAAGAAAGGATAAATGCAGGTTTTAAAAAGGTCACTTTAAAAAATGCACCTGACGAATTTCAATCTTTTGATACAACCGGAATAACGGTAACAGGTTATGTTGTTGACTTGGGGAAAATTAAATATGAAAATGCTGAGTTTGGTAAAGAGTATGAAATCGAAACATCAGAATTGGAATTTAAACAAGATGATGTTTATGTATATGACTCAACAGGTACAGTATTCTATGTAAAAGGAATTTATTATCAAGACGAAATTATACATAGACCATTTTCAGATTCAGTTTCTGGAAGTACTTCAAGCGAAGATGGACCAATAATATCAAACATTGTTATATCTAGTGGTGAATTAGCAGATGGTACTTTAACTAGTGCTAAAGCCAAATTAACAATTAGTGCTTTTCCAAGGTATGGTGGGAAATTAACTGTAATGGTAAGAGAATTGATTGCTGAAGAACAAGCAGATGGAACTTTTACAACTCAAGTTTCAAGAAATGGTGTTTATACAGTAATCGCAACAGAAGAAAATGGTGGTAGAACAGTAAAAAAAGTTAACGTTACAGGAATTGTAGAAACAAATAGTCTTCCTTCAAATTTATCAATGATTGTAAACAATGGTGATCCAAATGTAAGAACTAATATGGTTGATATTGTTCTAAGAGCAGATGGCGCAAATAAAATGATAATCGCAAAAAATAACCCATTAAAGCCAACATCATCAGACACAAGATGGGAAGATTATAAAACTAATTTCACATATGATTTAGGAACGCAAGAGGGAAGAATTACATTATATGCATGGTTTAAAAATGAGTATTCAAATGTTACAGATCAAATTGTAAAAGCATCGATAATATACGATAGAACAGCACCTTCAAGCGATGCACCGACTTTAACAGTTTCTGGTCCATATGTAATAGTTGAATCAAATCAAAAAGATAACGTATCACCAGATACATACTTGTTATCAAAAACAGAATATGGTTATAGAATTCATGATGGAGCACTTGCATCAGAAAGCGATTATGACTGGAGTACAGGAAAACTAATTGGACCATTAGTAAATGGAGAAACATATGACTTTGTTACAAGAACAGAAGACGAAGTAGGAAATAAATCAACATCAGTAGTAAAATCACAAAAAATCAAGTTTGATTATTTAATCAACTTTGATTTGAATGGAGCAACAGGAACAATCGACTCTGTATATGCAGAAGCAGGAACATCAATACAAGTACCAGGTGTAGACGTCGTAAGAAGTGGTTATAGATTTGTAGGCTGGTCAGAAAGAAAAGATGCAACAGTTGATGATGTAGCTGAAATAATATTAGAAAATGAAAATTATTTGCCAACAGGAAATGATACAGTAAAAACATTATACGCAATATGGGCGCCAAGAACAGATATGAAATACACAGTAAATCACTATGTAGAAAAAGTAGGCTCGATAGGTGATTATGAATTAAAACTTACAGAAGTTTTTAATGACGGAAAAGTTGGAGATTTAGCATGGGCTAAAGCAAAAACAGATGGAGCATTTTATGGATTTGTAGAAAATGAATCTCATAGTCAAAGAGTTGGAATGGCAGAAATAAAAGGTGATGGAAGCACAGTTCTAAGTTTGTATTACTATAGAGCAAAATTCACATTAACAGTAAAAGGTGAAAATGCAACAGCTACAGGAACAACAGTAGAAGTACCTTATGAAACAGAAGTGACAATCTCAGCAACTCCAACAGAAGGATTTGAATTTGACAGATGGGTAATAGAAGGAACAGAAGAAACATCATTAGAATATGCAAATTTCGTAAATGAAAACGGAAATAAAAACGTTAATGCAACATTCAAAATGCCTGCAAGAGATATTACTTTAATAGCAAAAACAAAATTGAAAAAATATAAAATAACATATAACTTGAATGATGGTACAGCAACAGGTGAAAACCCAACGGAATATGACAGAAATACACCTGCATTCACATTATATAATCCAATAAAAACAGGATATAACTTTGCAGGTTGGACAGGAACAGGATTAACAACAACAACATTAAATGTAACTCTTGATCCAGCTACATTAGTAAACATGGTAGATAGAGAATATGAAGCGTTATTTACACCAAGTGAAGACTTGCTAACAATTACAGCAACTCCAACAGAACCAACTAATGGCAATGTTAGAGCAATAGTAGCATGTTTAGATAATAAATTAAGAATAGAGTATCGTGTAGGCACAACTGGAACATGGGATGTATATACTTCATCTATTGAAATAGAAGAAAATACTGTAGTTTATGCACGAGCTATAAAAAACGGAAACATAATAGATGAGGAAAGCTTAGCAATAACTAATATAGATAAAGAAAATCCTATAATAAAAGATATAAAAGTTTCTGAAAGCTGGAAATCTGGAAACAAAATGTTGATAGACATTGAAGCAACAGACAACATACAAATATTAGGATACGCAATTACAGACTCAGAAAGTGTACCAGCAAAGGATGAATTTAAAAAATCAAACACAGGACTAAAATTATCTGATGAAGTGAATTATGTTTGGGTAATGGACACAGCAGAAAATACTACACATCAAGCAGTATATGCGTGGGATATTAGTAAAGAACAAGACAAAGGAATATACGCATTATTAAAAAATGAAAAAGAAATGATAATAGTAGGAACAGGAGAAACAGCATCTTACACAGAAACAAACACTCCATTCCAACAATATAAAGAAAAAGTAACAGATGTAACAATTCAAGGAAATGTAGAAAGTATAGGAAGTTACGTTTTAGCAGATATGGAAAACGTAGCAAGAATAACTATATCTAAAGCTTTAACAAGATTAGAAGAAAACGCTATTGCACGTACTAATAATTACGAAAATATAACAATAGAAAAAGGAAATCAAAATTTTGTATATAATGGGTACACATTGTATAACTCAGATGTAACAGAAATATATTCACACTCAAGAATAGACGCAAAGGAAGAATATACAATAAATTCAGCAGTAGAAAAAATAAACAATTATGCATTTTATAAAAACGATAATTTAAGTTTAATAAATTCAAATAGTAATCCAACATTAGGGGATAATGTATTTGAAAATTGTAATGAACTATATCAAATATCAGGAGAAATAGGTGGAACATCTATTGGTAAAGAAGCATTTTTACATTGCGAAAACTTGCATTTACTTGAATTATCAATAAATATAACAACAATAGGCGAAGGTGCATTTGCACATACATATAAACTAGGTGTAGTTATAATTCCAAAAACAGTAACTAAAGTTGCAAGTGCAGATACAAGTATAAACGGTGTATTTGAACATATTGGTATATATAGTGAAAACATATACAACAAAGGTATAGTAAAATACTATCAATCATGTAAAGCAATGTATGATTATGCACATAAATACAGTACAGAAGCACATTTTGAAATGATAGACGATATAAAACCTGAAATAGTATCATTAAATATAACAAGCCCTGAAAGTGGAACATATTCACAAGGAAACGCAATTGAATTTACAGCAACATTTAGTGAAGAACTTGCAATAACAGAATCAAAAGTTCCAGAATTAACAATCAGAATTGGTGAGGAAGGTTTAAAGACAGTAGACTATGGATACGTAAGTGGAGATAAAATAATATACGTATACTATGTTAATGAAGATGACTTTGGAGAAATTAGCTTATCAAGTTATAAAGGAATAGTTGAAGATCTAGCTGGAAATCAATCAGAAGTAGAAATTACAGAAATGGGTGGCTCAACTATTTATATAAATACGGTAGCTTGTTTAATAGAAGGTGACGAAGCTTCATATTATTCATCTATTCAAAATGCATTAAATGCAATGCAAACGTTAGAAGGAAACATAACATTATTAAAAGATACAGATGAAAGTATAACTATTAAAGGAAATACAAACGTATCTATAAACTTAAACTCAAATACTTTAAACAACACATCTGACAATACAACAATTACTAATAACGGAGTATTAAATGTTTTTGATGGTTATATAAATTCAAATGGTACAGCAATAAAAAATAATGCTAATTCAAAGCTAGAAATTTACAATTTGGAAATAGAAGTTGCTGGCGAAAATCAAACAGCTATAAGTACTGAAGAATCAATAACTAGCATCTATGATTCAACAATAAAAGGAAATCAAATGCTAATAGATGCAACAGGAAGTTTAGTATTAAATAGCTCAACATTGACTACAAAAAATGGTCCAGCAATAAAAGTAAACGCAAATACTTTAGTAACTGCTACAGCATCAGAGATTACATCTAATAATGGTTATGGTATAAACATATCAAATACAGGAACAGCAGAATTAACTAACACACATATTACAGCAACAAAAGGAACAGCAATAAACAATGTCGGAACATTGAATGTATATGAGTCAACACTAATAGTTGGTGCTGTAGGAATTAACACAAGTGGAACTGTTAATTTCAATAATGGTATCATAGAAGGAACAGATTCAGAAAAATCAGTAGTTGACAATTCAGGAACATTTGTAATTTATGAAGGAACAATATATTCAAATGTTGGTGTTGCAGTACAAAATAGAGCTGGAACATTCAACGCTACTAATTCGAGCATAACAACAACAGGAACAAATAAAGATGCATTTAATAATATGCTAGGAGCAACTCTTGAATTTGCTAGTGGCGATATCTCATCAAAAGATGGATATGCATTAACAAACTCAGGAACAGCAACAATAAAAACAGGTTCTAACTTAACATCAAATGGAATAGGAGTAATCGAAAATAAATCAATACTAAATGCAACATCGGCAACAATAACATCAGTATCAAGCACAAGTAAAGCAATAATAAACACAGGAACATATGAAGATACTAATAGTACAATTGCTACAACAGGAACAGTAGGTATTGAAAATAAAAATAATAGTAGTTTAATATTAGATGGAACAAAAATAACTGTAAATAATACATTAAGCAATGCTACAGGTATTACAACAAGTTCGCGTAATGAAGTTAGAATACTAGATATTACAATGAATGTAGATTCAACAGCAGGAACATCTACGGGCATAAAACTTGAAGAAAATTCAATAGTAAACATATTTGATGGAGATATAAACGCAACAACAAACGGTTCGACAGGATATGGTATTAACAACTATAAAGGTACATTAACATTAGGTGTAAACAATGAAGTAATATCAAAAACACAACCATCAATTGAAGGTACAACATATGGATATTACTCAACATCGGGAGTCTTAAATTACTACGATGGTAGATTTATTGGAGAAGAAGAAAAATCAATTGTAGGAAATGTAACTGACCAACCAGTTGATACATTCTTATTATTCAATTTAGTAGACGATAGAGAACATTCAGAACTTGCATATGATATTTGGGGACCAACAGATGTAACATTAGAAGCAGACAAAACATATTGGACAAACGAAACAATAATTTTAACAGGTAAAGCAAGTGATGAAGGGTCTGGTATCTGGAAATATGCTATTACAAATTCACCAGATGAACCAAAAGAAAATGAATGGATTGAACTTGAAGAAAAAACATTAGAATTTGAAATAACTAAAGAAATAAATGAGTGGGATACATTCTACTTGCACGTAATGGATGGATCATACAACTATGCTGTTTCAAATCCTGTTGAAACAAAATATGATAATACAGCACCAAGTATAATAAAAATCACATCTAATCCAAATGGATGGACGAGTGGAGATGTACTTGTAAATGTTGAATATGAAGATACTGCATCAGGAATAGTAGAATATGAATTCACAACCAATTATCATGATATAGCTACAAAAGGCGAAAAGGCTATAATTGTATCGCCAACAAACTCAGGAACATTATCATATACAGCAACAGAAAATGAAAAAATATACATATACTTAAAAGACCAAGCAGGAAATGTAACATGCGAAGAATATGATATTAACAACATAGATAAAACAGCTCCAACAATAAACGTTGAATTTGTTGAATATGGTGACACATATGTAAAAGTAAAGGTCGATATTATAGATAATGGAAGTGGAATAAAAAATGTAAAAGTAGATGGAACATTACAAAGTTTTACAGGAACGGACTATGAAAAATCTATAACATTAGAAATATCAAAAGCAGGAATAACATCAATTGAAGTACAAGATAATGTATCAAATGTAAGCACAGAAAATATCTATACATATTCAATAATATATGATTCAGTAAATGCAACAGGTTCAATGCCAACACAAATAAAATTAAAAGATAAAGATATTACAATCTTAGAAAACAGATTTGAAAAAGAAAGCTATAGCTTTATCAACTGGAACACGAAGAAAGATTATACAGGAACAGAATATTTGGGTGGCGATACATACACAGCAAATGAAGACGTAATATTATATGCAAGATGGAAAGACGTAGAAGCACCAAGAATAATCGATATACATTTACCAGAAGAAGGAGCTATTGCAAACAATAATAATTATTACTTGGAAATCGACGCAACAGATAACATTGCAGTAACAGGATATGGCATAACACAAACTAATGAAGCACCAATATCTTGGAGCGAGAGTAACAAAGTATCTGCACAATTATTAACAAGCGATACATGGTATGTTTGGACAAAAGATGCAGAAGGCAATATGACTTCAACAGAAATAAAAGTGTACGATATAAGTGATACCAACTCAACAACATTTGGCATTTTAAAAGATATAGATGGTAACGGAGAATACACTTTATCAATAGAATGCAGAGGAACAACAAAAGACTTTGGTGCAAAAGAAGAAAAACCATGGAAGAACTACATAGCTTCTGTTACAAAAATAGAAGTTAGAAATGAAGTAATTGGACTTGGAGAAAATGTATTAAGCAATCTAACGAAAGTAAATGAAATAGAAATATCAGAAACAGTAGAAAAAATTGCATTAAATACATTTGCACATACAAATAATTATTCAAGTATAAAAGTAGAGGAAGGTACATTTAAAGTATCAAATGGAATGCTAATGGATGCAACAAGCAAAAATGTATATGTTGCATCAACAAAACTAACATTAGGTGATGTTGTATTACCAGCAACGGTAGAAAACATAGGAGCATATGCTTTTGAAAATAGTACAATAACAAGCATCTATATAGCTAAAAATATAGACATTCAAGAAGGAACATTCTATAATGCTAAAAACTTAAAAGACATAATAAGCGAAACACAAATAGGTGGCAAATCAATAGGTGCTAATGCATTTGAAGGATGTTCATCATTACAATATGTAACATTATCAGAAGATATAGAAACAATAGGTAATAGAGCATTCTATGGAACAAAGAAATTAACAGATATAACAATAAGTAAAAAAGTGACAACATTAGTAGGAAATCAAATTTTTACTAATATAGGTACAGAAGCTGGAACAGATACAGGCAAAGGATATGTATACTACTATGATTCAAATACACTTATGTCTGGTTATGCACAAAGCGATGTAACAAAAGAGCAAGCAACATTTATAGGAATAGATGATGTGCTTCCAGTTGTTTCAGAAGTAATAATAAATGAAGGTGCAGAAATAACAAATAACAGAGAATTGACTGTAAAAGTTGTAGCAACTGATAATAGAGCAGTCACACAAATATTTATTACAACAGATTCAACAATAGATCCAAGAACACAATCGGTTATATGGCAAGATGTTGCACAATCATACACATACACATTACCAAAAGAAACAGATGACTATACACTATACGCTTGGGCAAAAGATAAAGCAGGAAACATATCAGCATTACCAGGAACAGCAAGTATAACATTAGCAGTATATGATTTTGAATTAAATGCAGAAAAAGAAATCATTCAATACGTAGACACAACAGGAAAAGATTATTATGAATATAGAGATACAGAATATACTTTAGATAATCAAGATATAAACGTAGAAGTTACAGGAACTGTAGATCATAAAACAATTGGTGATTACGCTATAAATTATAGATTGAGCTATGATGGAAAATATATAGAAACAATCACAAAAAATATTCATATAATTCCAAACACGTGGAATGAATCGCAAATATCAGTAGGTAACTTTGTAGTTGTAACTCACACAACAGGAAAATATGCAAAGATTGTAAAATATACAAATGTAAACGAAGAATCAGAGTTAGAAATACCAAACACATTTATATTTGAAAATGAAGAATACAAAATAATTGATGTAGGAAACGGAACAAATGCAATATCAACAACAGAAAACACAATAGAAAAAATAATATTGCCAGATACGTTGATTGCTGTTAGTGATTACGCATTCAGTACATTTAAAAAACTTTCTAGCATAGAATATGAAAATAGTTTAATGACAATTGGTGCATACGCATTTGCAAATTCAAATGGCATTTACGAAAACATAACAATAAAGGGAAATGTCAGAGAAGTAAAATATGCAGCATTTGAAAATACAATAATAGACGAAATTGTTATAGAAGACGGCGTAAAATCTATAGGCTCAAAAGCATTCTACACACAAAGAGGAAACTACAACGATGAAACATTAAATATCCCTGCAAGTATAGACAATATAGGAGTTGGTGCATTTGCGGGATATAAAGCGAGTGCGATTATAGTAAGTACAGAAAATAAAAAATATATAAGCATAAATAATTTAGCTCTTGTAGATAAATCTGGCCAAGTGCTATATCAATATGCTATAGGTAACGGCAGAACAGAATATAGTATTCCAGACGGCATAGAAACAATTGCAGGATATGCGTTTAGCGAATCAGAAAACTTACAAAAAGTAATATTAAATCAATCAACAGTAGAGATTGGTGAAAGAGCATTTAAGAACGATGAAAGTTTAAAAACAGTTGAAAATTCTGAAAATGTAAAGGTATTAGCAAATGAAGCATTCATGAATACTGGAATAGAAAACTTTATAATTTCAGAAAATATGACACAACTTCAAACAAAAGTATTTAAAAATACTAAATTAAAAAATATTTACGTTCCAAGTAGCGTAAAACAAATAGATAGTGAAGCATTTGCATCTAATACAAATATGCAATATGCAGTAATAGATGGCTCGCCAGCGATAAGTGGAGATATCTTCAAAAACTCAAGCAGTTTAGAAACACTAATTGCATTAGATGAAAACACGATAATATCAATAAACGGCGATGTTGAAATTCCAAGTGTTACAAATCTATATGTGACAAGTGAAAAAATGGAGAAAGACTATGAAGCAGACAGCAAATGGTCAGAACTAGGAATATACAGAATAAAATGCTTGGCAGAGTTAATTGGTGATACAGAAGTATCAACGGTTGACAGAGAAGAATATGTGGAACTAGGTGTAAAATTACTAGAAGAAGAAATTTCAACAGGTAATGGAACATCTGCTAAGATCCCAAGCCTAACAGTAGAAAGTGAATCAGATGTAAATAACGAAATTGCTGGAACATATCACGTTACATACTACGTAAAATATAACGGCAAAATTGAAATGACACTAGTAAGAACAATAAAAGTAATTGATGAAACAGCACCAGTTATAACAGACTTAATAACATCAGAAACATGGCAAAGTGGAACAAACTTAATGATTGATGTGATTGCGACAGACAACAAAGATACGACTCTTTTATATGCAATAACAGAAACAAAAGATTTAAGCAATGCAAATTGGAGTAATAGTAGCACAGTTACATTAACAAGTGAAACACAATATATACATGTAAAAGATAAAGCAGGAAATGTAACAACAACCATGATAAAAGCATGGGATATAAGTGCAAACAATGACAAAAAAATATTTGCATATGAAAAAGAAGATGGAGAACTTGTAGCAACAGGTACAGGAATGACAAAAGGATATGACTCATATGGTGAAACTCCATGGAAAGAAGATGCTACAAAAATAACAAAGCTTACAATAGAAGAAGGAATAGAATATCTTGGAGATTATGTATTTAGTGCATTAGAAAATGTATCAGAAATTTCAATTCCATCAACATTAGGAAGTGGAGTAGACATATCAACAAGTGCATTTGCGGGAACAAACAATTTCTTGAAATTAGATATTGCAAGTGGCAATAAAGCACTAAAAGTAGAATCGACATATACATTGGTAGATGACGAATCAAAAATAATATATTTACATAGTAGAAGAGATCCTTCAAGCAATTACACAATTTCATCAAACAAAGAAACTATTGCAGAAAATTCATTCTATAAAAACAATAATATAAAAGCAATAGACATGAATTCATTTGTAAACATAGGTGCATCTGCATTTGAAGGATGCTTAAACTTAGAAAGTATAAACGGAGAAATCGGAAATACAGCGATAGGTTCAGCAGCATTTAGTGGAGATGTAAATCTAAAAGACATAATAATATCAACAAGTGTCGAAACATTAGGAACAGGAATATTTACAAACGTGCCAGGACCTGTATACTATTACGCATCATGTAATGCAATGAAGCAATACGCAAAAACATATTCAGACGAAACATTATTCATAATGATAGACAATGTAGGTGCATCAGATACAATGCCTACACTAAAATCATCATCGTCAATAATAATGGCAATATCAAATCAAATAGATGAAGATGGTGAAGTTGTAAAAACAGAATATATCATTAGAAAAGATGGAGAAGAATATGACGAAAGCAAATGGCAATCATTATCATACTTTACAGGATTATATGCAAGTACAAAATATCATGTAAAAACTAGAGCAACAGATGATGCTGGCAACGTAGTAACATCTAGAGAAGCAACAATTACAACAAAACAAGTTCCAGATACAATAAACATAGCAGCAGTACCAGCTGGACCAACAAGTGGAGATGTAGACGTTGTAATAGAATGGCCAATAGCAGATATGGAAGCTTTATATGGTGCAGGATGGCCAGAAGGCACAACAGTTACAAAGCAAGTAGGAATAAAAAATCCAAATGATGCAAGCATAACATGGACAGACATTACAGATGATAATGCAACATATACTCATACAGCAACAGAAAATGGTGTTACAGTATATGCAAGATTATTTGATGGAGTAAACTATACAGCTCAAACGATTTCATTATCAGTAGACAATATCGATAGAATTGCTCCAACAGGAACAGTAGTAATAAATGATGGTGATGAAAAAGTATATGAAAAAACAGTAACGCTAACATTAACAGCAATAGATAATAGAAACGATACAGGATATGGCGTAAAATATTACTTCGCATCAGAAAACCCAACACTAGATTTAAGCACTACAGAATGGAAAGGATATACAGAAGGAACAAAATATACATTTGAATTCACAAACACAACAGCAGAAAAAACAGTATACGTTTGGTTTAAAGATGCAGCAGAAAACATAAGTGAAGTATGCAGTGACACAATATATGTGATAGTAGACAATATAATGTTAGAACAAAATGGAGAAACAACATATTATTTGAAATTGCAAGACGCTATAGACGCAGCTAATGATAATCCATCAACAGCATCAAAAATAACAATATTACAAACATTATCACAAGATGGCCCATATGAAATCTCAGAAACAAAGAACATTGTGATAGATATGAATGGCAAAAACATCACACATACAACCGAAGAAGAATTTGAGCTAATCATAAACAAAGGATTATTAACAATAATGAATTCATCAGAAACAGCATCAGGAATATATGCAACATCAAACGAAAGTACAGCAACAGGAATTCTAAACTATGGTTATGTAGAAATAATAGATGTTTCAATAATTGCAGATTCACCAGACGGAACATCAATAGGTATAAAAAATGAAAACGGTGAAGAAAGAAATAAAATAAGTCAAGCAATCTATTCGGCAGACGACAATTCATTAACATTCACAAGAGATGCAAACGAATATGCAGAAGGGGATATATATAACGGAAAAACAGTAACAGCAGTATATACAGGATTCGAAGATGAAAAATATACAGCTGGTGATGAAGTACCATGGTTTGAATATAGAGGAAACATTACAAGTGTTGAAATGTTAGACGAAATTAAACCAAAGAGTACAGCATATTGGTTCATGGGCTTTAAAAACTGTGGAAAATTTGAACTAGACAAACTTAATACAAACAAAGTAACAGATATGAGAGATATGTTCTATCAAGCAGGTTATAACACAACAACATTTAATATAAGCGACTTAAGTGACTGGAATGTATCAAGTGTAACAAATATGCACTGTATGTTTTATGAAGCAGGTCATAGTACAACAACATTTGACTTAGGAGACTTAAGCAAATGGAATGTAGCAAACGTAACAAATATGAATTGTATGTTCTATGAAACAGGATACAATGCAACAACATGGAATGTAGGCGATTTAGGAGTATGGAAAACATCGAAAGTAACAGATATGTCACACATGTTCTATAATTGCCAAGCAATAAAAGAATTAAACTTGAGTGGTTGGGACACAAGCAGTGTAACAACAATGCAAAATATGTTTGCAGGATGCTCAAACTTAGCAGAAATCAGTTTGGGTAAAAACTTTAAATTTGTTGGAACAGATAGCTACTTACCAACACCAGATAGTACATATATTCAAGGAGCAACAGGTTTATGGTACAACAAATCAACAAGAGTAAGCTACGCACCAGAAAATATACCAAACAATACGTCAGCAACATATGTAGCAGTAATGCCAAAACTAGTTCAAGCAATCTACTGCGAATCAGATGGTTCCTTAACATTTGTAGAAGACACAGTAATTTACTCAAAAGGCAGTACATATAATGGAAAAGCAGTAACGGCAGCATATACAGGATTTGAAACCACAAAATATAAAACTGTTAATGAAGTTCCATGGTATGAAAATAGAGAAAAAATCACGAACGTTATGGTTGTAGATGAAATCACACCAATGTACACAAAATATTGGTTCAATGAATTTAAAAACTGTTCAGAATTGGATTTAACAAAACTTAATACAGAAAAAGTAATAGACATGAGTTATATGTTTGAAAAAGCAGGATATGATGTGACAACATTTAATATAGTAGGATTAAATGACTGGGATGTATCAAACGTAACTTATACGACAGAAATGTTTGAAAATTCAGGATATAATGCAACAACATGGAACATAGGCGATTTAAGCAATTGGAATGTATCAAATGTAACGAATATGGGTGGAATGTTTAATAACGCAGGTTACAAAGCATCAACATTTGATATAGGGAACTTAGGCAATTGGAATATGTCAAAAGTAACAAATATTGGTTCTATATTCAAAGATGCAGGTTATAGTGCAAGAACATGGAACATAGGTGATTTAAGTAACTGGGATGTATCAAGTGTAACTCGAATGGGTAATGCATTTTGGAATGCAGGTTACAGCACATCAAATTGGAGCATAGGCGATTTAAGCAAATGGGATGTGTCAAACGTAACAAGCATGACATATACGTTTGCTAATGCAGGTCATAATGCAGAAACATTCAACATAGGAAACTTAAATAACTGGGACGTATCAAAAGTGACAAATATGGTAATGATGTTTGCACAAACAGGCTACAACGCAACAACATGGAACATAGGAGATATAAGTAATTGGAATATATCAAGCGTGACAGAAATGACAAGTATGTTTAATGGGGCAGCATATAATGCGACGTCATTTGACATAGGAGACTTAAGTAATTGGAATGTATCGAATGTAACCAATATAAGTTCATTATTCAAAGGGGCAGCCCATAGTGCAAAAACGTTTAATATAGGAAATATCGGAAAATGGAACGTATCAAATGTAGAAAAGACAACCAATATGTTTTGGGAAGCAGGATACAATGCAACAACATGGAATATAGGTGATTTAAGTAATTGGGATGTATCAAAAGTAACAGATATGAGCTATATGTTTTCATACGCAGGTTATAGCACAGAAACATTCAATATAGGAAACTTAAACAACTGGAACGTGTCAAAGGTAACAGGTATGGTAAACATGTTCTCAAATACAGGATATAACGCAACAACATGGAATATAGGACAACTAAATAATTGGGACGTATCGAATGTCACAGAAATGGGTTGGATATTTGCTAGTGCAGGACATAGTGCAACAACATGGAGCATAGGGGATTTAAGTAACTGGAATGTATCAAAATTAACAAACATGAATGCATTATTCAAAGGAGCAGGATACAGCGCAACAACATTTGATATAGGAAATATCGGCAAATGGGACGTATCAAACGTAACAAGAATGGTAAATATATTCTGGAATGCAGGCTATAACGCGACAACATGGAACATAGGAGATTTAAGCAGTTGGGACGTATCAAATGCAAGAACTATGGCATACATGTTCCGTGGTGCAGGCTATAATGCAACAACACTAGACATAGGAGATTTAGGAGCATGGAGAACATCAAACGTAACAGACATGTCATACATGTTTGCAGAATGTAGAAACTTAAAAGAACTAAACTTAAGTGGTTGGGACACAAGTAGTGTAACCGATATGAGTCATATGTTTAAGGAATGTATAAAACTAGAAGAAGTTTCACTAGGCAAAAACTTTAAATTCGTAGGAACATCTAGCTACTTGCCAACACCAAGCAGTACATACATCACAGGAGCAAATGGACAATGGTACAACAAAGCAACAAACGTAGGCTACGCACCAGCAAACATACCAAACAACACAGCAGCCACATACGTAGCCATTGCACCACAAATAGCACAAGCAATTTACTGCGAATCAGATGGCTCATTAACATTTGTAAAAGACACAGTAAAATACTCAGCAGGAGGTACATATGATGGAAAAACAGTGACGGCAGTGTATACGGGATTTGAAGAAAATAACTATACAGAATCAAACTTAGCTCCTTGGAATAGTAATAGAGAAAATATAAAGAGTGTTTCAGTAAAAGATACAATAACACCAATAAGTACAGCGTATTGGTTCTATATGTTTAAAAATTGTGGTACATTTGATTTAGCAAAACTTGATACATCAAACGTAACAGACATGAGTTGCATGTTTAAATTTGCAGGCTATAACGCAACAACATGGAGCATAGGAGACTTAAGTAACTGGGATGTATCAAATGTAACAGACATGAGACATATGTTTTATTATGCAGGCTACCAAGCCACAACATGGAACATAGGAGACTTAAGTAACTGGAATGTATCAAACGTAACATATATGAGTTGTATGTTTTTTTATGCAGGCTATAATGCTACAACATGGAACATAGGAGACTTAAGTAATTGGAATGTATCAAAAGTAACAACTATGCATGGCATGTTTTGGAATGCGGCTGATAAAGCCACAACATTCAATATAGGAAACATAGGAAACATAGGAAACTGGAATGTATCAAATGTGACAAGCATGTATGCAATGTTTGATGATGCAGCCCTAAGTGCTACAACATTTAATATAGGTAATTTAAATAATTGGAATGTATCAAATGTAACGGATATGAGCTATATGTTTTATCGCACAGGATATAATGCAACATATTCATTAAATTTATCAAGTTGGAATGTAAGCAAAGTAACAGAATATAAAGACTTCAACACAGGCTCAACATCCAAAGTAACAGCCCCAACTTGGGTCAACTAGAGGGACGTCCGTTAAATGCGTCACCAATCTTTTAAATGCTTGCAATGAAAGAAAAAGACGAAAAATAAAATGCAAAAAAGTGAAACACTGTAGCAGTGAGAAAAAATTATTTTAATTGACAACGAGTCAAAAACAATTTAATATAAAGTCGGTTGAAGAAAATATACTTAGTCCTTAAAGGAAAGTATAAAAAACTTTAGCCGACTTTATTTTTATACGAAAATGCGTAATAAAGTTTCAACCACAAAACGCGATAAACTAATTTTCGTGTAAAACCAATTCTAATTCGCAAAATCCTTTGCGAAAATTTCCAAAAACAAAATTAAAATCAAATAAAAAGGACTGATGCCTATGCACACATAAGGCTTTATTTACATACTTAAAATTCTTAAAATCCCCCACAAAAACTATTTAAGAAAGGAAAACACATGACATTAAAAGAAGAAATATTAAGCAAGATCACACCAAAAAACGATATTATTTTCAAGAAGATTTTCGGAGCGAGAGGAAATGAAGGAATCTTAAAAAGCTTCCTTGAAAGCATACTAGATATTGAAATCGAATCGCTAGTAGTAGACTTAGGCACCGAACTATTGCCAGACTTCTACGACGGCAAACTCTCAAGACTAGATGTAAGAGCGACTTTAAGCGACGGCACAATTGTAAACATTGAAGTACAAACAAATATGCATGACTACACCGATAAAAGAAGCCTAGCATACTGGAGCAAAGTTTATTTAGAACAATTCAAACAAGGACAAAATTACAAAAACGCAAACAAAACAATTTGCATATGGATACTAGATGGGCAAGTATACGACTTTCCGGAATACCATTCAAAATGGAAAGTGGCAGAAGTTACAAACGGTCAAACAAAATACTTTGATGACTTTGAAATACACGTAATAGAGTTGCAAAAATTCAGGAAACTAGATATAATTGAACCGAAGAAAAAAGAATTTTGGCTATGGTTCATCGACCATACCAAAAAGGAGATGGTCGAGATGTCAAGTTACACATTGGAAGAGATAAAGAAAGCCAAAGCAGAATACGAAAAAATGATAGCTGAAGAACCCGAATTACAACACTTCCTAATGCGTGAAGAATTTGCAGCAATGGATAGAGCACAAGAACTAAGTGATGCAAGGGAAAAAGGTATAAAAGAAGGTAAAGAGGAAGGTTTAAAAGAAGGACTAAAAGAAGGCTTGGAAGCCGGCAAAAAAGAAGGTTTGAAAGTTGGCGAGAAAAAAGCCAAACTAGAAACAGCCAAGAAAATGTTAGAAAAAGGTATCGACATAAAAACGATTTCAGAAGTAACAGGATTGACGACAAAAGAGATAGAAAAGATTTGAAAAAGGGAGGAGTAGCTGATGGGAAAAATAATTGTACTTGAGGGTACAGATGGTAGTGGTAAAACAACTCAATTTGAAAAACTTCGTCAAAGACTTATAGATGAAAATATAAAATTTTCAATGGCGAGTTTCCCAGATTATGAATCTGAAAGTAGTTGGTTTGTTCGTCAATATCTATCAGGCGAATTTGGTGAGCATCCATCAGATGTTAGCCCAAAAACAGCATCAGTATTTTATGGAGTAGATAGATATGCTTCATATATGAAAAGTGAATGGGGAGAAACATATCGAGCTGGAGGTAATGTACTTCTTGCAAGATATATTACGTCCAATATTCTTCATCAAGCTTGTAAATTACAAACAGAAAAAGAAAAAGAAGAACTTATTGAATGGCTGAGTGAATTCGAAAATGATACATTAGGAATTCCAAAATATGATGAAGTTATTCTTTTAAATATGCCTCCTGAACTTGCAAAGGAATTGAAAATGAAAAGAGGACATACTTCATCTGGTGGTGCTAAAGATATTCATGAGGAAGATGAAGAATATTTGAAAAAAGCGTATGAAACTTCATTGTGGGTTGCAAAAAAATACGGCTGGACAATTATAAATTGTGCAGATGAAAATGGCAATCTACGAAGTATAGAAGAAATACATCAAGACATATATAAAAAAGTAATTGATGTATTTAAATAAAAATATAAGAAAACGACTGTTATCACGTAAGTGGCAACAGCCGTTTTTATATAAACATAAAGTTATCTAAAACGAGAGTTATATTTGGCTCTTCGCTGAGAACGTTGACGTTGGCGTTTAGTTAATATGTAAGCTCTCACAAAAACTAGTGCCATAAATGAACCAATTACAATTCCAATAAACCAAAGAACGATTTTTAAAAGTCCCCAAGCAAAATTTGTTGCAGTTTCAACAATTGTAACTTTAGGCGTTATAGTATTACCTGCCAATAAGTTTGAAGTATATTTTGAATTATATACATCGTACGTAATTGTACCAATAACATCACCTGAATTGATAGGTGCTTTTAAATCATCATTGATAGTAATGGATGGGGTAAAAGCTTCTACTAAATCAGTAGATGAAAAAGTTGCTTTTAATGTATCTTCAACAACAACATTTAATGTGTTTTCATCTGGAGTACCATTTTTTATTTCCAAGGTTTCAACTATTGAACCTGCAGGCGCAAGAGTTTGCGAACGTAACATAGAAAAACCATATTCAAAAAGATTAACGCAATCGTTTCTTAAATTAGTCCAACCACTCGCACCAAATATAACTACAATCAACTCAACTCCATCCTTTTCAGCGCTTGCGACGATACAATTTGCAGCAGCATCTGTGTATCCAGTTTTAATTCCTGTAGCATATTCATAATAATAGCTAGTTCTTGCAGGATTTATTAAATGATTAGTAGTCGTACCCAAATATCTAGTAATTTCGTCATCGGTTGCATTAGGATATTCATTTCTAAAAAGTTTTTTGTATTCTTCCGTAATTGGAAGTGAATAAGATGTCATTTTTACAATTTCCCTAAACTCAGGAAAATTTCTCATTGCATGCCTGGCAAATATGGCCATATCATATGCTGAACATTTATGAGAAGTATCAGGCAAACCGTTTGGGTTTACAAAATATGTGCTAATAGCACCTAGCTCTTTTGCACGTGCGTTCATCATACTAGCAAAGCTAGAAGTAGAGCCCCCAATGTGCTCGGCTAAAATATATGCAGCGTCATTTGCACTGTGTACCAACATTGTGCATAAAAGATCTCTAACAGTATGAGTTTCGCCTTCTTGAATACTTGCAGTAGTACCTCCAGCATATACACTATTCACAGCCGTAAAACTTGCAGTTACTCGTTCGTTCAAATCACAATTTTCTAAAGCTAAAATTGCAGTAAGTATCTTTGTAGTACTTGCAGGATAAACAGGAGAATACGCATCTTGTTGAAAAAGTGTTTTACCAGAATCTAAATCTATCAAAATTGCATGAGGTGCAGAAACCTCAACTGCAAAAACATTTGTATTTATAAGAAGGAGAAATAAAAGAGAAAATAGAAATATTTTTTTCATTTAGACCTCCGTAACATTTCAATATCTTAGTATGTAACATTATATCCTTAACATTATAGTAAATTCAAGTACTTAATTAAGAATATTATGTGACAAAAATCAAAAAAATTGTCGAATACAAAATTTGCAAAACGATTACTTTCTATGTATAATGATTGTGAAAAGGAGGTTTTATGACTAATAAATTCAAAAGTGCAATAGCATTTGGGGGATTTATTATATTTGTAGTTATTGTGGGGATTTTTTCGGGTTCAACAGAAGAAAACTTTGAAGAAGAAAAAGAAATACTGATTGAACAGCCGATAATAGAGAGTGGTGAAACAGAAAAAATATGTGTATATATAATTGGTGCAGTAAATAATCCAGGAATTGCAGTTGTACCAAAAGATTCGAGATTATATGAAGTGATTGATTTCGTAGGAGGATTTTTGGAAACAGCAGATAAGACAGCAATAAATTTAGCTCAGACTGTGGTAGATGAAGAAAAAATAATAATACCATATAAAGAAATAAATGATACAAATGCTGAAAGTAAAAAAATAAATCAATTATATAATTCAAATATTTCTAATTCATCAGGAAAAATAAATATAAATACAGCAAGTGTAGATGAATTACAAAGACTAGATGGAATTGGAGAAAGTACGGCTACAAAAATCATAAAATATAGAAACGAAAATAAAAAATTCAATAGCATTGAAGAAATAAAAAACGTTTCAGGAATAGGTGAATCAAAATTTAATGCTATAAAAGACCAAATAGTAGTTAAATAAAATTAACACATAAGGGGGAGTTAATTTGAACATAAACGAAATTATAAAATTAAAGCGAGATCAAAAAGAATTATCGACAGAGCAAATTGATTATTTCATTAGAGAGTATTCAAATGGAAATATTCCGGATTATCAAGTTTCAAGCTTGTTGATGGCAATATATCTAAATGGTATGTCAGAAAAAGAAATATGCGACTTAACACTTGCAATGGCAGCCTCAGGGGAAATAGTAGATCTTTCAGAAATACCGGGAATTAAAGTGGACAAGCATAGTACAGGTGGAATTGGCGACAAAGTAACAATGGTAGTTATGCCGCTGGTAGCATCATGTGGAGTTCCAGTTGCCAAAATGTCTGGTCGAGGATTAGGATATACTCAAGGCACAATCGATAAATTAGACTCAATACCTAATTTCAGAACAGATATTGAGATGGATGAATTTATAAGAAACGTAAAAAGAATAGGTATTGCATTGATGGGACAATCAGAAAAAGTCGCATATGCAGATAAAAAGTTATATGCACTTCGTGATGTTACAGGAACAGTTGAAAGTATTCCACTAATAGCATCTAGCGTAATGAGTAAAAAAATTGCAGCAGGTAGCGATAAAATCTTGCTTGAAGTTACATGTGGTTCAGGAGCATTTATGGAAAATGAACTACGTGCAAAAGTACTTGCAGAAACTATGGTAAATATCGGTAAACTTGCAGGAAAAGAAACTATTGCAGTATTAACAAACATGAATCAGCCACTAGGAAAATATTCGGGAAATGCATTGGAAGTAATTGAAGCAATTGAAACTTTAAAAGGAAACGGCGAACCTGACGTAAATAGAGTATGCACGGTATTGGGAGCATATATGCTAAAACTTGCAGGAGTAGATGATAATATTGCGAATAATATAAAATTGATTCAAAGTAAAATAGACAACAAAGAGGGGCTAGAAAAATTTAGAGAACTAATAAGTAGACAATGGGGCGATAGCAGAGTAATAGACGATTATACTTTACTACCAAAAGCAAAATATAAAATTCCATTAACATCACTAGAAAATGGATATATATCACAAATAGAAGCAAAAAATATAGGCCAAGCAGTTGTAAACTTGGGTGGTGGCAGATACAAAAAAGAAGATCCAATAGACTATTCAGTTGGAATTGAAATGGTAAAGAAAATCGGTGATGAAGTAAAAAGTGGAGATACACTTTTATACATACATGCTAACAACGAAACTCAAGGCTTAATGCAAATAGAGATGCTAAGAAACTCAATCCTAATTTCAAAAGAGCCAGTTACCAAACTAAAAGAAATAATCGATATAATAGAATAATAAAAAGACCTGTACAAATTAAAGTACAGGTCTTTTTAATTATAGAAGGACATCTCCAGTCCTATGTATTTTAGAAATTCCAATTGGAATCAATATTCAATCCAGATGATGGAATACTAGCATATTTAAATGCAGTACCCAAAACAGCTTTACGAGTGTATTGAAGTTCTTGAGAATTTATATATGACATTCCACTGTTGTTTTGAGAATCTCTTGCACATTCACAAAGCCAAACTCCGGCAACAAAATTTTCTTTTTCATCATTCGTAAGCCAATTAGCCTTAGCTTCAGTTAAAATAGACATAGCCTCTTTAATTCTTGCATTATCAGATGGAAGAGACATAGCTTTAGTAGCAATAGCTTCATAAAGTTTTTCAGCTTCTACTATTGAAAGTTTGTTATTAGTAGCTGTTTGTATTACATTCATAGCTTTATTCTTTTGTTTGATTGCCGTTCTAGGATTTACGGCTAAAGAAGTATTAGTATTAAGTCTAAATATTTTATCGAAAACAGACATTACATTACCACCTTTCACTTACAAAATTATACAGTAAAAAACGCAAAAAAACAAGTAAAATTTACCAAATATAGGGAAAAATAAGAAAAAAGTAAGGAAGTGTTAACTTCCTTACTCTTTTAGTGAAGAGCCCACCAAAAATAGAGGGCGACGGCAATGCACACCACATTCTGAAGCCACAAGGGAAGAATTGTAGCTAACAAGCTGAGGAACAGCCAAAATGCAAAGAATCCCAAAAGGCTTTTAATAAGTGTGAGCCAGCCATTTCCAGTGAGTCCAAACACAATGGAACCTCCCAGAATAATGGCGTACCATGCGTCAGTGGAAATTGCGTTAGCAATCCGAGACATGAGGTTTGCGATAAAGCTAATCATAAAGATAGCTCCCTTCATAAAATTTTGTATATATAAATATTTTACAGCAAAGGTGATATTATGTCAAACTGACGAGCTAAAAAATAAATATCATTACAAATTTATTTGAACTTGAATTAAAGCCGAATCAAGGCATGGGTTTCAGTTGGGTTTATGCTGATTCGATAACCATAAAGTAATTGTATTGTTAATCTTGAATAAAAAGTAAAAAGAACCCCTTACAGTTCTTAAGCTGTAAGGGGTTCAAAATCTTTGGTTGCGAGGGCAGGACTCGAACCTGCGACCTTCGGGTTATGAGCCCGACGAGCTGCCAACTGCTCCACCTCGCGATGTAAATCGTCTTTAATTATAATCACAAAGGATCAACTTGTCAATAGTTTAATACAAAATATTGAAAAATCTACGGCAACAATAGAAATAGAATTAAAATTAAACTTATTGTTACCGTAGTATAGTTTATTATAGATCTATCTCGACATTATTTTTTTCGTTAACATTAGCTTCAAACATACTAGCTTCCTTAAAATTAAATAATTTTGCAACTATATTATTAGGGAAAACTTGAATTTTAGTATTAAAAATTCTTACACTTCCGTTGTAGTATTTTCTGCTGTTTGCGATATCGTCTTCGATTTTTGTTAAATTAGCGCTTAATTCTAAAAAGTTTTGACTTGATTTTATATCTGGATATCTTTCAGAAATAGCCATTATTTTTGAAACTTCATTTGTTAGTTGTGTATTTACGTCAAGTTTGGTAGACATAGACATATCTTGATAGCTCTTAGCTCGTAACTCTGTAATGTTAGTAAATACGTTTTCTTCGTACTCAGCATAAGCTTTGGTAGTATCAACTAAAACCGGGATTAAGTCCCATCTTTTTTTTAGGTATACATCCATAGTTGAAAAAGCTTCTTTTACAATATTATTGTACCTTATTAATTTATTATAAGTAATAAGAATATATGCTAATAAAACAATTATTATGATAAGTGCAAATCCTAACATGTTTTTTCTCCTTTCTTTGTAATGTAAATTACTCTATTTATTATAACTTAAATTATACATTAAGAGTATATATTTTTATAGTTTTTATTTGCAACTGTGACTTATAGTCCGTTGAGTTTTGCATTTACCTTAAATATCCTAGTACTGACGGGAGGGACTAAAGTATGAAGGATATAAGATGCAGACTTGGTGAAAGAATTAGATTATTACGAAAAAACTTAAAATTAAGTCAAGAGGCATTAGCGTTAAAAGCAGGTTTAGATAGAACTTATGTTGCGTCAATAGAAAGTGGTACAAGAAATGTTTCGATAATGAATATAGAAAGGCTAGCTTCTGCACTAAATGTATCACTTGTAGAATTCTTTGATTCTGACGAGTTTACTAAAATTCCATCATTTACGTCATTGAATAAGGTTGCAGATAAGTCTCAAAAGAAATATAAATAAAAAAACAAATCTCATATTGAAAAATTATGCAAACAGTGTTATAATGATGATGTTGCATACGTTTGTGCAAAATCTCACTACAATTAAAAGGAGAAATGAAAGATGGAAAACACTGCGAAGTACACCAAGGAAATGTATCGGAACGAGATTGTGAAAGAAGGTAAATCCATCTCCGATATCGCACTGGAACAGGGCAAGACTCGTGCAGCAATTCGCAAGGAAATCAGAGGTCTTTATATCTATCGGGCCTATGCAGATCAGTTGATCGGAATTGCTGATGCAAATGAGGCTGCCCAGAAGCTTCTTGTCAGTGCACCGATTGAGTCTCAGGACGGTGACGAAAGCAAAAAGCCTCGCAAGTATTCGTACGCAATGAACTTGGCATTAAAAACAGGTAAAGCTGTTTTGGATACGTCCTGTGCCATGGATTTCTACGATGAGTGCAGAGAAATCAAGCAAATCATTATTCCACGATTTTGCCTGAATGAGATGCGCAACATTGCCGAACATAAGACCGGCAAAGAGAGAGCAGCAATTCGGAGAAAAATCAAATACTTCGAAAAGCATGCAGAAATCCTCTATGTTGAGCATTTGCCCAATCTGCCTGCTGACGTGCGTGATCGCGATTTCAAGCAGCGCAACATCAATTTTGCCCGGTATGTCAAATACGTGTGGCAAAAAAATGGAGCGAAAGTTCCTTATCTTACTCGAGCGTATGAAGCGAAAGTAATCATCAAGGACTATGTTTCCGTTGAAAACGACGCTTAAAGTCGAGGCCTCAAACATCATCTGATGTTTGAGGTCTTTTCTTACGCATAAAATTAACTTTTAGTGTTGACAATTAAAAAATATGCTGGTATTATGTAGGCATAATAGGAGTGTATCTAGATTGCATATTAAGTTTGTGATTGAGCGATACAGGGCAAAGAGTTGCCTACACAGAAACGAGTTAATCTCGCGGAGGAGTCTTATAAGAGATTCTTTCGCGAGTTTTTTGTTTTTGAAAAAACTTCTATGAAATGATAATCGAAAATAAAACAGGAGGTGTTAATATGAATTATCATTATAAAAAATTACAAGGAGAAAAGGTGTATTTATCACCGATGTCAACAAATGATGCAGAAATGTTTACAAAATGGTTAAACGATTTTCAAATTACAGATTATACAGGTGCTTCATCAAAAATTTATTTGTATGAGGCTGAAATTGAGTGGCTTGCGAATAATGTAAAAGAAAATCCGTATATAATGGCAATTGTAAAGATGGACAATGATGAAGTCATAGGAAACATCTCATTGAATAGAATTGACTATGTAAACAGAAAGGCAACTTTAGGTATTTTAATTGGAGAAGATGAAAATAGAAATAAAGGATATGGAACTGAAGCAATAGGTCTAATTTTGGAGTTCGCATTTAAGTATTTGAATTTAAATAGCGTTTTTTTGACATATCTTGAATGTAATTCACGTGCAAGAAAATGTTATGATAAGGTTGGATTCAAAGAAATTGGTAGAAGAAGAAAATGTGAATTTGTAAACGGCAAATATTATGATCTAGTTATGATGGATATACTTGCTGACGAATTCACAAAAGAATATATCAAAAATAAAAATGTGAAATAAAATTTATCAAAGATAGCAGAAGTTTTCATTTCTGCTATCTTTGTGTTTTTTGAAAGGAGTGTAATTATGAAAAAACAAGAAACAATTATAGAAGTAAAGAATTTGAAAAAGGTATTTCAAAAAAAGATTAAACGTCCAGGATTAAAAAACTTGTTAAAACCAGAATACGAAGAATTTAAAGCTGTAGACGGAATATCATTCAAAATAAATAAAGGAGAGAGAATTGCTTTTGTTGGCCCAAACGGTGCAGGAAAGTCAACAACAATAAAGATGCTTACTGGAATACTTCATCCTACAGATGGAACAATAAAAGTTGCAGGACTAGATCCAATAAAAGATAGAAAAAAAGTGGCATATAAAATAGGATGTCTTTTTGGTCAGAAGTCTAGTTTGTGGATGCACTTAACGGCATTTGATTCGTACAAACTTTTTGGAGCAATTTACGATTTAGATGAAGATACAACATTAAAAAGAATAAATCAATTAGTAGAGATGTTTGAAATTGAGGATTTAATTTATACACCAGTACGTAAACTATCATTAGGACAAAGAATGATTTGCGAAATTGTAGGGGTTTTGTTACATGAACCTGAAATTATATTTTTAGATGAACCTACAATTGGACTTGATATAGTTGTAAAAGAAAAAGTTAGGAAACTAATTAAAGACATAAATGAAAAGAGCAACGTAACAGTGTTTTTGACTAGCCACGATGTGAGTGATATAGAAAAACTTTGTGATAGAGTAATTATTATAGATAAAGGCAAGATTGTTATAGATGAAAATGTAAAAAGCTTAAAATCTAAATATATAAAGAAAAAAGTTGTGACAATCAAACAAGAAGAAACAATACCATTGGAAGATATAATTTACGATATATATACTAATAAGTAAGGAGGAAGGGCTATGAAAAAGTACTTTGAGATATTTAAATATTCCTTAAAAATGAATCTTACTTTTATTTATGATTATCTTTTTTCTATAATTTCGTACACGATACATATAATCGTTTTTAACTCTTTATGGGATTTTATATTAAAAGATGGAACTATGTATGGTTACGATAGAAAAGCACTTATATGGTATATAGTAATTTCTGAATTTATTACGTATGCAGCTAGCAGATTTTATAAAAAAATTTCAGACATGGTCAAAGATGGAAGTATAGCCAACCTTTTGATAAAACCAATGAATTTCTTAATATATGTATTTTTTGAGCAAAGCGCAGATATTATAAAGATTGGAATAAATGCTGTTGCGGCAATTGTGCTTGGAACTTTAATGGCAGGTCCAATAAAACTTTCAACAGCACAGATAATTTTATTTTTAATCGCATGTATACTTAGCTTCTTAATATCTAACGGAATACAATTCATAGTCGGCTTGGTAGCATTTTATATAGAAGAAACAAAATCTGTATATTTTGTAGTACAAAAAATACAATTTTTATTAGTGTTTGTACCAATAGACTTTTATAGTGGTGCAATACAAAAACTATTGCTACTTTCGCCAACAACACATATGATATATGCTCCATGTCTAATTTTTACAAGATTCGACGTGAATACAGCACTTGCTAGTATTGCAATGCAAGTAATAACGCTTGTTATTACTACTTTGGCAACAATAATCTTATACAGAAAAGGAGTGAGAAAAATAAATGTTAACGGTGGCTAAAAATTATATTAAATTTATAAAAGAAAGCATAAAATGCAATTTGAAATCAGTGCTTGAATACAAAAAAAGCTTCATTATACAAACAGTTTTTATGATGCTAAACAACTTATTTTTCCTATTTTTCTGGATTGTTGTATTTGAAGGAAATGGTGGAGAAATTGAAGGAATGACGATGAATGACATATTGTATTTATGGTCATTGCCTGTAATATCGTTTGGTATAGGGTTCTTTTTCTTCGGAGGAATTGGAAAGCTTGGGCAATATATATTAGAAGGAACGCTAGATACATATTTAACACAACCTAAGAATGTTTTAATAAATGTAATGGTGTCAGGTATGGATTTTAATGCATTTGGAGATTTGCTATATGGTTGCATAGTGGGACTTTTTGCAGTTGAATTTGATTTGTATCAATACCTACTTTTGTTATTGTTAGGTGCAATTGGAAGTATATTTTATATATGTACAGAAGCTATAATAAGGCTACTAACAATAAAAATAGGCTCTACGGACAATATAGAACACATATATATGAATACTTTATTGATAAAATTTTCAACATATCCAGAAGCAATATATGGTAACTTTGTAAAAGGCATGATATACACAGTCGTACCTTCAGCATATATAGCATTTATACCAATAAAATTCATAAAAACGTTAAATTTCAAATACTTAGCGTTACTTTTAACGGGTGCATTTGTAATAATCACTTTAACTGCAATTGCATCAAACAAATTACTTAAGAAATATGAATCTGGCAACAATATTTCAATGAGAAGTTAAAAACTTGAAAGAACCAGCTATTGCATAAAATACGAAAATATATTATAATACCTTGACGAGAAATCCAAAATATTGAAAAGGTGGATATAAAATGTTTGATAAATTAGAAAATGTTGAAAAACGCTATGAAGAATTAAATCAAAAAATTAGTGATCCGGAAGTTATCGCTAATCAATCAGAATGGCAAAAGCTTATGAAAGAGCACGCCGACATTCAAGAAATAGTTGAAAAATATAGAGAATACAAAAATGTTTCAAAAAATATCGAAGAATTAAAAGAAATGCTAGATGATAAAGAAATGCATGATTTGGTTCAAGTGGAACTTGATGAAAATAGAGAAAGACTTCCTAAAATCGAAGAAGAATTGAAACTTTTATTGGTGCCAAAAGACCCAAATGACGATAAAAATGTTATTGTGGAAATTCGTGGAGGTGCTGGTGGCGAGGAATCATCATTGTTCGCAGGAGATCTATTCAGAATGTATAGTATGTATGCAGAAAAGAAACACTGGAAATTAGATGTTGTAAACCTTAACGAAACTGAGCTAGGTGGAATCAAAGAAGTAACATTCATTATTTCTGGAAAAGGTGCGTACAGCAGATTGAAATTTGAAAGTGGAGTTCATCGTGTACAAAGAGTTCCAGATACAGAATCTAGTGGAAGAATACACACATCAACAGCTACGGTTGCAGTACTTCCAGAAGTTAGTGAAGTAGAAGTTGAAATAAATCCATCAGACCTAAAGATTGATACATATAGAGCTAGTGGTGCTGGTGGACAACACGTTAATAAAACAGAATCAGCAATAAGAATAACACATATACCAACAGGAGTTGTTGTAGAATGTCAAACAGAACGTTCTCAAATACAAAACAGAGAATCAGCAATGTCAATGCTTAGAGCCAAATTATACGAAGCAGAGCTTGAAAAACAAACTAAAGAACAATCAGATGCACGTAGAAGCCAAGTAGGAAGTGGAGATAGATCAGAAAAAATCAGAACATACAATTTCCCACAAGGTAGAATTACAGATCACAGAATTGGTTTAAGCATGTACCAAGTAGATTCTTTCTTAAATGGAGATATAGATGAAATGGTTGATGCGTTAAATGCCGCAGATAGAGCCGCAAAACTTGCAGATACTGAAGAATAATGAAAAAGAGCTTTTTGTCTGAATTGACAAAAAGCTCTTTAAAATTGCACAAAATCAGAACTAAAAGATAGTCAAAAAATGATTACAAGAAAATAACTGTAAAGCATACGGAAATACATAAAAAATAAGCTTCAAATGTTGACAATACATATTAAAAATGATAAAATGCAATCTGCTATCGTATGTGGATACATACAGATGCATATAATAAATTCAAATTTAAACTTTAAGGGGATTTGAAAATAGATGAAATATGTTGGAATTAAACAAGTTTTAAAAGCTGTTGAAGAAGGTACAGTTAAAACTGTTTATGTTGGTGATGATGCAGAAGAGCATGTCACAGAACAATTGATAAAAATGTGCGAAGAAAAACACATCGTTATTAAACACATTTCGACAATGGAAGAGCTTGGCAAGCTCGCAGGAATCGATGTAAAAGCTTCTGCGGCAGCCGAGTAGCAAAATTCAATATTATAAATTTTGATTTCTACGGAACTCGAGTTATCGGGGATACGTTGAAATATATAGTTAATTTATGCAAAGAAAGGGCGGTGAACACAAGAGATGCCAACAATCAATCAATTAGTTAAACATGGAAGAAAGAGCAAAACATCTAAATCAAAAGCTCCAGCTTTACAAAAAGGTTATAACTCAAAATTAAAGAAAGTTACTAACCAAGCAGCTCCTCAAAAGAGAGGTGTTTGTACAGTAGTTAAAACAACTACACCTAAAAAGCCAAACTCAGCTTTAAGAAAAGTTGCCAGAGTTAGACTTACAAACACTCAAGAGGTTACAGCTTATATTCCAGGAATCGGACACAACTTACAAGAACATAGCGTTGTTCTTATAAGAGGTGGAAGAGTAAAAGACCTTCCTGGTGTTAGATATCATATCATTAGAGGTACATTAGATACAGCTGGTGTTAAAGATAGAAAACAAGCTAGATCTTTATATGGAGCTAAAAAGCCTAAGAAAGCTTAATCAAATTTAGAGTGCTTTATTGTAATACATATAGAAGGTTGGCAACCAAGAAATTGGCTTGTGTTTAGCTGGAATATATATAATGATAAAAGCACTTACTGGTGACACACCAGAGTACCTTGGTATACGGTAGTTTGAATGTATACTAAATTTATAAGGAGGGAAGAACAGTGCCAAGAAAAGGATATATAGCTAAAAGAGAAATATTACCAGATCCAGTATACGGAAGCAAAGTTGTTACAAAACTTATCAACAACATTATGCTAGATGGTAAAAAACAATTAGCTCAAGGAATCGTATACGATGCATTTGAAATCGTTGCTGAAAAAACTGGCAAAGATGCATTAGTAGCATTCGAAGAAGCTATGAACAATATAATGCCTGTACTTGAAGTAAAAGCTAGAAGAGTTGGTGGTGCTACATACCAAGTTCCAATGGAAATCAGAGCTGAAAGAAGACAAGCATTAGGTTTAAGATGGTTAGTAAGATATTCAAGAGAACGTAATGAAAAAACAATGAAAGAAAAACTTGCTAATGAAATCATTGATGCTATCAATGGCATGGGTGGAGCTTTCAAGAAGAAAGAAGATACTCATAGAATGGCTGAAGCTAACAAAGCATTTGCACATTACCGTTGGTAGAATTTTATAGTATATAATGTACTTTAGAAAAATATGAAAAAGGAGGAAACTATAGTGGCAACAACTACTAAGAGAGCATACTCATTAGAAAAAACTAGAAATATAGGTATAATGGCTCACATTGATGCTGGTAAAACAACAACAACAGAGCGTATACTTTTCTATACAGGTAAAGTTCACAAAATTGGTGAAACACACGAAGGTGCTGCAACTATGGACTGGATGGCTCAAGAGCAAGAAAGAGGTATCACAATTACTTCTGCTGCTACAACATGCTTCTGGAAAAACCATAGAATAAACATCATCGACACACCAGGTCACGTTGACTTTACAGTTGAAGTTGAGCGTTCTTTAAGAGTACTTGACGGTTCAGTTACAGTATTCTGTGCTAAAGGAGGAGTTCAACCTCAATCAGAGACTGTTTGGAGACAAGCAGACAAATACATGGTTCCAAGAATGTGTTACGTTAACAAAATGGACACATTAGGAGCTGATTTCTTCAATTGCGTTAAGCAAATGAGAGAAAGATTAAAAGCTAACGCTATTCCAATACAATTACCTATTGGAGCAGAAGATAACTTCAAAGGCGTAGTTGATCTTATAAAAATGAGAGCTTTCATCCACAAAGATGATAAAGGACTAGAAATCGAAGAAACAGACGTCCCAGCTGATTTAAAAGAATTAGCTGACAAATATCGTCAAGAAATGGTTGAAGCAGCTGCTGAACAAGATGAAGAATTGATGATGAAATATCTTGAAGGCGAAGAGTTAACAGCAGAAGAAATTAAAAAAGGATTAAGAATAGGTACACTTGCTTGTAAACTTACTCCTGTATGCTGTGGTTCTTCATATAAAAATAAAGGTGTTCAAGAATTACTTGATGCAGTTATTGAGTACATGCCTTCACCACTAGATATTCCAGCTATTAAAGGTATCAATCCAGATACTGAAGAAGAAGTTGAAAGAAAAGCATCAGATGACGAACCATTTGCTGCTCTTGCATTTAAGATTGCAACAGACCCATTCGTAGGTAAACTTTGCTTCTTTAGAGTATATTCTGGAACACTTGAAGCTGGTTCATCAGTATTAAACTCTTGCAAAGGCAAGAAAGAAAGAATTGGTAGAATTCTACAAATGCACTCTAATCACAGAGAAGATATCGACAAAGTATTCGCTGGAGATATCGCAGCTGCAGTTGGTTTGAAAGATGTAACAACTGGTGAAACACTTTGTGTTGAATCAGCTCCTGTTATTCTTGAATCAATGGAATTCCCAGAACCAGTTATTTCTGTTGCTATTGAACCAAAAACAAAAGCAGACCAAGAAAAAATGGGTATTGCTTTATCAAAACTTGCAGAAGAAGATCCAACATTTAAAACATATACAGACCAAGAAACAGGTCAAACAATTATCTCTGGTATGGGTGAATTACACCTAGATATTATCGTAGATAGATTAAAGAGAGAATTTAAAGTAGAATGTAATGTTGGTGCTCCACAAGTTGCATACAAAGAAACTATTAGAAATAAAGTTAAAGCTCAAGGTAAATTCATCAGACAATCAGGTGGTAGAGGACAATATGGTGATGTATGGTTTGAACTAGAACCATTAGAACCAGGTTCAGGTATCCAATTTGAAAGCAAAATCGTTGGTGGTGCTGTTCCTAAGGAATACATTAAACCAACAGAAGATGGATTTAGAGAAGCTACAAACGTTGGTATACTTGCTGGTTACCCAGTAGTAGACGTTAAAGCTACACTTGTTGATGGATCATACCACGATGTTGACTCATCAGAAATGGCATTCAAGATTGCTGCTTCTATGGCTTTCAAAGAATGTTGCAAACAAGCTAAACCAGTTCTATTAGAGCCTATAATGAAAGTTGAAATAGTAGTTCCTGAAGAATACATGGGAGACGTTATTGGTGATGTTAACTCAAGAAGAGGTAGACTTGAAGGTATGGATGACCAAGCTGGAATGAAGATTATAAGAGCATTTATTCCATTATCAGAAATGTTTGGTTATGCTACAGACTTACGTTCAAGAACTCAAGGTAGAGGTACTTACTCTATGGAACCAAGCCATAATGAAGAAGTTCCTAAGTCAATTATGGACGCTATTACAGCTCAAAAAGCTAAAAAAGACTAATTTAAAGTCTGATATATTTTGATAACGAATGTATTGCAAATAAATATAAAGTTTTATAAAATATATTCGTGAAATTAAGACTTCAATATTAAAAAATAATATAAAATTAAAGGAGGAAATTATAATGGCAAAAGAAAAGTTCGAAAGAAATAAACCACACGTTAATATTGGTACAATCGGACACGTTGACCACGGTAAAACAACTACAACAGCTGCTATTACAAAAGTATTATCATTGAAAGGTGCAGCTGAATTCAAAGCTTACGATCAAATCGACGGAGCTCCAGAAGAAAAAGCAAGAGGAATCACAATCAATACAGCACACGTTGAGTATCAAACAGATACAAGACACTATGCACACGTTGACTGCCCAGGTCACGCTGACTATGTTAAAAACATGATCACAGGTGCTGCTCAAATGGATGGTGCTATCCTTGTTGTTTCAGCAGCTGATGGTCCAATGCCACAAACAAGAGAACACATTCTTCTTGCAAGACAAGTTGGTGTTCCTTATATCGTAGTATTCCTAAACAAATGCGATATGGTTGATGATCCAGAATTATTAGAATTAGTTGAAATGGAAGTTAGAGACCTATTAACTAAATATGATTTCCCTGGTGACACAACACCAATTATCAAAGGTTCTGCATTAAAAGTATTAGAATGTACTTCAACAGATCCAAACGCTCCAGAATATGCTTGCATTAGAGAGCTTATGGATACAGTTGATACTTACATCCCAACTCCAGAAAGACCAATAGATCAAACTTTCTTAATGCCTGTTGAAGACGTATTCTCAATCACAGGTAGAGGAACAGTTGCTACAGGTAGAGTTGAAAGAGGTGTAGTTAAAGTTTCTGACGAAGTTGAAATCGTTGGTATCGCTAAAGAAACAAGAAAAACAGTTGTTACAGGTGTTGAAATGTTTAGAAAACTTCTAGACCAAGCTGAAGCTGGTGACAACATTGGTGTTCTTTTAAGAGGTATTCAAAGAAACGAAATCGAAAGAGGACAAGTTCTTGCCAAACCAGGAACAATCCACCCACACACATCTTTCAAAGGACAAGTATACGTTCTAACAAAAGAAGAAGGTGGAAGACATAAACCTTTCTTCAGTAACTATAGACCACAATTCTATTTCAGAACAACAGACGTTACAGGTGTTATAACACTTGAAGCTGGTACTGAAATGGTTATGCCTGGTGATAACGTAGTTATGGATATCGAACTTATCACACCAATCGCTATCGAAAAAGGATTAAAATTCGCTATTCGTGAAGGCGGAAGAACAGTTGGTGCTGGTATCGTTACAGAAATTAAAGAGTAATTTCTAACTAAATAACCATATAAATAAAAGACTTGCTAGAAATAGCAAGTCTTTTGTATTGCAAAAATATATACTTTATAATATAATCCTATTTTAGGACTACATAAGTTGATTCTTATAAATCCTGAATTTGAAAGGAGATTTACTTATGAAAATTTTAGTAGACGCAATGGGTGGAGATTATGCACCAGACGAGATTATTAAAGGTTGCGTAAATACTATTGATGAACTTGAGTCGGATATAGTTTTAATAGGAAAAGAAGAAATTATAAATAAAAAAGTAAAAGAATTTTATGGTAAAGATTCTATTTCTGAAGTTTCTGAGAGAATAACAGTTGTTAATGCAGATTCTGTAATAAAGAATGAAGAATCCCCAACGTCAGCTATAAAGAATAAAAAAGATTCTTCTATGGTAATTGGATTTAATATGTTAAAGAAAGGCGAAGGAGATGCTTTTATTTCTGCAGGAAGCACAGGTGCCTTTTTAACAGGTGGTTTGCTATTAGTTGGTAGAATTAAAGGTATAGACAGACCTGCTCTTTGTCCACTATTACCTAATTATACAGGAAAGGGCTTTATGCTTATAGATTGTGGTGCGAATACTAATTGTAGACCAATAAATTTGTTCCAATTTGCAACAATGGGTTCAATTTATATGAATAAGGTTATGCACGTGGAAGAACCTAAAGTCGGTCTTTTAAATATTGGTACAGAAGAAGGAAAAGGCAATGAATTAACTAAAGAAACATATCTTAAATTTTCTGAAACAGACGGCTTTAATTTTTATGGCAATATAGAAGGTAGAGATATGTTTAATGGCGATGTTGATGTCGTTGTAACAGATGGCTTTACAGGTAACGTGGCACTTAAAACTACAGAAGGTATTGGTGCAATGGTTACTAAACTTTTAAAAGAAGAATTAGGAAAAAATCCTTTCAGATTATTTTTAGCAATGCTTTTAAAACCTGCATTAAAATCTTTTAAGAAAAGAATGGATTATAGTGAATACGGTGGAGCATTGTTGCTAGGCATAAAAAAACCAATCGTAAAATGTCATGGCACAGCAAACGCTAAAATTGTCAGATATACACTTATACAAGCTGAAAATTTTGCAAAGAATAATGTAGTTGAAACTATTGAAAACGAGATTAAAAAAATATCAGAAAACGATAAACAAACTTCAAAAAAAGTTGACAATTAAATAAACATATACTATTGTTATTGTATAAGAGATTTTGACATATGAAAACAAAAGTTGAAAGGAGGTCATTTGGATGAATCCAGATGCAATATTTGAAAAAGTAAAAGAAGTTATAATGGATCAATTAGCTGCTGAGGATGATTCTATAAAAATGGAAACATCTTTTATAGATGATTTAGGTGCTGATTCATTAGATATAGTTGAGCTTATAATGGCTCTAGAAGAAGAATTTGATTTACAAATTCCAGATAATGAAGCTGAAAAAATTATGACTGTTGGTGATGTTGTAGAATACATCAAAAACAATCAATAAATAATGAATTTGTTTATGCAAAAATTTGATGAACAGTTAATATGAGCCGTTCATCATTTTTTTGCTTTATTAAAATGAGGTGTAGTATGACTTTTGAAAAAAATATTGGATATGAATTTAAAAACAAAAGCTTAATGGAAGTGGCATTGACACACAGTTCATATGCCCACGAAAATGGTAAAAAAGAATATAATGAAAAGATAGAATATCTTGGAGATGCAGTATTAGAGCTTATATCTAGTGAGTATATTTATAAAAACTACCCACAGTTATCAGAAGGAGAAATGACTAAAGCCAGAGCTTATGCCGTATGCGAAGAATCGTTAGCAGAAGTGGCAAATAGGTATAGTTTTAGTGATTTTTTGCAAGTTGGCAAATGCGAATCTAAGAACAATGGTAGATATAGAAATTCAATTTTGGCAGATAGTGTTGAAGCAATAATTGGTGCAATATATTTGGATTCTGGTTTTGAAAATGCCAAACAATTTATTTTACCTAATATACTTGGAAGATTAGAAGAATTTATCAACAAAGGCAATAAAGATTATAAAACTCAATTACAAGAAATTTTGCAAGTTAATGGTGACATCAAAATCGAATATAAGATAGTTGATTCTTATGGCCCAGAACACAATAAAATGTTTAAATCGGAAGTTTTTGCAGAAGGTAAATTACTTGGTGAGGGTTTGGGAAAAAATAAAAAAGAAGCCGAAATGCAAGCTGCTAAAGAAGCAATTAAAAAGCTTTTAAGAAAGTAAAAGCATGAGAGGAGCTGAAAATATGAAGAGCGTACTTATTTCAGGTTATTATGGATTTAATAATACTGGCGATGAAGCTATGATTGAAACTTTTTCAATTGAGCTTGCTAAAAGAAATTATAAACTAATTGTTCTATCATCAAATCCTGAAAGAACAAAGGAGCTATACAATGTAGAAGCATATGATAGGTATAATCTTATAGAAGTAGTAAAAGCTATAAGAAAATCAGATATAGTTGTTAGTGGTGGTGGAACGTTGTTTCAAGATATCACCAGCAGAAAGAGTATTTGGTATTATCTTGGAATAGTTAGAATAGCGCAGTTATTAGGCAAAAAAGTTTGTGTTTCATATCAAGGAATGGGCCCAATAAATACTAATATATACAGAAAAATGACTAAGAGAATACTTAATAAAAAGAGTGTAAAACTTATTGGAATGCGTGATAAACAAGCTATGGAGTATGCTAAAGAAATGGGTATAAAAGAGGAAAAAATGTTTTTGTCTTCAGATATGATTTTCATGATGAAGCCACCAGCTCCAGAAAGATGCTTGAAAATTATTAAGGATAATGTTCATAACTACAAAGAGGGCGAAACTTTAATTGGTTTCTCAATAAGAGAATGGAGAGACAAGGACAGAACGGATCTTTTTGCTGAAATTGCAGATAAACTTGTTGAAAAATATAATGCTAGAATTGTATTTTTCCCATTTCATAAACCAAAAGATGCAGAAATTAGCAAAATAGTAATGCACAAAATGAAACATGAAGATGCTACAGTGTTGATGCCTAACAGATATTTGCCATCAGAAATTTTGGGTGCCATGGGGTACATGAACGTTAATATCGGAGTTAGACTACACGCACTTGTATTTTCTGTTTTAAGAAATGTGCCAACAATAGGAATTTCTTACGAACCAAAAGTTGATGGATTCTTAGGAATGATGAATATGTCTTCGGTGTGCACATATGAAAGTATTGATGTTGAAAAAATACTTGAACAAGTTGATTATTATATGAAAAATAGCAAAGTGGATTATACTGAAAAAACAACTGAGTTCGCTAATATGGGACGTAGCGCAATGGAAAAAATAATTGAAGAACTTGAAAAAAATAAATAATTGTGGAGGTTGTTTATGAAAAACAAAGGATTAGTTAAATCAGCTAGTAATATAGTTGTATTGATGGTAGGTGCATTACTTGTTGGTATAAGTATTGGACTTGTATTACTTCCTGTTAAAATTACAACTGGTGGATTTAGTGGACTAGCAACTATTTTGTATTATTTGTCGGACATACCTGCTGAGATTGGATTGATTTTGCTAAATATTCCAGCATTTTTAATCACAGGAAAAGTTCTTGGAATAAAGTATGGGATTAAAAGTTTTATAGGAATGATTTTTTGTTCTTTAGGTATTAGAATTGGAGAAGCTATTCCAAGCATAACAAGTGATTTAATGCTATCAGCTTTGTACGGTGGCGTTATATCTGGACTTGGCATGGCGTTAACATATAGAGCAGGAGGATCAACTGGTGGTACTGATTTAGTAGCTCGCCTTGTACATGAAAAAAAGCAACATATAAACATGGGTGAAATATTACTTGTTGTAGATGGAATTATAATAACAGCAATGTCATTTATATTTGAAAATATAGAGATAGGTTTGTATTCTATGGTTGCTGCATTCGTAATGACGAAAATGATTGACTTGATTTTAGAAGGTGCAGATTATGCTAAAGGCGTTTTTATAATTACAAATAAAGAAAAAGAAATAGCTGATTATATTCATACAACTTTAAGAAGAACAAGTACAAAAATAAATGCCACAGGAACATATACAAATGAAGAAAAAAGTATTTTAATGTGTGTAGTAAATAAAAAACAAATTCCAAGATTAAAAGAAAAAATATTAGAAATCGACAACTCGGCATTTACAATCGTAACAACCGTAACAGAAGCAATAGGAAAAGGATTTAAAGAAAAATAGAAATAAAAGTCTAAAATCATTTTTGGTTTTAGACTTTTTTCATAAAATTCACATAGTGAAATATTGCTTTTGAAATATTATATTGATATAATTTTTGTGAATATGTAGTAATATAGAAATATTATGAAACAAAAAAATGAAATTTAAGTCAAAATATAAATGAAGAAATTGATAAAAATAAATACGTGTAATTCAACTCAATTTTGGAGGAGAGTATAAATGATAATTTTTGATGATGTCTGTAAAAGATATTCTACAGGTACAGAGGCCGTAAAGCATACCACTTTGCATATTGAAAAAGGAGAGTTTGCATTTATAGTTGGGCCAAGTGGGTGTGGAAAATCAACACTAATGAAAATGATATTAAAAGAAGTTGAACCAACGTCGGGTGAGATTTATATAAATGGAAAAAGTATTATAAATATTCCACACAATAAAGTTCCTTACTTACGTAGAAAAATGGGAATAGTATTTCAAGATTTCAGACTATTGCCAGACAAAACAGTTTATGAAAATGTTGCATATGCAATGAGAGTAATAGGAGCAAATCCAAAACAAATAAAAAAACAAGTTCCTAATGTTTTATCATTAGTTGGTTTGTTAAAAAAAGCAAAAGTATATCCAGAACAATTATCTGGAGGAGAACAGCAAAGAGTTGCAGTTGCTAGAGCGATAGTTAATAATCCAATGATGCTTATAGCAGATGAACCTACTGGTAACTTAGATCCTGACACAGCTTGGGAGATAATGTCATTATTAAACGACATAAATAGAAGAGGAACAACAGTAGTGGTTGCAACTCATGCAAAAGATATAGTTGATAAAATGCAAAAAAGAGTAATAACAATTGAAGATGGTACTGTTTGTAGTGACATAAAGAAAGGTGTGTATATAAATGAGCATAAATACAATTAGTTATTGGATTGCTGAAGCTATATCAAGTATTTTAAAAAATCAAAAAATATTTTGGTCAGGTGTAGCGATCATGACTATTACATTATTCTTAATTTCTTTTTTCTGTGTACTATTTCATGGAGCAAATCTTTTACTTGATATGTTTGAAGAATCGCAAGGAAAGATAGAAGTTTTTCCAGATTATAAAACAGGGAAAATTGAAGTTAAGATAGATGCGACAGACGCTTTAGCTATTCAAAATATAAGAAATGAAATAATGCAAATAGATTCAGTAAAGACAATAGATTATAAAACAAAAGAAGTTGAACATACAAATGTTGGAGCTTCAGGAGAAGAACAAGTAACAACAGTAAAAGAAAATTACTACATTGTTACTATAGAAGATTATAGATTAGCTAACCAAGCTATTGAAAAAATAAAGCTTATTTCTGGAGTTGCGCAAGGAACTAATGATATAGTTGTAGACGATATAGAGTATGATTTAAAAGATGAACTTTTAGCTCTAAACGGCGTAAAAGAAGTACAGCACATTTCAAAAGAAGAAGCGATTGCAAGAGCTAAAGATAGAGTGCCAGCAGGTATGACAGAAGGTGTTCCTGATGACATATATCCAGAATCATACATAGTTACAATAGAAGATCTTAGTATGGCAGAACAAATTGCACAAGAAATCAGAACGTTAGATGGAGTTGGCGAAGAAGCAGACGATGTTATGGTAAACGAAAACAGTAATTTGATTTCAAAACTTGCTCTATCAGCTAAGGTTTTAGCAGTTACAATTTTTATAATTACGACAGTTGGTTCTTGTTATGTAATGATGAACTCTATAAAACTTATGTTATATGCTAGAAGAAAAGAAATATCAATAATGAAATACGTAGGAGCAACAGATACTTTTACAAAAGCACCATTTGTAATAGAAGGCCTAATAATAGGACTTGTCAGTGCAGGATTTGTTATTTTAATTACTATGTGGTTGTGTAATGGTATGGCATCACTTTCAAGTGAAGTAGCAATCTTATCTTTCTTATCAAGCATAAATGAAGTTGTTCCAACGGTTGCACTTATATTGATTTTGTTAGGGGTAGGAACAGGTAGTGTTGGAAGTTCTATGTCAATCAACAAATATTTAGAAGTTTAAAAGTTATAAAAGGAGGAACAAAATGAAGAAACTAATATCTTTGGTAATAGTATTTTCTTTACTTAGTTCAACAGTTTTTGCAACATCTTCAATGCAGCAACAATTAAATTCAACAAAAAATGATATAACACAAACTAAAAAAGATTTGCAAAAAGTTCAAAACAATAAAAAATTAACATTAAACGATATAGAAGATTTAGACCAAAAGATTGGTGCTGCTGAAACAGATATTGCATATTTAGAAAATGAAATAAGTACATTAGAAACTAACATTGAAACAGCAATTGTAGACATAAAAGAAGCAGAAGAAGAATACGAAATTAAAGATGTAAGAAGACAAGATAGACTAATTGCATATTATAAATGTGGATCGGTTTCTTTAATGGATACATTATTACAATCAGAAAGTGTTACAGACTTTTTCTTTAGATATAGAGTGCTAGACGAAATTATGGAATACGACCAAGAAATGCTAGAAGAATTAAATGAAGAAAAAGAAGCAATAGAAAATAAAAAGACACAATTAGAAGAAAACAAAGTTGTATGCGAACAAAAGAAAGTTCTAGCGGAAGAGCAAAAGGTTGCGTTAAATGACGTAAAAGAAATTAGAGTTACATACTTAGGAAAGCTAGAAAAAGAAGAAGATTTATTAGAAAAATCAATCGATGAACTTCAAAAGAAAGCAGATAGCTTAACAGAAGAAATAAAGAAAATGTCAAGTTCTTCTGCAACTAGTAAATACACAGGTGGAACAATGCAATGGCCATTGCCAAATTATTATACAGTAACATCGTATTTCGGAAACAGATTACATCCTGTATTAAAAGTATATAAAATGCATACAGGTGTTGATATTGCAGGTTCTGGATGCAATGGAAAAAATGTTGTGGCTGCAGCAGACGGTAAAGTAATAACAGCAGGTTGGATATCAGGATATGGATACACAGTAATGATTGACCACGGAGGTGGAGTAGTTACATTATACGCACATTCACAAAAATTACTTGTAAAAGTAGGGGACAAAGTAACAAAAGGACAAGCAATAATGCTAGTAGGTTCTACAGGCTATGCAACAGGACCACATTTGCATTTTGAAGTTAGAATAAACGGTAAATATGTAAATCCATTAGACGGATATATATCTGCGAAATAAGTAAAACAAAAGCTCACTCATTAAAGTGAGCTTTAAAAATAGAAAGGAACAAAAATGGAACATTATTATACAGCTGATCCAACGGTAAAATCGGAAGAAAGAGAAATACAATATGAACTAGAGGGTAATCAATTTAACTTTATAACGGACAACGGAGTATTTTCAAAAAATCATGTAGACATAGCAACATCATTTTTAATGAAAACGATATATAATGAATTAAAAGGAGATATACTAGATGTTGGTTGCGGATATGGTGTAATCGGTATAATAGCTGCTAAAAACAAAAATGTAAGCACAGTTACAATGTTAGATGTAAATCACCGTGCACTTGAATTATGCAAAAGAAATGCAATAAAAAATAAAGTAGATTCAAAAGTGAAAATAATTGAATCAGATGGCTTTGAACAGATAAAAGAAAAATATGATGTGATAATAACAAATCCACCAATTAGGGCAGGGAAAAGTGTTATATATAAAATGTACGAAGACGCAAAAGAACACTTAAAAGAAAACGGAATATTATATTTAGTAATAAACAAAAAACATGGTGCACCAAGTACAATAACATTTCTAAACACACTGTTTAAAGAATGTGAAGTAATGGACAAAAAAACAGGATTCAATGTTATAAAATGCAAAAAATAAGTAAATAAAAAAGGACAAAAAATTTTTTGAAAAAATTCAAAAAAATTTCAAAAAGGTGTTGACACATAACACACACATTGCTATAATGTAATAGCAGTGTGGCGATGCGGGTGTAGTTCAATGGTAGAATCTCAGCCTTCCAAGCTGATTGTGCGGGTTCGATTCCCGCTACCCGCTCCAATGTATAAAGGCTGGAACTAATAAGTTCTAGCCTTTATTTTTTAAAATCCGAATAATAAAAATAATGGAGTGGTGCCGAAGTGGTCATAACGGCGTAGACTCGAAATCTATTGTGAGAAGCGATTCTCCCGTGGGTTCAAATCCCACCCACTCCGCCAAGAAATATTTTCTAAATATTCCTTGACAAAAACAATATACTTTCGTATAATAACTATTGTTCGAGATAGATGGCGGATTAGCTCAGTTGGCTAGAGCGCCCGGTTCATACCCGGTAGGTCGTAGGTTCAAGTCCCACATCCGCTACCAAAAAGTCAAGCAATAGCTTGACTTTTTTTATATATTAAAACAGATGCGGGTGTAGTTCAGTGGTAGAATATGGTGCTTCCGACCCCAAGAGGCGGGTTCAATTCCCGTCACCCGCTCCAGTTTGTAAAAATCGTCGCACCAAGCGATGTTGAGATAAAGCTTAATTCGAAAGAATTAAGTTTTTTGTCGTTTAAGGAAGGTTGTGATGATATGTTAAGTATTGTTAAAGAAAAACTCTTTAAACTAGCTAAATGTTCTTAATACTATTCCTTAAAAAAACTACACAAGAAACTACACAAGAAATATTGATATATTATTTGTAATATAGTATAATATAATGGAGAAATGATTTAAGGAGGAAAAGATGGATAAATATGTACCACCTTATAAAATAACGGATAGAATATTAGAGTATATTTCAAAAATAATGGAAAAAATTGGAGAAATAAATAGTTACATTACTTTAAATAAAATGCCTGAATTGAGAAAACAAAATAGAATAAATTCAATACATTCTTCTTTAGCTATTGAAAATAATCAATTATCTTTATTTCAGGTGGAAGATGTTATTAATGGGAAAATGGTAATAGGAGATAGAAAAGATATTCAAGAAGTAAAAAATGCTTATGAAGCATATAATAAAATCTCTGAAGTTAATCCATATTCAATAAACGATTTGAAGTTGATTCATGGAATAATGACATTTTTAGTAGAAAAAGAAAGTGGAAGATTTAGAAGTCATGGAGAAGGTGTTTATGATGGTGACAAATGTATTTTTGTTGCACCATCTGAAAAATTAGTACCTGAATTAGTGGAGAATTTATTTAATTGGATGAAAGAAGCTAAAAATACTGTTCATCCTTTGATACTTTCTTCAGTATTTCATTATGAATTTGTTTTCATACATCCTTTTGGTGATGGTAATGGAAGAATGGCTAGACTTTGGCAATCTGCGTTACTTTCAGAATGGAAAGAAATATTTGAATATGTGCCTATAGAAAGCTTAATAAAACAGTATCAAGAGGAATACTATAAAGTTATAGATAATTGCAATAAAGTTGGTGAATCAACAGAATTTATAGAATTTATGTTAAAAATGATTTATGAAACTATAGATAAAATAATTGTAGAACAAAATACTACACAAGAAACTACACATAAAACTACACAAGAAAAAATTCTCGATTTAATAAGAGAATCTCCAAATATTACGCAAATGGAGATGGCAGAAAGGTTAGGAATTACTAGAGACGGTATATCTTATAATATAAAATATCTAAAAGATAATGGAATAATAGAAAGAGTTGGTTCGACTAAAAAAGGAATTTGGAAAATAATAAAATAACACAAAAGAAGTTTATGCTATTGCGTAAACTTCTTTTGTGTAAAGAAACTCCAGTATAACTGGAGACATCATTATTTAAATTTAACTGATGTTAATATGTCATTATGATATTGTATTGCTTTAGTCATATCTTCTTTTCCAATATCGTTAAGCATTTCATATGATAATTGAAATACATTTCCATCTTTTTCTGTATAATTGTAATATCCCTTTTTTAGCTCACTAGATGTTCTTTCATCTTTGTGATTACTAGCCACAATAGTATACCATTTTATTCCGTTAATAGTATTAACATTAACTTTATCAACGCCAAAATATTTTGCTAATCCATATAATTGTTCATCAATTGTTCCCTCATCAACTACTGTAGAAACAACACCGTATTCGTCAGCTTCTTCATAAGTACCTGTTGTCAAGCCGAATGAACATGTAACTATAGTAGAATAATCTTCTTCTCCTTTTGGACACCAAATCTGTGAACTTTCGTACTTTTCAAAAATAGGATTAAACTCAGATGGTAATGTAACATCAATTAATCCTGGCACAGCAGTTGTTGAGTATATATAGCTTGCTTCAATGCTATCATCGGCATTTAGTTCGCTAACATTTAAATATGTAGTGTTTGAATTTTCAACCAAGCTATCTACATCATAATTATTACTTGAATTTTTAGTTATTCCATAAACTATGACAGCTGCTAATAATACTACTACCACTAATAAGATTAGTGTAAATGTTTTCTTTTGATTCATAATTTTCACCCCCTTTTTTATACGTTTTTAACAATATCTTAATTGATAAAAACTTTACTATATTGATGATATCATAATCCTAAAGAAAAAACATATAATGTTGGAAAATTTTGAAAATGCGTAGGTGGACAAATGTATAAAAAATCTACCTTTTCGAAGGTAGATCTTTTGTTTTTCATTATCCTACTTTTATTTAATAAACTTTTTTGCCCGCCTCATATCTCATTGTTGAACATAAAGATTACAGATTAGACCCCATCGATAGCAAGTCAAATATTTCAGCACTATCGAAGTGAAGTGGAGCTTGGAGTGCAATTTCTTCAAATTCTTCAATCCATTTATTAGAAACATCTAAAACATATGCATACGGTAAAATGTCATAATAGTATGTTGGATTTTGCGATACCATTTTTTCTAGTTCTTCTTTTTCAGCAGTTTCTAAGAAGTTTTTAAATCCTTTTATTTTGCCTAACATTTCGTTCCCGTAAGGTGTTCTTTTTGGTAAGTATTCTAAACACATAAACATGCCTAAAACACACAATATTCCAATTCCGTATCCTATCATATAAACAGGATTTCCTTCCGACATTGGTAACAGGTCACTTATCCAAGGAGTACCGGCAAACACCAAGCCCCATATAAGTCCTAATATTTTATTTGCTAGTGAAGAACGAACCATTTTCCCATTGGCATAAACTGCTGGCGATTTACCAAACAGGAATCTGCTAAAAACATAGATTCCCAATCCGGGCATTAAGAAATCGCAAAATAAGACTTGGGGCAATATAAAAATCAAAATCCAATATTCGTGAAATGAATAAAAATAAAGTTCGGTAAAATAATAATTAAAAACTGGTGGTATAGTGATTATGATAAAGGTTGTAATTATCATTAGTAAAATAATCCCAAACTTGCCTGATGTTATTTTTTCAAAAACTTTGTTCTTATTTTCTTTATTATTGATATTAAATAATATTTTTGTCGCAGTTATAAAAAACGTACCGTATAAATCAGTTTCAGTCACCTCGTTAAGAGTTTCATGTTCATCTTGAACAGAAATTCCTTGGTCTAAATTTTCCATAGCTTTTGATTTAAATGTTGATGCTCTTTTTTGGTTAAACAATCCATCTAAAATTAGACGTTCGTTATCATTATTTCCGTCATATTCTTTTAATTTAGTTATTTTAAAATTCGATGATTGAGAAAGAGCTGATTTTTTATCAAGTTTCGTGATTTTTATATAACCTTTATTAGCTAAATATACAAGTAAAGACATCACATCTTTGCGTGTGGCTTCTCCTTTATATAAATACCCAACGTCTAAGCTATTAAGCCCTTCTGGTGGATAAAATTCAACAGTTTCTGTAACTTCATCATCACGGCCGTATTCATACCATATCAATATAGAAATTATAAGAAATAGTATTGGAATTAAATAAATGCAATATAAATACATAAAAATCCTCCTTTGCATAATGTAATTTAATTTTATTATATTTGAAAAAATACGCCACTAATTGTGACGTATTTTTAAAAGTTAAAACGTAATACTTAAAACACCTAGCAAAAGCTGGCTACCAAGAGCCACCTCCGCCTCCACCAGAGCCACCACCTGAAGAACCACCACCTGAAGAGCCACCACTTGATGAACTTGAAGAGGCTGGATTATTCGACATTGCAGCGTTTGCAGAGTTCATGGTAGAATTTATAAATGAACCAAATGTCATCGTACTAAACGCATTAGGACTATCATACCAAGTAGGTTCTTGTAATGATATTGATTCAAATTTTTTAATCCATTTATCTGATACATCTAAAACATATGTGTATGGCAAGATGTCGTAAAAATATGTTGGATTTTGCATTACCATTTCTTCTAATTCTTCTTTTCTTGCAGTCTGTAAGAAATTTTTAAACCCTCTTATTTTTCCCAACATCTCGGTTCCATAAGGAGTTCTTTTTGGCAAATATTTTAAGCACTTAATCATACCAATAATACATAATATACCAACGACATAAGCTATCATATAAATTGGATTTTGTCTTAATGCTGGTAGAGTAGACGCTGCCCATGGAATACCACCAAAGAGTAATCCCCATACAAGTCCAAATGCCTTTGATAATAGTGCTGAATGAACTGGTCTTCCATTAACTAAAATTGTTTGCGTTTCTCCAAATACAAGCCAAAGTAAAATTGCAAGTCCAATTCCAGGAACAAGTAAAGAAGGAAAAATCCACTCGAGTAGTACGCCGTTCTTTAGTGCAAATGAAAGTATTTCCCATATCGTAAGATCAGCACCAAAATACTTATATTTCAAAACAGGTGGGATAGTGATTATGATAAATGTTGCAATCATCATCAATTTAATAAATAATTTTTTTGCTTTAGGTAATCTTTCAAAAATTTTGCTTTTATTTTTGCCACTGTTAATGTTTGACAATATTTCATCCATTGTTAGGTAGAAGGATTGGCTTAAGCGATTTTCAGTTGTTTCGGTAACTTTACCAGAACTGACTATTGCATTTTTAAAGTCTCTTTTTAAAATTGCTTTAAGTGATATTGATCCTATATTTGAAAATAATCCTTCTAAAAATAAACGCTCGTTAATATTATCACCATCATATTCTTTCAATTTGATTATTTTAAAAGTTGAAGAGTGAGAAAATATTGATTTTTTCTCAAGTTCTATAATTTTTATATATCCTTTATTAGCTAAATAGATAAGTAAAGACGTCACATCTTTAGATATAGCTTTTCCTTTATATAAATACCCAACTTCTAAGCTGTTAAGCCCTTCTGGTGGGTAAAATTCGACTGTTTCTATTACTTCGTCGTCGCGACCATATTTGTACCATATTGATATAGAAATGATAAGAAATATTATTGGAACCAGACAAAGTATATAGTCATCTAGATTAACTGATGTTTTTTGTTTTACAAAATATCCTTCAGGTAATTCGCATCTAACAGTTATTCCTTCATCAACATAAAGAATTCCATCATAATTTCCCGTAATTGTATTTCCACTAACGGTATAATTGACTTTGCTATTATCAACTGACCCTTTGACACCAGAAGAAAATCCTAATTTACTTGAGTCGAATTCTTTAGGCATTGTTATTGAAAAAGTTATATTTCCAATAACGGTACTCCATTCAGTTCCGATTATATTAAAATACAATTCGTCATAGTCTTTTAAAGGATCGTTTCCTATGGTATATGTATATTTTATAACGTAAGTATGTTTGTCTTTTACGGTAAAATAAGGCGAACCAATTTTAATTACATAATTGTTGCCTTCTCGTGATTCGGTATATTCGTTGTCAACGCTAACATTTGTTATTTTAGGATAATTCGTTGAAGTGGTTCCGTCCAATCTAGTGATACGATTTACTGCTGGTATAGTTCTGTATATTCCATGCTGTGGAGTATTAAAGTAAGCGTCGATTGTTTCGGTTATATCAAAAGTATTATCTTCGTTAACTATTATATCAACGTCATATTTATCAATAACATAACTGCGAGAATTATATCGCGAAATTTCGCTTGGTGTTAAACTCGACTCTTCTGTTGTAGCATAAGTATTTGTTGAACAAACAAACACTAAAGATAGCAAAATTACAACAAACAATGAAAATTCTTTGACGAATTTTTTGTTGTAATGATAATATAAATCCATATAAATCCCCCTTATTGTAATATAATTCAATTTTATTATATTTGAAAAAAATTACAATATATAAAGAAAAAAGGCGAAAAGTTTTAGCAGAATATTGACGATAAAAAATTTTTATGGTACGAATTAAGAAAAGGAAAAAATTCAAAAAAGGGGAAAAAGATGAAAGTCTTAATAGGAACCAAAAATCCGAGTAAAATAGAAGGCGCAAAAGAAGCTTTTAAAAATTATTTTGAAAATTTTGAAATTGAAGAAATTTCAGTTGAATCAAATGTTAGCGACGAACCAGTAAACAATGAAATATATGAAGGTGCAAGAAATCGTGCTGATAATTTAATTCAATATGCTTTCAAAAACAATATAGAAGCAGAATACTACTTAGGTGTAGAATCAGGAATAACAAATTTATTAGGTAAATGGGTTATTATCAATATAGCTGTTATAAAAGATAAAAATGGTTACGAAAGTTGGGGGACAAGCTCAGCATTTCCTGTACCAGATAAATATGTTGAAGAAATAATTTCAACAGACTTAGGAAAAGTAATGGACAAAATATTTAAACAAGATGATTTGAGAAGTGGCAAAGGTGGAGTTCACTTTGTTACCAATGGAGTAACTAGCAGAATTGACTTAACTAAAGAGGCTTTTATAATGGCACTTACTCAACATGTAAATGAAGTTTGGAATGACAAAATAAAATAAAGTAAAGAGGAGATTAAATGGGTTTATTAGACGTATTTAATAAATTTAGAGATACAGTGGTTTTAAAAGAGAACTGCGAACTTGAAGAAAAAATTGAATATTTAGAATTCTTAAAAATGAAAAATCCTGATGATGCAAAAATAAATCAAGAATTATTTATGGCGAAAAAAGGTTTGGCGGGAGAAAGAGAAATTTTGTATCAATTAAAGAAATCTAATATAGGAATGTTCGTTTTACATGATGTGAATTTGGTATATGAGGATTTGAAAGCACAAATAGATTTTATTGTTATAACGCCTTGGTGTTGTTATTTTATAGAATGTAAAAATTTGATTGGAAATATTACTGTAAATGAAAAAGGTGACTTTACCAGAGAATATTTTTATAAAGGTAAAAAAATAAAAAAGGGAATGCAATCACCGTATAGACAAGTTGGTGCACAACGCGATGTATATAAGAAAATTTGGAGTAAAGAAAGAGGTAAATTAAGATCTTTTTTGTTTGAAAAAAATTTTGAAGACCTACATAGAATTTTGGTTGTTGCAGCCAATGGTGAAAATATATTAAATACTAGATATGCTCCTAAAGAAATGAAAAACAATATTATTAAAGCAGATGGTTTAATAAGAAAATTAGAATACGATAGAGATCATAGTGATAAAACTTTATGGGATTCTAAAGCCACGATGGATAACTGGGCAAGATATTTTTTGAATTTGAATGTGGAAAATAAAGAAAAATTCGATTTTGAAATAAATGAGTTAGATAATAACGAAGTAGCAGAAGAAATATTTGAAGAAAGTGTAGCTGAGAACAAAAAAGAAAATACACCGGATAATAAAATCGATATAGTAATAAATCAAGAGATACTAAAAGAAAAACTAATTGAATTTAGAAAATTGCGTTCAAAAGAAAAAAATATTCCTGCGTATTATGTTTTTACGAATGAAGAATTAGAAAAAATTTAAAATTTACTTCCAAGAACAATTGAAGAGCTTAAAACATCTGGAATTTTAACAAGTGTAAAAATAAAATTACATGGAGAAGAAATTATAAATTTGATTAACAGAGCTTACAAATAATAATTGATTGATGGTTTAACATAGATATGTCACAGTAAAAAAATAAAAAAAGGAAATACCAA
>CAYNRR010000003.1:0-120086 GCA_964400015.1 uncultured Eubacteriales bacterium | reverse complement strand
TTGGAAAGCTCAAAGTTTTGCTAATTTTATTGAAAAACAAAACAAGAAAATTGCTCTTGAAAATGAATTAGTACTAGCCAAAAACTAGTACTAATGTTTAAAAATTTTTGAGACATTTTCGAAAATGATTGACATACTTGAGCCATAAAAAACATCACCAAAATAGAAAAAATGGAGATTTTTTATTCTCCATCTCTTAATGCTATTATCTCATCTTTTATTCTATTTGTTAAATCTACTATTTCTCTAGGATTTAATGTTTCTTCATTTGTCGTGTAATTTTCTAACGTAATAGGTTTACCTATTCTAACTCTTATTTTACTAAATGGTTTGTAGTTTCCTTTTATGCCAACTGGAACAACTACCGAATTAGTTGATAAAGCAATAAATGCAGCACCTTTTTTCATTTTTATACCTTTTTCTAATCCATTTCTCGTTCCCTCTGGGAATATTAAAAGCATATCTCCTTGATTTATGTAGTCTTTCGCCTTTTCTAAAGCTTCTACATCTCCTTTTCCTCTTTTTACTGGAAATGCTCCTGCATTTCTAAAAGCCCACTCTTTGAACTTTGTATTAAATAGTTCTTCTTTTGCCATTACTCTTATCATTCTCTTAGTTTTAAATTTAACAACTAAAGAAATGGAATCCATCATATGTACATGATTAGAACAAATAACTGTGTTGCCCTCTTTTGGTAAATTTTCCATTCCTTCAAATTTCATTCTATACACAATTGAACAATATATTCTCATTGTCCATACCATTATACTTCTAACAAACATTTTTTCAGCTCCTACTCTTCCGTGTTCATATTTACAATTATATTTTCATCGTCTTCTGTGCTATCAAGTTCAGCATTTATCATTATTTCAACTACTTTTTCATATACTTCTTCTATTGACATTTCTGTCGAGTCAATTACAATTGCACCTTCTGCAATTCTTAATGCTCCCATTTCTTTTTTCATATCGTTTTCGTCACGTTTCATTATAGAATCATACGTCGCTTCATATGTAGTATCAATACCTTTTTCTATCAATTCTTTGTATCTTCTATTTGCTCTTTCGCTAGCATCTGCTGTCAAATAAATTTTAACTTCTGCATTTGGGAAAACAACGGTTGTTATATCTCTTCCTTCCATAACAACGTTTGCTGTATCTCCTAATTTTCTTTGCATTTCAACAAGTTTTATACGTATCTCTTTTATTGCCGAAACTGGAGATACTAGTTCATTAACTTTAGGTGTTCTTATCTCTTCTGTAACGTCTTCATCGTCTAAAAAAACGCATTGCTTGTTGTTTATATTTATAAATTCTATTTTTGTTCTTTCTAGTAAATCTTTAATTACTTCAATGTCTGAATCTATTGTTATTCCTTCATTAAGCATTTTTAAAGTCACACATCTATACATTGCACCCGTGTCAATATATGTATATCCTAAGCGCTTTGAAATTAGTCCTGCAATAGTACCTTTACCTGTTCCTGCTGGTCCATCGATAGCAACTATCATAATGAGCACCTCCATATCCAATATCTATTTCATATTATTTCATTTTTATTTCGTTTTAACAAGAGTTTTTTTATATTTTATATTTCTTAATATTTTAATTTAAAAAGCCCGAAAGTATATTACTCTCGGGCTTTTTAAAAATTATTCTTGTTCGTATACTACGAACTTTTCATCTACGGATACTATTTCACCTTTACCAAATGAAAGTTTTACTTTAACACTTTGTCCTAAATGAATCATCTGCCAATCTGAATAAGATAGTGTAAAGGTATATTCTTCTTCTTTGCCATCTTTTCCTATAGCAGAATATGTTTCATTTCGCGAACTTTCTCTTTCTTTGTCAGATAGATTAAGTTCTGGCCATTGAGGAGTCTTATCATTGGCTTTGCTAGTGGCTGTTCTTCCATATAACCATTTATCTATTTCATAATAGTATTTGGTTCTATAAACAGGTTCACTACGATACACTGCTTCTTGGTATGTTTCGGTTTCATAATAAGTTTCGTATACATCTCTCGTAGACGTGATTTCTTCAAAATATCCATTCCCTAGATCTCGATATCCTGTAACAATAGTTTCAGTTCTAACATAACGTTCTCTTGGAACTTGTCTTGTTCGGGTTTCATAATGATCAAACACGTCTTCATAGTGGTGTATCTCGCGATTAGTGTAGTGAAGCCTTCCTCCCGTTGGTAAATACCAATCATTTTCGTTTACTGTCTTATATTCTTCGATTTCGATATTCCGTTCCCAAGACAAATTAGTTATTGTCAGTTCTTTTTCTTTTGGAGAAAGTAAGAATACTAGTCCAATTATCAGACCTGTTATTAGTGCGAAAGCTGATAAAAATATAATTACACCTTTCAAATTTTCAAAATCAAAGCTTTTTTGACCGCTTTCTGATTTTTCACTTTCTTCGTTTAGCTGTGAACAGCTGTAATTGAAATCACTTTCTTCGTACATCCGTGAACAGCTGTAATCGACACAACTTTTTTCATCTGATGGACTTTCTCTTTCATATGTTCTTTGTTCGACCTCTAGCTGATTTTCTTGTCTTGTGCTATTTTCTTTCTTAGCCATGTTTTGAAAATAGTCCAAGTTTTCTGAAGTTCGTTTAGCTCCACACGAATGGCATTCAGTGTCATCATCCGAATTTAAGTTACCACAATAGTCACATACCCAATCAGGATTTTTGTTTATTTTTCTTGCCTCAGATGAAGAAAGGTATCGTTTTTGTCCCGACATATAAAACCTTGTATCACCATCTCTAGCTCGTCCACAGTTTGTACACGTCCGTTTGCTTCCTCCGATTCCTTTTGTTCCACAATATGGACAATCCCATAATCCTTCAACTATTCTTCCCATTTGTGTTGCACCTCCAATTACGTAAGTTTGCATCCAAATATATTTTACTCACGTGTATTATAACGGCAAATTGGCTTTTTTTCAATAGTTCATTAAATTTAAAAGTGGTTAAAAACATTTTACTGTTCTTAACCACTTTTTATATTATGCACTATTACTAATTTTGTTTTGTGCTTCCATGGAAGGAATTAAGCCTTCAACCACAGAGCAAAGGGCTGTGATTTGGTATTTCATAATTGTTACTTCATCACTGTACTGAGGGTAATGCAATTTAGCATATCCACAAAGTGGCAACACATAGTTCTTGGTTTCTTCGATGTATGACTTCATCTTTTCGAGAGTGAAACAATCCATCGTACTTACGTTGTTGCACCGATCACTGAGTTTAATGAGCAATGCTCGCCAGTCTTTTTGAATACCGGCATAGTAGACTTCAATAGGCGTGCTTTTAAACTTCGTCAACTTGAGAATCAAGTCAACCACTTCTTGCGAAAGTCCATATTCAGAGACCAACTTCTCAGGCGAATTTCTAAGACATTCTACGTCTTCGATTGCGTCGTGAAGAAGTGCTGCACTGAGCAATACATCATCCGAAAATTTGAATGCTACAAGATAATTGCATACTCTCAGAGGATGGACGAGGTATTCGCCACCACCTTTGCGATACTGACCTTCATGAAATTGTTTTGCGAGAATCAGTGCCTTTTGCGTATTGGGCCAATGCGAAGAAGCTGCGTACCCTTTCAGGAAATAGTAAGTCCGACTTGCATCATCTTTCCACGTTGCCAGTTCACTCATAAATATCCTCCTTTACAAGTTCCGTCAAATTGCTACAACTCTTTTTGATTTTCTACATATGTAGTCTATCTTCATAACTTCCTTTGAATGGTGCCATTTTACTACCAAAAGCATTTTTTGTCAATCTATTAAGTAAATCTAATGCGTTCCTTCTGTTTCATAATCATCGTTTGCTCGGATTCCAACTTCATATATTGCCATCGCTACTCCCTCTTCAAGTTCAGATATTTGTGCAACATTTCCGTTCGGCAGATTTATCTCATATGGCAGGTAGCTAGCTCCCTCCTTTTCATATCTGCTTTGCTCTGTAGGTTTAGCATACCCTAGATAATCTTCATTATTAGATTTTGTTTTTATTTCTTTAAAAACAACAACTATGTACCCATCATTTAGTAATAAATTTTGATTTTTTATAACATCACTACTCATTGTTTCTTTTCCTATTGCCACACTTGTGCTTGATGGCAAATAAAATTCTGCGTACCAATGGCCATTTGCTTTACGTATATCTTCTTCTGTTTCTATACTTTCTGATTTCAATGCTTCTTGTATAAATTCAGTTGTGTTTGCACCATAACCATACAATTTTGAAGATTCTAATATGTTGTTTCGTGGCAACACATTATCAAATGTAGTAAGTTTTAATCCTTTAGCTAGTGTTCCTATTATGGTTTGAACCGTATATTGTTTAGTTTCATTCAAAAGTTTTCCTTTTATAAGTTCAAAGTTAAATACGTCTTTGTTATTTACATCCCCATGAGTTTTACTCATCATCATTTTTACATTTAAATCATTTAAAAAATCTAATTTCACATATTTTTCATCTAATGTGTTATAGAACAATGCTATATCTTTTGTTACAAAGGTTCCATCTGATGATACATAATAATATTCTGGTATTATATCTATTTCGCTATTGGCTATTCCTTTTGTTTTTAAATCGAAATAAAATCTGTATCCTAATTTTAGTCCATATTTATATCCACTATATTTGTTTTGATTTGATTGTCCTATCGGTAAGAACATATTTTTTACTAAAGATGTATTTCCGATTTTTAGTGCTTGAGTCAATTTACCAACCCAACCAATATCATCTGAATCTCTTATTTCTAGGTCATATAGTACACCTGCAATAAATACATCAAAATCTTCTTGTAATATGTATTTATCTTTCAAATTTGATACATCTTTTGCTAGATATGAAACACTTTCATCTGTTGTAAAGGCGTCATATTCTGACGGAATATTTGAAGCTACAATTCTGACGGATATGCTTCCCTCTACATTATCTTGTACCCAAACAGGAATTATAAAATTATAATTTTCTATATTCATTCCGGTGTTTTTATCTAACTCGCCAAGATTAAACCAGGTGTTGGCTAATATAAGTTTACTGTCCTTTATTGTTCCATTTTTATCGTATTTTATTGCGTACGTATCAAAACTAAATTTTATAAGTTTCATTTTTGAAAATACTTTACTGCTCAATCCTTTGTCGGCAAATGTTTTTTCATCATTTAATTTTGCACCATTAAAATTGTATTCTTTATCGCCATACCCATCATATTCATTTCCGTTTTCATAAGTAGCGTATACATGCATTCCTGAATGTGGTATTTTTACCGTGAATACACTATCCAACGTTAATACATTTTTCTTTGTTTCATCTATTAGCTGGTTATCATTGTCACCTGAATTGTTTAATGGTATTAACTCTGTATAATTTACTATTGGCGTATATATACTTATATCGTTCATTGATATGTCTGATGGTGTGTAATTCTTTGTGCGTTTACAATCACTTGTAATATTTTTATACATCGATACTACATTGTCTATGCTTGATTTAGCTAAGTTTTTCAATGTTGATTCTGATACTTTCTCTAATTCCATATTTTTTATTATTCTATCTTCAATAAATTCAGATAGGATATAATTCACTGTTAGCTTGGTGGTTGGATATATATCGTTTTGACTTTGAGAATATGTATATACTTTTCTTTCATTAAATAAAACATTTTTATTCGTTAATGGAGCTTGCGATTCTATGTAATAATATCCTGCTTGTGATAATTCTAATGCTGTTGCCAATCTATCTGCAGACATATATATTTCTATTCCATTTAGGTATATAGTTTCTTTATTTTCTGAATATACACTTAAAAAGTCTCCATTTACTGTTGCGTTCTTTTTTATTATTTGATCAATAACTGTATGGTCGCCTTTATAGTTTTGTGTTATTTGTTCCATATTAGGTTTTTCGTAATCTACACCACTAAGTAGTATTTCTAAATAATATATTCCATCTTCTTCTTTTACTAATGTACATTCTTCTGAATTATTTATATACAATTTTCCTCCTTGTATATATGCTAAGAACGGACTATTAGAATTATAATTTGCTTCCATCAATACTTTCCCATTTTCGTCATAATGTTTTTTATCCATTACAGTTTCATTTTCCATTATTGCTGTGTCTAGAACGAATAGTCTTGAATTACCACCACCTAAGTACTGATAATCTAATATATATTCTAAAGTTGTAGTAGAGATTGCCGTATCTATTTCAGATGTAATTTCATAGTTATTATCGTCACTTGTTTTGTAATATTTTTTCTTCAATCTTACATTAACCTTTTGTTGCTCATTCATTATCGACAATACATTTTCAAGTATGTAACTATCAGTCACTACATTTGCATATAAGTCTTCATCTGTTGGCATCGCAATATTTACATCATATTCTTCATTTTCTCTATCATTAGATTTTATTACTGCATATGGATTTTCTTCTTCCTCATATATTTCGTCATTCTTATCTTTTCTATATATAAATACAAGTTCCCTATCTTTTCCATTATCAACTATTTTTACATTTTCTAAAGTAGATATGCTTGTATATTCATTGTCGTCTAACACATATTTTTTTAGCTCATATCCATCTATATCAATTTTAGGAATTGTCGTTGTTTTCTTGCCATTAACTTCATCTAAGATTTTGTATACCTCTGGTGGCATCAATACATTTCCCTCTTCATCTACATATGATACATTTACTTGATTTGCACCTTCATAATATCTAAATTCGATATATAAATCTGCCCACACTGTATCAATTACGGTTAATAGTTCTTCTGTGTCGAGTATGTAATAATTAGCAAAACTTGAAAAATCTGTGGCAATTTGTATTTTACTTTCATCAATTTTTGATGGCACGAAGTTTTCATTTCCTGCTATTACTTTGTATAAAGTTTTTGTACCTTTGTTCAAATCTTTTGTATAAATCCAAGCTTGTACAAGTGAATAATTTGATGCATCATATTGAAATGATTTCTTTGTTTCATTAGAAAGTGTAATATCTAATTTTTTATATTCGCCATTTGTTAAAGGTGTTGTATCTAGCGATTTTATTAGCATATTATCACCAATCAATTTTATTTTATATTTTAATTGATTATTATTTATATCTTTTAAGATTGAACCTGTTTGATAATTCACGTTGTTTATTTCAACTTCTGGATATAGGTATTCAAATACCAATATTTTATCTTCGCCATATCCAATTTTTTCTGGTTTTAAAACTTGTGTTCCTATATCTTTTTCCGATGTGATCGCCGTTATTATATCTACATATCTTTTTGCATCATCTTTTGAATTTATTTTTGTTGTTGTATTTACATCAAATGTTTTCTTGGCTATTATATTAGCTTTTGAAACACTTCCTCCATATATGGTATATCCTGTTAATATGTAACCTGGCCAAAAGTTTTTATTTAATGATGCAAATTGCTTTGGTGCATAATTTTCTTCGCTTGTGTCATATATGGTTGATGTAGGAATTGAAATTTTGCCTAGATTTTTTTCTGTTTTTATAAGTTCATTTTCAACTTTATGATTTACTGAAATTATATTTACTGGTTCAAAATAAAATACTAAACTAACTCCCATTTGGTTATAGTTAAATGCTGATGTTACTGGGATTGACGCATTCGTTGTAACTTTCATTTCTGATGGTTTATTATATACACTGTAAAGACCTGCAGAACTATTGCCATATTTCAATAAATATCCTTTATATCTATATCCTGAAAGTTGCGTCCAATTCATTTCAGCAGTTATTGTTTGTGTGACACTATGTGCCGAAGTACCCGAATACACAACTCTACTTATAACCGTATCACGTGGGGTAGCTAAATTTCCACCTTTAGTATATATTACGTTTCCATTTGTATCTCTGTATGCAATCGAAACATATGCTAATACATTTGCTGGCGAATCTGATGAGCCTTCACCTTTTTTGAATAACGTTGAATACATTAGATTTCCAAATCCTCCAAATGAATAACCATATATATCAAAAGAGATTCCTTCTGTTAATAAAGGAGATTTTAAAATTTCATATTTGTTATCGGGTAGTTCTGAAAAATATATTGTAAATTCTCTTCCTGTGCTACTTTCTAATGTTCCTTTAAAATCATGGCGAAGTGTATATGTGCCTCCTGATAGCCAAGTATTTTTTATTGCCAAATCTAACCTAAACCAATCAATAAGTGGATTATCTATTGCGTTTATTGCAAAGTCACCTAATTTTGACACTACGCCTGTTACTGCATATAAATCCATTGCCGTCAATGTTTCATCGTCTTTTATAATTTGCTCTAGATTATTGATAATCTCTTGTTTCTTTTCTTCATTATATCCTCCTAATGCTCCCATAGAACTAAGCTCTTTTGCTATATAGTCTATCGTGCCGGAATCTTCTATATACTGAACTCTATCTGTTATTTTCGATAGTTCGTTCCCTATCAATTTAGAATAGTGACTATAATAATTTCCATTCGTATATGCTCGTACTTTTAAATACTGTTCATCCAGCATTATTATTTCTCCGTCTTCATTTATCGGCATAAAGTTACATATTATTTTTTGATCTGTATCCAATGTTACTTCTTTCATTGGATTAGGGTTTCCGACCATTGTATACTCTTCTTTTTTAGGTAGCTCAGTTAATTTAGAATCTGAACTATACGTTAACTTCAAATATTGATTGCATACCTCACAAAATGTAACATTCCCAGCTTTACGTATTTTTTCTATATTAAAATAATGTCTTCCTTTTGTTGCATCATTTTTCTTACTATGATAATATCCACAGCCACTACATTTATGTGCCGATGTATTTCCACCAGTCCATGTATGTTCAGCAACTCCAGTTACTTCACCACAAACATTACAAACCATTTTATGATATTTATCTAAAGTTTCTGTTCCTGAATATGTTGTTCCTTTTACAGTTTCTCCATCACTTAATTTATAAGCTGACGAACTGTGTGAAAGATACTTTACATACCCACATGAACAATATGCTTTATGGTAATTAGCATTATATCTTGAATAAGAAAAAGTATGTGCAACTCGCTTGTTACATTCTCCACATTTATCACAATAATAATAGTGATATTTTGAAGTTTCATCAGTTTCATAGACTTTATGAGTACATACTAATCCACTAGGTGGTTTCGCGTAAATCACAGATGAAAAAATAAATATTAAAGAGAAAAACATTATTAGTAACCAACTCTTTTTATTTTCCATAGATTTCACCTCACTTAAAACGATATATTATAGTTGCTGCTTCTGCTCTTGTCATATTGTTATGAGGTCTAAAAGTGTTATCGCTATAACCTGTAATCAAGTTTTTACTGCATGCGTGTTTTAATAATAATAAATCGTCATTATTTAAAGAAATAACATCCTTGAATTTAACTTTTTCTGATGTTTCTAATTTATTGCCTTTCATTGTCAAATCTGCTTTTACAATAATTCTAACCATTTCAATTCGTGTAATTGGATTGTCTATATTTTCTAAATTTATACTTCCGGTTTTTATAAGCCCATAACGTTCTGCAATCCATATATATCTTGATGCCCAATGATTAAAATTGCTTTCTGCATCATTTATATCAATCCATTCTGGAAGTGCAGCCATTACAACTAGTTTAATAAATTCTGCATTCGTAATTGTATTTTCAGGTCTAAAGCTTCCATCTTCATATCCGTTTATAACCTTGTTATTAGTAAGCGTTGTTATGTACTTGTACGCCCAATAAGATTGTTTTATATCCTTATAAGATACAGCAAAAACTGAAGATCGAATCACTAATGAAACTGCTAAAAAGAAACAAATAAATTTTTTCTTCATAAAACCACCACCATATTATGTTACTTTAATTCATTTTAGCATCGGCTTTTGATGTTTACCATAATTATGATGTTTTGTAAACAAACTAAAACATTATTTTAACCAAATTGTAATATTTTGGTTAAACCTTCATAAGAATTTATAAAGAGATTTTTAGTTATTCGGAGGAAATTATGAAAATTTATAATGTTATCATATTGTTAGTAATAATTGCATTAGCAATATGCTTAAGTTTTGTAAAGCCTGGGACAATAAAAATGACTAGCGAAAATTTTAGCCAAATACTTAAAGAAGTTCATGACTCGCCTTATAAATATGAAAATAAAAAAATAGAAATGGTTGGTTATGTATTTAGAGTTAATGACTTTGATAAAAATCAATTCGTGGTCGCACGAGATATGCTAATAAATGACTCTGAATCAAGAATTATAGGCTTTTTATGTGAATCTCCTGAAGCAGAGAAATTACAAAATAATGAATGGATTCATGTAACACGGTAAGATATATGTGGGAGATTATCACGGTCCAATGCCAATAGTTAAGATATCTTCATTTGAGCGTTGTACTGTTCCAATACAAATATGGGTTTATCCTCCATACTTAAACAATCCACTTACAGATGTGTCCTAAACACGTCCATAAGTGGATTGCACTTAATCTTATTTAGTTGTTGTTGCTATTCCGATTTACAATTTGAGAAATCAATTCAAAAAACTTTCTAGATTCTTCAACAGCTTCATCAGTTACACCTTTGAAAAACAACTTTCTCGTATTCAATATAAGTTTATTTTCAATAAAGAAATATATTTTATTATTCTTATAAATCAAAGTTACGTTTTTGTTTATCAACTTTCTGAACTCTACCATTTTTTCCATAAAAGTTAATGTAATTACTTTTCTTGCTATAACTTGATCTTTTGAATACACTTCAAAGTATCTTTCAAACTCAGGATTTTCAAGTCTTACTATTTGATTGTCTATATCGGTAGCTTTTTTAATATCGTCTAGTAACATATTTAAGAATTTATTTTTGACATCTGGAGCAATTATAATTTCTGTTGGTGTATCAGTTATAAAATCTGTTATCCCAAACGTTCCATAAAATATTGTTGTTAACTCTCCATTTGTTGTTGTCTTTAGTTTGTCTTTTACTGAAACACCTGAAAATAAAAAGTCTTTATCGTGTATCTTTCCTGCGATGAAATCAAACGAACTATACTTTACATACTTTTTTATAAAATTAGCTTGCTTAAAATATTTTTCAGGTATTCCTGCTTTTTCCGAATATTCTAACTTATCAACTTGCTTAGAAACCTTATCGATTAAAAGTTGTGATAAATATGGTTGTATATGAAGTTTTAAAGCTGTTGCCAGACCAAAACAAGCTACTAATGGTATAAACATAAACATCAATTGTTTAATATCTGGACTTTTAGTGAACATCATATATAGCGTTATGAACATCCAAACAAACATTAACAAGTATAATGCTAACGCCAGCTTTCTTCTTATTTCTATTCCTTGCTCTGTGTATTTTTTCTTGTTCATATAATCACCTTCTAAAATTTCATATTTATAGCATTTCTTATATCATCATTTACTACAAACAATTCTTTTTGCTTTTTATTCATTAGTTTTCCCATGATATTTGTTGGGAAAGATTCTAAAGTTGTATTATATTCAGTAACTGCTGCATTATAAGTTCTTCTTGCAGCTGCAAGTTCGTCTTCCAAATCTGTTAATTTTTTTTGTAATTCTATAAACGATGTATTTGATTTTAAGTCTGGATATTGTTCTGCAACCATAAACAAACTTTTCATTACTTTATTTAATTCATTATCATTTTTAACTGACTCATCTTCTGAACTAGATTGAAGTGCTTTAGCTCTAGCGTTAGCAATATTTTCAAAGATTTCTTTATCATGTTCAGCATGACCTTTCACTACTTCAACCAAATTAGGAACTAAATCATATCTTTTCTTCAAGTAAACATCTACAGTTGAAAATGCTTTTTTTACTAAATTGTTTTCTCTTACAATTTGATTAAACATCCATATAAGTATCAACAATACTATTACTACAAAAAGTACTACAAATTTCATCATATCCATACCTCCTAATTTTCAACAAATAAGTCTTTAAAAATTCCTTTTTGAATTTGTTTATGAAATATACATCTTAAAACCATTAAAGATATTGGACCTAGTAATAATCCAACAACACCTAATAATTTAAAGCCTGCAAACATTGCAATAAGTGTTATAAGTGGATGTATTCCAAATTCGCTACTTACAAGCTTTGGTTCTATAAAGTTTCTAATAATTGTTATTACAAGATATGTAAGAATAACTAGTACACCAAAACCTATTTGTCCTGTTAAAAAGTAAAATATTGCCCATGGAATTAAAATAGTTCCTACACCTAAGACAGGTAAGATATCTACCACAGCTACAAAAATAGCTAATGCTAAAGGATATGGTACTATCAAGCCAAACCATGTAAACAAAAATCTAAATGCTATAAACACTTCAATAAATGTTATTAAAATTATTTTTGTGTATATTCTTATATAACTTCCTAATGATGAAAATATTTCTTTCATAACTTTACTTGCACTTTCAAGCCAAGCTTTTGGCAAATGATGTTCCAATGTTTCAATTACATATACTCTATCTTTTGTAAAAAATACTAATGCTAATATTGTTATTACTATATATATAATCATGGTTGGTACAGACAAAATCATTTTTACTAATGTAGAAGCAAATGACGCTATTAAATTTCCTACTTTACTTATTGCTTCTAACACTGATGATTCAATCGCATTCGCTACTCTTATTGGAATATCTGGATACCAAGAAATAATAGTATCTGACAAATTATCAATCATACTGGAAACATGCGTAATTGCTGGTTGAATATTATCTGTCAATTTAAAAAGTTCTGATGCTAATTCGGTAACTCCTAATATGATAATTGCTCCTAATACAAGTACTGTGAGAGTAACTACAATCAAACTGCTCATTCGTCTACTCATTTTTAACTTGTTCATACAAAATTTAATTATTGGTTCTATTAGCAATGCAATTACTCCTGCAATTAAGAATGGTGAAAAGAACATTGCAAATTTACAAATACATAGTAACAATAATATTGTTCCTACGAAAATTCCAATTTTCATCAAAATAATCGGTAATTTATTTTTAGAAATCATTTGTTTTTCTCCTTCCAAAGTCATTTTAGACTAGAACACTAGTTATATAAATTATACCATATTTTGCCTAATTAAAACAACAATATTAGAATTTACTTTTGCTAGATATAAAAAACTTCCAACCTCAATTAAAGGTTGGAAGTCATTATTATTAACAATTATGCTCTTGGATTTTTGATTTGTGCTTGTGCAGCAGCAAGTCTAGCTATTGGAACTCTGAATGGTGAGCATGAAACATATGTTAAGCCAACTTCGTGACAGAACTCAACTGAAGATGGATCTCCACCGTGTTCACCACAAATACCTAATTTGATGTTAGGTCTTGTAGATTTACCTAATTCAGTAGCCATTTTTATCAATTTGCCAACACCTTTTTGGTCAACTTTAGCAAATGGATCGTTTTCGTAAATCTTGTTATCATAGTATGAATTTAAGAATTTACCAGCATCATCTCTTGAGAAACCAAATGTCATTTGTGTTAAGTCATTTGTTCCGAATGAGAAGAATTCAGCTTCTTTAGCTATTTCATCAGCTGTTAATGCAGCTCTTGGTATTTCTATCATTGTACCAACTTGGTATTCAAGTTCGACACCAGCATCTGCGATTACTTTGTCAGCTGTTTCACATACTACATTCTTAACGAATTTTAATTCTTTAACTTCTCCAATAAGTGGAATCATGATTTCTGGAACAATCTTAATTCCTTTTCTTTGAGAAACTGCAATTGCAGCTTTAATAACTGCTCTTGTTTGCATTGCAGCTATTTCTGGATATGTTACTGCTAAACGGCATCCTCTGTGTCCCATCATTGGGTTGAATTCATGTAAGCTTGCGATAATAGCTTTAATTTCTTCAACAGATTTACCTTGTGTATTAGCAAGTAATTCTATATCCTTTTCTTCTGTTGGTACGAACTCATGTAGTGGAGGATCTAGGAATCTTATTGTTACTCCATATCCAGCCATTTCTTCGTATAATTTCTCAAAGTCGCCTTGTTGCATTGGCTCTAATTTAGCAAGAGCTTTTTCTCTTTGTTCAACTGTTTCTGAACAAATCATTTCTCTGATTGCAGCAATTCTATCAGCTTCGAAGAACATATGCTCTGTACGGCAAAGACCAATACCTTCAGCACCTAATTCTTTAGCTTTTCTAGCATCAGCTGGTGTATCAGCGTTTGTTCTAACTTTTAATACTCTGTATTTATCAGCCCATTCCATGATTCTTCCGAATTCTCCACCGATTGTAGCATCAACTGTTGGAATTATTCCATCATAGATGTTACCTGTTGAACCGTTGATTGAGATTTCGTCACCTTCATGATATGTTTTTCCGTTTAATACGAATTTTTTGTTTTCTTCATCCATAATGATTTCTGAGCATCCAGATACGCAGCATTTACCCATACCACGAGCAACAACTGCAGCATGTGATGTCATACCACCACGAACTGTTAAGATACCTTGTGCAGCTTTCATACCTTCGATATCTTCTGGTGATGTTTCAAGTCTAACTAAAACTACTTTTTCTTTTCTAGCAGCCCATTCTTTAGCATCTTCAGCTGTGAATACGATTTTACCACAAGCAGCTCCTGGAGAAGCTGGTAATGCTTTACCCATTACTGTAGCATTTTTTAATGCATTAGCATCAAATTGTGGGTGTAATAATGTATCTAAGTTTCTTGGATCTATCATCAATACAGCATCTTTTTCTGTGATCATGCCTTCATCAACTAAATCACAAGCAATCTTTAATGCAGCTGGAGCTGTTCTCTTACCATTTCTTGTTTGTAACATATATAATTTTCTATCTTCGATAGTAAATTCCATATCTTGCATATCTCTGTAATGGTTTTCTAGTGTATTACAAATTTGTGTAAATTGTTCATATACTTCTGGCATAACTTCTTTTAGTTGTGCAATTGGTTGTGGTGTTCTTACACCAGCAACAACGTCTTCACCTTGTGCATTCATTAAGAATTCACCCATAAGTTCTTTTGCACCTGTAGCTGGGTTTCTTGTAAATGCAACACCTGTACCAGATGTTTCACCCATGTTACCAAATGCCATCATTTGAACGTTTACAGCTGTACCCCAAGAATATGGGATATCGTTATCTCTTCTATAAACGTTAGCTCTAGGGTTGTCCCAAGATCTGAATACAGCTTTAACAGCACCCATCAATTGTTCTGTTGGGTCTGTTGGAAAATCAACACCAATTTTGCTCTTATATTCAGCTTTGAATTGGTTAGCTAATTCTTTTAAATCTTCTGCTGTAAGCTCTGTATCTTGAGTTACACCTTTTTCTTCTTTCATTTTATCTATAAGTTGTTCAAAGTATTTTTTACCAACTTCCATAACAACGTCTGAATACATTTGGATAAATCTTCTGTAACAATCCCATGCCCAACGTGGATTTCCTGATTTTCTTGCTAATGCTTCTACAACATCTTCATTTAATCCTAGGTTTAAGATTGTATCCATCATACCTGGCATAGAAGCTCTAGCTCCTGAACGTACAGATACTAATAATGGATTTTCCATATCTCCGAATTTTTTACCTGTGATCTCTTCCATTTTTTTAATGTACTCGAAAATTTCAGCTTCGATTTCTGGATTGATTTGTTTTCCATCCTCGTAATATTGAGTACATGCCTCTGTTGAAATTGTGAAACCTTGTGGAACTGGTAAACCTAACTTTGTCATTTCTGCTAAGTTAGCTCCTTTACCACCAAGAAGATTTCTCATTGATGCGTCACCTTCGCTAAAAAGATAAACATATTTTTTGCTCATTAAAAATTCCTCCTTGTTTTTATATAACTTCTGCCATTTTTCTTTAGTCTTCTAACCTAAAGTATTATATCCTTAATCATACTAAAAATCAACATTTTTTGCGTTAGTATAAACTATTTTTTATTATTGCCAATATTTAACTTTATTATGCGTTTATAGAAAAATCTCATGCCTTTTCAACATGAGATTTTAAACTGTTTATTTTTTAGATGTTTTCATAGCCGCCTCAAATTTTGGTAATACACCGATATCATTTGGTCCAATTTTTTCTGCGACTTGATATATATCATGTCCTGGGAATTGGTTTCCCTCTACAAATACGGGACCATTCACGCTCATACCAATATCCCAACCAACATACCTAATGTTAGGGCTTAATTTAGCAGCTTCTTTTACCATAGCAATTGCTTCATTCCAAAATGGAATTTGAAAACCTTTTATTTTCGTTCCTGTTATAGGATGATTTTCAAAAATTTCACCAGCTTTGTTTACTGCTGCTTCTTCAATAATTCCAGTGTCTACATTTACCTTTGCCGTCATGCCTCCACTATTGAAGTTATCTACACATTTCCCATTTCCAATTCTAGCAAATGTGGTTAGGACAGTCACTTCATTTGCTTCATTCATAACTGAAACCATTCTAATTGTATTTACTGATGAATTATTTAGTTTATTCATTTCATCGCATTGATTTATTGGTTCTTCTAAAAGCTCTATTTTATTTTCAGTTAAATATTTATACACTTTTTCATAGTCATTATTCCATGATTCGTCACTCATACATATTTTTTCAATATTTTTTCCACAAGTACCATCATTAGGTTTCGCGAAAAATACAGGATGTTTTTTTATCCATTCTATTGATTTATCTTTTTCTTTGCTAACAGGATAAAACCAATCACGTTTTAGATACTTTGAAAAAATTTCATTAAATTCATTTTTATTATCTAAAGTGTGCCAATATGCTTTGTTGTTTAATTGCTTTACAAACTTATTATTTATTCCTCTTGTAAGCATTGTTTTTCTTTGTTTTGAATTTAATTTATAAAAGCCTATAACATCATAATCTACATATCCTGCACCGTATCTTAAGCCACACCAAACCATATCGCAAAAAATTGCAGGTTTTGACTTGTTACACTTTTCTTTTACGACATTAACTCTATCAAACATTGCTTTATAATTCATAGAACAAATTCTTTTAAATAAATAACTAATACTTGGCATTTTTCCTCCTTTTCATATGTATAAAACTTTTTATATTAAAATTTGATTTTTTCTGCTAAAAAGTTTTCTAGTTCTGATATTGGAAGTCTTATTTGTTCCATAGTATCTCTATCTCTTACGGTTACTGCATTGTCTTCTAATGTATCAAAGTCTATTGTTATGCAATATGGAGTTCCTATTTCGTCTTCTCTTCTATATCTTTTTCCGATGCTTCCAGCTTCGTCATATTCGATGTTGAATTTCTTTGAAAGTTCTTCAAAAACTTCTGTTGCTTTTGCACTTAATTTTTTAGATAGTGGTAATACTGCTGCTTTAAATGGTGCAAGTGCTGGATGCAAATGTAATACCGTTCTTACATCTCCTTCTGCAATTTCTTGTTCTTCATACGCATCGCAAAGTGTTACTAAGAATACTCTATCTACACCAACTGCTGGTTCTACGCAATATGGCACATATCTTTCATTTGTTTCTGGATCTAAATAAGTTAAATCTTCTTTTGATGCTTCCATATGTCTTGATAAATCATAGTCTGTTCTATCAGCAATTCCCCATAATTCACCCCAACCGAAAGGGAATAAATATTCAATGTCTGTAGTTCCTTTACTGTAGAATGATAATTCTTCTTTTGAATGTTCTCTCATTCTTAAATTTTCTTCTTTTATACCAATGCTTAATAACCAGTTTTTGCAGAAGTCTTTCCAGTATTCATACCATTCTAAATCTGTTCCTGGTTTACAGAAAAATTCAAGTTCCATTTGTTCAAATTCTCTTGTTCTGAATATAAAATTACCAGGTGTAATTTCGTTTCTAAAAGAACGTCCCATTTGTCCAATACCCATTGGCATCTTGCTTCTTGTTGTTCTTAAAACATTCTTAAAATTAACAAACATACCTTGTGCTGTTTCTGGTCTTAGATATACTTCAGATTTAGCATCTTCTGTAACACCTATCGAAGTTTTAAACATTAGATTAAATTTTCTTATATCTGTAAAATCTGTTTTTCCACAGTCAGGACATGGAATATTGTTCTTCTTGATATAATCTATTAGTTCTTCATTTGACCATCCATCAAGTCCTGATATTTGTTCTCCGTTTTGGAAACTCCACTCTTCGATTAGCTTATCTGCTCTGTGTCTTGTTTTACAAGATTTACAATCTATTAAAGGATCACTAAAACCTCCAACATGGCCTGTTGTAACCCAAACTTGTGGATTCATAATAATTGCTGCATCAATACCAACATTGTGTTTGTTTTCTCTTATAAACTTTTGCCACCATGCATCTTTTATGTTTTTCTTTAATTCACTTCCAATAGGGCCATAATCCCATGAATTTGCAAGTCCACCATATATTTCTGAACCAGCATAAACAAAGCCTCTGCTTTTACATAATGCTACGATTTTTTCCATTGATTTTTCAGTCATTTTATTTTCCTCCTTCTTTTTTGGTAGCTTAGAGAATAAAAAAATCCCTAGCTACGTAAATAAATACATAGCTAGGGACGAAAATTCTTTTCCGCGGTTCCACCCTAGTTAGTGATTTCAAGATCACTCACCTTAATTTATAATCACTCAAAAGTTCCTTTCTGCATATTTGTTTGCTTAACTCGCACCATTGTTAAACTCTCTTTAAAACAATTGATATACATACTCTTCTTTCTCAACGTAATCGTCAAAATGTATACATAATATATCATACAACTTTTTAAGTTGCAAGAATTACATCAATAATTTATATTCTTTTTCTAGTTTTTCGTTCATATATATTTGTGAAAGCAGAGATAATTCTTTTACTACATCACTTGGCACATCGAATGAAAATATTTTTTTAGCATCTGCAGATAATACATATACAAGACTGGTATATGCTGTTTCAGAAAGTTCTATTGCACCTTTGTCCTGTCTTTTACATATTTCACACTTTACTCCGTTATCCTTTATGCTAAAATATATTTGTTTAACCTCTGTTATTTTCTTTGCACAATTTGTACACTTATCTAATCTAGGGACGTATCCGTAATATAGCTAATAATCGAATTTTAAAAATTGAAAACACTAATTCTAAGTTTTTATCTGTTTCTGAAATTACATATAAAGTGTTTAAAAGTAGTTGCAAACGATTAAACGCCATCTCTTCTTCTTGACATACGTCATTCATAATTTGAGCTATTGTAGAAGCGTACATTAGTTTTTCTATATCTTTTCTCAAATTATAAAATACATTTATTGACTCAGCCGAATTTAAACTATACATATCTCCGGTTCCTTCAAACAAAACCATGTCGCTAAATGATAAAAATTCTGTACTAGCTAAAAAGGTGCTTTTCATTTTTTTAGCACCTTTACAAAAAACCTTTATTTTTCCTCTTTCTGCAGTTAATACAGTAAGTATTTTGTCGTTTTCTGAAGAGTTAGCAATTTTGATTACTATTCCCTTCGTTCGCACTATTCCCATTTATATCACCTAATATTACTTCATTCGCTTCTGTTTCTTGAGATGTTTCTATTCCTTTTTCAATATTTCGCATAATCATAAAAGCATCAACATTTCCTGTATTTTTAAATAACTGCCACGCAAAATCTTTACTCATAAGACTTCCTCCTTCGCATACACCTTAAAATCAGACACCACAAGCAGTTGCGACTTCAGCTTTTAAAGTTTTTCAATTAACTTTTGAAGATTTGATTCAATCTGTTTGAATTATCTCTCCAATCTTCTTTTACCTTAACCCAAAGTTGTAAATTTATTTGAGCACCTAACATCTCTTCTATATCAGCTCTTGCTCTTTCTCCAATTCGTTTAAGCATTGCACCATCTTTTCCGATTATAATTCCTTTGTGAGTTTTCTTTTCACAATATATCGTTGCTTCTATATCATATAGATTCTTGTTTTCTCTTTTTTTCATTGTAATAACTTCAACTGCTATACCGTGTGGAACTTCATCATTCAAAGATCTTAATGCTTTTTCTCTAATTGTTTCTTCTATTATTTGTCTTTCTGTTTGATCTGTCCATTCTTCAGTATCATAATATGCTGGACCTTCAGGTAATACTTCTATTATTTTTTCTAAAAGTGTATCTACACCTTCACTTTTTCTTGCTGATATAGGTATAATAGCTTCAAAATTATGTCTTTCGCTATATGCCTTTATTAGTTCAAGCAGATTTTCTTTTTTTACTAGATCAACTTTATTTATAACAAGTATTGCCTTTGTTTTTTGTTCAATTATTTTATTTAAAATAAATTCATTTGCAAGTCCAATTCCTTTATCTGTTGCCTCAATTAAATATAAAATCAAATCAACATCACTCATTGATTCATCAATTGTTTCTGCCATTTTTTCTCCAAGCTTATTCTTTGGTTTATGAATGCCTGGTGTATCTGTAAATATAACTTGTGCATCTTCACGATTTATTATACCTTTTATTGCTGTTCTTGTTGTTTGTGGTTTATTAGATACTATAGCTATTTTTTGACCAGCTAAAGTATTTAATAATGTAGATTTTCCCACATTAGGTCTACCAACTATTGCTACGAAACCTGATTTAAACATTTTTATCCTCCTTATATTACATCGAAAATCCACCAGGAAGTAATTCATCTATTTTCATGTTTTTTTCTTCTATTTCATTTTTATCGTTTAAATATCCCATAATAATTTCAATATTGTTTCCAAAAGTTGAAATCAATTGTCTACATACACCACATGGTGTTGTATATATCAATTCTTCATTAGGTCCTCCAACAACGGCTATTTTAACAAACTCTTTTTCGCCATTTGAAAGCATTTTGCATATTGCAACTCTTTCAGCACATATATTAAATATTCCATCTTCAGATCCCAAATTACAACCAGTATAAACATTACCACTAGTTGTAAGCAAAGCCGCACCAACATAATACTTGGTTGGACTAATTGCATTCTTTTTAGCGTTTATAGCTAATTCAATCAATTCTTTGTTTGTCATATTAAAACCCTTTCTATTCAGCACTCCATGTAACACTGCCTGTTATAGGAACTATTTGAACCCACGTTATATCATCGTTGAAAGTTATTTCTTCACCATTCATGTCACGATAAATTGTCTTTGAACTTCTTGATGTTTTTTCCCATGTTATTGGTTCAATTTTACCGTTTGTCGCATAATAGCCATTTCCTGTACCTGTATTATATAGATTTCTTCTTCCTTTATCTTCTGGATCATCTAAAAGTTCATCTTTTACAAATATCATAACAATATTTTTAGCATAAAATTGTTCTCCTGTTTGTGAATCTTTATGAACTTGTCCTCTCATGCTCCTTAAGTAAATTTTATTTTCAGCGTCATAAGCATATGATACATTCTGCATTGCTGAATATTTTATCTTTATTGAATTAGCAATTTCACCAGATTCTATATCTGTATCATATCTGTTGTATTTGATTACGCATTCTGCATCTGATGTATCACGATATTTTTTCTTAGCAATTTGTTCTTTTATTTTAGCCATACTTGTTACTGCATTATGATATGAGCCTTTTGGAGCAACACGCCAAAAGAAAGTATCGTATATACCATTTATGTTATTTATTCCTAAAGATTTTATGTTTGATTGTGCAAGTGGGCTCCATCCAAAATGAGTAAAGATTGCATCATGTTCCATCGCATAATCTAAGAAATAATGTCTTGCGCTTCTAACAGGTCCTATGTAACTTGGTTCAACACCTTTGAAGAATGCCATTATTCTAGTTTCTCCACCTTCAATGATAAATTCATATAACATATATGCTGAATTTAATCCACCATGATTTTGCCACGCTGGCTTTTCATTGTCTATCATAACTGCTATAGGTCTTGAATCACCAGAAAAAATATTTGGTCCTAAATATTCTTCTTCAATATTTTCGCCAGAAGCATCACCTGAAATATCTCCTGAAATCAAATCGATTACGTCTCCACTATTAGAAAATAGTAAATCATCATTACCTGAAGTTTGTTTTTTGTTATAAGCAACTAAAACAACAACTGTGCATATAGCTACAACCACTAAAAAAGTAATTCCTATTTTTATCCATGATTTTTTATCCATCGTATCATCCTCTTTTTATATCAAGTTTTTCTAAAATTTCTTCTTCTCTTTTACGCATTACTGTTTTTTCTTCTTCTATCATATGGTCATAACCTAATAAATGTAACATTCCATGTGTTATTAAATAAGCAAGTTCTCTTTTAAAAGAATGTCCATATTCTTCTGCTTGTTCTCTTACTTTTTCAATCGAGACTATAATATCTCCTAACATCGTTTCTATTGAATCATCATTTTTTACTTTTAAAGAAGGAATCTCATCTCTTTCAAACATAGGAAAAGATAGTACATCTGTTGCTTTATCTATATTTCTATGTTCTGCATTGATTTTTCTAATATTTTCGTTATGAGTTAATGTTATATACACTTCTAATTCTTGAACTATTCCCTCTTCTTTTAAAACTGTTTCAACAACTGTTTTAATCACTTCTTCTTCATCAATCTTATCAATATCATCATAATAAACTTCTATCATTGTATCTCCTTATTACTTTTACAATTATTCAGCTTCGCATCTTCTTCTAGTTTTCCATTTCCCCGGCATGATCTTATATGTGTTTTTGAATTTTCTAAAGCCACCTAACTGTTTCATTCTATCTCTATAATATGTACGTAATTCTTTATTGTCATATTTTAATTTCTTTAGTGTTTTAAATTCTTGCGTTATGAAAAGAATCTCTCTTAATCTTTTATACTCATTTAAATCAATTCTTGAAAGCTTTTTGTATTCTGAGAATTTGCTCCAGAATTCGTCAAATGCTTGTTTTTCCATATCGCTATCCCACATAGTTTTGTTTGCCCATACATTAGTTGCATAACTTTCAATTGCATCCAGCAATAAATTATACATTTCAAATTTATCAGCTGTTATGTATATGTTAGGTATCGTACGTCTTGCTCTTTCTAATATATCTAAGTAACATTCTTCCGTTGCTAAAATTGGGAAACAATATGTGAATAAGTTTATTCCTAACTCTAACAAATACAAGTCACGCTTAATTGAATGAATTTCTTTTTTTGCATATAAATCTATTGTTTCAACATATTTTTTATATCCATCAATTATTTTTTCTCTTCCCTCTGTTTTGTTTAAGTACGGTAAAACATATTTTATATGTCCTTCTACCAAATTGTATATTTTTTCAAATACAGGCGATTTGTCTTCACTTTGGTTTGTAAGCTTTACTGCATAGTGTTTCATCAACCCTCTATAAAGTTGATCGGCAACATTTACGTAAAACTTTTGGTATCTTTCTAGAAAATATCCTGATTTAGACGAAGATATATTTTCCCAGTCCATTTGAAGTAACATAAGTTGGCGTTTATATTTGTATTCACAATATTCTGTTCCCTTTAGTGCGTTTGTTTCATAATATTCTGCAATCAGTTTATTTTCTCTTATCGTACCTATTCTTTTTTGTACTCTATTATAAACGGTGTCTGTTATATATTTTTCTAAAACATTCAAATAATTATCGTAAGCTTTTTCGTATTTTTCTGTTATAGTATTTCTTTTCTTTTCATTTGATATTTTAGATATTTCTTCATAATTACTACTTGCTCTAAGTAAAGAATTTCTTTTTGTGTTTATAAGTATATTAAATAATCCCCCGCCTGAAGAGTATAATACTTTATTAAAATTATTTAGTGCCTTTCCCCAGATACCATCACCTGTGTTTTTTACGACTTTTAATTGTAGTTCTGGCACATCAATCCCTCCATTCGTGCAACTTTTTTGTTTCAATTATATGCTAAAAAGTTATATATTCTTTTTGACCTATATTTTCTAAACATTCAATTACTATTCTTACAATCACTTCATTTTCATCTTCAAAAAAATTATAATTGCAATCTATAATCTCTGCATCTTTAGGAATCGTTTGTATTATTGATTTATACACATCTTCTTTTGCAATAGATTGTGCTTGTTCTTTTGTGTATTTTATATTATTTGCAATAAGCTCATCATATTCCGTTGTTTCAAGTTTAATAGGTGTTTCAAATTTTCCAAATAACCTTAACTTTTTAACCGTATTCATTGTATCATATTTTTCAAATTTTGTACTGTTATTTATTAAATTTATTCCATATTTTCCAAAGCATAATTTATACTTTTTTTCGACTTTGCCAGAGGCTGTAAGTATTGTTTTTTCATATGGTATTGCTAATTTATCTGTATACCATGTTTTAATTTTTACATCGGCATCAGCAGTTACCATAATCGATTCTGAATATTCACTTTCCATAATTCCAGAAACCAATATATCTCCTTTGCAAACGCTTTCTCCCACCTCAACTTGCTTAGTTCCCATACGTACGGAGATTTTTTCTATGATTCCATCTTTTTCAGCAATTATATTACACGGAATACTCGGTTCTTTTTCTACCATTTTTCTTTCTACTATTTCAACTGTTACTTTTACTCCTTTTACGTTAATTCCAATCCATAATATATCATTTCTATTTATGTAAATATTATTTTTTAAAGTTTTATAATCAACACTTTCTTTTAATTTGCCTGTTGATAAACCTTCACTTGCTAATAACGCTTTTACTTCAGATGTTTTTATATTTTGATTTCCGACGATTTCAATATTCCATATAAACATACTCAAAATAGATATAATAATATATGACAAAACACTAATTACAACAAAAGTATAACGTTTTTTGTATAGTTTTCTTAGTTGAGGAATTCCATTTCTTTTTGTAATTTTCATTTTTGAATATGTCGCATTTAAGAGCTCTTCTGTTTTTTGTAAATCTTTTTCATCTATTTTCAATCTTATTTTTCCCTCGGTTTCTTTTTCTATATCCCATATTCTTAGATTATTTATTAAACACAGATTCACAAATCGTTCAACAAAATACCCTTCTACCTCTATTTGAGCATACCCTTTTAAAAAATTATATGTACTTTGAAGAAACAATTTTCTCACCTCTACTTTTCAAATTCAATATTTTTTATTGTTCCTTCAATAACAATTTCATCTGCCGTTATTTCTACCATGTTGAGTTTATCGCCCATTATACATATTCCATTGTTTAGTCTTATTATATTAGTTTCATATTCAATTATCGATTTATAGTTTTCTATCATCAAATTTTTATTTCCTACAACAGTAAGTCGGTATGTATCACACAACATTTCTGCTGGTAATTCTAACGCTTCTTGAATTTTATTTTTAATATCTTTATTCATAAAAAAGCCTTTCAAAATATTATTTGTATTACTATTTTATGAAAGAGTGCCTTTAAAAATGAATAAAAGTGTGAACTTAATTATATAAGTTCACACTTTGTTTTTTAATATTCAAATTCATCTAATGATTTAAATTCATAACCTCTGTTTCTTAATGTATCAATTACTTCTCCTAGCAATGCTGTATTATCTTTTGATACTGCGTGTAACAGCATTACGCAGCCGTTATGTGCATAATCTAAAATCATTTTTCTAGCATAGTCTAGTCTATCTTGTTTTGAAGTGTCCCAATCATCATAGGCACTGCTCCAAAGCACTGTTTTATATCCTAAATCTTTGCAGATTTTTACTGTTCTCTCGCTATATTCTCCCTTTGGCGGTCTTAAGTATGTCATCTCATATCCATCAAAATTTTCTTTAACATAGTCATGTAATTTCATTACTTCTTCTTCTAATTTTTTATCATCTAGTACACTAGGCATGCTCGGATGATTTACCGTATGATTGCCTACTATATGTCCCTCTTCTATCATTCTTTTAACTAGATCTGGATTTTGCTTTACATATGGCATAGTAACAAAAAATATAGCTGTAACTTCTTTTTCTTTTAATGTATCTAAAATTGCACCTGTATACCCATTTTCGTAGCCCTCATCAAAAGTTAAATATATATTCTTTTCTTCATCATTTCCTACATATATTCCCTCATAATCATCTAATACTTTTGTATAAGATGCTGTGAATTCAGGTTGAACTGCATCTTTCATTCTTCTAAATCCCCAAGCGTATGTGGTGTTTGCAAGTCCTGTGTTTGTAACTGGTACAACAGTTACATCAATTTCTCCACTTTCTATATCTTCTGTTTTTTGTTCTTCTTCAAAATTCTCGCCTGATTCATTACCTGACTCAATTTTTATTTCTGTTTGATTTTTCACTTCTTCATTTTCGTTTATATAATTATCTTGATTTACATTGTCATCACTGCATCCCACCAAATTAAATATCAATACCGTAATTACCATCATTTTTAAAATATTCTTCATAGACTTCCTCCTTTAAAATTTATTTACATTCATTTTAATTTAAATTTCAAGTTTTGTATATGCCTAAGAAATTTTTCCTATTTTTTCGCCTGATACTTCAACTAAAGACCAAGTTCCTTTTTCATATTTTATAATTACATTTATTTGTTCTATAATATCCAAATTGTCAAATCCTTTAATTCTTTCTGTGTATTTTATTCCATATCTATCGTCTATTTTTACAAATTCTATATTATAGACTCCTGCCGATGCAATTTTTGTTTTGTCTGTTTTTAGTTTTCCGTTTTCTTCGTAGAACCCACTAGTTATGTAATTTTGTTTATTTTCCGTTAAATCAATTTCATAATTTTTATTCATTTTTTTAATGCTTAGCTTCGCCTTAAATCCATCTAAAATTTCACCTGTTACATCTAAACAATTCATATTTTTTTCTTTAAATATTTCTTTTGCCTCTCCATCTTTTAGAGAAATTATTCGCATATCATTACTCATATTTTCTAAGTTTGTTATTATTATAATATCCTTAAGTTCGTCGCCATCAACATCATTTAAATATATCTTTGGTTGACTGCCTTGAAAGTTTTTTAATTTTCCAACAATGAATGTTTCAGTTAGTTTATTATATACTACAATATCTATATTTTTGTAACAATCCTGTGCCTCTGCTTTTTCGCCTATTACAAGTATAATGTCCTGCTCGTTGTCTGCATTTATATCAAAAATTTCATAGTTTAAAACAAATACTTCGCTTCCATAATTCAAATAATTAAAAGGCTTTCCAACTTCTATTTCCAACGGCTTAAAATCTTTAGCATCATTATTACTTTCAAAAGAGTTAAATATCCCTATTGCGATAATAAGTAGCAAAATAATGAAAACAAATCTTTTCTTCATAAAATCCTCCTTAAATAAAAAGACTCTAAGGCACTTTTAAATTAAATTTATTAGTACATTAGAGTCAAATATTTATAGCTATAATATAATCCTTTATTACATAGATATTATGAAACTTAAGATTTTATTACTTTTATTCATTTGGAATCGGATTGCCACTTAGTTCTATTATTCTTTTCAAATTATCATCTTTCGCTGCAATGTTTTTTCTTATCTTTCCACATTTGTCGCATCTATAGATAATTACATAGCCTTTTTTAGGATTATTTTCTACTGCAATTGGCACTAATAAGCCATGACAATCCTCTGCACGATCACCTGGATTTATATCCACATGTTTCGCGTACAAGCAATGATTGCAGTGGTCTCTACAAGTATATTTTAATTTTTCTACTTTCTTTCCACAATTTTCACATACGAATTCTTCATCTATTTCTGTAAAATTTGCCATACTAATCTCCTTATTATCTATAGAAACAACCTCCACCTGTAAATTCTCTCAATATTGAATTAACAGGAACTTCTTCTACGCTTATTGGTAACAAGTAACCTAAAAATTCATATAATCTCTTAGCTTCAGAATATTCAGGCTTATCTGGTGATACACTTGCAAGTACAGGTTCTAAAAATGTTTTCATTACTGCAGCTTCATATACAAGTGAAGAATTAAACATAACGTCTGCATCTTCTTGATATGGGAAGATATGTTTCTCTTCGCCTCTTCTTACAGATGGCCACATTTTCATTGTTGCTTCAGCAGAATGTGATCTAAATTGACTATCTCTTAAAGTTCTTCTTAATAGTCTTGAATCAGATGTAGAAACTCTATTATAGTCATCTATATTTAAAACTGTTAAAGCACTTATATAAATCTTAAATTTCTTTTCTCTTTCGATTGATTCTGTTAACTTTTCATTTAATCCATGAATACCTTCAACAATTAGTACTTGATTTTCTTCTAATTTTGCCTTATTGCCTAAGTATTTTCTTGTTCCATCAGTAAAATCAAATGTTGGAAGCTCAACTTCTTCGCCATTTAATAAAGCTGTTAATTGTTCATTAAATAATTTCAAATCGATAGCTTCTAAACATTCAAAATCATAATTCCCGTTTTCATCAACAGGAGTATCAGCTCTATTTACAAAATAATTATCCATCGATAATGCTATTGATGTTATGCCGTTGACACGTAGTTGAATTCCTAATCTTTGTGCAAAAGTTGTCTTACCTGATGAAGATGGACCAGCTATTAAAATAAGTTTTCTTCTTTTATCTGCTGCTATCATATCAGCAATATTAGCGATTTTCTTTTCGTGTAGAGCTTCAGAAATTCTAATAATTTCTGATATCTTTCCACTTTTTATCCAAGCATTCAATTCAGATATATTTTGAACGCCAAGAACTTTATGTAACTTATCATATTCATTAAAAGTAGCATACAATTTTTTCGTGTCTCTAATTTTTTCTACTTGTGTAGGATTAGCACGTCTTGGATATACTAGTAATGCTCCATTTTCATATTTTAAAAGTTTATAATACTTCATAAATCCTGTAGAAAGTGGCATAACTCCATAGAAATAATTTACCGTATTTCCACATGAATATAATGAAACATGTGACTTCATTCTGTTTTCTAATATTCCAATTTTGTCATGTCTATTACTTCTAGCATACATCTTTCTAGCATCTTCTAGTGGCAACTCACTTTTTACAAAAGGAATATCCTTTGCAATTATTTCGTCCATTTTATTTTTTATAGTTTCTATTTCTTCTTCTGTTAACACTGTACCATCAGCAGTTTCGCAATATAAAGAATGTCCAAGTGAATAGTTTACAATAATTCTTTTGTCAGGATACAATTCTTCAAAAGCCTTTGTCATGATGAATGTTAAACCTCTTACATAAATTCTGTTTCCATCTGATGTAGTGTAGTCAATTAAACTTATTGTACAATCTTCTGTTAATGAATATGCTAGCGATTTAACTTCATTATCAACTTTACAAGCCATTATTGTATATAAATCATTTTCAACGTTTTCTCTTATAAAATCAGCTACTTTTTTTCCTTTTTCTACTGTATATTCTTTGTTTAGATAATTAACTTTAACCATAAACAAAACCTCCTCTTTTAGTAATTCTATCTAATCCAAAAGTTTTAGTCAATCACAACATTTCCCTTTAAATACCATACATGCTCAGAAGTAATGTTAATGCTTACCTCTTTGCCTATCAAATTTTTGTCACCAACAAAATTAACAATTTTATTGCTTCTTGTTCTTCCTGTTAATACATCTGGATTAGTTTTACTTTCGCCCTCTACTAGTACTTTTTGTACTGTTCCAACGTATTTTTTTATACTTTCTGCAGTCATAGAATCTGCTAATTCTTTTAATCTGTTAAATCTTTCTGATTTAATATTTTCTGGAATATGACCTTCCATCTTTTCAGCTACAGTTCCTTTTCTTACAGAATATATAAACATAAAGACTTGTTCAAAATCAACTTTTCTAACAACATCTAAAGTTTCTTCAAAGTCTTCTTCTGTTTCTCCTGGGAATCCAACTATAATATCTGTGGTAAATGAAACATCTGGAACTTTCGCTCTTATCTTATCTACCAAATTTAAATAATGCTCTTTGGTATATTTTCTATTCATAAGTTTTAGTACATTTGTGCTACCCGATTGAAGTGGCAAATGTATTACCTTACATACACTTTTGCATTCAGCAATTGCATCGATAACATCGTCTGTGAAGTCTTTTGGATGAGGTGACATAAATCTAACAATATCTATTCCCTCTATTTTGTCTATGTCACGTAATAAATTTGAAAAATTATAATTTTCTCCTCCATTATACGAATTTACATTTTGTCCTAGCAACATTATTTCTTTATAGCCTTTTGCCGCTAATTCTCTTACTTCGTTTAAAATATCTTCTGGCTTTCTGCTTCTTTCACGACCTCTTGTGTATGGAACTATGCAATATGAGCAAAAATTGTTACAGCCATACATTATAGTAACTAAAGCATTTTTATTGCTGTTTCTCTTCATTGGTAAGTCTTCAACTATTATTCCATCTATATCCCAAACATCAATTTGTTTCTTGTTTTGTTCAATTCTTTCTTGTATCATCTCAGGTAATTTATGAAGATTATGTGTGCCAAATACAACATCTACAAAATTATAACTTTGCTTTATTTTATCAACAACATGTTGTTCTTGACTCATGCAACCACCAACACAAATTATCATATTGTTCTTAGATTTTATATTTTTTAGCTCACCTAATTTTCCAAACAATTTTTCTTCTGCATTTTCTCTTATGCAACAAGTATTGAAGACTACGATATTAGCATCTAGTGGTGAATCTGTTTCCTCATATCCCATTTCAGCAAGCATTCCAGCTATTTTTTCCGAGTCGTTTTCATTTAATTTACAGCCCATTGTATTTATAAAATATTTCAACAATCATCTCTCCTTAATATTTTTTCAAAAAAAAGATATCTACTTTGAAGAGTTTACTTCAAAAATAGATATCTTCAAAAACATGTAATAAAATTAACTTTTATTATTAGTCTTCATCTTCATCGTCTTCATCGTGGCAACCATGACAATGATGATCTGAACATGAACCACAGTCACAATCATCATCACCTAGTAATAACTCTAATTCTATAACACTGCCACATTTAGGACATTCGAAATCTTCATCTCCCTTTGGCATTTTAAAAGGTATTATTTCACCACAGTATGGACATTCAGCTTCGAATTCACTATTCAAATTTTCAATCATTTCCTCTTCGATTTGTGAAAGTACATCAAAAACTTCTTCAACTCTTTCTTCTAGTTTTAGTTGTCTTTCATTTACTTCAACTAGTCTATCTGTAAACATATTTATAACTTCTGCAACTAATGCTAATGCTTTAGCAGCTTCGTCTTTGTTTGATATAGTACTTTCGATCTCAGCAACTTTCTTTTTCATCTCATCTGTCATATTAGATACCTATACCCTTTCCATATATTCGCCTGTACGTGTGTCAATACGAATTTTATTTCCGATTTCTACAAATAAAGGTACTTGTAATTCATATCCTGTTTCTGTTGTAGCTGGTTTTGTAGCACCAGTAGATGTATTTCCTTTAAATCCTGGTTCTGTATATGTAATTTCAAGTTCTACAAATAGTGGTGGTTCAACACCGAATACTTTTCCTTTATATGATACAACTGTAACATTCATATTATCTGTTAAATAATTTAATGTATTATCTAATTCATCTTTACTTAATGGTAATTGCTCGTATGTAGCATTATCCATGAAATAGTACATTTCTCCATCATTATATAAATATTGCATTTCTTTTCTATCGATTTGAGCTTCTTGTACTTTTTCTGTTGGGTTAAATGTTTTTTCTAAAACAGCCCCTGTCATTACATTCTTTAATTTTGTTCTTACGAAAGCAGCACCTTTTCCTGGCTTAACATGTTGGAATTCAACGATTTTGTATACTTGGCTATCCATTTCAAATGTTACACCATTTCTAAAATCTCCTGCGCTTATCATTATATAAAACCCCTCTCTTGTCTTAATATCACTGCCTAATTTTACAATATATTTAGCCATTTTTCAAGTTTTTTGTTACAAAATGCAATAAAAAATGCGAAATGGTTTACAAAATATACCATTTCGCTTTCTTTTACTTCATAAATGAAGTTATATGTATCTTTTCAGCTTCTATCCCTAATTCACTTTGAACAATGTTTTGGATCTGTGCCACTTTCGCACTATCTAGTTCATCATCTAAAACAATCACATTCGCATTACCATTATTTACAAGAATGATGCCATCTTCAAAGCCCTTTAATTTTATTAAATTTTCAGCTACAGAAATAGCATTTTTTTCATTGGTTATTCTTTTCAATTCTGATGTAGCTACTTCTTTTTGCTCATTTCCACTATCAGGAGCTAATATTATTTTTTCATAAGTTTCAATTTGTTTAGCATATTCATTACTTCTTTCAATTCTTGTTTCGGTAAAAAATTCATCTGAAGAATATTTATAATTCTTGTCTTTTACATCTGCAATCAAATTATTTCCGTCTACAAAAACTGCATCTCCTAAATTTTGATCCATTATGTTAGAAACTTCTTGTGCATATACATTTGTTGGAGCATTTTGATAGTTTACATATCCTATCACTCCTAACAATATTATTAAACTCCATGTTAATATCTGATTCTTTTTTATCACACTAAACCTAAAACTCATACTGCCTCCTTATAAATTATTTACTTTGAAAAAACTTGAATTCTATGACTTGGAACATCAACAGTAGCTTCAACAGCCTTTATCAAATTTTCTTTTACATTAGTATCATATGCACCTTCTGCTACAACTATTACACCAATAACTTCTGGCAATATATTTTGCTTTATAACTGGATTTTTCAGATTACTATTTTCCTCATATATTATGCTTTCTTCTGTACTTGTTTCTTCGGTTTTTCGTTCACCTCCGTTACTATCTTTTTCACTAATAACAGTGGTAGTGATTTTAGTGTCTGTCATAGGGATTTTTTCTATTTCATTTACATATGAAATCATTACATGGACTTCGCCAGCACCTTTTATCATTGATAAAATTTTTTCTAATTTTTCTTCTAAAGTTTCTTTAGATATTTTTTTATTTTCTATTGTTGATAAATCAACATAGCTATTTACTTCTTCTACAGGCTTGGTCAAACTATTTATTGCTATAAACATTATTATCAATAATATTAAAAATATTATTAAATTTTCTATCGTTCTCTTACTTGTAAATTTTTCGATTATCTTGTCCATTTTATCACCTCCATATTTTTTATACCGTATTCACTTTTTAAAGTTTCTTTTATTTGAATTTTTTCTAGCAGACTAAATTCATCCATATTTTTTTCAGGATTATTCATAACTTCTATTTTCACTGGTACTACTTCACCATCCAATTGATTTAATTCTAAATACAAATATTCTGGTTCAAATGTCGTTTCGTTATATTCGCATTTAATAACTTTTGTTTCGTATCCCATTTGCTGTAATCTATCTATAATTCCATTTTCAATATTTTCTTTGTACTGCTTTAAAATTTCCTGTTCATAGTATGTATTAGAAACTTCTTCATCTGCGTTTAAAAAATTTTGGTTGTTTTCTTCTAATATACTTGAAACTTCTATATCTTCATTCAAAAATTTTAATGCAGGTTCTATTAAAATTATCGTTACAATCATGCTCGAAACAAATAACACATATTTTCTATTTTTACTTTCGGGCAAAATCATCTGAATAATATTTAAAATAAATATAGATGATACTAACGAAAATGCATAATCAGATAAATTTTCTATCATCATTCCTCCCAATTATTTATACATCAATGTAAAGTTTCCAACTTTTATAATCAATGTTATTGATATAACAAATAGGATACTAACTGTGCTAAGCAATCCCACTATTATTTTTATAGATTCCGACGTGTCAGCAACACATTTAGACATTCTTTTATCTACAAGTGGCTCAATAAGTGCCGATGATATATTAAAAATCATCATCATTGTTAAAGCTTTTATAATTGGTAAAATGACTATTCCAACTATCGCAATAATTCCTAACACTCCCATCGCATTTTTAGTAATAGATGCAGCTCCAATTATACTGTCCGACGCATCGCTCAAAGCCTTTCCTACAACTGGTATAACTGTGCTTACAAGTGTTTTGGCTGTTTTAGCTGTAAAGCCGTCCACATTAGCCGCTAACGTTCCTTCAATAGATAAAATTCCTATCAAAATTCCAAGTACAAAATTAACTGTCCATACCGACGTTTTTTGCAAAATAGTTGGAAGTTTTGAAACTTCGATTTCATTACTGATATTGCTTATTATATTTAAAATCAAAGATATAAATACTATTGGTATAATAACATTTACAATTAGGGTATTAACTATATTTATCATAATTATAAGTATTGGTTGCATTAAATTAACAGAAACAATATTTCCATTTGCAATCATAAGCGAGAAAAATAAAGGAACTATCGTATTCATAAATTTAGTTACCTTATTCATAGAACTTGTACATATTGTTGAAATATTAGAATATGAATTTATTACTAATGTAACAACAAACAAATAGCATATATAAAAGGCTATTTCTCCAACGTTGTTTTTATTATGTACTTGAATATTCTTTAATACACTGCATAACAAACTAACTGCTATTATTTTAAAAGATATTGAAATCGCACTTTTAATTTCATTAGTAAATATTCCTAATACCTTTTTAAAAATATTTTGCGTTTCAAAAGTTTTGCCATCGATTATACTTTGTAAAACATCCTTTTCTTCTAATTCTGGGAAAAGTTCAGTCGAATATTCTTTTGCTGTATCAACAAAATCATCTATTACACTCGTTCCTGATTGTTTAAAATTATTCGTCGCACTAACATTAGAATTTAAAAATATAATTATTATTAAAAAAGCTATAATTTTATATTTCATATCAAATCACCTCTGTTACCGTTTCAAGTAACGTGGTAAGTATCGGAAGCGACATACTTATAATTATTATCTTACCTGCAAAATCAACTTTTGATGCTATTGCGTTTTCGCCTGCATCTTTACATATATTGCTGCCAAAATCTATCAAATACGCTATTCCTGTTATTTTAACTAATATTTCAAAAAAATCTTTATTTATTCCGGTTTTGTTTATTAAATCATTTAATAAATTTATTATCACTTCTAATTTTGTAATTGTAAAAAATATTATTATTCCACAAGCTACTATTGATGCTATTAGTGCATACTCACTCTTGTATTGTTTTAACAATATAATTATAAAAGTAGACAATAACGCAAATGCCACTACTTGAGTTATACTCATATCTTCCTCCACATTTACAAATCAAACAAAGTTTTTACTGTATTAAAAAGTTCGCTTATTTCTTGAACGACCATTGCAAGTACAATCACAAGTCCTGTTAATGTTGTCATCATAGCTTGCTCTTCTCTTCCCGCTCTTACTAATACTTGATGTAATACTGCTACAATTATTCCTATAGCAGCAATTTTAAATAGCAAATCAATATCTACCATATTTTTCTCCTTATAACAAAATGATGATTATAACTAGTCCTGAAAGCATTCCCATATTTCTATACATTTTAAAGTTTTTATTTTTTTCCTCTCGTGCTTCTTTTAGCTGAGATTTTAATGAATTGTAAACTAATCTAATGTTTTTTACTTGTCCTTCCATATCTGTTTGTCCAAGTGAAACTCCTAATTCTTTTACAATTTCTATGTCATCATTATTTAATGCTAAGAATATTTTTTCCTCATCAACAATTCTTTTAAAACATTCACCTGCAGAATCGTTTTTATTTTCTCTCACTTCTTCTGCCGTAACATAAAAAATTCTATATACTTTTGTCTTTAAGTTATCTGCAATATAAAAAAAAGATGTTGTTAATGAATCATATGTATATTTTATTTTTGTTTCAAAAGTTTCTAAGGCGAATAGTAAATCTTGAAGCTCCATGACACGTGTTTTATAACGGTTTGCTAAAGTATAGCCTATAAACGTAGATGTGATAAACACTCCAAAAATCAAAAAAAATTTAATAAACAGAAACATAGTTTTCTCCTTTCAATTTATATATATTTTTTATACAGCCAGGTGTTTGTGCTTTATCAAGTATTACTATGTTTTTAAAAATTTTCTTTTTTCTTAGTTTTCCAGAAATATCTTCCATGCTTTTTCCATGAGCTGTAACTAGTAAATTCACTCCCGATATTATAGCTTGTCTTATTGTATCTACATCTTCTTCTGAGCCAATTTCATCAGTAGCAAGTATATCCAATCCCATACTTCTTACCATAAGAGACATACCAATAGATTTTTTGCAAGAACTCATCACATCGGTTCTAATTCCTAAATCATTTTGTGCTTGTCCTAAATATGTTGCTGATATTTCATTTCTTTCATCTACTACACCTATACTTTGTGGTTTCATATTTTTGTACCCATTACTTAAATTCCTTATCATATCTCGTAATAATGTTGTTTTTCCACAACCTGGTGGTGAAATTATAATCGTATTTTCAATATTTTTTTCTTTTTCGTTTTCGCATATTAAATCTAACAAATGATTACTACATCCAATTACTTCACGTGCAACTCTTATATTTAAACTGGATATATATTTTATGTTTTTTATTTTTTCATTTTCTATAACACTTGTCCCAGAAATTCCAATTCTATGGCCCCCTTTTATTGTAATAAAGCCATCATTTATTTCATTTTGAATTTTGTAAAATGAATTTTCTGAGAAGTTTTCGATAAGTCTTAAAATATCTTCAGTCGTAGTAATATGGTTGATTATAATTTCTTTATTAAACGCTAAAAATATAATCGGCTTTCCGGTTCTTATTCTGATTTCTTTTGCGGTATTCCAATCATCATCTGTAATATCGGCAAACTTTTCTCTTATATAATTCGGAAAATATTCTAAAATTTCTAAACGAGCTTTTGAAAGCATACATTTCTCACCTCTATTAAATATATATGCATGAAATTATTTTTTAGAACAAAAAAATCTTAAAGATTTTTCTTTAAGATTTTAAGATCATATTATTTACAAAAACGATGCTTTCCTATTGTTATAGTCATAGGCCTTGACCATATCCATTTATTTGTGGCTGTCGCAGGATTAAAATAATATAGTGCACCACCTGACGGATCCCAACCATTCATCGCATCTCTAGCTGCATTGTAACATTCGCTTGAAGGTGTCAAATTTATTTGACCATCTGATACTGCATCAAATGCGCCTTGCTGATATATTACCCCAGATATTGTACTCGGAAATTTAGAACTTGAAACTCGATTTAAAACAACAGCAGCCACTGCAACCATTCCAGTATATGGCTCTCCACGTGCTTCGCCATTTATAAGATGTGCCAATAAATTTATATTAGCACTATTAGTTCCTGTGCTACTCGAACTTGACGATGATATTCCCATAGCATTAAGAGTAGCTGTTCCAGCAATTCCATCAGCAGTTAATCCATTTTTCTTTTGAAAAGATTTTACTGCCGAATATGTTTTACTTCCATAAACACCATCAATAGAACCATTATAATATCCCCAATTTTTTAACTTAGTTTGTATTTGTCTAACTTCACTACCTGATGAACCGTATCTTGAAAGTGTTTCCTCGATTTTATTATCTCTTTCGTTCATATATGAAAAACCTATATACGCAGATAACATCAAAAGCATCAATATTATTACAAACATTTTATTTTTACGCATAAAAAATCACCTTTCTCTGAATATACATTTAGTATTTTCAAAAAAAGGTAATAATATACAAAGTTATTTTTTTGTGAACGGTATGTATGAAATAATAACACCAATCATATTTACGATTTCTTCAGCTTTATTTATTCCTATGTGTTTTCCCATAGCCTTTCCTAAAACAGTACATGCTGTAACAGTTGCTGTAACTAACATTGTAGTTGCTGTCATATCATCAACTTTTAATATTTCTGTGGCGATATTTATTGCTACAAGAGCACTTGTTGCACCACTTAATACACCACATATATCGCCTATAACGTCACCACAAACGTTTGAAACCTTATCTGCATTTTTTATTACTGCAACAGATTGTTTAGCTCCTCTTTTTTTATCAGCAGCCTTCGCGTGAAAAGGTGCTTCATTTGCTGCTGTAACAGCAGTAGCTATCATATCTGAAACAACACCTGTTAATATAACCAAAACAAGTATCAATATTGAAACGCTAATACTTAAGTTTTCAACTACTTCCGTAGATAAAAAGTTAAATATTATTGATAATATAAACGTTATTATAAATATTTTTATTAACCAAGAGGAGTGACTCTTAGCTGAATCTTTTGAATTTTTACTCACTTTTATTCTCCTATCAAATTAACTAATATATAAAAGATAAGTGGTAATACCATAGATAAATTTTGCGGCTTAGGTCTAGAAGGATTTCCCTATTATCTACTAAGATATCGCCATCTTAGTTGTTTCCATTTAAAGATAATATCTTATCGTTACCGTATAAGAGCCTAGATTACCACTTAGACCACACTTCAATCCCTACAGTATCTCTTCGCAGAATGCTCTAGAGGTTTTCCCAGATTTCACATTTCGAAAGTTTATCCTCTTTTGCAGTGAAAGTTTCAACCATCAATTAGACAGTATCCGCCAGCCCCACTCAAGGAAAGCTACACTGTGTACTTCCCTTTTTCATAAGAGAAGCCTTGCAGGTTTATCATGATATACATCATTATATGTGTATAACATGTCTCCACGGTAGAAGGGTCAACGCCCATATGCCATTATGGATCGCCCTTAAACCTTTACTCCCCACGAAGACCCTCGACTGGGCGTCGCGAGCCAAACATGAAGAACTTCATCGATACGCTCTTTCAGTAGATTTTTAGGCCTACCCTCGCAATCAATAGTGAAAACTAGAATAGCACACCACTTATTATGAAAATATATTATCAAAGTTTAAATTTCATTTCAAGTACAAAAAAAGCATAAAAACAATCACAATGATTGAATTTACCCAAATTTTGTGTTAAAATTACTTCGTTGATTGGATTATCAAGTTATTTCATCAAATAGCAAACGCTTATTCAATCAAAAGAAATCCAAAAGGAGGCATTTAAAATGGCTATTAAGTATTGTGGAGATTGCAAATTTTTTGACGCTGACGAAGGAGAAAGAAAAGGATATTGCCAAAGAACCAAAGCTTATGTTTGGGATGACGACTTTATTCCTGAAGATGATGAACATTGCTACTATCATGTAGAAAAAGATGATGAAGAATAAAAAATAAGGTATTATACAATACCTTATTTTTTATTATGCCCAAAATATATTATAAATTGCAATTGTTTCAACAATACCAAATATTGCACCAACAAATACTTCTATTGGTGTATGTCCTAAAAGTTCAACTAGCTTTTCTTGTATGTTTATATCTTTTCTATTTTCAATTATTTGATTTAAAACTCTTGCTTGTTTTCCGGCAGCTCTCCTAACTCCTGCTGCGTCATACATTACTATTAAAGAAAAAACTAAACAAGCTGCAAAAGCTAAAGAATCGAATCCTTCAATTATTCCTGCAACGGTAGTAATCGAAGTCACAACTGCTGAATGTGAACTTGGCATTCCTCCACTACCATATAATCTTCTAAGATTAGGCTTTTTATGAGTTATCATTTCCAATATAAATTTTAATATCTGGACCGTACACCAAGTAAAAAAAGGAATCCATATAGCTGCATTATTTAAAATGGCATTCATAACTAATCCTCCTAGTATATTTACACTTTTATTCTTCGTCTTTTATTTCAAACTTTTCAGGTTTCATTTCTCCATTTGATTGTTCTATCAAAATAGAAATATCTTTTTCAGCTTTATCTAACAATTCATTACAATATTTAGATAACTCCATACCTTTTTCAAATTTTTTTACAGAATCCTCTAATGTCAATTTTTCTTTTTCTAATTCATTAACTGTTTTTTCTAATTCACTAATCGCTTCTTCAAACGTTAAATTTTTCATTTTATAACCTCCTATAATATGCTTGCTTTTTTCTCACCATCTTGCAATACAACTTTTACTATATCACCTGTTTTTATTTCACTTACGGAAGTAATAACATCTTTATTTTCTTTTTCAAGTATTGCATAACCACGAGTAAGCGTTTTTAGAGGGCTCAATGTATCTAGCTTAGATACTGCACTAACTAATTTTATTTTATTATCTTTTAATTCTAAATTAACTTTATCAATTAAATTTTTTTCAAAATTTTGAACTGCAATTGTTCGTTGCCTAATCAAGTCAAAAGGATCTTTTAAAACGCGTGTATTGCGAAGTGCTTCATACTTATTACGCATTATTTCGACTTTTTTATTTAACAATACGCATAATTGCTTTTGAAAATTTGAAATATCCCACTTTAATTTTGAAAGCTCAGGCACTGCAAGTTCACCTGCTGCAGATGGCGTTGGTGCTCTTAAGTCTGCAACAAAATCTGCTATGGTAAAATCAGTTTCATGTCCAACAGCAGAAATTATCGGTATCTCTGATTCGAAAATTGCTCTTGCAGTTATTTCTTCGTTAAACGGCCATAGATCTTCAAGCGAGCCTCCACCACGAGCAACAATTATTACATCAACATTTTTAGCATCATTAAAATACTTTATAGCTTTAACAATTGTTTCTGCAGCACCTTTTCCTTGTACACTTGCAGGATACAACTTAATATTTACAGCTGGATAACGACGCGTTGTAACGTTAATTATATCTCTTATTACTGCACCTGTCTTTGACGTAACAACGCCAATTGATTCTGGCAACATTGGGATTTTCTTTTTATATTTTTCATCAAATAAGCCTTCTAAAGCTAATCTTTCTTTTAACTTTTCATATTCTGCATATAATGCCCCTACACCATCGATTTCCATACCTTTTACGTATATTTGATAAATTCCATCACGTTCATATACAGAAACTGATCCTAAAATAACGACACTCATTCCATCTTTAGGAATGAAATTCAAATTTGAAGTATACGTTTTAAACATTACACATTTTATAAGGGAAGTTTCATCTTTTAAAGTAAAATACATATGACCTGTATAATGATTTTTAAAATTTGAAATTTCCCCTCTAATATATACCATATTCAAAATATCGTCATTATCGATTAAATTTTTAACATAACGGTTCAATGCAGAAACTGTAATTGGTTCTGGTCTTTCCATTGTACCTCCATTATTTTTCTTCTGATAATGAGTTTATAACTCCTGCTAATACACCATTTATAAAAGAAGGTGATGAATCGTCGCAGAAAGATTTAGCAAGTTCGACAGCTTCATTTATAGAAACTTTATATGGAATATCATCACGATAAAAAATTTCATATACTGCCAATCTTAAAATTGCTAAGTCAGTTTTTCCTATTCTATCCATAGTCCAACCTTTTAAATAAGGTTTTATTTTTTCATCTAACTCTTCTTTTTTTTCAGCAACGCCTTGAGTCACTTCAGATATGTATTTTTTATCTTCTTCTGAAATATCATCATTAACATTCTTAGTATCTTCAGCTGAGTTTTTATCTTCAATTATATTTTCCATCAATTGAACTTTTCTCGCCATTTCTGAATCTTCTGTATTGTTAACTTCCATTTCATCTAATTGAAAATTATTTGAAAATACTATTTTAAAAGCTATTTCTCTAGCTAATTTTCTGCTCATAAATTCTCTCTCCTACCATTTTTCGATTAAATTTTTTAACATTTCTTTTACTTTCGCTTTATTTCTTTGTATGTACGTGCCCAACCAACCAAATAATAAGACAACTAATATTGCTTCTATCATATCAATAATACCACACAATATAACAATTATTCCTACTATTGATCCTATAACAAAGCCACCAAAATTTTTAAAAAAAGCTTGTACTTTTTCGCTCATAAATTATCACTCCTTATTCATTAGTTTTCTTCATTATTAAAAGTTGAATTAGGATTTGGCTCAACTGTATATAATATATCATTTGCATCTCTTTTCATTTCTCCTGTTGGAGGTGTAGCAACATATGTTGAAGGATCTGTATAAGTTATATCTGCTGTTTCAGCTGTCGCTGTTTCTAAAGTTGGTTCTGGAGTTACTGGTGCATATGAATCTACAGCTGGATTTACTGTTGGTTTTATATCAACTTCCACTTTTGCATTTTTCTTACCAGTTGGTGCACCAGAAACATTCTTTATTTTAACATCAACATTTCTAACAATAACACTAGTTGTCGATTCAATTTGTTTCTTTACATCATTTTGTACTCTAGTTATAACTTCTTTAATATTAGTATTTTGATATACTGATATCATCATATACATGTTAATACCGTTTTTAGCTTTTGTCATACTAGTGTGAACATCTTTTATTGCATCATAATCTTTTATTACATTCTTAGCAACATTTTCTATTGTATCTTGATTTATTTGAATCTTACCATGTGGTGTATCAACCATAATACTTTTTTGTGAAGACTTTGACAAAGAAGATGTGAATACTGTTACCTTTAACCCTGCAAGTACAACAAGTACTGCACTTGAAAGTACTATAGCTTTATACGCATCATTGAATACATAATCATTCAATAATCCAAAGATTACTGGCGAATTTACAAAACCAGCTAAAACTAATATTATTGAAACTGCTACAACTATTACAAATACATTAAATATAAAAGATATAAGTTTATCTAAAACTCTCATATTACACCAAATCCTTTCTTGTTTCATTAGTATTTCTTTTTATTCTTTGTCTATAACAACGCCCTCTTTAACATCATCTGAAGTTTCTTCTTTCTTTTCTTCAGCTTTAACATCTTTTGGCAAGTTAACACCTTGAACATGAATATTAACTTCTAATACTTTTAGGCCTGTCATATTTTCTACTGCTGTTTTTACTCTGTTTTGGATTTCCCATGCTATATCTGGAATTCTGCAACCATATTCAACGATTATATATAAATCAATTGTTGCATCTTTTTCAGAAACTTGAACTTTTACTCCTTTTGAAAAGCTCTTCTTACCAAATATTTCTGAAAAGCCTTCAACAAGACCACCGTTCATTCCAAAAACACCTTTAACTTCTGAAGCTGCAATACCTGCTATTTTAGCAACAACTTCTTCAGCTATTTTTATACCATTAACTTCTGTTTCTTTTACTTCTGCATTTTCAACTACTGGATTTTCTTTCACTTCAACTTTTTCTTCTTTCTTTCCCATAATAAAACCCTCCTATAAAATAAATTTAAAAATTGATTTTGTGTCCTCTTAAATAGTCTTTAGCTATCATTCTCTTTAAGTTAGGCATTTGAAGTTCTATAACTTCTATAACTCCATCGCCTGTTTTTATTAGTAACCCTGATTTAGAGTCTGCTTTAACAATCTCTCCTGGTTTACAAATTTCATCATTATAGTCTGTTAAATTCGCACTCCAAATTTTCATTCTTTCGCCAGTAATCATTGTATATGCTCCTGGCATAGGATTAAATCCTCTTATTAAATTTCTTATTTCTTTTGATGTTTTATTCCAATCTATTTCTCCCATTTCTTTTTCAATCATAGGAGCCATCGTGAAATCATCTGGTTGTTTTTCTCTTTTTAAAATTAAAGGATCTGCAACTTTTTCTAATGTATGAATTATTGCATTTCCTCCAGCAATTTTCATCTTTTCATACAAAGTACCATACGTATCATCATCATTTATAGGGACCTCAAATTTTTCAATCATGTCACCTGTATCCATACCAGCATCCATATACATAGTCGTAATTCCAGTAACCTTTTCGCCATTTATTATCGACCATTGAATTGGAGCAGCACCTCTATATTTTGGTAATAACGAACCGTGAACATTTATGCAACCATACTTTGGAATATCTAATATAGATTGTGGTAATATTTGTCCAAAAGCAACTACAACAATTACGTCTGGTTTCATTTGTCTTATCTTTTCTATTAGTTCTTCATCTTTTCTAATTTTTTCTGGTTGATATACTGGTATATTCTTGCTTAGTGCGTACTCTTTTACTGGTGTTTGTACAATATTCATACCTCTACCAGATTTTCTATCTGGTTGTGAAATAACTGCTTTAATATTGTGCCCATTTTCATAAATTTTTTTCAATGATTCTACAGCAAAATCTGGTGTTCCCATAAATACTATATTCATTCTTATTCTTCATCCTCCGTATCTGCATCAAACAATTCTGTTGCTTTGTCTGTAAATAATATTCCGTCTAGGTGGTCTATTTCATGACTAAAAACTATTGCCAATAAATCTTTTGCTTTTATTACTACTTCTTTTCCGTTTTCGTCTAAAGCTTCAACAGTAACTTCTTTTGGTCTGACAACATCTCCTAGTACACCAGGAACACTCAAGCAACCTTCTCTACAAACTTGTTCACCCTTTGCTTTTGTTATTACAGGATTAACAAGTTTATATACTTTTCCGTTTCCCTCTTCACCTAAATCTATTACAATTGCTCTTTTTAGCACTCCAACTTGAGGAGCTGCAAGACCTATTCCATCGTTTGATGCTTTTAAAGTATCATACATATCGTCTAATAATTGTTTAACTTTTTCATCAACAACTTCTATTTTTCTAGATTTTTTTCTTAGCAAATCGTCGCCAACTTCTCTTATTTGTCTTTGTGCCATTTTTTTCATCCTTTCAACTACATCATATTATTAGGATTTATATCAATACTAACTTTGATAGAATCATCTTTTTCTTTGTAGTACATTGCCATAATTTCATTGATCTGTCGAATTTTAGTATCGTCAATATTATCCTTTATTAAAATTCTCCACCTATACTCATTATTTATCTTAGTGATAGGTGCCGGAACTGGCAAAAACGGATTAAAATATTGTTTAAAGCATTGATATAATTTATTTGCTTCAGCTTTTACTTTGCTCTCATCTAATCCTGTTACAACCGATACAATTATATCGCAAAAAGGTGGATAATTCAACTTTTCTCGAATATTTATTTCGGTATTGTAAAATTTTGTATAATCTTGTTCTTTGGCTGCTTCAATGCAAAATTCATCTGGCATATAAGTTTGAATTATAGCTGTACCTTTTTTATCTCCACGCCCTGCTCTTCCTGCCATTTGGGTTAAAAGCTGAAATGTCTTTTCATTTGCTTTATAATCTCCTATATTCATTGAACTGTCTGCAGCCAAAATTCCCACTAACGTTACATTACTAAAGTCATGACCTTTTACTATCATCTGAGTTCCTAATAGTATATCTATTTTTTCATCTCTAAATTTAGATAAAATCTTTTCGTGTCCGTTCTTTTCCCTAGTTGTATCAACATCCATTCTTATTACACTAGCTTCAGGAAGATATTTTTTCAGTTCAGCCTCTATTTTTTGAGTTCCACTGCCAAAATATCTTATATTTTTCTTGCCACATTCGGGACAAACAGTAGCTACTTGCTTAGTCTTGCCACAATAATGACATATTAGTCTATTTTCATCTAAATGATACGTCATAGATACGTCGCAATCTTCACATTTCATTACATAGCCACAATCTCTGCACATTATGAAAGTCGAATAGCCTCTTCTGTTTAAAAATAACATTATCTGTTCTTTATTCTTTATAGCTTCTTTCATTGAATAATATAGTTTTCTACTGAATACTGTTTTATTATTAGATGCTAATTCATCACGCATATCCACAATTTCTATGTTTGGAAGTCCTGACTCTGATACTCTGTTTTTTAATTCAAGTAAATTTATGTCGCCATTTAAAGCCTCATAATACGTTTTCATATCAGGAGTGGCACTACCTAAAATTAACGGGATGTCATACATTAAGGCAAGCTGATTTGCTACTTCCTTTGCGTCATATTTAGGCGTATTTTCTGATTTGTATGAACTATCATGTTCTTCATCAACTATTATTATTCCCAAGTTTTCTATAGGAGCAAAAATGGCTGAACGAGCACCTATAACGATTCGCGAATTGCCTTTTTTTATTTTTTGCCACTCATCAAACCTTTCACCAAGTGAAAGACCACTATGTAATATTGCAACCACATCACCAAAACGAGATAAAAATCTATCGGTTATTTGTGGCGTAAGTGAAATTTCAGGTACCAAAACTATTGCATTTTTTCCGTTTTTCAAAACTTTATCAATAAGTTGTAAATATAGCTCTGTTTTTCCACTTCCAGTTACCCCATGAATTAAATATTTATCATATCCATAAATATCTATATTATTATATACATTCTCTTGTTCTTTTGTTAATTGCAATGGCAGTGTTTTTTCTACATTTTTATTTATAAAAGGATTTCGTGATATCTCTACATCTTTAAATGTTATATAATTATTTTTTTCTAAAGTTTTTAGTATAGAATCTGAAACGTCCAGCATTTCTTTTAATAATGCTTTTGGTGCATTTTTATTGTCTTTCAAAAATGATATTACTTTTTTGTGTTTTTCTGATTTTAACTTTTCAATATCTATATCTATTTCATTATTTAAGTAAACATATTTTTCTGTTTTTGCTTTTATCTTGTCCACCGTAGTAGATGTTCCTGGTGGCACTAAAAGTCTTATAGCTTCTGACAAGTTGCAAAAATATTTTTGACTTACCCACTTAGCAAGTTCTAATTTTTCTTCATCAAAAACTCTATCAATTATTTTAACTATGTTCTTGCACTTAAATTCAGAACTTTCTTTTAAGCCAACCACATATCCAACTTCATAAATTTTGCGATAGCCAAATGGAACAAGGACCCTCATACCGCAAAACGACGTCCAGATTATCCGGTACGCCGTAGTCGAAAGTTCTATTTAATTCATTTACTTTAGAATTTACAATAACTTCTGCTATCATCAATTTTCCTTTCTCTTTTGCGATTAAAAGATTTTTATTACATCTGATACTGTTATAAGTATTGCGATTACTAATAATATAGCAAAGCTAATTAAAATTATTGCTTGCTCAACATTTTCTTTTAATGGTTTCTTTCTTATTCCCTCTATAATTAGAAGAAGTATTCTTCCACCGTCAAGAGCAGGAATTGGTATCAAATTAAATATTCCTAAACTCAAGCTAATTGCCGCCATTAAATAGAAAAAGTCATATGCATCCTCTGTTGAAGTGATTTCTTCTGCAATTCCAACAGGTCCAATTACTTCTACATCTTCTGTCTTGCCTACAAATATTTCTGCTGTTCCTTTTAATGTCGCAGTAAAGAAATACCATGTTTCATCAGCAGCATATATTATTCCTTTAAAAAAGTTTGGTTCTATAGTTGTACACGATAATTCGTATGATCTTTCAACTTTCGTATTTGTCTCTCCAGATAATATAACAATTTCATCTGTTTCATATCTTTTTACTGTTAATTCTATATGTTCATTTTTTATATCTCTTATTTTATTGATAATCGACCATACATTGTCAAACTCTTCTCCATTTATAGCAAGTACTTCATCGTATATTTCTAGCCCCATATCTTGTGCAGGACTATTTGGTAAAATTTGTATTACTGCACTCTCTGTATCAAAAGCAACGCCAATATTACCACGTTCTACATATGGTATGTTAACTGTAAGGTTTTGAATTTGTCCATCACGTTCAATTTCAAAAATCATTTCATCTTTTTTGGCATTTGAAATTTTTTCTTCAATTTCTCTTTGTGTTAACATTTTATCGCCATTGATACTCAATATTTTATCTCCACTTCGTATGCCTGCTTCATATAGAGGTCCACCTTGGAGAATTTCAACTTCATTCGAAGTATATATTCCCAAAGACGACATTATACAAAAATAAACTATCAACGAAAATACTATATTAACCACTGCTCCTGCAGCAACAATTGCAATACGTTGAAGTACTGACTTATTGTTAAAAGCTCGCTCTTCATCTGAGCGTTCTTCTTCGCCTTCCATTTGTACGAACCCTCCAAATGGAAATAATCTTAGTGAATACTCTGTTTCTCCTTTTTGCTTTTTTATTAAAGTCGGTCCAAATCCTATAGAAAATTTATTCACTTTAACATTGCACAATTTTGCAATAGTAAAATGTCCTAATTCATGAATAGTAATTAAAGTTCCTAATATTATAACTATCTTTAAAAAACTCCAAATAACAGAAATCAACGCATTCGCCTTCCTTCTAAACTATAAATTGAAAAATTGCATAAATAAATGGTGCTATCATAATTATACTATCAAATCTATCTAATATTCCTCCATGTCCAGGCATTAAATTACTATAATCTTTTACATCACAAAATCTTTTTATTGATGATGCTGCTAAATCTCCGATTTGCGATATTATGCTTACAAAAAATCCAGCTATAGTCATAGCAGTTACATTTAAATCTATTCCTTTTGTTGTTAAGAAATATGAATATATAGCAAAGAATAACATGCATCCTAAAATTCCACCTATTGATCCTTCTATAGATTTTTTAGGACTTATTTCAGAGAATTTATGTTTTCCAAATTTTACTCCAACTAAATACGCAAAAGTGTCTGTAACCCAAGCTCCTGCTAAAATGTACCAAATATAATATGCTCCATTTTCTAAAGATCTTGTTAATGGTATAAATGAAAATAGAAATGGTACATAAATTATTCCCATAATTGTTAAAGAAATATCTACTATATTGTGTTTTAATTTTGAATAGATTGATTTAAAAAATAAAATAAATACTGCAACTGGAAGTATAAAAAATAAAATAATTTTTAAAACTTCTGGTTCTAAATATCCTATACCTAGTATTGGTAAAACTGACAAACTACCTACTACTTCTATTGGTTTATAACTTTTTTTCTTTAACGCACCATAAAATTCTGATAAACCTAAAAGTGCAATTATTGCAATTGCAATATTTAAAACAAACATATTGTTCGTTGCTAAAACACCTACTAAAATAGCTATTCCTATTACAGAAGTTATCAAACGTTTTGCCATAATATCCTCCTATTTTCCGAAGTTTCTTTTTCTTCTATTAAATTCATCAATTGCTTTGTCTAATTCTGCTTCATCGAAATCTGGCCATAAAGGCTTTGTAAAATACAATTCTGAATAAGATGCTTGCCACAATAAAAAGCCACTAAGTCTTATTTCTCCACCTGGTCTAATAAATAAATCTGGATCAGGTGCATCACCTGTTCTTAGTAACTTACCTATAGTGTCTTCTGTAATATCAGCTAAGTCTAGTTCTCCATTTTTAACTTTCTCAGCTATAATCTTTGTCGCATTTACTATTTCTTCTCTGCCACCATAGTTTATGCAAAGATTTAATGTTATACCCGTATTGTTTTTTGTTTTTTCTTCAATATCTCTTATGCTGTCTTGTAAATCTTGAGGTAATCTTGTTATTTCACCTGCTAGTCTTATCCTTGCCGTAGAGTCTTTGAATTTTTTATCAAAATCTCTTATATATTTTTCAAGAAGTTTCATTAAATAGTCAACTTCTTCTTTTTCTCTATTCCAATTTTCTGTTGAAAAAGCATAAACCGTTAAATATTTAACTCCAATTTTATTACAGTATGTAGCTATCTTTTCTAAATTATTTGCTCCTTGAGTATGACCTTGTAGTTTTGGTAATTTTCTTTTGACAGCCCATCTTCTATTTCCATCTAATATAATTGCAATGTGATTTGGTATATTTCTTGTTTGTTCCATAGCTTTTTCTCCTTATCATTTAAGAAATTTTAGACTGACATTATTTCTTTTTCTTTATTTGCACATACTGCATCTATTTCTGCAACGTACTTGTCTGTTAACTTTTGAATTTTTTCTTCTGCATCTCTTAAATCATCTTCTGTAATTTCACTAGCTTTTTGTTTTGCTTTAAACTCTTCAATACCATCTCTCCTGATACTTCTTATAGCTACTTTTGAATCTTCGCCAATTTTCTTTATATCTTTAACTAAAGCTTTTCTTCTTTCTTCTGTTAATTCTGGGAATACTAATCTTATCATCTTTCCATCATTTGTTGGATTTATTCCTAAATCTGATTTTTGAATTTCTTTTTCAATCTCTTTTAGTATTGAAGCATCCCATGGTTGAATTGTAATCATTCTTGCTTCTGGTACCATTATGTTTGCCATTTGATTGATTGGTGTTGGCACTCCATAATAGCTAACTAAAATTCTATCTAATACCTTTGGATTAGCTCTTCCTGCTCTAATTTCTCCCAATTGATTATCTAATACACTAAGTGTCTTTTTCATTTTTTCTTCAATATGACTATACATATAAAATCCTCCTAATATTTATTTATATCTTTTATTCATTTATAATTGTTCCAATAGGTTCTCCAGCAACAGCTCTAACAATATCTTCTGCATCTTTTAATGCAAAAATCATTATAGGCATATGGTTGTCTCTACATAATGATGCTGCCGTTGAATCGATTACTTTTAAATTCTTTTGTAATATTTCTGTAAATGTTATTGTGTCGTATTTTTTGGCATTTGGATTTTCTTTAGGATCCGAATCATAAACACCATCTATTGTTTTGCCAAACAATATTATTTCAGCATTTATTTCACTTGCTCTTAACGCTGCACATGTATCTGTTGAAAAGAATGGATTTCCTGTGCCACCAGCAAATATAACAACTCTTCCTTTTTCAAGATGTCTTACTGCTTTTCTTTTTATGTATGGCTCTGCGATTTGACTCATTTCTATTGATGTTTGAAGTCTAGTGTCTACTCCTCTATATTCTAAAGCTTCTTGAAGTGCTTGACCATTCATTATTGTTGCGAGCATTCCCATGTAGTCTGCTGTTGTTCTTTCCATTTTATGAGCTTGTCTGCCTCTCCAAAAGTTTCCACCACCGACTACGACAGCAACTTCTACACCCATATCAACAATCTTTTTGATATAGTCGCATATGTTACCCAACATATCAGCGTCTATTCCGAAGCCATTTTCACCAGCCATAGCTTCACCACTTAATTTAAGCAAAATTCTTTTATACTTTGCTTTTGGCATATTAAAACCTCCCCACATTATTTTCTTATATATTTATATCATAAAAAAGTAACTTTATAAAGCAAAACACCAAAAAAGCACAGTTACATATTATGCTTCAAATGGAACTACGTCTTGACCTTTTATCCAAAATCCTTTTTTAGCTCTGCATAGCAATTCATAATCTCCTTTTGAATCTCCATATGCATTTTCTATAACTGCATCTTTACCAAATTGCTCTTCAAACCTTTTCACTTTTTCTGCATTTTTGCAATTTGCATTTATTATTTTTCCATTTTTTATATCGTACTTTGTGCAAATTACCGTATTTATTCCTATAGCTTTGCATAATGGTATCAAGTAAAAATCTAGTGAAGCACTTACAACTACGTCATCTTCTTTTCTATTAGTATAATAGTAGTTTTTTATCTTTCCTTTGTTTTTTTCAGTAAATTCACTCGTGTATTTTTCAAGTTCTTCAAGTTTTGATACAAATGAAAATAAATTTTCTTTCATCTCTTTAAATTCTATTTTATTTAACTTATATTTTATAAATCCTATTGAGGCCTTAATCAAATGACCAGTCATAAAAAAAGGTTTCTTAAAAAATATAAATTTTATAAATTCGACACCCGAATCACCATCATATATCGTTCCATCAAAATCATACGCATTCATATTATATATATTCTCCCTTATATAAACATTATTTACTTGATTTGTATATTGCTTTCATTTCTTTCATTACATTTTCAAATAAATATGGCTCAACCTTACCTTTTGCACCTTCTTTAATTCTATCTCTGATTCTATAATCTAAATAAATATTTTTTATTTTTGTTGCTAAATTTTTATAATCACCTATCTTAACTATATAACCATTTTCGCCATCACTAACAAGTTCTCTTTGTCCACGTGAATCCGTTGCCACAACAGGCAAACCAGATATCATTGCCTCAACTATATTTATAGGCAAGCCTTCTCTTTTACTTGTTGCAACATATAAGTCAGAAAGTTTCAAAAGCATTGGCACATCTGTTCTATAGCCTAAAAGTAAAACATTACTTTGTAATTTATTTTCTGTTATATACTTTTCAATTTTTTCTTTGTTAACTCCATCTCCAGCCAATAAAAGTTTAATATTAGGATATTCCTTAGTTACTATATTCATCGCTTCTAATAGCATCATTTGATTCTTGTTATTATTAAGTTCTGCAACATAGGTTATCAAAAAGTCTAGAGGTTTTACTATAAAGTTTGCTCTTCTTTCATCTCTTTCTTTTTCTGATATATCAAATGTGAATTTTTTAGGATCAACACCTATACCATGTACATGTTCAATTCTCTTAGCTTTTAATTTTCTTTTGGCGAATTCATAATCTTCGTTATTTATTGTAATTAAAATATCTGTATCTTTTGCAAATCTTTTTTCTATCGGATAATATATTAACCAATTTTTTAACGGAGCACCTTTATAAAAATGAAATCCATGTGCTGTATAGATTACTTTAGTTCCTATTCTTTTTCTCATTTTTCTAGCAGCTTTTCTAGTTAGTATACTAGCAACAGGGGTATGGCAATGAACTATGTCATATTCACCCTCATCGATGATTTTCTTTAATTGTTTATATGCTTTAAAATTGTTTAATTTAAAAGGAGATCTTTCAAAGCACAAATTGAAATGCTTATCGCAATAATCAATTTTTTCATCTCCATTTGAAGCAACGTGTACTTCATATCCTTTATCTTTAAAATATTTTAAATATGGTAAATGAAATGTTTTTATATGTCTTGTAACTGACGCAACAAACAAAATCTTTTTCATTATCGCACCTCTTATCATTAGTATATTTTATTTATTCATTTTCTTCGCAGGCACACCTACATACGTTCCACTTTCTTCTAAATTATTTACAACGACAGCACCTGCACCTATCATTATTTTAGAAGAAATTGAAATATTATTTTTAACGCAAGCTCCAACTCCAACCCATGTGTGTTGACCAACTGTAACATTTCCTGCTAAATGTGCTCCTACTGAAATGTGAGCATAGTCATTTATTATGCATTCATGGTCGATACTAGACGCTGTGTTAATTATACACCCTTCACCAATTGATGCTTCAGGATTTATTATTGCACCTGCCATAACAACAGTTCCCAAACCTATTGAAACATTTTGGGCAATTATGGCACTAGGATGTATTAAAGTTGGAATTGTTGCACCTTTTTGTTTCAAATTATTTATTAAACTTTCTCTAACTTCAGAATTACCAATCGCAACAAATACATCGGAATCATTCAAGTAGTTATATACATCACTTATTTTTCCTAATATAGAAAATTGCATACATTTTCCTGTAGCTTTAGTATCATCTAAAAAAGCTATTTCATCGTATTGATTATTTTTCAATGCGATATCTGCAACTACTTTTCCGTGACCTCCTGCACCTATAATTATTAACTTTTTATTCATATCATTCCTCTTCCAATTTATCTATTTTAGTTTGCTCTTTATTACCAACAAATTTTTGCATTGTTGCTGAGTCTTTCGCATTCACACCTTTTCTAGAAAAAACTAGTCCGATTGTTTTTAGAATAATTTTCATATCATTTTTAAACGTTATATTTTGAATATATTCTACGTCGTATTCAAATCTTTTTTCCCATGCCACATCATTTCTACCACTTACTTGTGCAAGACCAGTTAATCCAGGTCTTACAAGATGTCTTTTTCTTTGATTTTCGTCATAGAGTTCTAAATATTCTACCAACAATGGACGAGGACCTATAAAACTCATCTCACCTTTTAAAATATTTATTATTTCTGGTAATTCATCTAAACTGGTACTTCTCAAAACTTTTCCGAATTTTTTCAAACGTTTTTCATCAGGTAATAGATTTCCATCATCATCTTTTTCATCTGTCATTGTCCTAAATTTATATAGCGTAAATATCTTTTCATCCTTACCGGGTCTTTCTTGTTTGAAAATAATTGGTCCACCTAAGAATATTCTTACTAGTATGGCTATAATTAAAATAAGCCACCAAAACAGTATAATAATTAGCATACTAATTATTATATCTAGCAGTCTTTTAAAGTATTTTGAATACAACTATTACACATCCTTTTAATAAATAGTTTATTTTTTTATTGCCTCTTTTATTTCTTTTATCACTATATCTTGAATTTCAGGTGTCATTTTTGTGTCACTAGAAAGACAAATTCCACGTTCAAATAATTTTTCAGAAACACTTTCATCAGCTACTTGTATGTAATCATATTCTGCAAAAACAGGTTGTAATTGCATTGGTTTCCAAACTCTTCTTGTTTCTATATTTTTTGATTGTAAGTGATCTATTATTGTTTGTGGTTCTATATTAGCATCGTTTACTAACGCAACTGAAAGCCAATGGTTTGGCTTTGAATCAACTGGTACAGGGATCATCGTAAATTCATTATCTGCTTCTAACTCTTTTTTATATTTTTCATAAATTGCATTTTTCATAGCAATTCTCTCATCTAATACTTTCATTTGTCCTCTACCTATACCAGCACAAATATTACTTAATCTATAGTTATAACCGATTTCTTTATGGTGATAATATGGCATATTTTCTCTTGCTTGTGTTGCCCAGAATCTAGCTTTTTTTATCATTTCTTCATCATCAGAAACAAGCATTCCTCCACCACTTGTTGTGATTATTTTATTGCCATTAAATGAAAATACTCCGAATTTCCCAAATGTACCAGTCTGCTTATTTTTATATGTACTTCCTAAACTTTCTGCTGCATCTTCTATTAAAACAGCACCATGTTCATCGCAAATACTCTTTATTTCATCAAGTTTAGAAGGATTGCCATATAAGTTAACCGTTACAACAGCTTTAGCATTAGGATATTTTCTAAATGCTTTTCTTAAAGCTTTTGGATCCATATTCCAAGTTTCTTCCTCGCTATCGATAAAAACTGGCACAGCATTTTCATAAATTATAGGATTTACAGTAGCTGAAAAAGTTAAAGCTTGGCACAAAACAATATCTCCTTTTTTTACTCCAGCAGCTTTTAATGCAAGATGAATTGCTGCTGTACCAGAAGATAATGCTGCAGCAGCCTTTACATCTACATAATTAGATATTTCTTCTTCAAATTTATTTACATTTTCTCCTAATGGTGCAATCCAGTTTGTATCAAATGCTTCTTTTACATATAACTTTTCGTATCCAGCCTCTGACATATGAGGAGATGCCAAATAAACTCTATCCATAATTATCACAACCTTTTCTCTAATCATTTAAATCTATAAAAGTTGGAACTAATTCTTTAACTAATTCCTTTACTTCATTTCTTGTAACATTTTTCTTTTCAACAATTTCTTCTAATCTTCTTATCATGTCTGTGATTTCTTCATCTGTTGGTGCATTTATTTTTGAAATCATTATTTTTTCATGAAGAGTTTTAATTAAACCTTCTTCTGCCATCAATAATTCTTCATATAGTTTTTCGCCTTTTCTTAATCCCACAATTTCAATAGGAACATTTTTGCCAGACATTTTTATCAAAGTGTTTGCTAAATCATAAATTTTTACAGGTTCGCCCATATCTAGCACAAAAATTTCTCCGCCGTTGGCAAACGTTGCAGATTGAAGTATTAGTCCAACAGCTTCAGGTATAAGCATAAAGTATCTAGTAATTTCTTTATGTGTTACTGTAACTGGTCCACCTGATTCAATTTGCTTTTTGAAAAGTGGAATAACAGAACCATGACTTCCTAAAACATTTCCAAAACGAACGGCTGCAAAAGTTGTTTTACTATTTCTATTCTTAGCTTGCAAAATCATTTCGCAAATTCTTTTACTAGCTCCCATAATGCTTGTTGGATTAACAGCTTTATCTGTAGAAATAAAAGTGAATTTTTCAACACCATATTTATCACTGCAATTAACAACATTATATGTTCCGAAAACATTATTTTTAATTGCTTCAACTGGACTAATTTCCATTAAAGGCACATGCTTATGTGCAGCAGCATGGAAAACAACTTGTGGTCTATATTTTTCAAAAATTTCTTCCATTCTCGCTTTATCTCTAACACTTGCAATTACCGTAATAATAGGAGCATTTTTATATTTTTGCCTTAGCTCCATTTCTGTTTCATATAATGTATTTTCATAAATATCAAGCATTATAATCTTTTTAGGTTTAAACTTGATAATTTGTCTGCAAAGTTCTGAACCAATCGAACCACCTGCTCCCGTTACTAAAACTGTTTTTGCAGATAGATATTCCGAAATCTTATTATTATTTAATTCGATTGGTTCTCTTCCAAGTAAGTCTTCAACTTCAACATCTCTCAATGCTTCATTGATATTTTTACCCGAAATAATTTGATTTAATGGTAAAACAATCTTAACCTTTGCATTCGTTTTATCACATATTTTCAATATTTTGTTTTTCTCTTTAGGCTTTATATTATCAATTGAAAAGAAAATAACATCTATTTTTTCTTCTTCACAAATTGAAATAATATCATCTCTATTACCTATAATTTTTACGCCATACATAACTCTATTCAATTTTTGTGGATTGTCATCAATAATTCCCACGATTGAATACTCATTTGCCAAAGTTGTTTGTAGTGTTTTAATAACTTGCGAAGTAGATTGCCCAGCTCCAATTATTAGCAAACGTTTTTTGGTGCTCTTACCACTTGAAGCCATAGCATATATAAAAGTTCTTATAAACACCCTTATACTTATACTAATTACAGCCATTAAAATTGCCGCAAGTAATATAACATTTGTTTCTAGTGTAAAGAAAATAACAAATTCTTTTGCAGTACAAAATACAGTTGAAACTATAACTGCAATTGCACCTATCGTTAAATAATCTTTCGTACTAGTATATTTGATTATTCCTTTATACACGCCAACAATATTCAAAGAAAACAGGTACATTATCATTATTGCAATAATGGTATTTTGAATTGCAGCATCTTTAAAAGAAAACTCAATTCCTTCAAACTTAACAGCAAAGTAAAACGATATAAGTACTGTTAACGCATCTAAAACATTTAAAAAAAATGTTTTTAGGTTTGGAGGCAATTTTTCAAATACTGTTATTATTTTCATCGTCTTTGTTCCTTTCAGAATTTATTATTTATTTTTAGATTTTTTATCTAATAGCTTTTGAGCATTTACGTTTTTAGCACATTCAATTGAGCCTATAACAACAAATCCCACGAATATATAAAAATATCCTGATGTATAAAAGCCTGAATTGCCTGTTAATGAAGAAAGCAAATATGAAATCATAACAAACATTCCCATATAAGTATAAGTATCCCATACTTTATAGTACTTTAAAGCTTTAAAGAATATAAATATAATTCCCAATAAATATAATAACATTCCTGGCACACCAACTGTTCCTGCAAGTTGAAGAACTAAGTTGTGTGATCTTCCCTCACTGATTCCAATTTTTGAATATTCATAAATCATATTTTCAAGGCCTGCACCGAAAATAGGCATTTTCTTTATTATCTCTACAGCACCTACCCAAAGCTTCCATCTACCTGACCCAGCATCACCAGCTGCCACGTTAGATAAATCTGTTGTATCTGTTTTCTCGGCAGATACATTTTCTACTAAAATTTCTTCACCAGATATTCCAACTATTCTTTTTTCAGTTTCCTCATCGTTTGCATTTGAAGAAGCACCTAAAATTTCTGAAATACTTTGTGAAATGTATGAAAAGTTTTTAGCAACAATCTTTTCACCATTTGTATTAACTATATTCAATGATAAAAATGTAAATAATACAATTGAAATAGCAATACAAAGTAACTCTTTTCTTTTATCTCTCATAGCAATAATTGCATGTATTACCATGAATGCAAATGCGACCATTATTCCCAAATACGCACCAAAAGTATCATTTATAATAAGCATTCCTGTTAATATTGCAAAACTTATTAAATATAAAATACGTGATAACGAATCTGTTTTTATAAACATAACTGCAGCAACCACAACAGCAATTGAAAGAACATACGCATAATGATTACTGTTATTAAATACAGAAGATGTAACTGTACTTTTAGATACTCTTGGCTTTATCATTAAAACTGTATTTCCATCTTTTCCAGTTGCCTCTTGCTTTATTTTAGGCTCAATACTTATGCCAATGCTTTCTCCACTCAAACCACCATCAGATAATTTTGCAGACCATCCCTCATAAGCAATATACTCTTCGTTATAATTTAAAGTCAAATAATCGCCGATAGTAATAACCGCAATTACAGTCATTGTAATTAAGAAAAGATCTACGATTAACTTTTTAGGATCAATTTCAAATTTATTAAACAAATTTCTTACTTTACCCTCAAAGCCAGAAATGCTCATAAGTAACATACAAACTAATACTGAACCATAAAACATAAAAGAGAAATATCCATCTCTTAAATTATAGCACCCTATAAAAGATCTGAATTTATCATAAGCAAGGCAAGAACTTATAAATGTCCAAATCATAAATAAAATTAGAAACATCAATCCTTTATTTTCTTTAAAGAATTGTTTAGCTTTCATTACTACCATGCCTTCATATTCATCAATAAAAACAGTCGCATAATATAGCACTAATCCTGTCGCACATACAAGTAATACCATGTTATAAGTATATATAAACTTAATACCATTACCCTCTGTGTGTATATTTCCTTCGCTACCTTTATAGTTTATCCATTTTTCCGAATATAAACTATTTAGTTCTCCTGTTTCAACGTCAGTCATAGGAATTATATTGATTATTCCTATGTAGAAAATAAATTGCAAACAAAATGCAATCAAAATCCATTTTGCTATGTTAGCTATATTTTCTTTACTCGCCAAAATACGACGTCTTTTAACACCAATTTTTGCATTTGCCAATGTAAGCTCCTCCTTATTTTATGTCATTTATTTTTCGCTGTGCATAGACACAACTAACCGAAATTATTTTATCATAATAACTCTAATTATAACAGTATTTTTTAGGTAATCTAAGAGAAATTTGTATGATTTTTAGGTAATAAAAAAGCTTCCAATTTCTTGGAAGCTAAATTTATTAACCATTGATTTGTTTCATAACTTCTTCTGCAAAGTTTTCTTCTTTTTTAGCGATACCTTCGCCTCTTTCAAATCTTACAAATCTTCTGATTGTTATGTTTTCACCTATATTTGAAATCTTTTCAGTTAAAACTTGTTGAACTGTTTTTTCTGGATCTTTAACGAAATCTTGTTCTAACAAGCAAACTTCGCTATAATACTTGTCGATTTTACCAGCAACAATCTTTTCTGCTACAGCTTCAGGTTTACCTTCGCTTATAGCTTGTGCTTTCATGATTTCCATTTCTTTTTCAACTACGCTAGCTGGAACTTCTTCTCTCTTAACGTATTCTGGTTTAGCAGCTGCAATTTGCATTGCAACGTCTTTAACGAATTCTCTAAATTCTGGGTTTTTAGCAGCAAAGTCAGTTTCGATATTAACTTCTACTAATACACCAATTCTACCATCGCCATGAATATAACTTTCAACTAGTCCTTCTGCAGCTATTCTGCCAGCTTTTTTAGCAGCTTTAACTACTCCTCTTTCTCTTAAAAGTTCTATAGCTTTTTCTTTATCACCGTTAACTTCTTCAAGTACTTTTTTGCATTCCATCATACCAGCACCTGTAAGTTCTCTAAGTTCTCTAACTTGTTCTGCAGATATCATTTTTAAATCCTCCTATAAACAATAATTTATTTTAGTTTATTACTCTATATTATTTTTTAGACTATTCTTGCTAATTTAAGGGTTACGCACAGGGATACCATATTCTATCGCATTTGCTTCAGCAGCTGAACCAGCTGGTGTAACAATTACAGCATTTTTACATAATGCAGGGCTAAGAATCTTATTTCCAAACTCAGTAACAGATGCTGGAACATATACTTCTCCAAGATTTTCACAAATCCCAAAGCAAACTTCCGTCATTTTTTCCATTCCTTCTGGAAAAGTAACACTACGAAGTTCGTTGCACATATTAAAGCAGAACAAATCCGTTCTCTTTAAACCACTGCCAAGTTCTACTTGCTCCAGTTTTTCACAGGTATTAAATGCATTCTTTTTTAAATACTCTACTGTATCTGGTAAAATAATTTTTTGTGCTTCTACATCCACAAACGCATTTGGACCAATACCAACAACTGTTTCGCCATAAATAGTTTCCGGAACTTTTATTACTTTAGCAGTAGAACTACAACTTACAATTTCACAACGTCCATCCTTTAAACTTTCACTTCTAAAATCATCTTCAGAAGCATACTGTTCTTCATCAACAACTTCTATTTCAGTTTTACCTTGTACAGATATCATATCGTCTTGTTCAGACGAAGGTAACTCTTGCTTTTCACAAGCTGTCAATAACATGACACATGAAATCATAATAAGTAGTGCGTATCCTCTTTTCATAAAATCCCCCTATAAGCAATATTTATTTAAATCTATTACTATTTTTATTCTTGTACTGTATCTTCCTCTTCAGCGTCTTTAACCATTGATTCACCTTGTTTTGATTCGATTACTGCATTAGCCATAGCTTCAACAATCAATTTAATAGCTCTAATAGCATCATCGTTACCAGGGATAACATAGTCAACGTCTTCTGGATTACAGTTTGTATCAACTAAACCTATAACAGGTATACCTAATTTTCTAGCTTCTAATATAGCGATTCTTTCTTTCTTAGGATCTACTACGAACATTGCACCTGGAACTTCATTCATTTCTTTGATTCCACCTAAGTTCTTTTGAAGTTTTTCCATTTCTTTCTTTAATCCGATAACTTCTTTTTTAGGTAAAAGATCAAATGTTCCATCTTGTTCCATAGCTTCTAATTTCTTTAATTTTTCAACTCTTGCTTTGATTGTTCCGAAGTTTGTTAACATACCGCCTAACCATCTTTGGTTAACGTAGTACATACCACATCTTTCAGCTTCTTCTTTAACGCATTCTTGAGCTTGTTTTTTTGTACCAACAAAAATAACTGTTTTGCCTTCATCGATGATTCCTTTTAATACTGCATAAGCTTCATCGATTTTTTTAGCTGTTTTTTGTAGGTCGATGATATAAATACCATTTCTTTCTGTAAAAATATATGGAGCCATTCTTGGGTCCCATCTTCTTGTTTGATGTCCAAAATGAACACCAGCTTCCAATAATTGTTTCATTGCAACTACTGACATTTTAATTTCCTCCTTGATTTTTGTTATTGTTCCTCTGTAAAAGCTCTGTTAACGTATTTTAGCCACTATATAAATATAGCACATGACCAAAATACTGGCTTCACATGTGGATTTGTGCCATTTGCACTCCGACATTATACCATCTATAATTATAAAAAACAAGTATTTTCATGTTTTTCTTAAAATTCCATTTTTTTATCTTCAAAAAGTTCACCAACTGCTTCTCCGTTATGAATTTTAGCAATCGCTTTTCCAAACAATGGTGCTATATCTACAACTTTTATTTTATCAATTTTTTTCTCTTCTGATAGTGGAATCGTATTTGTCACAACAACTTCTTCAACATTAGTTGCGTTAATGCGTTCAATTGCTGGTCCTGATAGCACGCCATGTGTACAAGCTGCATATATTTTTTTTGCTCCATTTTTATTTAAAACGTTGATTGTTTCTACAATTGAACCTGCTGTATCTATTTCATCATCGAATATTAAACAAACTTTTCCAGCCACATCGCCAATTACGTTTGTAGCAATGGCTTTATCATCATTGCCATCTCTTCTCTTATCTATTAAAGCTATTTGTGTATTTAATTTTTGAGCGTATTTATATGCTTTTTTTGAACTTCCCGCATCTGTTGCTACAACAATTACATTACCTTCGTTTTCTTCTGCAATTGGTTTAAAATAATTTACTAATAAATCCTTAGCTTTTAACTGATCTGAAGGTACGTCTAAGAAACCTTGTATTGCAGCATTGTGCAAGTCACATGTTAAAACTCTGCTAGCACCTGCAGTAACTAGTAAATCTGAAACTAATTTTGCAGTTATAGGAACTCTCGGTTGATCTTTTTTATCTGATCTAGAGTATGGAAAATATGGTAATACGGCTGTTATTCTCTTTGCTGACGCACGTTTTAAAGCATCTAACGTTATTAACAATTCCATTATTCTTTCATTTACTGGGGGTTGCATAGATTGAATCACAAAAATATCATCTTCTCTAACAGTTTCTAATATTTTTACAAAAGTATTATCATTTTTAAATTTAAATGATTCCTTTTTTCCGAAGTTCTACACCTACTTCTCTACAAACTTTTTCTGCGAATTCTTCTGCACCGTTACACGCGAATATTTTTAATTTATTCACTAAAATACACTCCCTTCTATTCAAGAAATCTCTTGCCATAAAAATTATAACATATTCTATATTTTTTTATTAGTTGTTTATTAAATTTATTTTTGTTCTTACTTGACATAGTTGTGGAAAGATTGTATATTTTCGTTGTTTAAACCATTTCCATATAATCAGCATAGCGTCTTTTCGCTATATAAAATTGAAAGGTGGTATATAATATGTATAATTCGCCTCAAACCAACGTTCTTGACTTCTACTACACTACAAATCAGTTGAAAGAACTTGTTAGAAGTGGCTGGAAACAATGGAATGTTCAAAGAGAACGGCTCGAAAGTGTTGCAGAGCACATTTATAGTACCTGCATGTTAGCACTTGCCATTAGTTCCGAATTTTCCTATCCTATTGACCTTGAAAAGGTTATCCTTATGCTCACCGTTCACGAATTGGAAGAAATCTATATTTCTGACATCACACCTATCGATGACGTAAGTCCTGAAGAAAAAATCAGAAAAGGTCACGCTGCAGTGCACGAGATTCTTTCGCCTCTTGTTGATGCGAAAAAATATGAAGCTCTTATTTGGGAGTTCGATAATCATTTTACTCCCGAAGCAAAATTCGCATATATGTGCGACAAGCTCGATGCAGATTTAATGAGTCTTTATTATGATCAAAGTCTTGATTGTACTGTTGAAAACGGTACCCCCAAGCTTCAAAATAGTCCTAAGATTCAGGACGTCAGTCAGAATGGTTTGTACACAATGGGTGAATGCTTCTATATTGTCGAATCCGAATCCGATCGTTTGGATAAGAATTTCCACGATATCTTATATGCAGCCAAACGGCGTTTCGATAAATTTCGATAAATAGCGTACATAACCGTATAATTAAAACTCATAAACAGATTTATTTCTGTTTATGAGTTTTTTATAAAATTTTCTTGTCATTTTTTTGTTCACATGCTATACTAACTAATGTCAGTTGTACTGGCCCATTGGTCAAGCGGTTAAGACGTAGCCCTCTCAAGGCTGAATCATGGGTTCGATTCCCGTATGGGTCACCAAACAAAAAAGACTTAAGTTTATAACAAACTTAAGTCTTTTTATTATTATTCAGGACCAATTTCGATTACCGGCAAAAACCTAGATACGCATTTTAATATTTTAGGACCAAGTATTTCGTCATCCAAACATCTTATAAAGTAATTGTAATAATTTTTTCTGCCAACAATTCTAAGCGCATCAGCAGCTTCATTTGCAACAGCCTTATCTCTGTATGCATACATTATATTAGCTTCATCTACTGTTTTTTCAATGATTGTGCCGTCCTCTTTTTTTATCTTAATAGTTATTGAAGATATCGGCTCTTCAACGTCTATTGGAATATTGATAGGAAGTGCATCTCTTAATTTTTGAGATAATATTCCCATCAAATTTTTTTGAATAGTGCTTACTGTATAGTTAATAGTGTAGCCTTTTTCTTCTGCGAAAATCGATACGACTTCTGGACAAGATATTACATTTTCTATAAACGGTAATTTAGTACAATATATTCCTGTTGTTTTTAGTTTCTTTATTTCGCTTTTTGAACGCGAGTCGCGGTCAATAATGCCGTATATCGGATAGCAATTTTTCAACTTTCTTTTTATAATTTGCTGAAACCGTTTAACATCTGACCAACCACCGATCGGTACTACCAGCAATAAAGGATATATCTTTTGGTAAAGCTTGCAATCTACGCTAGTTTCTGTTCCTTCGCATAAGAGTACGCCTTTATAAATCGGATTTTCTTCAAACTTTTCCATAATCTGCAGAATTATCTTCTTTGCAATGGCACTTTGCTCACCACTATTCATAAATCTCATCTCCTTTATTGTAAGACGAATTTACAAGTTTTACATCAGTTTCATTGTATCATATATATATTTGAACAAGCAACAAAAAAGATTTGTAACACATCTTCTGTTTATGAATATTATATTAGCATAGGCACATAACATAAAATTTTTAAGGAGGTCTTCTTATATGTTTGGCTGTTTTGGCAATAATAATGATTCAATTTGGTGTATACTTTTAGTTTTACTTTTATTCTGTGGTTGCTCAGGCAACAATAACAACGGCTGTGGTTGTGGATGTAATAATAACATTGGCAATTCTAGTGGTTGTGGTTGTAACTAATTTTTTTATTAGAAAGGAGTTTTAATATGTGTGGTGGAAATTGTGAGGATATTCTTTGGATTATAATTTTAATATTCCTTATCACAAATTGCTGTGGAAATAATAACGGCAAAGGAATTGGTTGTGGCTGCGGCTGTAACTAAAAAAAGTAGAGCTTAGAATTTAATCTAAGCTCTATTTTTTATTTTTTCTTTTCCTTTATTTATAATATCTTTAATTTCTTTAAAGTTCTTTTGAGTTTTACGTTCAAGTCTTCTTTTTAATTCTTTAGTTAACGTATCTTCTTTTAATCCTCTAATTATTTTTCCATTTATTATTAAGGAAACTTTACCTGTTTCTTCTGAAACTACAACTACTATAGAATCATATTGTTCTGAAAGGCCAATTGCTGCACGATGTCTTGTTCCATATTCTCTATCTAAATCTTCTCTATTAGTAATTGGTAATATACACGATGCTGATACTATTCTGCCATTTCTAATAACCATAGCACCATCATGTAAAGGTGTATCTGGAACAAATATATTTTCAATAAGTTCTGCCGAAACTTTTGCATCAATCATAACACCCGTTGCCATGATTACATCCAAGTTCATATCTCTTTCAAATACAATAAGTGCACCTGTTTTTTCTTTTGACATTTTGTAAACAGCACTTACAACTCTATCTATAAAACTTTCATCTGGTTGTTCAAAATAAAGCCATTTACGTATGTCTGCACTTCCCATTTGCTCAAGTGCGCGTCTAAGTTCTGGCTGAAATATAACTATAATCATAAACACGCCGTACGTACCAATTGAAGTAAGTATAAAATGTACAGCGTTAAGAGATAACCACTCGCTTAATGCTGTTGCTAAATATAAAACAATAATACCCTTAACTAAAGGCATTGCTCTTGTTCCTCTTAGCATTTTATAAACAATATAAAATAAGTACCCCACTAAAAATAAATCTAATAACAAAGTAAATATTTTTACTGGCGACTGTGTTAATGTATTAAAATAAGCTAGTACATTTGTTTCATAAAAAATTTTTATTGATTCAATAATAGTTTCCATAATAATTCACATCCACTAATTAAAAAATAATGACATAACAGTTGGTACAATAAACATCATTGCTAGTAAAAAGCAAATAACTCTTGCTACGCTTTTATATTTTTCTTGCATTTTTATAACACCTCCAAATATGGACTATCTACTTTTATATTAAAGAATTACTCTTTTAATGTCAATACTTCTAGGTTTTTAAATTTTTACAAATTTGCTAAATATTATATAGTAAAAAAAAGCACTACGACAATGACACATTCAAAGCCGAAGTACTTTATGGTGCGCGAAACCGGAATCGAACCGGTACGCCCTCATCGGGCGCAGGATTTTAAGTCCTGTGCGTCTGCCTGTTCCGCCACTCGCGCATACGCAATATACAAGTTTCACAACCTGTAAGTCATATACTATCATTCGGCACGAAATTTGTCAACAAATATTTTCATATTTTTTAAATAATTTTTATTATCATTTTAGAATATTTTTTAATACTATGTAAAAAATACATTTAAAGAATTCTTTTACTTTTAGAAAGGAAGTATTTACATGGATTTTCAAAAATATATTTGGTGTTTTATCGTTGGAGGGATCATTTGTGCAATTGGACAAATTCTCATAGATAAAACAAAACTTACATCAGCTAGAATACTTGTTTTATTTGTGACCGTAGGTGCTATTTTAACTGGATTAGGAATATATCCTAAAATTGTAGAGATTGGTGGTGCTGGTGCTACTGTACCTCTTACTGGATTTGGATATTCACTTGCCAAAGGAACTATGGAAGCAATTGATGAAAAAGGATTTATCGGAATTTTTACCGGAGGTATAACATCAACAGCAGCAGGTATTTCAGCTGCAATTCTTTTTGGATTTTTAGCTGCTTTAGTGTCCAAGCCAAAAATCAAGAGCTAGTTTGCCAAAATTGACATTTTATGTTAGCAATGCTATAATTATATTGAACTGCATACTTTTATACAAACATATATTCCTTTTATAGGAACTTATGAATTATTACAAATCGGTTATATACTTTTTGTAGAGAAATGTGTAGTTACATTATTTTTTTGGAGGAAAACATCATGACTATGGCAAACGAAGTTAAAAAGGAAGAAATCCAGGAAACCGTCACCAGCAAGCAGCCCAGCACCAACACTGTCCCGATTCTGTTCCAGAAATGGAATGATATCGTGTTGAAAGAGGTCAAGAATGCAGAAGAGTGTGCAATGATCACTTTCGACAACCATATGCGTTCCATCGAAAGATTCGGAATTTACAACGGATTCAGACTCGGATACAAATTGGCTCTTAGAGTCTCTTCCGAGCGCACCCAGGTTTTCCGGCTGATTACTGAAGATGGTAAGACTTCTCCTCGGCTGTTCTGCGACGTTCCTCATCCTATCGATGAGATCAAGGCTTATACCCCTGAAGCTCGCAGAGCCTATTACAGGCAGTACATGACGCTGATTCAGAAAGAATTCGGCAATGTTACTCCTGGCGAGCTGTTCGAGTTGCATCCTGAGTCGTATCTGCAGGAGGTTCTTCCCTGGCTGGAAAAGTACAACTCTTCTCGGAAAAATTCCCCGGAAACAAGCGATGCGTCTACTCAGCGCGATGATATCGAATTGCTGTTTCTGAACCGTCGCAAGTAAACTACGCGTAAAGGAGCTCCCGTTGGGGGCTCCTTTATTTTGGAACTATCTAATATTGTAGAATATTGGATAATATTTAGTTTGATTGAAATATTATGTTAAGTATGTTATACTATTGTTATCACATATTCTGTATAATTAGTATTTTCCCGCGTCTTGGGACATACGAATTTACTAGCAAATGTGATATTTTCTGCTAGTATGCAGTGTACGTAAATTTACCTGTAATCATCTTAAGGAGGTAAACAAAATGTTGGCAAAGGAAACTAAAAGTTGGGATGACAAGATTCTGAAAGCTCAAGAACGCCAGAGAAACCAAGCCACACGCATGGCCACCAAAGCAACTCGCAAGATCATTCGCAAAGCAGAACGCTTTATCGTTCGTGAAAGAATCAACGGCAATGTGGTTATGGGGTTGCTTTTCAACACCAATCCTGTAGTTCTGAAGCTTTTCGCCGCTCCCTACAAAGAATGGATTGAAAAAAATGCGCAATCCGAAAGCGTCATCAAGTTGGAGCTTTACGAACCGAAGTGGTACTCCTGGCGAGTGCGTAAGCTCGGTCCTGAAGCTCAGGGCCTTTACAGCACCAGTGTAAAAACCGAGATTCGAAATGCCTTGCACTGCGAAGCATTAGGTTCTGCATTCTTTGAAGAGCTGCGTGAAAAAGCCTACTAACGTGCACAAAAGCAGGTCTCATTTTTGAGGCCTGCTTTTCTTTTTATTTTAATTCTACTATTGTAACACCTGTATCGCCTTCACCGTACATCCCTAATCTATACGAAGCCACATGTGGATTTTGTCTTAAATATTCCTGAACACCTTTTCTTAGTGCTCCACTGCCTTTTCCATGCACTACTCTAACTGTTTTTAGTCCAGCCAAATATGCATCGTCTAAATATTTTTCAAGTTCCACTAGCGCTTCTTGAACTGTCATACCTAACAATTTAATTTCTGTTGTTATGTCTTTTGCTTTGCTTTTTACCATATTATTTATTTTTACATTCACTTCATTCTTTTTCTCTGGCATTTTTTCTAAATTAGAAATATGCACAGCAAGTTTGATTATTCCAGACTGTATCATTACTTTATCTTTTTTGTCTGGCAACGAAATAATTGTTGCTTCATTATCAAGAGAAGGTACGTATACATTCATTCCTATTTTTATTTCATTAGTTTGCAATGAATTTTTTATGACAACTTTCGGTTTCGTTAAATCCTTTTGCATTTCAGATATACTTCGCTTTAATTTACTTCTTGCTTCTTCTGCAGCTTTGTTAACATTAACACTTTTATTTTTCTTCAAATTGGTCAATTCTTTTATGATTTCATTCGCTTCTGTTTCTGCATCAAGCAATAAATCACGAGCCTCTTTCTTTGCTTTTTGCAATATTTCATTTTTCTTTTTTTCTAATTCTTGTGATTCTTTTTCAATTTTTACTTTTTCATTTTTAGCTTCATCAAGCAATTTATCAGCAGTTTCTTTTTGCTTTTTGGCTTTTACTCTGTTTGCTTCCATGTCGTCTAATATCTCTTCAAATTTAATTGATTCGGTCGTCAAAAAATCATTAGCTTTTTGCAAAATACTTTCAGCCAAACCTAGTTTTTTTGAAATAGCAAAAGCATTACTTCTACCAGGTACTCCAATTAACAATTTATATGTTGGTTTAAGTGTTTCTACGTCAAATTCGCAAGATGCATTTTCAACGTTTTCAGTTTGCATAGCATACGATTTTAGTTCACTGTAATGAGTTGTTGCAATTGTCAAACATTCAGATTTTTTCAAATGTTCCAATACACCCATTGCTATTGCTGCACCTTCAACAGGGTCAGTTCCTGATCCCAATTCATCAACTAAAACTAAATCTTTTTTAGTTATTTTATTTGTAATATCTATAACGTTTTTCATATGCGATGAAAACGTACTCAATGATTGCTCGATGCTTTGTTCATCCCCTATATCTGCATACACGTTTTCAAATATCGCTATTTCTGAACTTTCAGCTGCTGGAATATGCAATCCACTTTGAGTCATTAAAGTAAGTAAGCCTACTGTTTTTAATGTAACTGTTTTTCCTCCTGTATTTGGACCGGTTATAACCAAGGTTTTATAATCTTTACCTATCCAAATATCTATTGGTACAACTTTTTCTTTAGCTATTAGAGGATGTCTTGCTGTTTTTAAATTTATATAATATTTATCATTTATTTTTGGCTCGTAAGCATTCATATCTAAAGCAATTTTCGCTTTTGCAAATGCAAAATCTATATCAGCTAAACTATCTATCGAATTTTCAATCACGTCTATTATAGGATCAATCATTTGAGTTAATAGCGAAAGAATTCTTTCTATTTCTGCTTTTTCTTTTATTCTTAATTCTTTTATTTCGTTATTTATATTAAAAACTGCTGTTGGCTCTATAAAAATAGTACTTCCAGAAGCTGATGAATCATGTACTAAACCACTTATTTCACTTTTATATTCTTGCTTTACTGGAATTACATATCTATCATTTCTGAAAGTAATAACTTGATCTTGCAAGTATTTAGATGAATTTGCTCCGTGAATTATTGAATTCAATTTATCTTTTATTTTATTTTCTGCATCAGCTATATGTCTTCGAATATTATAAAGTTCACTACTTGCTCTATCGTCCAATTCTTCATCTGATTTTATGCAACGAAAAATTTCCTTTTCAACATTTAAATTTGAATACAGCGCTTCAAAGTAATCATCTAAAATATAAAAGCTATCAAATTCATTTTCTTTATAGTATTCTTTGACTTCACGCATATTTTTCAAAATACTTGCCGTGCTTAAAAGTTCCTTAATAGAAAGAATCGCACCTATTTTTATTTTTGTTGCAATTGGCTTAAAATCCCCTATTGGCGCTAACGGTGGATTCCCAATCTTTAGTATTAAAGATTCGGCCTCTGATGTTTCTTTTAACTTTTTATCAATCATTTTTATATTAGTTGAAGGTTGTAGTGAATTACATTTTTCTTTTCCTTTATCAGTAATCGCTTTATTTGCTAAAAGCTCTATGATTTTTCTGTATTCTAGCATACGCATTGTTTTATCGTTCATAATTTTTATACATCCTTTCGTTTCGTGACACATTTAACGGACGTCCCTCGTGTGTCTTTTTTGGTAAAAAAAGGCTGCTCTTCGGATTTGAGAGCAGCTTTTTCTTTGGTTTATATTTTGTTTTTCTTTTTGAATAATGATGCGAATGGTTTTACGATTGCATCGTATACTTTTTCTTTGAATGTTTTTCTGATTGCTAGTGACATTTCTGTCTCTTCTTCTGTTTCTACTATTACATATTTTGCATCATATTCTGTTTGTAGTCTTTCTACTGCTGGTGCTAGTTCTGCTTTTATATATTCTAATGCACCTACTTTGCTTGTAACTCTTTCTAAGTCGGTTGTAACATGTACACTATTTTCCAAATTGTTTATTTTTGCTTTTACAATTTTTTCTGCTTTTAGATATTCTTCTGAATCTGCAATTGATGTTGATATCGTTTCTAGTTGTTCAGTTACTGCTGCAAGTTCTGGTTTTGATAGTTGTTCTGCATATTCTGACATTGGTCTTGCCGCCATGGCTGATATATATATGTCTGAAAGTGTTCTACTTAATTCTTTGTTTGTTTGTATTTGTTTGTTTAGTTCGTCTATTTTAGTAGCACTTAACGTTATTTGGTTGGTAGCATCTAATTGTAGTGCATTTAATTTGTCTAATAATTCAACTGGAAATTCTGCAGTATCGCAATTTAGTGCGTATTCTCTTAAGTCTGATATAAGTTTTTTGAATGCGTCGTCTTCTTCCCATAGAATCATAGCTTTTTTACTATTTGGATTTATCATTCTTTCTAGTTTGTCTAGTTTTTGAATGTGTCGTTGTAACTCAACTGCTTGTACGTTTGTTTCCATATTATCCATAGTACACACTAAGTAACCTTTTAAAGCTACTTAATCCCTCCAATCCTCTTTTGTATTTATATGAACGGAAAACACTTTTCCTATTAACTGCTATACTTATTGTATATTTTTCGTTCTTTTTTTACAATTACAGCGAGGTTAAGTTTATGTTACAAATATATTACACCATTTCTTCTATTTGCAAGCTTTTCTGATTTTTTTCATTTCTTCAAAACGTTTTATTTTTTGTGTTGTTGTTTTTATTAAGTCTTCTTCTGTTAATATAATGTCTTTGATATATTTGTATGTAGGCATTTGTTTGTTTACTTCTTTTATTTTTTGCCAAAACATATCTTCTAATTCTTCTTTTGAAAGTTCGCCATGTTTTTTTACAAGTGCATCTTTATCGTATACAATCTTTGCTCTAAGTTCTACTTCATTATCTGCAAGTATTTCTCCATATACCATAGATTCTTTTACAAATTCTATTTGGTTATTTATTAGCACTTCTAATTCTTCTGGGAATACGTTTTTTCCATTTTTTAAAACAATAACATCTTTTTTTCTACCTGTTATATAGATAAATCCATCTTCATCTATTCTGCCAAGATCACCTGTTTTGAACCAGCCTTTGTTTAATACTTCTTTTGTTGCTTCTGCATTTTCATAGTAACCTAGCATTACCGAATCTGCTTTTACTGTTATTTCTCCGATTCCTTCTTCGTTTGCGTCTTGCAATTTTACTTTGATTTTTTCTAATGGTCTACCAACTGAACCAAAACGTCTATCGTTTGGTCCCTCTGCTGAAATTACTGGTGATGTTTCTGTTAGTCCATATCCTTGATATATTGTAATTCCAAAATCATCAAATCCTTTGATTACTTCAGCACTTATTCCTGCCGCACCACTTACGAAGAATTTTATATTTCCTCCAAATGTATCATGAACTTGTTTGAATAATTTTTTTCTAATATCTATTTTCATTTTTAATAAAAGTTTACTTAGTTTTAATGCAATTTTAACTTTTTTCTCTCGTCCACCATCTATTATGTTTTTCCATATTTTTTTGTATACACTTTCAAATAATGTTGGTACCCCTATCATAAATGTTGGCTTAAATTCTTTTAAGTTTGGTACGATGTGTCTTAATCCTTCGCAAAATGAGATTGCTGCGCCTCTGCTTATTACATATATAAAACCTGCTGTACATTCAAATGTATGATGAATTGGCAAAAATGATAATGAACAGTCACCTGGTCCTATATCATATATATGGCTTATTTGATACATATTTGTGCAAAGGTTTTTATGACATAGCATTACGCATTTTGACATTGATGTTGTTCCTGACGTAAATAGCATAAATCTCATTTGGTCGTTTGCTATTTTTACTTTTTTATATGGAGCATTTTTCTTGCTATAAAGCGAAGCTCCTTTTTCTAAGCATGCTTGCATATCTTCGTCCATGTTTATATATTCTACTACTGAGCTTTTTTCGTTTGCTTTTTCATTTTTTATATATTCTTCAAACTTAGCTTCATAAATAATAACGTCAGCTTGTGAACGTTCAACTAATGAATGGAATTCTGCCTCCGGCAAAGCTTTATCTAGTGGAACAACTATTAAATCTGAAGTTGCTATTGCCATGTATGCAACACACCATTCATATCTGTTGTTAGACATAACTACTACTCTTTTATTTTTCATATTTAGGCTTAATAAATATGAACCTAAGTTTCTAACATCTTCATTATATTGTGCATATGTTACTTCTTTTATTTCACCGTTTTTTTTCATTTTAAAAGCGATTTCGTTTGAATATAACTTGGTGCTATTTTCTAGCATCTCTCTTAAGTTTTTAAAACGTCTACTACTCCTCATTATTTTTAACTCCTTTCAACTTGAGTAAATCTCCCATATAATATATACTTTTTCTCGCAAATATGCAAGCTGATACGTGTTACAGGTTCATCTTGTACATCAAACGAAATGACCTAGTAGAATATAAAAAAGTACCTTTGTTTGATAAAAGGTACTTTTACGTTTATTTTATTTATTCTTTTTATATTTATTTCATTGCTTCTTCTACTGCAACTGCTACTGCAACTGTTGCACCAACCATTGGGTTATTACCCATTCCTATTAAGCCCATCATTTCTACGTGTGCTGGTACTGATGAAGAACCTGCAAATTGTGCATCTGAGTGCATTCTTCCCATTGTATCTGTCATACCATAAGAAGCTGGTCCTGCTCCCATGTTATCTGGGTGTAGTGTTCTTCCTGTTCCACCACCTGATGCAACTGAGAAATATTTCTTTCCTTGTTCAACACATTCTTTTTTGTATGTTCCAGCTACTGGATGTTGGAATCTTGTTGGGTTAGTTGAGTTACCTGTTATTGAAACGTCAACGCCTTCTAAGTGCATTATTGCAACGCCTTCTCTTACATCATTTGCACCATAACATCTAACTTTTGCTCTTTCACCATCAGAATATGATTTTTCCATAACTACATTTACTTTTCCTGTGAAGAAATCAAAATCTGTTTGAACATATGTGAAACCGTTAATTCTTGATATAACTTGTGCTGCGTCTTTTCCTAATCCATTTAATATTACTCTTAATGGTTCTTTTCTAACTTTGTTAGCTGATTTTGCAATACCAATTGCACCTTCTGCTGCTGCAAATGATTCGTGACCTGCTAAGAACGCAAAGCATTTTGTTTCTTCTGAAAGAAGCATTGATGCTAAGTTACCATGTCCTAAACCTACCTTTCTATCATCAGCAACACTTCCTGGAATACAGAAAGATTGTAGTCCTTCGCCTATAGCTTTGGCAGCTTCTGCAGCTTTTGTACAACCTTTTTTGATTGCAATTGCTGCACCTACTGTATATGCCCAACCTGCATTTTCAAATGCGATAGGTTGTATACTTTTTACTATATCATATGGGTTAAAACCTTTTTCTTCACAGATTGTTTTAGCCTCTTCTAAATCTTTAATACCATATTTATTTAATACTGGAAGAATTTGATCAATTCTTCTTTCATAACCTTCAAATAAAGCCATATTATTTACCTCCAATTAAATTTGTTCGAATATATTTACTCTGCACGTGGGTCGATCTTCTTAACTGCCTCATCAAATCTTCCATATTGTCCACTAGCTTTTTCTATAGCTTCTTTTGGATCAATACCTTTCTTTATGTTCTCCATCATTTTGCCCATGTTTACATATTTATATCCGATTATTTCGTTATCTGAATCTAAGCCTATCTCTGTTATATATCCTTCAGCTAGTTCCAAATATCTTGGTCCTTTTAGGTTTGTGCTATATATTGTACCAACTTGGCTTCTATGTCCTTTTCCTAAATCTTCTAGACCTGCTCCTATTGGAAGTCCATTTTCAGAAAATGCTGATTGAGTTCTACCATATACTATTTGTAAGAATAATTCTCTCATAGCTGTATTTATAGCATCACAAACTAAGTCTGTATTTAATGCTTCAAGAATTGTTTTTCCTACTAAAATTTCACCAGCCATAGCTGCTGAATGTGTCATGCCTGAGCAACCAAGTGTTTCCACTAAAGCTTCTTGAATAATTCCTTCTTTAACGTTTAATGTTAATTTACAAGCTCCTTGTTGTGGTGCACACCAACCAATACCATGTGTTAATCCAGAAATATCTTTTATTTCTTTAGATTTTACCCATTTTCCTTCTTCAGGAATAGGTGCTGGTCCGTGATTAACTCCTTTTGCCACTGGGCACATATTTTCAACTTCTTTTGAGTATATCATATTTAACTCCTCCTTATTTTATTATGCATCTTTATCATTTTGCTTTTGTATTTCGCAATTTTTATTATACTAAACTCCCTTTTTATTTTCAATAAAAAGGGCAGGAAATAAAAATATTATTTCCTGCCACCATATATTTTATTTATTTATCAATTTCATTTGTTTGTACATCTTTTTCAAATTCTGCAAGTGCATTCATTGCTTGAATAGCGACTTCTAACTCTTTACGTGTCGGAGTTTTTAAGAAAAATTTTTGAATAAAATTACATTTTCCTTTAGCTAACAAAAATACTGTTAAAAGACTCGACACTATAATTCCTATCGACCATCTTATTTGAAAAACAAATATACTCAAAGCAATTAAACTAATGCACATAAACATTGCTACAATAACGGTAGCACCACAAAAAACGTATATATTTTGTTCTAGTTCTATATCATCAACCTTACTGGGAAGTTCAAACTTTCTGTAATAATAATTTAGAACTTTATGCTCGGCTGAATGATATTTTGTTACTGCATCGTTTGACTCTTTTTTTCCTTCGTGATAACAAAAAGCAGTGAGAGCAGTCCAAAACACAAACAGTACACCAATACAAGATACACTTGCCGAAAGTTCGATGCCATGATATTTCAAGAAATATGCTACTCCGACAATTAAAATAGATGAAATTGCTGAAATAATATTTCTTTTTGCCGAAAACCTTTTTACATTAGTGTAGTCATTTTTTATGCTCGTTATAATCTCACCATTTTCCAACCGTTTCGCCGATATTACTTGTTTTTTACCTGCACTTTCAAAAGAAAAATCGATTCCATCATTATACGACTTACCACCTAACAAATTCATTGCTGTTCCTCCTCATTCTGCGAGTGATTCAAATTGATAAACAATCTTTTATCGTGCAAAACAACAAAATTTTCGCACTTAAAAGTTTTCTATTTTACATGGATTATAGCATGAATTATGTTAATTTACAAGTTTTTCTTCTTCTTAGACATCATCACTATTGTACACGTTTCTACCAACACTATCACACCTAGAACTATTATAGCTACGACTTTTATATCAAATCCTTTTTCGTTAGTAGTTATAGAAGAATTAGGGTTTTGTGGTGCTTTGTCTTCTTTGTTTTCATATCCAACGCCTTGATATACATGCTCTTTTTCGCTTAGTACAAATTCATAAGAACGTTCTTTATCTTGTGAATTTGCATTTTGGTTCATGTTAAAATCTCTTGGCATATCATTTGGCATTTCTGCTGGCATATCATCAGGATTTCCGTCCATTTTTTCATTCGGCTTAGCATCTGGTTTTTCGTTTCTTCCACCAAAATTTTGCATATTGTTTTTTATCAATTCATTTAATATTGTTTTAATATCGTCTTCTGTTACTCCTGCTGGTAATGTTATTCCAGAGAAATCTATTTCGTCTAATTTAAATCCAAAATTTTCTTCTCCACCAAACATTGCACCAGGACGCATTCCACCTCTGTCATTTTCCATAAGTCCTGTATGACTAAGTTTATTACCTTCTTTATAAGATGTCACATTTGTGTACAAACCATATTTTTCGTCGCCTTCTACTGTTCCACCAGAATATACGTAGTAAGTTCCATCTACCATCTCTGGCACACTACATTCTAATATTGTAAATTCGTTTACAGGTTCAAATGCTAATATCACTTTTCCTTTATCATCTGTTATTACAATTGGTTCGTTTGAATTTTGTTTTTCTGAAAAATACATTTGCATGAATTGTTGTTTTGAAGATTCTTCAATTCCTTCATACATATTACCTGTAGCTATAACTATTCCACCATTTATTGTTATGCCTAGGTCTGCATCTAATCCACTGTCTTGAGAAGTTGAATGTGCTTGTGCAACTGTATAGCCTCCATTTATTACAATGTAGCCATTAGAATCTATACCATCGCCTTCTGTTCCTTTATCTCCATTTACTATCGCATATATAGAACCATCATTTATTGTAATGCAACTAACATAGTCTTCACTTGCATTTATCGCGTCATCCATTGATGAAATTTTTATTGTGCCGCCATTTATTGTTAAGTGCATTTTACTTTCAATACCTTCATTATCTGCGTTTACAATAAGTGTTCCGTCACCTTCGATTTTTAGTGATGGTATACATGAAATCGCTGCATCATGCTTTACTTTTACATTATCTTCTGTGTAATATTTTGCAACATGCGAACCATTTATTGTATTTTCATTTTCTATAACAAGTGTAACGCCTGCATCTCCTGATATTTCTGGATCTTTAGCTGTCCTTATTAAAATAGCTGGTGCCGTTTTACAAGTAATTTCAGCATTGTCTAGTATCAATGTGATTTCTTCATTTTCTGGTGCGTCAACTCTAATTTGTAAATCTTCAGCTTTACCTGTTATACGATATTCTCCACCTTTTGTGATTGTTACAATTTTGTTTTCTAAGTTTTTGTATTCTTCTGCAACATCATCATGTGTTTCAATTGCTTTGTCCAAATAAATCTTTTCATTTTTATTTGATGTAATTTGAACATCATTAACTAAAATATCACTTTCACTTAAGTCTATTTTAGTTTCTGCTGCAAAAGCAGAGGTACCTGCTAATGAACTAATAAGTAATGCTAGTAAAAAAAATTTTTTCATAATATTATCTCCTCCATTCAAAAGTAGTATACCATAGCTTTATGAAAATAATGTGAATTTTTAAAAATGCCAAAAGGCTGTGAGTTTTACCCCACAGCCTTTTTCAGTTTTCAGCTTTTTAACTTACTTAAGCCATTCAATTATTGCCTTTACAATCATACTTCTGAAGTCTTCTCCACGGCAAATGAAGAGCTCTTCACCAGTCTTCAACAGTTCCATTCGCGTAGATACATCTTTTCCGTAACTCCACGTCACTTCTAAGAAGTATTTTTCATCTTCCTGAATAATGTTGAATGTCGCTTTTCTATCAAATGCTTCCACCTGATTTTGAACTTCATCCAAAGTATAAAGTTCCAAATCTTTGTTATCATTCAAAGGTTCGATTTCCAACATTTCAGAATTAGGAGCTGTGAATGCAATTTGAACATCATCCTGAGAAATTGCTTTTGCACTGACCGGTAAAACCATGGAAATGACTAACAGAACAAAAATGATATACTTGTTAATCCGACACATTTGCTGTACCTCCTTAAAATGAAAAACGCTGAACACTGCTTTGGCAGTCATAGCAAATACTATGACTTATCAATAAGAAATACATCCATTGATTGCCCGGAGAATTGAAAAGTAATTCAGCTATACTACAATTCTTCTCCGATATATACAACATTGCATATATATCTATATTTTAGCATCTTTTCAGCTTTATGTAAACATTTTGGCTATATTTAGCTAATTTCCACTATTTAAGTCTTCTTAACTTTGCAACAAAAAATCCTTCATATAAATCTGTTGGACGCACACATAACGTTCCATAAATATCAACTGGCAAAGTAGGTATTTCATTAAATCTTACAATGTCAATTGGAATAATTTCAATTATTCCTTTTTCTAATAATTCTTTTAAATAGTATTCATTCTCTTCTTTCAAAATTGAACAAGTAGAATAAACAATTTCGCTTCCTACTTTTATATGTCTTAACGCTTTATTCAATAGCTCTTTTTGTACTTTTATTGAACGTTCTACCAATTCTTTATTAAAAGATTTTAACATTTTTTCATTGTTGAAATCTAATGTACCGCTCCCACTGCATGGTGCATCTAAAAGAATCTTATCAAAAGAAAAATACTCGTCCAGCCTTCTTGCATCTTGCATTAAAAGTCCTATGCGTGTTGCACCTTGCTTTTCAATATTATATTTTAGCCTTTCAGCTCTAATTTTATTTTTTTCACAAGCAGTAATATTAGCTCTTCCAGCCGACAAAGCGTACATTTGAGTTGTTTTTCCACCTGGAGCCGCTGTCATATCTAATATGTTTTCATTCGCTTTAGGCGCAACAATAATCGGTGGAATCATTGATGAAAGACTTTGAAGATATATTTCACCATTTTCGTAAAATTGTGTTTGCCTAATTCGTGGCTCATCATCTTCTTTTATTATAATCGCTGCGTCATACCATGAAACAGTTTCATATTCGATATTTTCTTTTTCTAAATACTGCTTTACCAGCTCAATATCTGTCTTTAATGTATTTACACGAAAAGTAAGTCTTCTTTTTGCTTTATAGCCATCTATAATTTTATTAACATTTTCTTCTCCATATTGCTGTATTAGCTTTTCTATCAAAAAGTCTGGAACATTAGCCATATTTCTTTTACCTCTTAATCTCATATTTAGATTACACAACTTAATTCAAATTACATTTTTGCAAGTGTCAATCATTTTTGCAAGTGTCAATCATTTTTGCAAGTTGACAAAATGTGTAAATTTTAATATAATTATAGTGGTCATTAAGAGAAAAAGCAAGTCAATATATGTTTACAATCCTTTTAAAAATATGTTAAGGAGGTCTAAATATGTCGAGAGAAGAAAAATTTAGATTTGATGTAGAAAACATAAGAAAAGATTTAGCTATGAACAATGTAATTTGTCGGAGAAAACGACAACAGACTTTTAATGGGATACTACAATGGCGAAGTCACAATCAAAGAATTATCTGCTTTGATTAGTAGGACAATATGATAATGAAACATAAGTAAAATGCGAACCGTAAAACTACGATTCGCATTTTTATTTAACTAAACAATGAACTTGAATTGAAGTCCGTTTTTTCGCAAAAGTATTCATGCTCAAGTTTCATAGCAAACGCTGCATATGCTTCTTGCAGTGCATCAATTTGCTTTTTGACGGTTTCAACACTTACGAAATCTATCACGATATCGTCCAAATTTCTGTCTGTTTCACACAGCCAAATCGAAAGTGCCTTTGTAAAGATGTTCATGCTAAGGTTAACAGAAACGTTCTGCCAAAGTAATTGGGGATTGATTAGTTCTGTGAACTGGCTTTTTGCCTCTCCACACATATTGGAAGCTTGGGTAAGAGACCAAATCACGAGATTTTCTTGAAAATACGACTGAACTTCGTCCGAGTTCATAATGAACTCTATGTGATCGCCAACTTTTCCACGTTTTAACCGACTGACAATGTTCCGAATATCAACTTGAAACGACTTGTTGAACTGGTTATTGATATTGAGAAATGACATAACGCTTTCCTCCTATATATAAGTTTTAATATTTCCTTTAGCATATTAGCACACTTTACATAAAATTTCAACTAGTATTTTATTTCTAGTTCAGGAGATAAATTTTCTTCGTTCTTTAGTAATTCAAAATGCAAATGTGTTGTATCATTTACTTCATAATTGGTGCAGTTTGTTAAAGTACCTATTTTTTCACCTTTATGAACATTTTGACCTACTTCAAGTTCACTATTTACAAAAGAATACACGCTCTTATATCCATCTTTATGCTCAATAATAACAGTGCTACCATATTTACTATCATTATAAATATTGTCTATCTTTCCCGATTCTGCCGAAAATACGTCATCTCCTAGATTCCCTGCAATATCTACACCTTCATGTACGCACCATTCATTTAAAGTATTAGAAAAGATTAACGAATCTATTGCAAATTTTTTGATGATATCCCCACTTATAGGCCACACAAATTCTAGTTTATCGTCTGATGCGAAAACTTCTGTAACTTTGTCATCATCTGTTTCTATTTCATAATCATGCATATTTATGCTGAGCTCTGTTTCATCGTTTGTCAAAGCAACAGTTTCTACTTTTTCTTCAAATATAAAATTAGAATCCACTTCATTTTGCGAATATTCATATTCTTGTTTTTCTAGTACTACTTCCTCATCCTTTAAACGAGGATATATATTTAAAGTTATAAAGAACGACAAAATTCCTGTAGTTATTGCACATATGCCTAGGATAATATCTTCCTTTTGATTTTTACTTAAGCTTTTTTTCATATTTCCGTACCTCCTTTATATATCAGAGATTATTTCCATATTTAGCTGAAATATACAAAAAAGGTAAGGCATTTTTCTGCCTTACCTTTTCTACTCGAATCAGTGCTTAAACTTAAGCTTCTTCTTCATTCTCATTTTCAGAATTTTCTTCTTCCTTTTTATCTTCTTTTGGAAGTACTTCTTCTGTTTCTATGACTACAGTTTCTTCTACTTCGTTCTCGACTACTTCTTTTGTTTCGTCTTCAACTACTTCTTCTGTTTCGTCTTCAACTACTTCTTCTGTTTCGTCTTCGACTACTTCTTCTGTTTCGTCTTCAACTACTTCTTCTGTTTCGTCTTCAACTACTTCTTCCGTTTCATCTTCAACTACTTCTTCCGTTTCGTCTTCAACTACTTCTTCTGTTTCGTCTTCAACTACTTCTTCTGTTTCGTCTTCGACTACTTCTTCTGTTTCGTCTTCGTCTTCATCTTCGCTTTCATCATCTTCTTTTGGAAGTACTTCTTCTGTTGTTTCTGGAATTATAACATCTTCAACGTTTTCGTTCTTTTTCTCTGGCTCAATTACTTCTTCAATTTCATCTTTATTTTCGATTACTTTTTCTGTTTCATCGCCACTTTCAAGAATTTCTTCGTTTTCAACTTCTTCAATATCATTTTCTCCATCTTGGTGATCATCATCGCCTTCATAAGCTAGATACCAATTTACTTCATCTTCATCTAGCAATGCAAATGTTGCCATTGCAGTTTGGAATGGATTTAATTGAATTGAAAAGTCTTTGCAGCCTGGATATTTAGATATATCCCATTCAATGCTGTTATCTTTTATAGACATATTGTTTTTTGCTAATTCATCTTCATCCAAAATTTCACCAGATACTAGTTGATTATTTGCATCTTTGTAACTGAATTCAATTGGATATACATCAGCTATATTAGTAGCTTGTGCTTGAACTTTACCATTTAAAGATTGTATTGAATCTATTTCCTTAGCAATTTCTTCAAATGCTGTATTTAACTCATCTTCATCGCCAGCATCAAAAATTCTATCATCTTTGTTGTCATCGCCTACGATTTTTTCCAATTCTGTTCTTGAATATGAATTGCCTAATCCGATTGCAAAACATTCTAAGTTTTCTACTGCTCTTAAGTTAGTTTCTGTACTTGATTGTATAGCATAAGAAGCTGGATCAGGTTCACCATCTGATAAGAATACTAGTATGTTGGTGGCATCTTCTAGTACTGCACCTCTACTACTATCATATTCGCCATTAAATACTTTAACTGCTGTATTTATAGCTTCATTGATATTAGTGCCTCCATTAGCACTGAAATTTTCAATTTCATTAGTTACAGTTCTTAATTCAGGATTTTTCATAATATCTGATACTTTAACTTTTGAAGCAAATCTTACCAATGTTATAGTTATATCTTCACTTTGCTTATCTGAAATTATCTTTTTTACAAAATTTCCAGCAGATTCTTTCATAGCTTCTAATCTTGTTTTACCACCCCATGGACAGAATAATAAGTGCTCGCTCCCACAAACTGTACAATAGTCCATACTTCCTGAAGTATCTAATACTAATACTATATTTTTATTAACATTTTGTTTTACATGAACTGTACTTTCAACATCGATAACACTCTTCTTAACATCAGCTCCTGTAACTGTAGTATTTACTTTTTCTCCTGCTGGAGTAGTTGTTTTTACTGTTACTTTATATTCTAATTTTAAGCTTGAATTTTCTTCAATTGTCCATATAATTCTATGATTTTCTTCGTCATATTTGGCATTTGATGGTAATCCTGTTGGAGCTCCAACTGTATCATCCAATTGAATTGTTATTGTTTTTGGATAAGTGATTGTATTATCTCCACTTGGTGTAAGTGTTAAAGTATATGTCAATTTATCTCCTGGTTCTGCTTTTACTGTTTTTCCATTTGCAGTCTTTGGATAATCACATTTAATTTCGCCAACGAATTTTGCTTCTATTTTTGTTGCTGTATATGTTGCTGTGTATGTTGTATTTCCTGTTACTGTTGTTACTTCTGGTGTCCAACCTGCGAATGTGTATGTGTATTCTGCTGTTGCTGCTTTTGTTGGGGTTTCACCATCGTATGATGGCATTGTTCCATATACTACATCTTTATCTGTTTCTAGAACTTTACCATCTTCGTTTTTCCATGTTACTGTGTAAGCATTCTTTGTGCTTGTATATGTTGCTGTATATGTTGCATTTCCTGTTACTGTTGTTACTTCTGGTGTCCAACCTGCGAATGTGTATGTGTATTCTGCTGTTGCTGCTTTTGTTGGGGTTTCACCATCGTATGATGGCATTGTTCCATATACTACATCTTTATCTGTTTCTAGAACTTTACCATCTTCGTTTTTCCATGTTACTGTGTATTTATTTCTTGCATAGTAGATTTTTACTACTGTACTTCCATCTCCTGCTATATTGGCTTGTGCAAAGTCTTGTGCTGTAAATCCTGCATAATTCTTTGCTACTGCATTTGTTAATGTATCTGTTGTTCCTGTTTTGTTTTCTGTTTCTGTTGCAGTTGTTGGGTAGCTTCCATCTAAGTTTTGTTTGTAATGTTCTACTGTGTAAGCTGTATCTGTATTTGCAGTGTACTTAACTTCTACTGTTAAATCGCTTGATGGCATATTTCCACTTACTTCTAGCTTATCTGCTGTGTAGCCTGCAACTACTGGTGATGTTACTTTGTAGCTTTCTTCATATTTGTAGTCTCCACTTACTGATGGTGCCATTGTTGCTCCACCGTTTGCATTTACATAGTTTACTGTTAATTTGTAGCTATTTCTTGCATAGTAGATCTTTACTACTGTACTTCCATCTCCTGCTATATTGGCTTGTGCAAAGTCTTGTGCTGTAAATCCTGCATAATTCTTTGCTACTGCATTTGTTAATGTATCTGTTGTTCCTGTTTTGTTTTCTGTTTCTGTTGCAGTTGTTGGGTAAGTTCCATTTAAGTTTTGTTTGTAGTGTTCTACTGTGTAAGCTGTGTCTGTATTTGCAGTGTATTTAACTTCTACTGTTAAATCGCTTGATGGCATTGTACCTGTTACATTTTCTTTATCGGCTGTGTAACCTACAATTACTGGTGATGTTACTTTGTAGCTTTCTTCATATTTGTAGTCTCCACTTACTGATGGTGCCATTGTTGCTCCACCGTTTGCATTTACATAGTTTACTGTTAATTTGTAGCTATTTCTTGCATAGTAGATCTTTACTACTGTACTTCCATCTCCTGCTATATTGGCTTGTGCAAAGTCTTGTGCTGTAAATCCTGCATAATTCTTTGCTACTGCATTTGTTAATGTATCTGTTGTTCCTGTTTTGTTTTCTGTTTCTGTTGCAGTTGTTGGGTAAGTTCCATTTAAGTTTTGTTTGTAGTGTTCTACTGTGTAAGCTGTGTCTGTATTTGCAGTGTATTTAACTTCTACTGTTAAATCGCTTGATGGCATTGTACCTGTTACATTTTCTTTGTCGGCTGTGTAACCATCTATTACTGGTGATGTTACTTTATATTCTTCTTCAAATTGGTAGTCTCCACTTACTGATGATGCCATTGTTGTTCCATCTTTTGCATTTACATAGTTCACTGTTAATTCGTAGCTATTTCTTGCATAGTAGATCTTTACTACTGTACTTCCGTCTCCTGCTATGTTTGCTTGTGCAAAGTCTTGTGCTGTAAATCCTGCATAATTCTTTGCTTCTGCTTGTGTTTGTGTATCTGTTGTTCCTGTTTTGTTTTCTGTTTCTGTTGCAGTTGTTGGATAAGTTCCATCTAAGTTTTGTTTGTAGTGTTCTACTGTGTAAGCTGTGTCATCGTTTGCTGTGTACTTAACTTCTAGTGTTAAATCGCTTGATGGCATATTTCCACTTACTTCTAGCTTATCTGCTGTGTAGCCTGCAACTACTGGTGATGTTACTTTATATTCTTCTTCAAATTGGTAGTCTCCACTTACTGATGATGCCATTGTTGTTCCACCGTTTGCATTTACATAGTTTACTGTTAATTTGTAGCTATTTCTTGCATAGTAGATCTTTACTACTGTACTTCCATCTCCTGCTATATTGGCTTGTGCAAAGTCTTGTGCTGTAAATCCTGCATAGTTCTTTGCTACTGCTTGTGTTTGTGTATCTGTTGTTCCTGTTTTGTTTTCTGTTTCTGTTGCAGTTGTTGGATAAGTTCCATCTAAGTTTTGTTTGTAGTGTTCTACTGTGTAAGCTGTGTCATCGTTTGCTGTGTACTTAACTTCTAGTGTTAAATCGCTTGATGGCATATTTCCACTTACTTCTAGCTTATCTGCTGTGTAACCATCTATTACTGGTGATGTTACTTTATATTCTTCTTCAAATTGGTAGTCTCCACTTACTGATGATGCCATTGTTGTTCCATCTTTTGCATTTACATAGTTCACTGTTAATTCGTAGCTATTTCTTGCATAGTAGATCTTTACTACTGTACTTCCGTCTCCTGCTATGTTTGCTTGTGCAAAGTCTTGTGCTGTAAATCCTGCATAATTCTTTGCTTCTGCTTGTGTTTGTGTATCTGTTGTTCCTGTTTTGTTTTCTGTTTCTGTTGCAGTTGTTGGGTAAGTTCCATCTAGGTTTTGTTTGTAATGTTCTACTGTGTAAGCTGTGTCATCGTTTGCTGTCCACATTGCATATAATGTTACTTCTGTATTTGTTGGATCAGCTGTGAACGCACCTTCGTCTTCATAAATGTTTCCATTATCTCCAGACCAACCTGCAAATGTGTAACCTACTTTTTCAAATTTGTTTTGTGGTAATTTTTGAGTCATTCCGGCTGGAATTGTTTCTCCGGACATTTCTCCATCTGTTGCTGTTGTTCCGTTGAATGTAACGTTTACTTTTATTCTTGTATAATTTATTGTAATTACATTATTTTCTCTTTCAACTATTTTGCTTTGTGGTGCATTGTTTGTGTAATTAACTACATTAGCATATTCACCTGATGTAAGAGCATTTGCTACGAATACTTTTCCTGGTAATTCTTTTTGGTCTGCTACCACAATATCATTTTCTGAATCTAAATCATCAAAGTCGTGGATAACTGTAATTGTTGCTTTTACTTCAACTACTATTACGTCACCACTTGGAATTGTATCTTCTGGTTCAGTTGGTTTTGAAGGTGTATCCCCTGAAGGATCGCCTGAATTGTCTCCTGAATAATCTCCAGAAGGATTTCCTGATGGATCACCTGAAGGAATTTCTTCTGTTTCTGGTTCTTCTATTAAGATAACGTAAGGATCTTTAGTTGGTTCAAGTTTATCTCCAGATTCAATATCTTTTACTTTGTCATCGATATCAGTAGGCATTTGTGTATATTGTGTTGTTCCCATTTTGTTTTCTGCAATGTCTTCACCTTTTACGCCTAAATAATATGTTCCTGGGTAAGTTGGAGTTTCAACAGAATCTCCTGTATTTACTTTAATCCAAGCTGTTTCTCTTACATAGTCATCTGCTTCTTTATCATAAACAAACCATGCATATTCTAATGAATCGTTATTTAATCCACTGATGTTTTCTTTTCCAACTTTAAAGTAATCTAAATCGTATGCGTTTATTGTTACTTTGTTATCCTTTTTTACACCTGTTACTGCTGGTGGTACTGTATCTACATCAACAGTTGCAAGTGCTGTTGTACTATCTGTCATTCCTTCTTTTTCTGCATATGCTTTTATTGTGTGTTTACCTTCTGTTAATTCAAAAGGACCTGCATATTTTGTTTTTGTTCCATTATCTACATTATAATATATTGTTGCATTACTTGTTCCACAAGTAATTGTAACTTTTGATCCGCCAAAATAATACGCTGTATCTGAGTTTACCCATCCTTTAACAACAACATCTTGACCATCTTCATTAAGTTCCCATGCTGTTATTTCTGGTGTCTTTACTCTTCTAATTTTTGGATTTCTATCTCCACCTTCGTCTACTATTACTTTTTGCTCTAATACATGTAATAATTCTACTGTCTCAGCTCTAGTTACGTTTTGTAATATTCTTAATGTTCCATCTTCATAACCGTTTATAAAGTTATACACTGAATAACTGTGTACTGCTTTATATGCCCAATCTTCTACTTCTTCACCATCTGAATATTGAGCTAAACCATCAAGATGATTTGCTGGATATTCTTCATCATCAATTTTTAAAATTCTAGATAGAATAACTGTTGCTTCTTGTCTTCTAATAGGATCTTCTGGTCTGAATGTTCCGTCTTCATAACCAGTGATATATCCTCTTTTTACAGCTTCGTTCACATATGGATAAAACCAATCTCCACTTGTGACATCGCTAAATCCAGAACCTTTATCTGCTTCAAGCTTATATCCAAAAAAGTTGTTAACTATTTTTACATATTCAGCTCTTGTAATTGTTTGATCAGGTTTAAACGTACCGTCTTCATACCCACATACGTAACCTTTCTTTTCAAAATCGATTATTTTATTGTAGCACCAATGCTCTGATGTTAAATCCGAAAAAACTTGATTAGCACTAACTGGTAACGCAATACAAGTTATCGCAGTAATCAAAACTAATGCTCCTGCAAATAATCTAGAGACCTGTTTACTTTTCAAAGCCTATCACTCCTTTATTTTTTATGTATTTTTTGGCAGTAACATAATATCACAGGAAAGCAATGTTGTAAATATTTTTTTTAGCTAAACCTCATGGGACACAAGCCTTTGCCAATATTTGTATATTTAACAGATTGTAGGAAAATTATTCAAAAATTTGTAAAAAAAATCTCCTAATATTTAGGAGATTTTTAGTTATTCTTATTCAAATTATTTTTCTACATTTATCATCATATTTTTTGTTTTGTTGCTTTTAGTCGTCATAACTTCGATTTTTATTGTTCCTTCTTTTTTTGCTTGAAGATGTAAATTTTCTTTTTCAAATTCTACTAATTCTTCACCAGAAACTATTTTAAATTCTACATCGCCATCATCTTCACTAATAACAGATGCAAGTGTAATAGCATCATCTATTTTTATAGTTAAACTATCCTTTACCTCAATGAATTCCAAACCAAATTTATTAGGTTTCATATATCCAATTGCAAATTCTATATCTTCTATATCTTCGTCTAAACCACCTATACCCACATACTCATATAAAACTTTTACTAATTCTGCTCTTGTCATGTTGGCTTTTGGTTTCAACATTTCATCTTCATACCCAACTATATATTCAGAAACAGTAAGTGCTTCTATTGCAGGCTTTGCCCACACTGATATATCTGATATATCTTTATATTTTAGTTCTGTATTTTCATATAACGATGTATCTAATTTCATAACTCTTGAAAGCACTACAAATGCTTCTTCTCTAGAAATTAAATCATCTACATTTCCATTTGTTAAGTATCCTTTTTCTTTTGCCATATTTAGATTTGATGTTTGCCAATCTCCACTTACTTCGTATCCCATGTATGAGTTTATTATTTTACAAAATTCTGATTTTGTAATTTCATTATCTGGTCTAAAAGTATTGTCTTCATAGCCATCAACAAAGCCACTTTCTTTAAAATCTTTTATTTCAACTTCACACCAATGACCTTCGATATCATCAAATGCAGCATATGCACATGTTGAAAAAACAAATATATATATACAGATTAACATTGTTAATTTCAATAATTTTTTCATAAACATACCTCTTTTGTTATATTTTCGATAATTATGTATACCTTTTTCTTTCATTTTTCTATTACTATAATATCATTATATTTTAAAATTTCAAGATTTTCGTTCAAACTCTACGGCTAAAAGTCTTTGCACTACAAATCCTTTATTTTTTGAAGCCTTAAACCCTTACGGAAACTGCATTCGACTTTTTGGGATTTTTTTCAAGCAAAATTGTCTTCAAAAAAATTTTTAAAATATTTTTTTGATAAATATTAGAGACACAAGGACTTCAAAAGTTATTATTTCCGTATGTTTTCGTTTGAAAATATTTTTTATCAAAAAGTATTGCATTTGTCGTCTGAATATTATATGATATTTACTTTTATTTTTTGCAATGCTATAATATATGTATACAAAAGAAAAAAAGAAAGGAGTTGATTAGTATGAAAAAGACATTGATGATAGCAAGTGTAATTTTTATAACTTTATTTGCTAGTTTTTCTTTTGCTGGTGAAAAAGTACCATTTGATTACAACATTCTTCCAGAAACACCTAATGGATATATCATTGACAGTACTCATACAAATGTAATCAACTTTTCTCTTTTTGAAGATGAAGATTGTATTTACTTAAACGATGTTCCATTAGAAGTTGAAAACAAAACATTTTCGATTTCTATAGAAGGTCTAAAAGGTAAACAATCATTTACATTATCTAATGGTACTGAAGAAATTACATATACTTATTATATTTCTGATAGCAAAGGTTATTTAGAAGGATATAATATTGAAGGTCTTACTAAGACTTATAAAACATATGTAAAAACTATTAAAAATATTCCAGTAATCTATACTTCTAAAGATCAAAAGGTTGTAAAGAAAGTTGAACAAATTATGAATTCTTTACCTGAAGAACTTTTAGTTAATTTAGATGAAGTAAAACTTATTCCAGCTGAGCATGAATCAAAAGCTGCTGGCATTACAAAATACAATAAGATTTCTTTTTATAATCTTTCAAAATATTCTGGAACTACTTTAAAAAATATTGTAATCCATGAAATTACTCATACTTGGGCATATGAACTTATTAAAAATAAAGATATTGATTATTCTTACACAGATTATCAAGAATATGTAAATTCTGATAAATTATTTCCAAGTAAATATGCAAAAATGAATGTAGAAGCTCAAAATTACAGTGAAGATTTTGCAGAAAGCGTTTCTTTCTATCTTATTAACAAGAAGTCTTTTGAAAAGAAATACCCTGCAAGAGCTAAATACATAGAAGAACTTTTTATTAAATGAATTTAAAAGAGTATTCGATGAGAATACTCTTTTAGTTTGTTTTAATTTATGTTACAATCGCTTTTGAAACATAAATTATATAGAAAGTTTTAGGTGATATTATGAATGAAATTATGTTAAAAGCTTTTGAAGAAGCAAAAGAAACAATGAATAAAAATTACGGTGGTCCTTTCGGTGCAGCCGTTGTTAATGCTAATGGAGAAATTATTAGTGTAGCCTCTAACACTGTTTTGAAAGATCATAATCCTACTGCACATGGCGAAGTAAACGCAATAATTAAGGCTGGTCAAAAATTAGGCACACATGATTTAACTGGCTGTGTTTTATATACAACAGCTTATCCTTGTCCTATGTGTCTAGCCGCTACTATTTGGGCTAACATTAAAAAAGTTTATTATGGATGTGAACCTAAAGATGCTGAAGAAATTGGATTTAGAGATGATTTTATATATGAATTCATCAAGAATAATTTAAGTGATTCTAGCGTTTTAGAATTAGAACAATTAAACAGAGAAGAATGTTTAAAACTGTTTGAAGAATATTCTAGTAAAAATAAAGAAATTTATTAAATGATTTTCAAAGAAAAAACCAACTTCAATATAAAAATGAAGTTGGTTTTATTTTTATTCGTTTATAAAGTATTCTCTCTTATGATATGTTGTATGTAATAATTCATGTGCTTTATGGCTTCCTGGCTCTGTTAAATACTCTTCATATAGTTTCTTTATCACTGGATTTTCATGTGATTTTCTAAGTTTTATATTTTCATCAGCTTTATATAGTGCTGCTTTTCTTAGACCGTGTATGTCCACCATTGCTCTAGTTTTCGCATCATGTATTGGCTGGCCACCACCTGTTATGCAGCCTCCTGGACACGCCATAATTTCTACAAAGTGATATGGTGCTTCTCCTTTTTTTATCATCTCCATAATTTGGGCTGCGTTTGCAAGTCCATTTGCTATTGCAACTTTTATGTCTAAGTCTCCTATTTTTATAGTTGCTTCTTTTATTCCATTTAATTCTCCTCTTACGTTTTCAAATTCTATTTTTTCTAGTTCCTTTCCTGTTAGTATTTCTGAAACTGTTCTAAGTGCAGCTTCCATTACTCCTCCTGTTGTTCCAAATATTACTCCTGCACCGGTAGCTTCTCCCATAGGATCATCAAAATTTTCATCGTCTAAAGCTGTTAAATCAATTCCTGCTTCTTTCATCATTCTTGCTGCTTCTCTTGTAGTTAATACAGCATCTACATCCCTAATTTCATTTACTTTTAGTTCAGTTCTTTCGGCTTCAGCTTTTTTGGCAACACATGGCATTACTGAAACTACAAATATTTTTTTAGGATCGATTCCATGTTTTTCTGCATAGTATGACTTTACAATAGCACCAAACATTTGCTGTGGCGATTTAGCTGTTGATAAGTGTCCTAACAATTCAGGATATCTATTTTCTGCAAATCTTACCCAACCCGGACTACACGATGTAATCATTGGAAGTTTTCCACCATTTTTTATTCTTTCAATTAGTTCTGTTCCCTCTTCCATAATTGTAAGATCTGCCCCTGTATTTGTATCAAATACTTTATCAAAGCCAAGTTTTTTCAATGCTGCAACCATTTTGCCTGTAACTAAAGTGCCAATTGGCATTCCGAACTCTTCACCTATCGCTGCTCTGACTGCTGGTGCAGTTTGAACAACTACGTGCAATTCAGGATTTGCAAGTGCTTGCCACACTGCTTTAGTTGAATCTTTTTCTCTTAATGCTCCTGTAGGACAAGCTGTAATGCATTGACCGCAAAGAGTACAAGGAACATCGTTTAGTGATTTATTACAAGCTGTTCCAATTTTTGATTTGAATCCTCTATTTATTGTGTCTATTGCACCAACTTTTTGTACCTTTTTGCACATTGCTACACATCTTTTACAAAGAATACATTTTTTAGGATCTCTCACTATTGATGGTGATAGTTCATCGATTTCACCATCTGTCATTTCGCCTTCAAATTCTATATCTGTAATATTTAATTTTTGAGCAAGTGCTTGAAGTTCACAATTTCCATTTCTAACACAAGTTAAGCATTTTTTATCATGATTAGAAAGTAAAAGTTCAAGAGTAACTTTTCGTGCATCTCTTATTGCGGGTGTATTAATTCTTACAATCATACCTTCACTTACAGGAGTAACACATGATGTAACAAATCCTCGTGCCCCTTCTACTTCTACAATACACATTCTACATGCACCAATTTCATTTATTTCTTTCAAATGACAAAGCGTTGGAATATCAATACTTGCCTCTCTAGCCGCATCTAATATTGTATATGTATTTGGTACTTCCATTTCAATGCCATCAATTGTAATTTTAACCTTTGACATTATTCTCACTCCTTTTCATACGTAAGAAATTATTTTCTAGAAATTGCTTTAAATGGACACGTTGCAATACAAACCCCACATTTTATGCATTTGTCTTGATTTATTTCAAATGGACTTTTTATTTCACCTGAAATTGCTCCAACTGGACATTTTCTAGAACAAGCACTGCATCCTTTACATTTTTCTTTATCTATCATAACTTTTGTCATTGCCTTGCATTCGCCTGCTGGACATCTTTTTTCTTTTATATGAGCTTCATATTCTTCTCTATAATATTTAATTGTACTTAACACTGGATTTGGAGCTGTTTGGCCAAGTCCACAAAGAGAAGAACGTTTTATATTCATTGCTAGTTTTTCAAGTTTTTCGATATCTCCCTCTTCACCTTTACCACTAACTATTCGATTTAATATTTCGTGCATTCTTTTAGTACCAATTCTACAAGGTGGACATTTTCCACAAGACTCATCTACTGTGAAATCCAAGAAAAATCTTGCTAAATTAACCATACATGTAGAATCATCCATTACAATAAGGCCACCTGAACCCATCATTGAACCTATCGCACTTAAACTCTCATAGTCGATAGGTGTATCTAAATGCTCAATTGGTAAGCAACCACCTGAAGGTCCTCCTGTTTGAGCAGCTTTAAATTCTCTTCCGTTTGGTATTCCACCACCTATGTCGTAAACTATCTCACGTAAAGTTATCCCCATAGGTACTTCTACTAATCCTACGTTGTTTATATTTCCACCTAGTGCAAACACTTTTGTACCTTTCGATTTTTCAGTACCAATGCTTGAAAACCATTCTGGTCCGTTTAAAATAATTTGTGTAATATTTGCGTAAGTTTCAACATTATTTAATAATGTTGGTTGCCCGAATAAGCCTTTTACAGCTGGAAATGGTGGTCTTGGTCTTGGCTCTCCTCTTCTGCCTTCTACCGATTCCATAAGTGCCGTTTCTTCACCACAGACAAAAGCTCCTGCACCAAGTCTAATTTCTAAGTCAAATGAAAATTCTGTTCCTAATATATTCTTTCCAAGCAATCCATATTCTTTAGCTTGATCTATTGCTATTTGTAGTCGCTTAACTGCAATCGGATACTCAGCTCTTACATATACATATCCCTTATTAGCTCCTATTGCATATGCTGCAATTGCCATTGCTTCAACAACTGTATGAGGATCACCTTCAAGAACACTTCTATCCATAAAGGCTCCTGGATCGCCTTCATCCGCATTACAAGCAACATACTTTTGATCACTCTCAGAAGCTTTAGCAAACTGCCATTTCTTACCCGTAGGAAAACCTGCACCACCTCGACCTCTTAAACCAGATTCTGAAACTACTTTAATAACTTCATCTGGTGTCATTTGAGTTAAAACTTTTTCTAATGCCTTGTAACCGTCAAATGCAATATATTCATCAATATTTTCAGGATCTATCAATCCACAATTTTTCAAAACTATTCTGTGTTGTTTTTTATAGAAATTTAATTCGTCTAAACTTTTTACTAATGAACCGTCTATATCTTTGCAAAGAAGTCTTTCTACCAGTTCTCCACATTTTAAATGCTTTTCTACAATTTCTTCAACATCTTCTGGTTTTGTCATTGCATAAAATGTATCTTCCGGTCTTACAACTACAATCGGTCCTTTGGCACAAAGTCCGAAGCAACCTGTTCTAATAACTCTAATATTATCTAATCCGTTTGCCTTTATACCCTCTTCTAATTTAGCTATAATCTCTTTTGAATGCGAAGATGTACAGCCAGTACCACCACATACTAAAATATGTTTTTCTCTACCTGTATAATTTCTATCTTTACGAAGTGAAATCTCTTTTAACACATTTTCTCTAATTTCATTTAACTCAGCAATTGTTTTCATTTCTTCCTCCTTTCTAGCTACTCATATTTTGCTAATATTTCTTTAACTTTACTAGGATCCATATTTCCATAGACATCGTCATTTATTGTCATAACAGGTGCAAGTCCACACGCACCTACACACCTAGTTTGTTCAATAGAAAATTTTCCGTCTGGAGTAACACCTCCAACATCTATTCCTAACAATTCTTTAACTTTGTCTAAAACAGCTTGTGAACCTTTTACATAACATGCAGTACCTAAACAAACACTTATGTTATACTTACCTTTAGCTTCTAAAGAGAATCTACTGTAAAAAGTAATAACTCCATAAATTTCAGCCATAGGTATGTCCATCTCTTCAGATATAACTTTTTGAATGTGAGTAGGAATATACCCATACAATTCTTGAACTTCGTTTAATACATGTATTAACTGACTCTTATCTTTGTTGCAATGTACAATGACTTCTTTTATTTTTTCTAATCTTTCATCATGGCAATTACACATAAAAAGCCCCCCTCAAACACATCTTTGGTTTATTCTAATTCTTTTTCTATTACATCTGCAACTTCTTTAGCAACTTCATTCATCAAATCTTTATCGTTACATTCAACCATTACTCTTATCTTAGGTTCTGTTCCTGAAGGTCTTACAACAATTCTACCTTTGTCTTCTAATTTGTTTTTGGCATCGTCAATAGCTTTCTTCACGGTTGTATTAGTATAAAATTTAACTTTTGATTCAGCATTTACCATTACGTTAATTGAAACTTGTGGATATTTTTTCATTATAGCTGCAAGTTCTGACATTTTTTTGTTTGAACGTTTTAATAAACTTAACAATTGAATTGCTGTTAGTTGACCATCTCCAGTAGTTGCAAAATCTCTGAATATTAAGTGTCCTGATTGCTCTCCACCAAAATTGTATTCTTCAAGTAACATTTCTTCTAATACAAATTTATCGCCAACTTTTGTTGCTATAAAGTTTATATCGTTTGCTTCACAATATTTTATAAAACCTAGGTTGGTTAATATTGTACCTATAACTGTATTTTTAGATAAACGACCTCTTTCTTTCATATCTTGTGAACATATTGCCATAATTTGATCGCCGTCTATTAGATTGCCTTTTTCGTCCACACATAAACATCTATCGGCATCACCATCAAAAGCAACTCCCATATCTAATTTATTTTCTACAACATATTTAGATAACGCTTCTATATGTGTCGAGCCACAATTTTCGTTTATATTTATACCATCAGGTTCTGCAAACAATATTGTTGCTTCGGCACCTAATTGTTCCATCAAATTCTTAGCTGTTGTACTTGCACTACCATTTGCACAGTCAACTGCAATTTTTAATCCATCTAATGAATTTGGCACAGTACTTTTCAAATGATCTATGTAGTCTTTTGTAGCATTTGTCATGTACGTAACTTTTCCTACATTTTCTCCAATCTTATATTCGCCAAACTCTTTATCATCTAGAACTAACTTTTCAATTTGTTCTTCTAGTGCATCTGGTAATTTATATCCGTCACCACTAAACATTTTTATACCATTATATTCAGCTGAATTATGTGATGCTGAAATCATTATTCCGGCATCAGCTTTATATTTACTAATTAAATATGCAACTGCTGGTGTTGGGACGGTTCCTAGCACATATACATCTGCTCCTACACTGCATAAGCCTGCAGTTAATGAAGAAGAAAGCATTTCTGAAGATATTCTTGTGTCCATTCCTACAACAAATATAGGTCTACGTCTAGCATTAGTTGATAACACAGTTGCTGCTGCTCTACCTAAATTCATTGCAAGTTCACAAGTTAAATCTTTGTTTGCAATTCCTCTAACTCCATCTGTTCCAAATAATCTTCCCATTCGTAACTCCTTTCAATTTTAAAAATTATTTACGCTCTACTACATTATTTTTAAATTTGTAAATTGAATTTTCTTCTATGACACCTCTAACCATATTACTAGGATATACAATTGAATTTCTTCCTACAACTACTCCAGGGCAAAGTACTGTATTACAGCCTATTTCAACATTATCTCCAAGCATCGCACCAACTTTTTTTATGTTGGTTTCAATTACTTCATTGTTTGACTTAATTTTTACTAATGATTTATCACTTTTTACATTACTTGTTAGTGAACCAGCACCCATGTGTGCTTTATACCCTAATATAGAATCGCCAACATAATTATAATGTGGAACTTGAACATTATCAAAAAGTATACTATTTTTTAATTCTGTTGAATTGCCGACAACAGCGTTTTTACCAACTATTACGCCGCCTCTTATAAATGCACAATGTCTTATTTCAGCATTTTCATCTATTATACATGGTCCTTTAATATATGCTGTTGGATATACATTCGCATTTTTTGCAATCCAAATGTCGTTTCCATGTTTTTCAAACTTTTCCTGAGGAAGTGTATTTCCAAGTTCAATTATGAAATCTTTAATTTGACCAAGTACTTCCCAAGGATACAATTTGTCAGAAAAAATTTCTTTAGCAATTGTTTTGCTTAAATCATATAAATTTACAATCTTTGCATTATTCATATAAACATCCTTTCTTTTTTATTATTCTACAGTAACAGATTTAGCTAAGTTTCTAGGTTTATCTACATCTAATCCTTTTAATACAGTTGTATAATAAGCAATAAGCTGAAGTGGTATTACACTTACAATGGCTGATAATAATTCATTAGTATGTGGAATCTCTATAATGTCATCATAAATCTCATCATACGAAACTTTTTGATTAGTTATAAATAATACTTTTGCACCTCTTGCCTTTATTTCTTTTACATTACTTGTAACTTTACTAAATAATTTCTTTGAAGTACATAATACGATTGCTGGTGTATTATTTTCAATAAGTGCAATAGGGCCATGCTTTAATTCTCCAAACTGCGTAGCTTCTGAATGAATATACGATATTTCTTTTAGTTTCAAAGACCCCTCTAACGCTGTATAATAATCAAGTCCTCTACCTAAATAAAAAACATCCTTACTTTCTACGATTTCTCTTGCATACATTTCATACTTTTCGTTATTGTCTAATACTTCTTGCACTTTAATGTGCATTTTTTTCATTTCATTTATTAAATCTTTAATTAACTTTTTATCACATTTTTTCAAAAGTTTAGCTAAATAAATAGCAAACAAATCAATTACACAAACCTGTGCAATATATGCTTTTGTTGAAGCAACTGCAATTTCTGGTCCTGCTTTTGTATATATAACATTTTCGCTCATTCTATCGATTGTACTTTCTTTTACATTAACAATAGATATAAACTTAATATTTTTTTCTTTAATAAGTTCTATGCAAGCTACCGTATCAGCAGTTTCACCTGATTGGCTTATAAATATCACTAAATCATTTTCATTTAATATTGGATCTCTATATCTAAATTCAGATGCAACGTCAACATTTACAGGAATTCGCGTTAATTTTTCAATTATATTTTTCCCGTTTAGTCCAGCGTGCATTGCTGTTCCACACGCAACAATATGTATCTGATTTATTTTTTCAAAATCTTCTTTTGTTAAATTAAAATTAAATGTAATCTCGTCATTTTTCAAATATTCTTCAACAGTATTTTTCACCGTTAAAGTATTCTCATTTATCTCTTTTAACATATAATGCTCATATCCATTTTTTTCAGTATCTTCATTTTTTATGTCTATGAACTTAAAGTCTTTACCACATGGCTTTAGATTATTGTTAAAAAATGAAACTCCACCATCTTTTAAAATCGTAAATTCATCATTTTCCATAACACAAATTTTATCAGTATATTTTAAAATCGCAGAAAAATCAGAAGCCATAAAACATTCTTTATCTCCTACTCCTATAACAAGTGGGCTATTTCGTTTGGTTGCTATCACCGTATTAGGTTCGTTAATACACATTATTCCTAAAGCAAAACTTCCCTCTAGCATATCTGTAGCCTTTTTTACAGCTTTAAGAAAGTCACCACTATAATATAAATCAATTAAATTTGGGATAACCTCTGTATCTGTATCAGAAGAAAATTTGTAACCTTTATGTTTCAACATATCTTTAAGTTTAGAATAATTTTCTATAATACCATTATGCACTACAACAAATTTATTATTTGAACTGGTATGAGGATGTGCATTTTCAAGATTTACTCCTCCATGAGTTGCCCACCTTGTATGTCCCAAACCAATTTTACTTTTTATTTTATTATCAATTTGCTTTTCCAAGCTTTCAATTCTATTCGTAGATTTAATCACATTAAATTTATTATCTATAATTGTAACAATTCCACAAGAATCATATCCTCTATATTCTAGCTTTTTTAAGCCTTCAATTACAACGTCGTTAGCATTTTGTTCTCCTACGTACCCTACAATTCCACACATTAAAAGTGTTCTCCTTTCTTTATCTTAAGGTAAACTAGGAATTATTTTTATCAAAATTCACTAGCAATTTAATTATATCTTATTTGAAAATATATGCAAGTTGCTACAATTTATGAAGCTTTAAAATATCAAAAGAGGCCAGTAAAAACTGACCTCTTATATGCTTATTTTTTGGCTAACTCGTTTATCTTTTTCTTCAACTCAAGCTTTTTAGAACCGTCACAATCCAACTTATCTACTGCCGCGATTTTTTGCCCTCTAGTAGACTCTTTTGCACCATACTTTGCGAGTAACTCCACTATTTCAAAGTTTTCTGTGTTTTTGGCAAGATCCATAGGGGTTATTGCAAGATAATTTTCTAATAGTAATAAAGGCCGATATTTAGCCTTAGGTTTGATGTTAGGATTTGCTCCACGTTCCAGAAGCAGTTGTGCCATTTGAGTATTTTTATTAAGAATAGAAATATGTATCGGCGCAATTCCACGATAATTAAAATCGGGATTCCCTCCTGCATCCAAAAAAGTTTTGACTATTTCATATCTGTCGCGATAGAGAGCTGCAACAAACCCATTGGTGTACCACTCTTCTTCCTTTTTAACTTCAAAACCATGTTCTAGCAATAGTTTTAAAATCTTGAGAGGTTTTTCTTCCTCTTGCGAATAAACCATTGCATAAAAAAAGTCACTGTGCCTGCGAGCTGGCTCATAATAATGAATAGTTGCACCTTTATTCAAAAGATATTCAACCATTCTCACGTTTTGACAACGGCATGCATATGACAAAGCTGAAAGAACTGCATATTCTTTATTCTTTTTAGCTTTTGCTTCATAATTTATATCTACCCCATTTTCAATAAACCACTCTGCACTTTCTGGAGAAAGTTCGTTTCGATATGCTAATTTAATAAAGATTCCACCCAGATAAGAATCATCAACGAATCCTTTTTCTTTGCTGACTTCTAAGCAGGCATCCCACAAAGGTGGATAATACATTTGTGTGATTTTGTAAAAAAATCGCTGGGCTACTTCTTGCTCCATATCTTTCATGCTATCTCTAGTCATACTTACATAGATATTATCTTCCATGATGACACGCTCCTTTGTAAGAAAAGTAGTTAAATGTATGACTTTAGGCCCGTTACAACAATTTCAAAGTCATTGAAAGACTTCACGGCGAATTGACTATCATTTACATCAATCCATTTATCTTGTATTCTATTACCAATAGCCACAATTGAACCATCATTCGTGAAAATAATAGTAACTCTATCATTTTCGCGTACATTGGCTTTTTCAAAATTTTCTTTCACCTTTTGATAAAAACGTTCTGCACCTTCCCTAAAATGAGTATCCAAAACAACGCGAATATTATTTACCTTGGCCGATGTTTTTTCAAAATAAAGGAACCAAACATAAACTACTTGTTCATAATCAAAATATGCAGGGTCTATTTTAGGATGAACATTTACACCTCTAATATAACCAGTTGCGATATTAAGCTCTTGATATTTCCGATGTCTCATTATATATACCTCCAAAATTATTTGTTAGTGATTATGTATTTTTGTGCTTTCGGTGAAATTATATCATGGTTACATAATAAGTGTCAAGATACTACAATCACCCAACGAATTCTAATTAACTCAAACAAAAAGACGTGGAAAAATTCCACGTCTTTTGAAAAGTCTTAAAAATTTTGAACATAAATATCTGCAGCACGTCTATTGGCTGCCTTTTCATATCTCTCATTTGAACGACCTTGTCCAGGTTTAGGATAAAAACCTCCTGTACGAGGAGTAACATTACGCTTAAAGATTTCTCTATATTTTCTCTTTTCTTCGGAAGTCATCTTCATATGTTTTTCTTCTGCCATTATTTTTTCCCTCCTCGTAATTATTCGAAGGTTTAAGCCTCTGAATAGTTTTTTATTTACCGTTCTTTGGCTTTTCAAAAAGTTTTGCTTTTAGCATTATACAACAAAATTTATTGATATTGCAATGTTTTTCCGTTTTTAATTGAAAAGTATTATATATAAATTTCAATAGCAGAAATAAAGTATATACCACTGTTAACACTGAAATGCTTAATTTATACTGGAATATAGGAAAAACTATTATGGAAATACAGCAAGGTGACGAAAGAGCTACTTATGGTGATGCTGTTTTAGAAAAGTTATCAGAAAAATTAACTAATGAATTTGGAAAAGGTTTTTCTAAGAGAAATTTAGAAAGAATGAGAAGATTTTATATATGTTTTCCAATTGCGACAACAGTGTCGTCGCAATTAAGTTGGTCTCATTACTTGGAAATTATCAAAATTGAAGAAGAACCAAAAAGAAATTTCTATATAAAAGAGACTATCAATTCTAAATGGAGTGTTAGAGAACTTCAAAGGCAAAGAGATTCGTTGCTATATGAAAGATTAACTTTATCTGCAGATAAAGAAAAGATACTAGAACTATCTGAAAAAGGGCAAATCTTAAAAACTAGTAAAGATTTAATAAAAGATCCTTTTGTATTAGAGATAATAAAACAACTCACGAACTTTAATTAGTTCATGAGTTGTTTTCAAATGGAGCTTCCAACGGGAATCGAACCCGTGACCTCGTCCTTACCAAGGACGCACTCTGCCAACTGAGCTATGGAAGCAATATTTAAAAGGATATTTTTTAATATCCTTTTTATTTTATATTTCATCAATTTCTATATGTTTATCTACTTTTTTCTTTATTCTTTGTACAGCATTGTCTACTGCTTTAACATGTGAATCAAGTCTAGTTGCAATTTCGGAGTACGAACAACCATTTAAGTATTCAGCCAATACTTTTTGCTCAAAATCACTTAAAAGTTCGTTCATTTTCATTTCTAACTTTCTGTATGTTTCCTGAGATGTTATTGTATCTAATGGATCTGGAACAGTTTCCATGTCTAACATATCCATAACCGTTCTATCGCCATCTTCATCAAATGCTGCTTTATTTAAAGATAAATAAGAATTTAAAGGTATATGCTTTTGACGTGTTGCAGTCTTTATTGCTGTCATTATTTGTCTTCTTATGCAAAGATCTGCAAATACTTTAAACGTAACTTCTTTAGTTTCATCATAGCCTTTGATTGCTTTATATAAGCCTATCATTCCTTCTTGAATTATGTCTTCCTTTTCTGCACCAACTATGAAGAATGGTTTGGCTTTTGAAAAAACAAAGTTTTTGTATTTATCCATAATATGGTTTAAAGCCATTTTATCGCCAGATTTTATTCTTTTTATGTATTCTTTATCTATTTTATCTTGTTCATTTTGCTCAGAGTTTACACTGCCTAATATTTTTTTGCTCACGTCTTAAACCTCCTATAAGCTCTTACTTGTTGTATTATACAAGGATTTAGGTTTCAAAGTCAATAACCTAAACATACCTTTCTTATAAAGTTTCTACAATTGCTATCTAAAAAAAGCTTAATCCACAAAATATAGTCTTTTCAGGCTATCTTTTGTGAATTAAGCAACTTAAGAACCACGCATCTCTGCATTATTCTTTTATCTTTTGTAATATTTATAATATTACAAGATTTCTTCAATGAAATCTCCTATTCCTGAGTTTCATCGCGATATATATGTTTTTTAAATTTTACTAACACTTTATCATCTCTTTTAAGAAGATTTTTTGTCATTTTTGGTTTGTCAACTGTTTAACGATAAAATCTTTTCTAGCTTTTTTAATTATGCCGTGTGTTACTATCCAGTCGCATAAATTTTTTCGTTTTACCTTTTATTATTTAAACGCTCATAGTAATCAACGAAAAAACCTATCACACTTAACCTACCAAAAGTAAAATTTAATCTATACTCCTTCTACCTCAAATTATGATGTATAGAAAGCAAAGAAAATAACACTATATCCTTTATCTCGAAAGATAATTATTCATCTTTCAAGTTCTCAAATTTTTATTTCAAAATTTGATTCATTATGCAGAGTTGGGTCTCCACAACTCCATGGATTATTTTATCATTCACATATATTTTTTTCAATCAAATGTTTGAAAATTTTAAATTTTATTTTTAATTACTTTTGTTTGTTTTTGCTATTTCTTATTATATAATTGTTCTATATTTTATGAGGTGATTTTATGAAAAAAGAATATGTTGCAATTATTGTTATTTTTATTGCTGTAGTTCTTGGATTATTGATAGGTTTAAACGATAATTTTTTTATGCAAGAAAAAGTTGATTCTGATAAATTACTAACAAGTGGTGACTTTGTTTCTGGAGATGTTATATCAGGTGATTTTGTATCAGGCGATAGTTTGTCTGGCGAATTTCTTTCAGAAGAAATTTTAGATTTTCCTAAAGATGATGATACGACAAAAATCGACAACATAACTTATACTACTAAGACAATCCCAGAAAACGTTAAAGCGATTTACGCAACTGGATGGGTTATGGGTACTAAGTCTATTAGAGAAGATGTTGTTTCGACTTTGAAAGAAAATGGATATAATGCTATTGTTATTGATGTTAAAGACGAGGCCGGTCAATTATCTTATATGTCTAATGTTCAAACAGCTAAAGATATTGGTGCTTGCGTTAAAATGATTTCTAATGTTTCTGAAATTGTTCAACAATTGAAAGATGATGGCTTTTATGTAATTGGTAGAATTGTAACTTTTAAAGATCCTATATATGCTTCTAAAGTTACAAGTGTTGCTTATAAAAAAGCTGACGGTTCTGTTTGGAAAGATTATAGTGGTAGATGCTGGCCAAATCCATACAATGAAGCATCATGGGACTATCCTATTGAAATTGCTAAAGAAGCTGCCGAGATAGGTTTTCAAGAAATTCAATTTGATTATGTTAGATTCCCTTCATCAGAGGGAAAAACAAGTACTATCGCTTATGGTTTTGAAAGAGATACAAAAAGTAAATCAGATATGATTAACGGTTTCTTAGAGAAAGCTATGAAAGAATTAGAACCATACAATGTTGTAGTTTCTGCTGACGTATTTGGAATCACGACTAAACGTGATGGCGACTTTGAAAATATCGGTCAAGATTTTTCAAAAATTGCAAGTATTGTTGATGTAATATGTCCAATGGTTTATCCATCACATTACGCTAATAATGAATATAAAATTTCAAGACCTGATAAAGAGCCTTACAAAATTGTAACCGAAGCTATGACTGATGCTTTTGAGAGATATGAAAGTTATACGAATCTTCACAGCGGTGATAATAGTGAAATTAAACTTGCTAAGTTTAGACCATATATTCAAGATTTCACTGCAACGTGGCTTGGAAAAGGAAATTATATTGTTTATGGTACGGATGAAGTTGCTACACAAATTCAAGCTTTATATGACTTGAAAATATATGATTTTTGCTTGTGGGATCCAAACAACAAGTATTGCTATACTGCAATTCATAACGCTACAATAAAAGAATAATAAAAAAAGATTGAGATAATTTGAAGTAAACTCAAATTCAAATCTCAATCTTTTTTATTACTTACTTTTTACAATCTTTGCAATATGGACATCCTGAGCATTCTTTTGATTTATTATTTTTTATTAGTATGAATACGATTACTAAAATTATACTTCCCAATATAACTAAATCTGCAATACTAAATATTTTTTGTTCTATTCTACTACCTATTTGATAAACTATTGTTGCTAATATCCACGCAAATATTGTTTGGAATGTTACTGCCTTTAGCATTTTCTTAGTTCCACCCAATTCTCGTTTTAGTGCTCCTATTGCTCCAAAGCATGGTGCTGAGAATAAATTAAATACCATGAACGCATATGCCGAAGCGGCTGTAAAGAATCCGAAGACACCTGTACTTGAGAATATTTTCTCACCCTCTTCTACATCATCTGCAAGTCCATTTATAACAGCCATCGATGAAACAACTTGTTCTTTTGCAACTAATCCTTGAATTGCAGAAACTGTTGCTCCCCAACTTCTTGTTCCTAACATTGGTTCAAATATCCATGAAATTTTATTTCCTACTGAAGCTAGCATACTCTCTTCTATATCAACTCCATATTCCATTCCAAAAGAAAATGAAACTAAAAACCAAATTGCAATTGAACAAATTAAAATTACACTTCCTGCTCTTTTAATAAACGCTATGACTTTATCAAAAACATCTTTTGCAACATATTTTGCACTTGGTATTTTATACTCTGGCAATTCTGAAATATATGTACTGGTTGTATTTTTGTAAATAAATTTTTTCATTATTAACGCACTAAATATTATTACAATTATTGCAAAAAAGTATAGTGATGCTGAAATAATACCTGAATTTTCTGGGAAAAAGTATCCTGAGAATAATGATATTATTGGAAGCTTCGCACTACATGGAATAAATGGTGTAAGTATACTCGTCATTTCTCTTTCATCTTGATTTTCGATTATTCTTGTACCCATTATTCCAGGAACACTACATCCAGAGCCTACTATAAAAGGAATTAAACTTTTACCACTTAAGCCTAATTTTCTAAACAGTTTGTCTAACAATAATGCAATTCTTGACATATAACCTGTTGTTTCTAAAACTGATATACATATAAATAATATTATTAGTTGTGGAACAAAACCTAATACTGCACCCACACCAGCTATAATGCCATCTACGACCAAGCTATTTATAATATCTGATGTTCCAACTCCTTCTAAAAATGTTCCTATACTTTCTCCTAGAGAGTCTACTATTCCACTTATCCAATCAACTGTGAAACTGCCAACTACGCCCACTGACAAATAATATACTAAGAACATTATTATTACGAATATAGGAAACGCTAACCATTTATTTAAAAATATTTTGTCAAGTTTGTCCGATATCGATTCTCTACCTATGCTCTGTTTAAAAGAACTTTTCTTAGCTTTTTCGATAAATGTATATCTTTCTGTGGCAATTGTTTCTTCTAAATCTGTTTCATAATTTTTTGAAACGTTTGTTGCAATCGCCTTAATTTCATTTGTATTTAAATCTTTAAATCTTTCATCATTTTCTAATAATTTTACAGCAATAAATCTTTTATGAATTTTATCTTGTGGTAATTTTAACATTATGCTATCAATTGCGTTTTCTAAGTGCATATCAAAAATTTTTCTATTCTCATATTTTTTTAGCACCTTAATTTCAGATATCAATTCATCTATTCCAGTGGCTTTGAGTGCAGAAATCTTCAAGACTTTAGTTCCTAATTCATCTTCTAATTTCTTAGTGTCTATTTTTATTCCCTTTTTTTCTAATTCATCTGCCATATTAAGTGCTACAATAACTTTCGCATCAAGTTCTAGTAATTGCGTCGTTAAGTACAAACTTCTTTCTAATGACGTACTATCTATTATATTGATTATTACATCAGGCTTTTCTTCAAAAACAAATTTCCTTGAAATTTCTTCTTCCGTACTATATGGACTTAAGGAATATATACCTGGTAAGTCAATTATCTCTATGTCTGTTCCTTTTAATTTTCCACTTTTCTTTTCGATAGTAACACCTGGCCAGTTACCTATTTTCGCATTCATTCCTGTTAATAGATTAAATAAAGTAGTTTTTCCACTGTTTTGATTTCCAACTAAACCTATTTTCATTCTACTACCTCCACTTCTATCTTGCTTAAATCACTTTTGCAAATGCACAATTCGTAATCCCTTAGCTTGATATCTATCGGGTCACCCATAGGAGCAATCTTTTTTATTAGTACAATTGTATCTCGTGTAATTCCCATATCTAGCAGATGTCTTCTTATCGCTTTGTTTGATTCATTTAATTTTAAAACTTTTGCTTTCTGTCCTACAACTAATTCAGACAGCATACATTTCTCTCCAACTTTTTTCATAGCATCCTCCTTTGTGAAACTTTTTTTCATATTTCATTTTTATTATAGTGTTATAAAAAAAACAAGTCAATATATAACATGAACTTTTTTTCATATTTCTTTCTTGTGTTTTCTTGTCCACCATTGTATAATATTTCACAGAGGTGATAAATATGTCTTCTACAAGAATTCCTACACAAAAAAGATCGATAGAAAAAAGAAATAAAATAATTGAAAAAGGGTTTGAGTTAATATGCCAAAAAGGCTATCACAACATTTCTACTCCAGATATTGCTGAAGCATCTGGTGTTTCAACTGGAATCATTTATCAATATTTCACAGATAAAAAAGAAATATTTTTAGAAGGCGTAAGAAATTATTCAAATAGCATAATGTTTCCAATGATAGATCTTATAGATGCAAAAGATATTGAAATAAATGATTTAGAAGATTTATTAAGAAAAATGATAAATTCTTTTGTAAAAAATCATAAGATTTCAAAAAAAGCTCACGAAGAACTTATGGCGATGTCTCATCTAGATAATGAAGTTGCAAATATCTTTAAAGAAAGTGAATTTGAATTGACAAATAAAGTTGTTAAAGTTTTAGAAGATAATAATTTAAAAATAGAAAACTCTACTGAAAAGATTCATATAGCGATAGGAATTATAGAAAATTTATGCCATGAAATTGTTTATCACAAGCACAGAAAAATCGATTACGAAGTAATGGAAGACGAAGTTATACATATTGTTACAAATTTATTGAAAAACTAATATAACAAAAAAGAGTTTAGTTACAAACCTTGTACTAAACTCTTTTTAATTACATAAAATAACCCCCACATAAGCCGTCATTCATGAGCGAATTTAAGAGCCCTGTCTCCGACAGGTGGGTGTCTCCTAGGTAGTTTACGGGCTTCTCAATCGGCGATTTCTCACGGTCAAGCTTGCACACATTACCTAGATACCAAACTCCCTCATATTTAGTGTTGGTTCTAAATAAAACTCATATTGTCGTACCTTGTAGGGTTAATATTATTATACCATAAATCTATAAAAATACAATACAAGAATAGTAATAATTTACATTTTTTTGCAATTATTTTTATATTATCCATGTAACTTTTCATACATTTCTCTACGAAGTTTATATACACTTTCTGTCATATCCACATAATGTCTATGAGGATATGCTGCTCGTAGCTCTTCAACCCACATTTTATTTTCCAATTGGTCTTTGATATATGCTTTTATCTCTTGAATTGATGGCATTTTTCTTACAAGTTCACCATCTACTATATATGGTACTAAAAGTGGCTCAACCTTTTTAGGAGTAATTGTATGCTCTCTTCTTACTGCATTTATATCTGTTGAATATACCTTTATAGGTTTGCCTATCTCTATTTTTTCATCATACATTGCTATTAAGTCTAAATATCCTTTGTCATTTTCATCATATAAACGATAAACTGTTTTGTACCCTGGTATAATGGCTTTTGCAAGTGTATCCGAACATTTCATTCTTGGTTTCCATTCATCATTTTCTTGAACAGCAACTAATTTATATACTCCACCGAACACTGGACAATCAGCTGATGTAATAAGATTTTCACCCACACCAAAAGAATCGATTGGTGACTTTTGCTCTTCTTTAATACTTCTTATCGTGTCTTCGTTTAAGCTGTTGGATGCAACGATTTTTATATAGCTTTTACCTGCTTCATCAAACATTTTGCGAAGTTTTTTACTTGTATATGCTAAATCACCTGAATCTATCCTTACACTCTTTACGCGTTTGTTTGAGTCGTTCGGATATTTTTCAATAAGATAATCATCGACTTTTATCGCATTTACTGCTCCACTTTCAAAAATATTATATGTGTCAATAAGAAGAGAAACTTCTTCTGGATATATGTCTGCAAATGCTTTAAAAGATTCGTACTCTGTTGGGAAAAGTTCAACCCATGAATGTGCTATTGTTCCAAGAGCTTTCACCTCTGAACCAAATACAATCTCTGCCAGACAATTTGCAGTTCCTGTACAACCAGCAAGTACAGCAGCTCTTGCTCCATACAAACTTGCTGAAGCACCTTGAGCACGTCTACCTCCAAATTCCATTACTCCTGCATCATCTGCAACACGTACAATTCTTGTTGCTTTAGTTGTTATCAAGCTATTAAAATTCATTGTTTGAAGTAAATATGTTTCTATTAAAATTGCTCCAATAGCATCACATTTAATTCTAACTATTGCTTCATTCGGATATGCAACAGTGCCCTCCGGCATAGCATACATTGTTCCTTTCCATTTGTATGTTGATAAATATTTTACAAATTCCGGATTCATGCCTTTTGCTAAAAGATATTCACATGCTGTTTCGTCAAAATGATAATTTAGCAAAAATTCTGTAAGTTGCTCTTGGCCTGCTATTATTGAATATCCTGATTCCTTATCTTTTGGTCCTGGATTTTTTCTAAAGAAACAATCAAAAACTAAATTAACATCTTTAAGGCCTAACATAAATAAGGCATTTGCCATTCTAAACTCATAAAAGTCTGTATTTAGAGCATCATTATGATAATTTTTGTTAGGTAAAAATGGTTGTACCTCTATTTCTTTATTTGACATATTGTACCTCCTATATTTATTACTTTAATTTTCATATCTATAGTATCATACTTAAATTTATTTTTAAACAAAAAAAGACGGGGGTACATCCCCCGTCTCGTTTCATAAAATTTTGGCTACCTAGTTATACAAGCACTAGGTGAAGCCAGTCGGATAAGAAAACCGGTTCATTTTTACACCTCATTTAGGAATTAGTGTTAGTTGATTTAAAATCTGAATTGCTAGATAAAACCAGTCGTATACCACCGTACCATATGAATCCTCCTTGTTGAAATATTTTTTTTCGATGTGCGTTGCGTCCCCCATTGCTTTGTGTAAGGACCCCCTGCTTATGACTAAATTTTTCAAATCATATATCTGGGCAAAGCAAATTGGACTAGCGCCATCTACCAACGGTGGGTAATCATCATCCACTTTTCGTGGAATTTTTGGGCAGCTGTGTTTTTATTCAACACATACTACACTAGATGAATCCACTAGGATACCGAATTACCATCGATTCCATACCTATCCTTTCTATGAAATTGTCAATATTTTGGTGACATTCTTATTGTAGCACCTTTTATTTTTTATGTCAACAATTATTACATTTTTTTCTATTTATGTTTGTTCTAACATTTTATAAAACGTTTATAAATAGCCTAAAATTTTATTTCTAACTACTCTAACTTTAGAATAATTTATCAAGTCTAGCTTATTTATGTAACTTGAAGAATCTTCTACTGAAACTTCAATACTCTCAATAAGATGAGAATCGATTGATTTTTTTCGTCCGTCAATTATTATTTCGATATTATCAGCCATTTTAGGCTCGATTCTTACTTTAGGGCATACTACCGAATTATGTATAAATCTTTCGTGAATTGCATATACCATAGGAGTTTCAAGGGTACATACTAACTGTACTCCGTTAATGAAAACAAGTGCACCTCCTGCGTTTAATGAATATGCAGTGTCACCAGAACTGTTCGCAATTATAATGCCATTTCCTGAAATAGTTTGTAAATATTCATCATTTACATATTCTTTAAACGTGATACATGAGCGATTTGAACCTACTACTAAAATTTCATTTAATGCAAGGAATTCTTGTACAGAACCATCACGTAAGTTTATTCTAATGTCTGATACATAAACCTTCCTAGTTTGTATTTCTTTTTCATGGTTTATGTATTGAATCAAAGAAAAAATATCGCTTGTCGATAAGTCTTGCATAAATCCAAGAGTTCCCGTGTGAATTCCTGTGTAAATTTTTTCTTTTGAAAAATTAGTATCCGTTACTGCGTGGATAAACGATCCATCGCCACCTATGGCAATTACTAAATCTCCATCATCTTTTTCGACAAGAGGATTTGAAAACTTAGAGTTAATTTCCCTGATATCGTTTGCTATCCGTTCACTTCTACCGTTAGAATCAGGACGTACATATAACCGAAAAGACTTGATTGTATTTTTCATGATATTACATCTCCTAAATTTAAAAGTTTTATTTTCCAAAGGCATAATATCATATTTTATGTTAAGTTTCAACTATTCACTTCTTATCGCTTCTAGTGGCTTTATTTTAGTAGCTTTTTTAGCAGGATATAATCCAGAAACTATACCTACAAGCATTGCAAATACAACTGCTCCTGCTGAAAGCCACAATGGTATAATGGAAATTGTTGATGTTGACGACATTCCTATCATTTCCCCTATTTGTGGTGCATATTTATTTAATAAATGTGATACTAAATAACTTAAACCAATTCCGACCATTCCACCACAAAATCCTATTATTGTAGCTTCAAATAAAAATATCTTTCTTATATCTGTAACTAAACAACCTAAAACTTTCATAACACCTATTTCTTTAGTTCTTTCATATATAGACATTACCATTGTGTTTGCAATACCTATTGCTGATACTAAAAGTGATACAGCACCAATTCCACCAAGTATAAGTTGTAACATATTCGATACTTCTTTTATTGAATCCAAGCTATCTGCCATACTATATGTTGTATAACCCATATCTTTTATTTGTTGTTGAACTGTTGCAACATTATCAACATCATCGACACTAACCCAAACTTCTTCATATTCAACTGCTGATGTTTTTTTGTTATTTCGCTTTTGAACTTCTTTATACCATTTGATAACTTGCTCTAATGGTGCATACGCATTGTATCCAAAATCACCTGTTGATGCTTCTAATATACCTGCAACATTTAATTTAGTATATTTTGGAGTTTTTTCTGTATCCCAAGTGTTATCAAAAGTAATCTTCACAGAATCATTCATTAAATCGACATTAGGTTCATTATTTCTACCACCGTAATAACTTTGCTTTGGATTATAAAAATAATATGAATCTGCTCCAAACAAAATTGCAGTTGGATTTTCATTTGAAATACTCTCTCCAGAAGCTATTTCAGGGAAATCAAAATACTCCATACATGTTGGATCGATTCCAGCTATTGTCACATAAGATTGATATTTCCCTGATTTTAGACTAGCACTAACATTTAATACTGGAGTTACACCTCTTACATGATCTATATTTTTCAATTGTGTTATTAAGGTATCATCTAATTTTTGTTCTTTTGAAGCACCTGTTCCGTGAGTCTTCATCCCAAATATAACTATGTTTCTGAATAGTTATTTTAGTAAGGCTTCCCCACTGTGCCATTTCTTCTTTATAACCTTCAGTCATACCTACACCTAATGACACCATTATAACAATAGAAAAAGTACCTATAACAACGCCCATAACAGTAAGAATAGTTCTAAGTTTTCTACGCCAAAGATTTTTAAAACCCATTTTTATAAAATCTATTCTTTTCATATCGCTTATACCTTTCTAATTATTTTTTTGCAGCTCTTCTTCCTAATATTATTCCAAGTACTATTCCAACAATAACGCAGCCACCTATTACCAAGCCTAATATTGTATTATTGCTTAATCCTTTTGAATCTTCTGGAATGCCAATATCATCAATCATTATTCCATCAACCATTACGTCAGTGTCGATTGCACTACCATCCATGACACTATCGTACATAATGTCATCTGTCATTACATCTACAGCCATCTCCATAGTTATCCTCCTTTAAATTTCATCTTCCAATTTTTTTCTTACAATCTTTACAGTAATCATTTTTGTTATTATAAACGATGCTAGAAAACTTCCAAAACCTACACCAATTACAAACCACGTATTTAATGGTTCTTCTGAAATTGTAGGGTCAGTCATTCCTGGATCATACATTCCAGGATCATCATATATAGGCTCTTCTGATGGTATCATCGCGTATCCTATAAAATCTTTCTTTACTTCTATCTTCTTTCCTGATGAATCTTCAAATGTAAGGACTAAGATTCCTACATTTTCGCCTTCTTTTGATGGGATAACTTGAATATCGTAATAATCTGAATTTCCTGCTTCTAGGTTTCCTATGTAGTTTATTGATTGTGCTGGTGTATAGTCACCTTCTACACTTGCCGTTAAATTTGAAACTTTAGCTTTTCCCATGTTTATATAATCAAATGAAAGTGAAATTTGTTCTCCAACTATTGCTTGATCAACATATACACTATTTATAACTAAATTTGAGTATTCAACAACAGGAATGTTTATAGTTTCTGTTGATTGATAAGCATTTGCTTTAGAATCTTCATAATCAAATGCAATTGTTATTGGATACGATTTCGACGCTAAATCTTGTTTAACGTTTAAATCGATATTTTTGCTTATTATTTCACCTGGAGCCATATGTTCTACATAGAATGTATTACTTCCATTTGCTATCATAAAAGCACCTTCATCTGAACTAATAGTTATTTTCATGTTGCTTATATTTTTCTCTTTACTTGTATTTTTGAAATTAAATCCAAAATTAAATTTATCTCCTGCAACTATCGTATTTGGATTTGTTATATATGATTCAATTATTATTTTAGGTTTACCAGCTGTTGATGTTTCTGACTCGTTCTCGCTTAATACATCTAATATATAAAGTGTCTTTTCTTCTGTAATTTCTTCATTATCTATGTTGTTATATTTTATAGTCAAACCAAGTGTGTTGCTTCCTTTTTTTATATCTTCTGATGCTATCATATTAAAACTTTGGGTAACTGAAGATTTAGAAGGAATTTGACCAACATATGCTAATTCATTACCATCAACTGGCATAAATGTATCAGTTCCTAATCCTGTAAGTTTTACTGATGTTGAATTCATAGGAATATCTCCTATATTATTTAAAGTAAATTTAAGTACGAATCTTTCTCCTGCCACTACGTTACTAGGCTCTGTAATTATGTTGTTTACAGTAATCATTGTTTTTACTTTTTCTTTATTTACTTTGAAATAAGCCATTCTCTCTCTTGTAAATACTTCATCTGATGAATTTTTAAATTCAACTGTACACTTGATTCCATACACTCCAAGTTTTGCATCATCTCTTACTCTTAATGCAAATGAAGCAGTTCCTACACCATTTGCTCTTAAACTTTTTGGTGCTTCATATGTAACTGGCATTTCATATACAAGAGGCACATTGTCAAAGCTTGGCGTAATTTTTATATCTTTTGCCACATAATCAGAGTCATTTTTATAGTCAATTACTAAATTTAAAACTTCTCCTGCAGCAACAGTATGTACTTCTTCTTGATTTTTAAAAATTATATTAGGTTCCTTAGGTCTTGATACTGTTGAAGAACCATCACTATATCCTTCGTTATATCCAGCATTCCATCCTTGTTGATATGAACTATCGCCACTTGCTGCACAGACAATAGAACAACTCAATATCATCATTATAATTAAGCTTAAACTAATCGTTTTTTTCATCTTCAACTACCTCCACTATTTTCTCAATTTTACCATCATGTATATGCACGATTTTATTTGCGTACGCTGCAATACTTTCATCATGTGTAACCATAACAATTGTTTGATTATGCTCTGTAGCAATTTTCTTTATAAGTTCCATAATTTCTTTCGATGTCTTACTATCAAGATTTCCCGTCGGTTCATCTGCAAAAACAATTTCTGGATTGCTTACAAATGCTCTAGCAATACCAACTCTTTGCTGTTGACCACCACTCATTTGATTTGGTCTATGTTTAATTCTTTTTTCAAGTCCTACACTTGTAAGCATTTCCTTTGCTTTTTTATTTCTTACCTTTACTTTTTCTTCTTTGAATATTAGTGGTAATGTTACATTTTCAAGTGCATTCATAGAACTTATTAAATTATATGACTGGAATACAAAACCTAAGTACTTTTGCCTAAATTTTGCTAATTGGTGCTCGCCCATTTTAGAAACATTTTTTCCTTTTATAAGAATGTCACCTTTTGTTATTTTTTCAATACCTGCCATTAAATTTAAAAGTGTGGATTTACCTGAACCCGAACTACCTAATAAACAGCAAAAATCTCCTTTGTTTATTGTAAAACTAACATCATCAAGAGCAAGAACCTTTTCTGTTCCCACCTTGTATATCTTAGTTACATTTTTTACTTCAATAATAGTCTCCAAACTTTCACCTTCTCTACTGCAAAAATTTACAATATCTCTGAACGTATTATACATCAAATACACTCAGAAATATAGTATATATCACTATATATTTATATTTTCAAACATTAGACTATTATACCTATGAAAAAAGTTTCAAAAAATCACAAAATATTTATTTTTTTACGAAAAAAAGTCTGGCACTTTATACCAGACTCTTTTTATTGACCAAATAATTATATTTACTTAAATTGACTTGATTCAAATTTTCCTAAACTCATACTCGCCTCTAAATCAGGAAATACAATTGAGTATTGAATTAAATGATATTCATGATTTTTCAAAATTTCTTCTGTTTTTTCTTTTGACACATCATTATATTGTTTCATATAGTCAGCTATAACTGACACATAGTCTGTGCCTTCTACTAAAATGTCTTCAATGTTACTAGTTATTTCTCCTGTGCTTAACATATAAACCGTTCCTGTATAATCCTCAAAACATTCGCATTTTTCACTTTCTTCATCAGATAAACGAATACTCATTTGATAATCAATAGTATAATTTTCTGAAGTGTATGCTGAAATCATTTTATCTTCAAACCATTCTGAATAATCATCCATCGTAGTTTCATATTCATGTTCTTGCTTAATAATTATAAATTTATCATATGAATGCTCTGAACTTGAATAGTATGTACTTGAGAAGAATGCAGGATCAAAGTGATCTACAATATACACTAAATCAAGAAGATAATATTTTTCGCTGTTTTCATTCGCCTTTTGTGCTAGTGCTTCTTTCTTTTCACTAATTTCTTTTTTTACGCTTTCTATCGCATCTTTATACATTTCATTTCCATCAAATATAGAATTACTGAAAATATTTACTCTTGCATCAATTCTAAAATTAGGTGCTACATCTTCAATAACATAATACGATTCATCTGCGTATAAAGCAACGTCTGAACAAACATATAAGTTTTTTATTCCAATATCATCCGATTCAAAAATGCTTTCTTCTGTAACAAATTTATCGTATGCGACTAATTTATCTAAATTATCTTTAAAATTTATATGTACAATACCAGTATTATAGTCATCACTATATCTAATTTCTATGTCAGTAGGTGTTATGAAAAAATCTTTATTAGAATTTTTATATTTCAAAAATTCATTCATAAAATCTAACTCATCTATTTCATTTACCAAATAATTAAGTTTTCCATCTTCCCAATAGTCTGAGTTGAAGAAAACATCTTTTTGTGAAAATTTTTCATGAAGTTTTTCTTTATATATGTAATCTTGAGCAATTAAATCCACATCAGTGTTTGGAACAAATAAATCCTCAATCTTTATTTGATTTCCCGTTGTTAAGTCAAAATTCAAAAATTTATGAATGTTTATCTCGTTTCTGTAATTTGAATTTGTTTTACTACCATAAAAAGAAACAGATAAAATATTTGAATAATTTGCATTAACGTAAGATGCCAAATACATACGATTTGCTTCGCCTGGAGCATTTACAACTTTTTCTCTAAAATCTTTTTCAACGCTCTCAAGTTCCAGATTTATTTTGTTTTCAATTTCTTTATTTCTTAGTCCACTAATTCTAAGCGTTTGATATTCTAATTCTTCATAATTAACAGTTTCGTTAATTATTTTTAAATCATTTTGATTATACTTTTGAGTCTTCTTCGTGCCAATAACTTCTTGTACTATATCATTTCCTTCGTTTCTAGAATCATCAGATAAACTATGAAGTTTTAAAAATATAAGTAGTGCTGTAATAGATACTGCCAAAATGGTGAATACGCACAAGCCTAAGAATAATTTTTTTATACTAAATTTATCCATGGACACCTCCAAATATCGAACTAATTTGCAGGAACGTATCCAGCATCTTCTATTATTTTTCCACCTCTGCTAGAAGTTAAAGCTTCAACCCATTTTCTTGTCATACTATCTTCCGGTTCATCTTTTCTAAATACAAGCCAACCAGATGTCATTATCGGATATTCACCCTTTTTAATAGTTTCTAAATTAGCAGGTACTCCGTCAACTGCTAGTATTTTTATAGTGTCTCTTTTATACATTGTATTTACATAGTAATAGTATGAATATCCAAGTGCATATTGAGAATTATCATACATTGCAACAGCATCGACTAAATCGCCCATACCAACAGTTAATTCGCTGCTTGGTGCTTCCATCATTGGAGTATCTTTCATAACAAGTTGTAACATTCCTGATTGACTTCCAGAATTTACAGGTCTTTGATATGGAATTATTTCAGCGTCTTCTCCACCAACTTCTTTCCAATTTGTTATTTTTCCTGAATAAATATCTATAATTTGATCTAATGTTAGATTATCAACTGGATTGTCCACATTTACAATAAATACAAATGCTGAGTTTGTCGCTCTAACAATTTCTAATTCAACGCCTTTTTGTCTTGCATATTCCATTTCCTCATCAGATGGATATGACATAAAGCAAATATCTTTTTCTCCGTCTACCACTTCTAAAAAGCCGTAATGAGTATCTTTATAATCTGTTTCCATTTGACTTGCTACTTCTTCTCCAACAAAGTTTTTCTTAATAGCTTCTGTTAGAGGTTGAATAGCAGTTGACGCATCAACTCTTGGATAATTTTCCATTGTAAAAATTGGTTCTTCGTTATTTTCTTCGCCACTTGTCATATATTGCTCACCACTTGAAAATTGTTCGTCTTCATTTGAAGGCAAATTATCACTTGGCGTAGTGAAATAAGAATATGCCATTACGCAAGCAAATATAACTATACATGCTACTACTACTGAAATTAAAATTGATAATAATTTTTTCATTCAAACTCCCCCTTGTATTATTTTATAAAAACATTATATATAAAAGGAAAATTGTTGTAAATTTATTTTTTGGTAGCTTTTTCAACAATTTTTTCAAGAATTTCTCTTACGTTAACTTCATATTCAGCAAATTCATCAATATTAGTTTCTTTTAGCCAAAGTTGACCTTCACCAGTATTTCCACGATGCTGACCTTTTGAATAATATTTGTTATTTTCCACTTCATCACTCGACAATACCCAGTATCTTATTACGTCTCTCCATACAGCAATCCATACAAAAACATCACAACATCCAGGTTTAATCTGTTGAAAATTCATATCAAATCCTTGTTTAGAATCACTTGATAAAGCTTTTAAAATAAGGGGTTCTCCACTAGTTCGCTTTACTGCTCTTGAAGCTTTAACTTCAATTCTAATTCCATCATACCAAAAATCGTATTGACCTGAATATTTTGAATCATAATGAGTTGAAGGTATTTTTAATTCTGGTACCACTTCATTCAAATGGCGTTGTGCCCAAGTTTCTCCGAACGTTCTTGGTGCAGTAATCTCAAACACATAAAGATATTTATTTCTTTCAATGTACGAATTACGAATATCTAAATATTGTTCAAGTGTTATAACATTTTTAGCAATAAGATGACTAATGATATATTCAAATTTATTAAACGGATATACTGAATAAAGATTATCAAGAAATTCTTCGTCTAAATTATAAGATTCACCTGTATTTTTTTTCATTTTTTGTATCTGTTTTTGTAGTTCTTTAACTAATTTTTCCATTCAATTCGCTCCTTATATATTTTATTTGTTTATCAGATAATTTATATAGTGAATAGACTTTATCTTGTAATATTTCAATACTATTCTTATGCCCCAACATAACGTTATCAACTAATTTGGAAATATACCAATCTTCTTCATTGCTAATTTCTGGGAATGTTAATTGTAATAGATTGCCTTTCAATATTTTCACTTCACCAAACATCTTTTGATAAAGAAATGAAAATAATTCAGAATTTAGTAATGCCATAGTAGTTTTTATACTCATTCCAGGGATATTAGGTATAAGAATGTTAGCACTATTTAAAAATAATCTTTGACTATTATCATATGCAAAAACCAGTTTGTTTGAAATAAATTTATATACTAATTTTTCAGGAGCACGATAATATTCTTCTTTTGCTACCTGTTGAAATTTAGTTCTATCATAAAAAATGTAATTATTAGGTTCCATCAAACTATATGGAGCTATTTCTTTCCCTGTATAAATTGCTTCTAATTCGGGAGTAGCAACCTTTTGTAATTTTCCTTTATTATCTCCTGTAACAACCCCCAGTGCCCAAATACTTTTATCCAAATTATATTTACCAAGACGCTGACACAAAGTAATAATCTCCATATCTGCTGTGTTAAGAAAAGAAAATACATTGTTTTCACTTTTTGAAAACACAGAAATATCAATATCAAAATAAGATTTATCTTTATATATACGAACTTTATCAGATTTTACTTTTTTTTGACATTCTATATCGACAAATCCTGTAAAAACGCCTGAAAAAGAATTATCATAAACTGTGACCGAATTAAGACAACAATTGTTCAAAATAAAATTTCTAATATCTTTATGAACTTTAACATTAAGAACAGCCTCAGGTAAAAGAAACCTTACAATTCCATTTTCTTTAACTTGCTGATAAGATTTTACAAAAAATAAGGAAAAAGTTTCTTTTGAAACTATTTCTGTAATATCGTCAACATTTCCAACAAATGCACCCCAAGGAGGATTTGTTACTATGTAGTCAAAAGAAACTTCCGAATACAAATTGTCTGAAAAAAAATCACCACATACAACATTAGGAATAAAATCTTTATCTGGATAACGAAGTAACAAATTAAATTTAGTAATCATTACTGCTATCGGGTCTATATCAATGCCGTATAATTGTTTTGGATCATCGCAAAAAACTGAAATTAAAAAAGCACCACTTCCACAACACGGATCAATAAAAGTTTGTCCATTTTCAAAAGACAGCGAAGCTACCATAGAAGATGTTATTCTGTAAGGAGTATAGTATGAACCATTTTTATTTTTTTTCCCTTCTAACATACTCGACTGATATATTATACCAAGTAAATCTATTTCATCCGTTGGCATTTTCAATTTCAAAATATTATCAATTCTTGTATAAGAATATTCTGCTAAAACATTTTCCACATTATTATTATGCAAAATACCAGCTTTCTCAAATAAGTTTTCTGCTATTGAACAAAGAATATCAATAATAGAGTATTGAGAATCGTTTAAAAAAGTTAAGATATCTGAAACAATCTTTTGATTGTCCTTATTTACAAAATATTCGAGTGGAACAATTTTCTTTGATGATAATCTTTTATTCGCTCTTTTTGTAAGACGTGAGCTTTCATCAGTATTCAATCTATTCCAATTTCTACGAGTTGCTTTCGATATTGATTGTTCCACATTACTCCTCCTTCTTATAATGTTAAAATCAGTTCTAAGTGTTGCGTAAATACATATATAAATTATATCGCTAAAGGGACTTTTTTCAAGTTATTAAATGAAATAATTGTCATTTTTGTGCAGGTTTATTAAACAAATAATTTATAAAAAAAAAGAACCACTTTCGTGATTCTCTTTTGGTGGGCAGGGGTGGATTCGAACCACCGTACTCAGTGAGAACAGATTTACAGT
>CAYNRR010000002.1:0-172037 GCA_964400015.1 uncultured Eubacteriales bacterium | reverse complement strand
AGCAAACAACGATTACGAAACACAAGGAACACACTAAGATAGAGGCATAATATATAGAATAAATATATAGAATAAAAAACGCGTGCTAATATTGAAATTTCAAATGTTAGCACGTGTTTTACTATAGGTGAAAAATAATTTCCAAAAAATGTGATAATTTACATAATTTTGTTGATTTTTTTCTACATTTGTGTTATTATGAAAACGGTGATGAAATTCACGAAAGAATATTTAGGAGGTTTATTTATGAATATTTTTAAGAAAAGAATATCATTCATATTGAGCGTAGTAATGTTAGCAACAGCTATACTACCAATAGTAGTTGTAAATGCTGCTGACACTGTAAGTTACGAAGTAACACTAGATGGCAAAGAACTTACATTTGGTGAGACTTACGAAGTTGAAGGTGGAGAAAAACTTGTTTTTGAAGCATCTTCAAAAGTAGGAGCAATAGAAACATTAAGCTATAAAATCGGTAGTGAAGATACTCTTCATTTTAATACTGATAGAGTTGTAAAAACTGTACCAACAACATATAAAGCTGGCGATAAAGTACAAGTTTATATGAAAGCTTCTGGTTATGACAAAAGCAATAATAATGAAGTTGTAACAGCTGGTTGGAAAAGTTTTTATTTAAAATTCGTTGAAAAAGAAGAAGAAGAACAAGAATGCGAAGTTGATATGACTATCAAACTAGGTTCAAAAACATTAACACACTTAAGTTCAGTAAACGTTGAAGGTGGCGAAACAATTAAAGTAAAAGCATCCTCAGAAGCTGGTATTCAAAGAATTGGATATCGTTATTACAAAACATCTTTAGGTGCAACAACAGATATATATGAAGATGAAATTGAAATCGTAGTACCAAAAGAAGATCCAGGTACAAAAATGTATTTATTTGTTGAAGCAGTAGCTAACAACGACAATGGCGAACCAAATACTGTTACAAAAACAGGTTGGATCCAAATTGCATTGGTTTATCCAAAAGTAGAAGAAGAAAAACCAACACCATCAACAAAAGACATTACAGTTGCACATGCTGGTAAAACTTTAACTGCAAATTCAACAACAACAGCAAATCCAAGTGAATCACTAAAAATTACAGCAACACCTGCAGATGAAGTAACAAAATTATACTTCAAATGGGATAATGATGATTGGTCAACAGTAGCTAATACATCTAGCTATGCAACAAGAATTCCTGATTTTGAAGCAGGTTCAACACATACATTATATGTAAAAGCTACATACGAAGATGGCACAACTTTAAGCCAAAAGAAATATATCTTTAAGATTCCAGCAGAAGCATCTTCAATAACAATGAACGTAAAATTAGATTCTACAACAATTACAGCTGGTAAAACATATGAAGTTGTTGGTGGAGAAAAAGTTACAGTAAACGCTTCTGTAAAGAATACAACAGTTGATTATATTAAATATTACTTTGGAACAGACGATGCTGAAAAAGTATATAAAGCCACAGCTAAGTTTGAAGTTCCAAATGAAAAAGCAGGTAAAACATTAAAACTATATGTTGAAGCAGTTGCAGAAGATGGTTCTACAACAGGAGTTAAAACATATACATTAAAATTCGTTGATACTAAAGATGGTCAATTAGATATTGAACCATGGATGGAAGAAAACGATGAAATAACAGAATTATCAATCAATTTAAGAAATGATTCTGAAGAAGAAGACAAAGCAAATAAAAACATCTATGCATTAGATGAAGTTGTTACATACTTTATAGATTACAAAAATGGAACAGGTGATGATATTGATTCAAAAGTTTCAATAGTATTTGACATTCCATTGAAATATGAAGTTAAAGATACAAACGGTGGAAAACTTGATAAAGACGAAGATACAATCACTTGGGAATTCCCAAACGGATTAAAAGAAGATGAAGCTGGTACATTAGTTGTAAAACTAGCTTACACAGCTTTCACAAAATCTAAATATGATTTTGAAAGAATTTATCCATCAGCAGCTATCTTAAAAGGTAAAAAAGAAATGGATAGATCAACAGTAATCAACTTAATCGTTGAAGAATATGATCAAGAAATCGATGATACACACGAACCATATATGTTCGGTGATGAAGAAGGAAATACATTTAGACCAGATGATACAATTACAAGAGCTGAAGGTGCTCTAGTACTTGCTAGAATTTATGGACTAAACTACAAAAACGAAAAAGTAACAGATGTATTCACAGATTTAGATGAAACATACTTAGAAGCTAGAAAAGCTATCGTAGCTGCTTCAAAAGCTGGTTTAATTAACGGTTATACAAGTGGTAAATTTAAACCAAATGATTCTATGACAAAAGCTGAATTTATTAAAATCTTAGCTTGCATGGTTGAAGAAACAGCAGAAGATGAAGGTATTGAAGGATTAGAAATCAAAGATGTTGAAAACAACATTAAAGTATATGCTGATTCTACAAGATACTACATCGTAGATGGTAAGAAAATTTATTCACACTGGGCATTAGAAGAAGTTACTTTACTTGCTAGATTAAACATGCTTCCTTTAACAGAGGATGAAGATGAAATCGAATTGGATGAAGAAATCACAAGAGCTGAAGTTGCTCAACTTGTAAACTTCTATCTATTAAGAGCTCCAGCAAGTGTTAACTCAAAAACAAAATCAGGATTTGACGATGTATCTAAGAAACATGAATTATTCGCAGATATTATTGAAGCAACAAGAGATGAGCATACATTCTCAATGAACGAAGATGATGGTACAGAAAACGCTGAATAATATATGAATTTTATAAAGGATTTGGGTTTTAACTCAAATCCTTTTTTGATGTCAAAAATCATAATAAAAGTAAAATTATAACAGATTATCTATTGATTTTATTTGGTATTATAGATAAAATATTATCAGGATATGTGCGAAAGGGGTTTACAAATGAAGAAGTTTTCAAAAGTATTGTTTTTAACGTTAATTTTAATTGGCACACTTGCGAATAATGTATTTGCAGGTCAAAATGATTATATAGTTTCTAAAGAAATGGTTTATGAAAGTACCAGAAAAACTGCGTTACCATCTGGTTTTATAGAAGTTTTGGTTGGTAATACAAATTTTGTTCAATATCAAAAAGATAATGAAATTGTTATTACTCCAATGCCTGATGAAATGCGTGAGGATGAATATGGAAATTTATATGCGTATTACGATGTAACAGGATTGTTGCCTGATCAAAAATTCAAAATCACATTGAAGAGAGATTGTGAAACAGATACTTTTGAAGTAGATATCCCAGCAAGAAGTGATTCAGCTATAAATACTGAAACTAAAAAGTATTTAGAACCTTCAACGAGAATCGAATCAGATGAACCTGAGATTATAGCCAAAGCCAAAGAAATCACAGAAGGCTTGTCTACTGATTATAAAAAAGCACAAGCTATATTTGAATATGTGAATGTAAATATGTCTTATGATACTTCATCTGCATATGCTAATCAAGGTGCGTTATCAGCATTTAAAAACATGAAAGGTGTTTGCGAAGAGTTTACTACATTATTTATAGCTTTATGTAGAGCAGTAGATATTCCAAGTAGAGCTATCGAAGGGTATAAAGTAGAAAACGTATATGAAAGTGGCGACTATAGTGGTGATTCTGACGTTTTAGTCGGTAAAAAATTATTAAATCACGTATGGGCAGAGATTTATTTAGACGGATATGGTTGGGTGCCTGTTGAACCAACTATTATTTATACTGTCAATGGCGAAAGAACAGCTTATTTGAAATCTTTTTGCAAAATTGAAAAAGCTGAATATATTGCTGTAGGTGTATATAATTTTGATAAAGCTAATAGAAGAATTAAAGGCGTTAATGAAATAGAATATAAAGAAACAGTAATGCTTAAAGATGATGTTCAACCAGAAAAGAAAAATACATTTCTAGATTTGGAAAATGTAAAATGGGCAAGTGATGACATTCAAAACTTATATGCTAAAGGAATAGTTGAGGGATATTCTGAAAGTGAATATGGTCCAGAAAATAAAATATCAAGAATTGAGTTTATATGTATGTTATCAAGACTATTAGAGTATTATGAAACTCAAGCAGCAGAAGGTGGATTAGTTTACTATTATAGTGATTATCCATTAAATCACTGGTCTAAAGATGAATATGATTATCTGCTTAGATGTTATCAAACTATAAATCCTGGTGATAGATCTGCGATGGGATTTGAAAGTGTTGCTAATGTTTTTGGTGCAGGTAATATGTATATGAATAAAGCAATTACAAGAGGAGAAGTTGTAGCTTTAATGGATTTGTTTATTGATGAAGTATATGATTCTTCAATATCTTTTTCGGACGTAAAACTAACAACTAATTTTAGAAGTAGCATACTGAAAGCTGCATCTAATGGACTTGTAACAGGTTATCCAGATGGCACATACAAGCCAAACAATCCTATTACAAGAGCAGAAATGGCAGTAATTTTAGGTAGATATATTTCTACTAATGTTTATACTATAACAGAATAAAATTTAAATAATATGATGTGTTTTATAATACATCATATTTGTTTATAAGGAGATAAAAATGTACAAATTTGTAGCGATTGATATTGATGGAACTTTATTAAATTCAAGAGGTCAGCTTTCACTTCGTACTAAGGAAGCAATACGTCGTGTTACGCGAAATGGTGTAAAAGTTGTACTTACATCTGGAAGAGTTACTTCATCTACTAAGAAAATTGCAGAAGAAATAAACTCTGATAGATATATGATTTGTGATAATGGTGCTGTAATTTATGACCGTCTTGAAAACAAAATGTTATATGAAGCATACATAGAGAAAGATGTTGTTTTAAATATCCTAGATGCGTGCATAGAAAATGATATTTATTATATGGTATTTACTACAGAAAAAATTATAGTAAAAGATTTAAAGCATATGGCACTAGCGTTTTATAAGCAACGTCATCATTGCAGAGATGAAGCAACAGGTATAAGCGAAATTGTATACGGTGGAAGAAAGTGTGTTGAAAATCTTGATGAGCCTATAACAAGAATTATAGTTTGCGATCAGGATAGAGCTATTTATAATTCAATAGTTAACAAATTAAAAAATTATGAAAATGTAGATTTAATGGTTGCACCACACGTTTCTACTAAGAAAATTATTGATGGAGAAAAAGAAATATTTTTGAATTATAGTTATGCAGAATTGTTACCAAAGAATACTAATAAGTGGTCTGCAATTGAAAATTTGATAGATAAACTTAACATCAAACCATATGAAGTCATTGCAATTGGCGATAATTTCAATGATGTGCATATGATAAAAAATGCAGGCTTGGGAGTAGCAATGAATAATGGCTCGCCGGTTGTAAAAGAAGTTGCCTCTGTTGTTGCACCTTCAAATGATAAAGACGGTGTTGCAGTTGTTTTAGAAAGATATATTTTAGAAAATAATAGATATTACGCATAGAAAAAGAGGCTTTTATAAGCCTCTTTTTAAATTAGTTTTCCTTAATTTCGTAATTTGAATTACACACAGGACACGTACCAGAAGCAGTAGCTCCAACGTGTGTATGACCACATTTAGGACAAATCCAAACTATGTTTCTTGTCATATTCATATCATTTTTATTACTGCTATATTCAATGTAAAAGCTTTCTGTTGGCATTACAAATTTCTTTTCCGAAATTGATAAATTTTTGCCTGGTAGAAAAAAACTTCTTGCATAAGTTGATGTTGAATTCATAAGACCCCTCCTTATTTCTCTTGGGTTTCGGCATGAACATTATATCATATTTTACCTTTTATGTATATATTTTGCAGTTTAAAATATAATATTCAAAAGGGAGGGAGATAGATTTGGAAAAAAGAGTAAAAATGATTTTAATAGGAAAAGGTGTAATATTAGGATACTTATTTATGCTTTTTGAAATCTTGATATATTCTGTATTACTAGCATACACTTCGATTCCAGAAAGCTCAATGGATACGTGTGTTTTCATCTTTAGCTTACTAAGTGTTTTTATAGCAAGTTCATTAGTTTGTGTAAAAACAAAAGAAAACGGAATGAAGACAGGTGGAATAGTTGGACTGCTATACATATTGTTAATATATATTTTAAATAGTATCGTGATAGGAAACTTTTCATTGACATCGCAAACAATAACAACGATAATATTTAACGTACTGCTTGGAATGATCGGAGGAATAGTCGGAGTAAATATATCAAGCAAATAAGCATTGTAAATAATAAAATATGTGATGTATAATAACAATGATAGATAAGAGGAGAGATGAATATGATTACATACGAACAAATTAAAAATGATGAAGAGATTAAAATTTTAATAGAAACAGTAGAAAGACAATTAGAAGAAATTGGTTATACAGAGCATGGCTTTAGACATGTTGGACTTGTTTCAGAAACTGCTAGTAGAATTTTAAAGGATTTAGGATATTCTGAAAGAGAGTGCGAACTTGCTAGAATAGCAGGATATATGCATGATATAGGAAATGCAGTAAACAGAAATGATCATGCACATAATGGAGCACAAATAGCATATAATCTTCTAAAAGAAAGAGGAATGGATGTTAGAGAAGCAGCAGAAATTATGATGGCTATTGGAAATCATGATGAACAAACTGGTACAGCTGTTAGCCCAATATCAGCAGCTTTAATATTGGCAGATAAATCAGATGTTCATAGAACAAGAGTAAGAGCTGCTAATCGTTCAAGATTTGACATTCACGATAGAGTAAACTATGCAGTTGAAGAAGCAAAAATTGAAGTTATAGATACTCCAGAAAGTTTTCACAACTGTAAGAAAGAAGTTGTTTTAAGATTAAAAATAGATACAGAAATATGTCCAGTAATAAAATATTTTGAGATATTTTTGCAAAGGATGTTAATGTGTAAAAATGCAGCAAGTTATTTAGGCGTTTGGTTTCACTTAGAAATAAACGGAACAACATTATTATAAAATATAACCCCTCACTTTTATATAAAGTGAGGGGTTTACTAATTGTACTATGCTAATTCAACTTTATGGAATGTTTTCTTTCCTTTTTTGATTATGATATGTTCATTTATTGTTTGAACCATATAGTTTGTATCTGTTATTTTTTCATCATCAATTGAAATACCACCTTGTTCAATTAAGATTCTAGCTTGACCTTTTGAAGGGGCAAGTTTTGTTGCCACCAACAAGTCTGTAATAGAAATAGGTAGAGCATCAATCTTTGTAGTAGGCATGCTTGCTAAATCGCCTTGACCACCAAATAATGCTGCTGCGGCAGCTTCAGCTTGTTTTGCTTTTTCTTCACCATGAACTATTTTAGTGATTTCGTAAGCTAAAACCTTTTTGGCATCATTTATTTTTTCGCCTTCAACATTGCAAAGACGGTTGATTTCGTCCATTGGCAAGAAAGTTAATAAACACATAGTATTTTTAACATCTGCATCAGCAACATTTCTAAAGTATTGGTAAAATTCGTATGGAGATGTTTTATTCTCATCTAACCACAAAGCTCCTTTTACTGTTTTACCCATCTTTACACCTTCAGTTGTTGTTAACAATTTGAAAGTAAGACCAAAAGCAGTTTTACGTTCTTTTCTTCTAATCAAATCAGCACCAGCAAGAATATTTGACCATTGGTCATTTCCACCAAGCTCTAAGCTACAATTATATTCTTTATTTAAAACTAAGAAATCATATGCTTGCATAAGCATGTAGTTGAATTCTAAAAAAGATAAACCTCTTTCAAGTCTTTTCTTAAAACATTCAGCTGTAAGCATTTGATTTACAGAGAAGTGTGCACCAATATCTCTAATAAAATCAACATAGTTAAGTTTTAATAGCCAATCAGCATTATCAACGATTACTGCAGCATTTTCACCTTCAAAGCTAACAAATTTTGAAAGTTGCTTTTTAAAGCACTCAACGTTATGTTGAATAGTTTCTCTAGTCATCATAGAACGCATATCTGTTCTACCAGAAGGATCACCAATCATAGCAGTACCACCACCGATTAAAATAATTGGCTTGTGTCCAGCTTTTTGCATATGTGATGCAACCATCATTGAAACGAAATGACCAACATGAAGACTATCTGCAGTTGGGTCAAAACCTATGTAGAAAGAAACTTTTTCTTTATCAAACCAATCTTTTAAACCTTCATGTGTAACTTGTTCGATGTAACCTCTTTCTTCTAATATATCGTAAACATTACGCATAAAAATACCACCTTTCAATTTTTTATCTAGCAAAAAAGAGTCCGTATAGACTCTTTTATTCCTTACATAATTTATTTAATATTGAATAGAACTAAATGATGTTGGATTTATTTCTGAGTTTATATAATCGTTATCTTGCATATATTGTTGAATTGATTTAGGAGAAACTCCTGTTGCAGCAGAAACAGCTGATATTGAATCAAAAGAAACTGCGCAATCAAAATAATTTTTTAATAAAGTTTTATCATAGTTTGCTTTGTTTGCACAAGATGAACATAAAGTTGCATCTGATGTGATAAAAGATCCACAATTAGGACATTTTTTAATTTCCATAATAACTTCCTCCAATCATATGTTTAGTTTTTCTCTAAAATGTAAAAATATTACTAAAACTTACTTAATCTGAAGTCATTATATCATATGAGTTTTTCATATGCAAGAAATAAAGGCAGGGATATATTTATAGGTATCTATGTTTATTGACTTTTTCATTCAAAATTGATATAGTCTAGGAGATTGTAAAAATACTACGTAGTCGCAAGACAAGAAAGGTTTGATAGTATGTTAGAAATATTTAAATTTGTTACAGTAGCATTAGTTTCACTAGTAATTACACCATTTATGGCAGGACTAGTCGATTTATTTAGTGAAGATAAAGAAGTTAATTTCAAAAGTATTTATGCCAAAAGAAGGTTTTCTCCAGCGATAGCACTAATCACACCAGCACTAGTAATAGCATTATTACTACAATTTGGCTTAACACTTAATTTCTTTGTATATGCTTTTTTAATAATTATTTTAGTAATGGATGCATTTGCAGATATAAAAGCACAAATAATACCTAATGGATTAAATTTTGTTGGTTTCCTAGCAGGAGCAATTTTCATTTATTATACGACGATAAATAATGCAATGGCTGGTGTTGATTTATTATTTGGTATGCTAACAGGTGGTGGCATATTTATGCTTATTGCATTGTTCTCTTATATTGCGTATAAAAAAGAAGGCATGGGCATGGGAGATGTAAAACTTATGGCAGTACTTGGAATGTTTTTTGGAGTGTATAATACAATTCAAATTTTTGTACTTTCATTTGCCATAGGAGCCGTAGCAAGTATAATTTTAATGATACTTAAAATAAAAAAATCTAGTGACTATATGGCGTTTGGGCCATTTATTGTAATAGCATCAATTATAACAATGTTTATTCCATACACAATTATGTTTCCTTGGTATTTAAAGTTGATGGATTCAATAACTAATCTTTTTATAGTGTAAATTAACGGAGGTAAAAATGGGAATAATAAAAACTAAAGACGAAATTGAAAAACTTAGAAAAGCAGCTATTTTAGGAGATAACTGTTTTGAATATATATGTTCGCAAGTAAAAGCAGGTATGACAGAAATAGAAATTGCTAAAAAAATTGATGATTTTTTTATGAAAAATGGAGCAACTGGTACTTCTTTTGCTACTATAGTTGGTGCTGGTAAAAATAGTGCACAAATTCATTCGGTACCAACAGATTATATTATTAAAGAAAAAGATATTATTTTATTCGATTTTGGATGTGTACTAGATGGATATTGTTCAGATATGTCGCGTACAATATTTGTTGGAGAAGCAACTAGCAAACAAAGAGAGATATATTCTTTAGTTAAGCAGGCACATAATAATGCAGTAGAAAAAGTAAAAGTTAATGATATTGCAAAAACAGTAGATAGTTATGGAAGATTAAATATTCAAAATGCTGGATATGATTATGCGCATGCACTTGGACATGGAATTGGTACAGAAGTTCATGAAGCACCGCTTATTTCATACAAAAGTGAAGATGTTCTAAAAGAAAACATGGTTTTCACAATAGAGCCAGGAATATATATCGAAAATGAATTTGGAGTTAGAATAGAAGATACAGGAGTACTCACTGAAAACGGTATGGAGTTGTTTTCTAAATCTGATAGAGATATAATAATTTTGTAATTTATTTAAGTTTAGAATGGAGAAGATAAATGAATAAAAAACATAAAAAAATGGGGTTTTTTAAAAAGATAGCATTAGCTATTTCAGATTTTAGATTTTATCCACTGATGTTAAAAACAGATAGCACATTAACGGTTATCGGACATTTTATAGTATTTATGATAATACTAACAACTATAATGACTACGAGTTTTTATAGTAAAGCTCTTAATGGTATAGACGAAATTATGGCGAAATATGATGATGCTATACCGGAATTTAATTTCAAAAATGGTAATTTAGATGTTGATGCACAAGAAGTGTATAAAGTTGCTAATGATTTTGTTATATTGCTTGATACAGAGTATAATTATGAAGATGCAACTACACTTGAAGAGTATAAAAAATATGATGTGTATGATAATAGAATTTTTGTAAATTCAGATGCGATTACTTTTGAAACTAATGTTGAAGTTTCAGGTGTAGAGCAACCTCAAGCAACAGAGCAGATACTATTAACTCAATTTAGCGGCGATTTTGATAAAGCATTATTGAAACAGTACGTTTTAGAAGCGAGAGAATCAACTTATGCAAAAGTAATGATATTTCTTTCTTTAGGTGTGTCGATATTCTTAGGATATTTTATATGCAAATTATTAGAAGTAATATTGTATGTAATAATGACATCATTACTTGCTACATTATATGGAATAAAACTTAATTACAAAAATTATATAAAAATAGCACTATATGCAGTTACATTACCTTATATATTAGAAACAATTTCGATATCATATTTAGGAACTATCAATGATGCGACACTTATTGTTTCAAATATTCTAGCATATGTATATATGTTATATGCAATTCGTGCAGTAAAATTAGATGCGTTTATTTTAATTATGAGTAATTCAAACAAACCTAAAAATATTAACATAAATGAACAGGAACAAGATAAAAATTCAGAAGATAATTCTAAAGATGATGAGGACGATAACACGCAAAAGTAATGGGGGAAAAATATGAATATTTGTGGAATAATAGCTGAATATAATCCTTTTCATAATGGTCATGCGTATCATATTGAGCAAACAAAAAAAGAAACTAACTGTGATGCAGTAGTTGTAATAATGAGTGGAAACTTTATTCAAAGAGGCGTTCCAGCTTTATTTGATAAGTGGACAAGAACTAAGATGGTACTACAAGGTGGAGCAGATCTTGTTATAGAGCTTCCGTCATTTTATGCAACCTCAAGTGCAGAATATTTTGCACAAGGCAGTATAGGTTTACTTGATGGATTAGGAGTTGTGAATAATATATCTTTTGGTGCAAATACAAGTGATTTAGATGCTTTAAAAAGAATTGCAAACGTTTTATATTTAGAACCTGAAAATTATAAAAAACTTTTGCATTCAGAACTAAAGAGAGGCACTTCATATCCAATCGCAAGAAGTAATGCTTTAAAAAATTTTTTAAAGAAGGAATATAATGCAAAATACATAGCAGATATTCTTTTAGATTCTAATAATATTTTAGCGATAGAGTACTTAAAAGCTTTACTATATTCAAACAGCCAAATTAAACCTATTTTAATTGAAAGAAAAGGAACTACATATAATTCAACTAACATAGTTGACAATATGTGTAGTGCTACTGCAATTAGAAATTTGTTAGAAAAAAACGAATTAAAAACAGTTGAAAATGTTGTGCCAGATCAAGTATTTAAAATGATAAATCAAGAGATTATAAACGGTAGAGCACCAATGTTTTTAAAAAACTATGAAAAAGAAATTTTATATACATTAAGAAGAACTTCTACAACAGACTTAGCAAATATTGCAGACGTTTCAGAAGGATTAGAAAATCTTTTAAAGAAAGCTTCAAATGAAGGAATGGAGCTAGATAATATCATAGATATCGTAAAAACCAAAAGATATACTAGAACAAGAATTCAAAGAATATTATTACATACGTTACTCGATGTTAGAAAAACAGATGTGGAAGATTATAAACATAATCCACAATATATTAGAGTGCTTGGATTTACTAAAAATGGAGAAAAAGTCTTATCACAAATAGGTAATTTATCTAATCTGCCTGTTGTAACTTCTGTTGGAAAGTTTTTAAAAAATGCAAATGAAACATCAAAAAAGATGTTAGAAAAAGATATAATGGCAACTAATATTTATACTTTAGGATATCAGGTACCTAAGTATAGAACAGTAAATGCTGATTATACTACACAAATTGTCACCTTATAATTAAAATGGAGGTTTTATGGAAGAAGTAGTTATATACACTGATGGTGCATGCTCTGGAAATCCTGGGCCAGGAGGCTGGGGTGCTATTCTTATGTATAATAGTATAAAAAAAGAAATAAGTGGTGGAATGAAAAATACCACTAACAATCAAATGGAGCTAACAGCACCAATAGAAGCATTGTCACTTTTGAAACGTCCTTGCAAAGTAAAATTATATAGTGATAGTGCATATCTAATAAATGCATTTAAAGAAGGTTGGATCTATAATTGGCAAAGAAATGGTTGGAAAACATCAACTAAACAAGATGTAAAAAATCGTGAACTATGGGAAAAAATTTATTCATTTACAAAAATTCATGAAATAGAATGGATAAAAGTCAAAGGCCATAGTGACAATGAATTTAATAATAGATGCGACGAGATGGCAGTTGCAGCAATAAAAGATTTAAAATAAGAAAATATAAAATCATTTTAGTTTGATTAAAGCTAGAATGATTTTATTTTTTTTGCATAAAATTTAGTACAAGTATTCAAATGAAATGAGGTTGTTGTAAATGATTTTAGAGCCAATAGTAAATGGTAAGGAAGAGCCTTTTTTACCTCAGACACAAATTCCAAATAAGCCAGAAAGAATTTTAAAAACTAGAAGAACACATAATCTAAAACAAAAGCAAAGTAAAAAAATCAAATTAAATTTATATTTTGGAATAATGATAATTTTTTTGATAGGAATTGTAGTAGGTAGCATTGCATTTAGAATAATGATTACAGATCCGGACGTTAAAGAAACAATAGTTGAAAAATTTAGTGACATAGAATTTGAAAATAAAAATGAAGTAGAACTTTTTAAAACTTCAATTACAAGAAATTTAAAATTACTTGCAATATTTTGGATTGTGGGTATATCAGTTGTTGGAGCTCCACTACTTATATTATTATGTTTTTATAAAGGCTTTACAACAGCATTTGTGATTTCTTCATTTTTATTAAAGTTTGGTTTTATAAATGGCAATAAATATATTTTTCAAAAATTATTTTTGTATTATGTATTTTTAGTTTTTGCAATAATACTTCTTACAGCAAGTTCAGTAAAAGTAATGATAAATGTATTAAAAAACAAAAAAGATATTAGACTAGAACTTGTAAGGCATTCGATTTTTACAATATTAGGTTTTTTATTTTTAATAATATCAACTTTTATCGAAATAAAATTTTTATAAAAACAATGCTTAGGTTTGAAAAATCGCTTGAGAGTAAGAAAAGAGTATTTACATAAAATTACAAATTATGTTCTGAAATTTTACATAAAAAATTGATAAAAAGTACTTGCAATATAGAATCAATTTGTATAAAATAACCTTGTCAAAAGAAAGAACATATTACTACTAAAACAAGTTAGTAATTATTTGGAAATAAATTTACTTAAGATAAATGTGGTACACATAAACCTAAGGGTTATCCAAAAAATTATGTAGAATACAATAAAAAGGAGTATGTGGGATGGAAAAAAATTTAGTTGAAAGTTTTTTGGATTTTCTTCAGAAAGATAAAAAATTATCAGACAATACATTGCAATCATATAATCGCGATATTAAATTATATTGCAATTATTTAGAAAACAATAATTTAGACCCAATCAAAACAACAGAAAGTGATTTAGCAGAATATTTAGAATCATTAAAAGAAAACGGGAAAGCTGTTTCTACAGTATCTAGAAATTTAGCTTCACTTCGTTCTTTTTATCAATATTTGCACAGAACAAAAGTTGTTCCTGAAGATCCAACTATCAATTTAGAATCTCCAAAGATAGAAAGAAAATTACCAAAAGTATTAACATCAGAACAAGTTGAATTATTATTAGAACAACCAAAATGTGTTGATCTAAAAGGATATAGAGACAAAGCAATGCTTGAATTAGTATATGCTACTGGAATTAGAGTTACAGAGTTAATATCATTAAATATATCAGATATAAATTTAGAAAGTGGCTATATAAAGTGTGCAGGAAAGACAAAAGAAAGAATTATTCCAATTGGTTCTTTAGCTATAAATGCTTTAAAAGAATATATTGAAAAATCAAGAAATATATTATTAAAAGATGAAAACGATCAAGCATTATTTGTAAACGTTAATGGTCACAGATTAACAAGACAAGGTTTTTGGAAAATAATTAAACAATACAAAACACAAGCTAATATCGATATAGATATTACGCCACATACATTAAGACATTCATTTGCAGTGCATCTATTAGAAAATGGTGCTGAATTAAGAGCAATTCAAGAAATGCTTGGACATTCAGATATTTCATCTACTCAAGTATATGCACAAATTGGTCAAAATAGAATAAAAGATGTGTACATGAAATCACATCCACGTGCTTAAAAGGACAAGCTTCCATCAGAATTAGATGGGAGCTTTTTCAAGTCTTAAAAAATTCTTGAAGCATTATATCTCAAATGGTATACTTACTTTGTATTAGAGGAGCTGATAAATTGAAAAATAAAGATAAAGTAAGTGTAATTGTACCAGTATACAATGTTGAAAAATATTTACATAGATGTGTAGATTCGATTATTTCACAAACATATGAAAACTTGGAAATAATATTAGTGGATGATGGCTCACCTGATAACTCAGGGAAAATTTGTGATGAATATGCTAAGAAAGATAATAGAATACAAGTAGTTCATAAATCAAACGGAGGTATAAGTAGTGCTAGAAACGCAGGAATTAAAACTTCTACGGGTGATTATATTGTTTATGTGGACTCAGATGATTGGCTAGAAAAAAATGCAATAGAAATGTTACACAAAACAATAATAGATGAAAATGTAGATTTAGTAATGGGAAATTACTTCGTAAGTGATGACAATGGGACTAATAATGCCAACACATACGCTGAAAAGATTAGTAATAAAAAATTTGTAAAAGGTACTGAAGAATTTGAAAATAATGTGATAATGCCGTTTGTAAATGGTCAAAGAGCTTGTTTTATATGGCTATTTATTACTAAAAAAAGTTTTTTGTTAGATGAAAAAATTTTTGATGAAGGAATTTCTTTTGTTGAAGATGGACTATATACACTAAAACTTATAAAAAAGATAAATAGTATGTATTTCTTAGATATGCCATTATATCATTATTTCACGAATCAAAACGGATTGACTAGATCTTCAAATCGCATTTTGAAAAACATAAAACAAACGCCACAACTTACAAAATTATTTGATGAAATATTAAACGATGAAACGTTTAGAAAAAACAATTATAAAGAAATCAGAAGAGCTGCTAATACTAAGATTGTGATGAGTTATCTATATTCCTTATATAAAGAATATTTAGATAACAAAAAATTTGAAAAAGAAGTAATAGAAATATTAAATAACGAAGAACTTTTTTCCATACTAAAAAACTCAGATTTATTATTGATAGATAAAGGATTTAAGATGCGTGTGGAAAACTTTTTCTTAAAATTGGTAAAAAAGAAAAAGCTTAAAAGTTTAGTTTTCTTTTATGGTATTAGAAATAAACTGAGAATATAATTAAACTTAATAAAAATTAAAAAGAGCAGTGATAAATTTTCACTGCTCTAAAATTTATATTTCGATTTTATTTTTTCCGTGTTTTATTTTTCTAGCGATACGAACTAATTTCATGGTAATATTAAAACCTAAAATTTTATAAGAAAGTATAAACAACTTGTTAAATTTACCTTTTGCCGCTTTCATAATTTCCCAGTCAATTGAATTTAAAGCAGTTAATCTTTCTTCTTTATGTTCAAGTTTCTCTATATACAACATATTAGAAGGGTATTGATTAGCGATGATATTTGCAAGATACTCTTCATCTTGATGAAAAATTCGTCCTGCGACAGTATAAATACTTTTTACGTAAGCTGGTTTTAAAAATTTCTTCTTGCCATAATTTTGTCCTAAACGATATTGAATAATTTTTTCATTAGTATAGTAGATATTTGCCGCGGCTTTAGAAGCTTGAATATAAAAGTATGCATCTTCGGCAGCAACTAAAGTAGAATCAAATTTCAGATTATTATCTTTTAAAAATTTGGTTTTGTAGACATGTCTCCACGGAGCATAAGGCAAAGTGCTTGTAGCAGCATAATATGTATTTACAAAATCTTTGCGTGAATAAATTCCACTTTCAATATGTGGTGTTTCAAATAAAAACGAATCGTCGTTATTTATAGTCAAATACTCAAAAGTGAAAAATTGGATATCACGATTATTTTCACAAGTCTCTTTAATAATTTTAAGAGCGTCATCAGTCAACATATCATCAGCATCCATAAAAAATATGTAATCACTTTCAACATTATCAAGTCCTAAATTTCTTGCATTTGAAACGCCCTTATTTGATTGATGAATCACTTTTATAAAATCATATTTGTTTGCATACATATCGCAAATGGCTGGCGATGAATCTTTAGAGCCATCATCTATTAACAAAATATTACAATTTTCTGTGCGTTGCTTTAAAATACTATCTACACATTTTTCTAAAAATCTTTCGGCATTATAAACAGGAATAACAATAGTAAGAACCATAAAAACCTCCTAATATAAAGATATATGACAATTATATGGTACATGTATAAAAATTTCAAGAAACGCTTAAAATCTATTTGCCAGTCGTTACTTGTCTTTAAAGGTGAAATAGTATATAATACCCACTTGAGGAGTTGATTTTATGGTTAACAAAGAAGAAATTAAACATATCGCAGATTTAAGTATGCTAAATCTTTCAGAAGAAGAAATCGAAAAGTATACAGTAAATATGCAAGATATAGTTGAATTTGCTAATAAAGTAAACAGTTTAAATACAGAAGGAGTTACAGAGTCTGCATTTGCATTAGATACATTTAATGTATTTAGAAAAGATGAAGTTAGAAAATCTTTTGACAGAGAAGAACTTCTAAAAAATGCGCCAAGCAGTAATGGTGAAGCTTATTCACTTCCAAGTATGATGAATTAAGGAGAGTTTAATTTTATGAAAAATATATGTGAATTAACAGCCCATGAAATACGTAAAGCTTATACAACTAAAGAACTCAAAGTAACAGAAGTAGTTAAAGCTTTTTATGAAAAGATAAAAAATGATGATGAAAAGATTAAAGGATATATAACACTTTGCGAAGAAGAAGCCTATGCACTTGCAGAAGATATTCAAGCTAGATATGATGCAGGTGAAGAAATGGGACCACTTGCAGGTGTACCGATTGCGATAAAAGATAATTTATGTACAAGAGGATTAAAAACAACTTGTGCATCAAAAATGCTTGAAAACTTTATTCCACCATATGATGCAACTGTTATAAAAAATCTAAAAGATGCAGGCGCAATCATATTAGGAAAAGTAAATATGGACGAGTTTGCTATGGGTGGCTCAACTGAAAATTCAGCATTTTTCAAAACACATAATCCAGTAAACTTAAATAAAGTGCCAGGAGGTTCATCAGGTGGTAGTGCAGCTGTTGTAGCAGGAGATATGGCACCAATTTCTTTAGGTAGTGATACTGGTGGTTCAATAAGACAACCAGCATCTTTTTGTGGCATTGTAGGTTTAAAACCAACATATGGACTTGTTTCAAGATATGGTTTAGTAGCTTTCGCTTCATCGCTAGATCAAGTAGGACCAATGGGAAAAGATGTTGAAGATGTTGCAGTTTTATTAAATGCCATAGCAGGACACGATGAAATGGATTCTACTTCAGCCAAAATTGAAAAGAAAGATTACACAAAAGCTCTTGTAAATGATGTAAAAGGAATGAAAATAGGTATTCCTAAAGAATTTTTTGAAGAGGGCGTAAATCAAGAAGTAAAAGATAAAGTATTGCTTGCAGCTAAGAAGTTTGAAGAGTTAGGAGCAATTGTAGAAGAATGTTCGTTACCAACAACAGAATATGCACTTCCAACGTACTATATAATAGCATGTGCAGAAGCTAGTTCAAACCTTGGAAGATTTGATGGTATTCGTTACGGATACAGAACTAAAAATTATGAAACATTACAAGATATATTTAGAAACAGTCGTAGCGAAGGTTTCGGAGAAGAAGTAAAGAGAAGAATAATTCTTGGAACATACGTATTATCATCAGGATATTACGATGCATATTATAAAAAAGCACAAAAAGTTAGAACACTTGTAAAACAAGGCTTTGATAAAGTATTTGAAGAATACGACTTGCTATTAACACCGACAGCTCCAACAACAGCGTTTGATATAGGTTCAAAAATTTCAAATCCACTAGAAATGTATATGTCAGATATTTTAACAGTTCCAATAAACATAGCTGGTGTACCTGCACTTTCAATTTCATGTGGAAATGATAAAGAAGGACTTCCAATAGGAATGCAATTGATAGGTAAGCACTTTGACGAAGAAACAATATTAAGAGCTGCGTACACATACGAAAAAAATAAGGAGGTGCAATAATGGAATACGAAGTAATAATAGGACTTGAAGTTCATGCTGAACTTTCAACAAAAACAAAAATATATTGTGGATGTTCTACTGAATTTGGAGGAGATCCAAACACACATTGTTGCCCTGTATGTACTGGTATGCCAGGAGCATTACCTGTATTAAATGAAAAAGTTGTAGAGTATGCAGTAAGAGCAGGACTTGCAACAAATTGTGAAATAGCAAAAGAAAGCAAACAAGATAGAAAAAATTATTTTTATCCAGACACACCAAGAGCTTATCAAATATCACAATATGATTTGCCTTTATGTGAGCATGGACATGTTGATATAAAAGTAAATGATACAGAAAAACGTATTGGTATCACAAGAATTCATATTGAAGATGACGCAGGCAAATTAGTGCATGATGCGTATACAGGTGGAACACTTGTAGATTTAAACAGAGCTGGTGTGCCACTAATAGAAATCGTTTCTGAACCAGATATGAGAAGTGCTGAAGAGGCAGTGGCATACGTTGAAAAATTAAAAGGTATTTTAGAATATATCGGAGTTTCAGATTGTAAGATGCAAGAAGGTTCACTAAGAGCAGACGTTAACTTATCGATTAGACCAGCTGGACAAGAAAAATTCGGAACAAGAACAGAAACTAAAAACTTAAACTCATTCCGTTCAATTGCTAGATGTATAGAATTTGAAATAGCAAGACAAAAAGAAGTTTTAGAAGCAGGTGGTGTTATACTACAAGAAACAAGAAGATGGGATGACGAAACAGGCGAAGGATATGCAATGAGAACAAAAGAAAACGCGAACGATTATAGGTATTTCCCTGAACCTGATTTAATGCCAATAAGACTTTCAGATGAATATATTCAAAACATTAAAGACACATTGCCAGAATTACCAGAAAGCAGAAGAGAAAGATATATAAACGAAATCGGTCTTCCAGAATATGATGCAGGAATAATAACATCGTCAAAACATTTATCTGATTTCTTTGAACAAGCAACAGCAATATGCAAAAATGCTAAAGCAGTTAGTAACTGGATAATGACAGACATTATAAGAATAGCAAAAGAAAAAGGTGTTGAATATAACGAACTACCATTTACAGCAGAAAATTTAGCAAAACTAATTATGCTAATAGATAAAGGAACAATAAGTAGTGCAATTGCCAAAAAGGTATTTGAAGAAATGACTGAAACAGGAGCAAACCCAGAAAAAATAGTAGAAGAAAAGGGACTAGTACAAATATCAGATGAGGGAGCAATTAAAGAAGTTGTAGATAAAATAATTGCAGCAAATCCTCAATCAGTAGCAGACTACAAAGCTGGAAAAGATAGAGCATTAGGATTTTTAGTTGGACAATGCATGAAAGAAATGAAAGGAAAAGGAAATCCTCAAATATTAAATAAATTTATATTAGAATATTTAAACAAATAAACTAATTGTTCATATAAGCATCACAAATTTTACATATTTATTAGATAATATATATGTAAAGGAGGGTGGTGCCTATAAGATATAAAAATAAAAGATAAATAAATATAAGCTTAAACACTAGTTATTGAGAAGTACTAAAAAAGTCCATTTACAAATTTTATGTAAGTGGACTTTTTATGCATAAAAATAAAAGTACTAAAAAGTTGATTTTATAAAAAAATATTATATAATAGTTATTGTTTGGAGATGCCAATATGGCTCAGTCGGTAGAGCAACTGATTCGTAATCAGTAGGTCGCCGGTTCGATTCCGGCTATTGGCTCCAAATTATTGTTAAACTCGAACTACAAAAAGTCGAATTTAATAAAGACAATCATCGGAGGACTCGATGCCGTAGCATCGTTTTGTATAAAGCAAAACAAGAGTCGATAAGATGTCGAGTGAGCTCGGTTATTTTAAAAAATAATTGGGCTCTTTTTTTATGGGAAAAAGGAGGAATGAAGCATGAATAAAATAGTAACAATTAGTAGAGAGTTTGGAAGTGGAGGTAGAGAAGTAGCTAAAAGACTTGCCGATGAACTGGGGTATGCTTATTATGATTCTGAAATAATAAATTTACTTGCAAAAGAAACTAATATGTCAGAAGAATATATTAAAAACATTTCAGAAAAAGGTGCATATCCTTATGCATTCCAATTTGCGAAGTCTTTTTCAACATATACTGCAATGCAAAACACACAAACAGAAATATTAGTAAAGCAAGCAAAAATATTAAAAGAAATCGCACAAAAAGGTAATGCAATTATCGTGGGAAGAGGAGCAAATACTGTTTTAAAAGAATATAATCCGATGAATATTTTTGTATATGCAAACCTAGAATCAAAAATAAATCGTTGCAAGAAAAAAGCAAATGCAGAAGAAAATTTATCGGATAAAGAAATAGAAGCAAAAATAAAAAACATAGATAAAAATAGAAAAGCTTTTAACAATTTAATTTCAAATGCAGAATGGGGAAATAAAGAAAACTACACGCTATGTATAAACACATCTGACGTAGAAATAAAACAAATCATTTCACCATTAGCTGAATATATCAAAAATTGGTTTGGAGGAGATAAAAATGGAAATTAACTTATCAGAGCATTTTACATATAAAAAACTTATTAAATTTACTTTACCAACAATAATAATGATGGTGTTTACATCTATATACGGTGTTGTTGACGGAATATTTGTTTCAAACATAGTAGGTAGTGATGCTTTTTCTGCCATCAACTTAATAATGCCAGCTATCATGATAATAGGAACAGTAGGTTTTATGATAGGAACAGGTGGAAGTGCAGTTATTTCAAAATCTTTAGGTGAAGGAAATAAAGAAAGAGCCAACAAAGAATTTTCAATGTTAATATATTTGGAAATAATACTAGGAATAGTATTTTCAATACTTGGAATAAAATATTTAGAGCCAATTGCCAGAATGCTTAAAGCAACAGACTCGATGATACCAGACTGCATGGCATATGGAAAAATCCTTTTAATTGGAATGACAGCATATATTTTGCAAAATAGTTTTCAATCATTTATGATAGTTGCAGAAAAGCCAAGATTTGGTCTTATAATCTCAATAATATCAGGTATAACCAATATGGTATTAGACGCATTGTTTATACCTAAATATGGAATAAAAGGTGCAGCTGTTGCAACGATTACGAGTCAGTTCATAGGTGCAATTATACCACTAATATATTTCATAAGAAAAAATGATACAATGCTAAGACTTGGAAAAACTAAGTTTGATGCAAATACGATTTTCAAGACTTGTACAAATGGATCTTCTGAAATGGTTACAAACCTTTCAATGTCACTTGTAAACATACTATTTAATGCACAACTTATGGAACTTGAAGGACAAAATGGAGTATCAGCATATGGAATAATAATGTATATTGGTTTTCTATTTGTCGGAGTTTATGTTGGCTATTCAGTAGGAACAGCTCCTATAATCGGTTATCATTATGGTGCAGAAAATAAAGAAGAATTAAAAAGTTTATTAAACAAGAGCTTAAAGTTCTTAGGAACAGCGGCTATAGTAATGACTTTATTAGCAGAAATACTTGCAAAACCATTAGCAAGCATATTTGCAAGTTATGACAAAGAATTATTAGATTTAACAATAAGAGCGATAAGAATATATTCATTATCGTATATAATCAGCTGGTTTAATATCTTTGCATCATCTTTCTTCACAGCATTAAACGATGGATTTGTATCAGCACTTATATCTTTCTTAAGAACGTTAGTATTCCAAATAGCAATGATTTTAATATTGCCTAAGCTAATAGCTGTAGATGGAATATGGCTTTCAGTTGTGTTTGCTGAATTACTATCATTAGTGGTTAGTGTAATATGTTTTATAAAAAACAAGAAAAAGTATGAATATGCTTAAAACTAAGGCGTAAACTTGATTTTTTGTAGAAAAATGATATAATGGCATAGCTAGGCAACACTTTATGTACACCTAAGAAATAATTTTTGGAGGTTTTTATGATGACAAAAGACAAAGTGTATTGTGATATGCGTTTTTTACGGAATGTTTCGGAAGAAACATTGAAAAATTCTGATGGCACATTTAAGACAATATCTGTGACAGATGAAAAATATGAGCTGATGATTTTCCTTGGCAGAAAAAACGGAAAGTCAGATTATACTGTGAAAGTCTATAAATGCACACCTGAAAAGATCTTCGTCAAGGACAGACGAGATCGATTTAGGCAATACAAAGAAAGAGAAGACCATGATGTTTTCTTCTTCGATAATTTGGAAAATGCTAAGAATTTCATCATCAACATTTTCACAAATCATCGAGAATATGAGAAACGTCCGGTCACTGCATAACTTACAAAATACAGAGTATTCAGTTTTTGAATACTCTGTGTTTTTTTGCATTTTTATATACCTTTTTTAGGTGAGTTATAGTATAATACTTTCGTAGAATTATGTATGACTTTATACATAATTCAAAAAATGTTCGGAGGAAATTTATGGCAAATTATGAATTGCTAAAAGATATTGAAAAATATGGGCGAGATAATAAAATACCAATCTTGCTTGATGAAAGTTTAGAATTTATAACTAATAAGTTAAATGAAATTAAACCACATAGAATTTTAGAAATTGGTACAGCAATCGGTTTTTCTGCAATCAATTTTTCAAAATATTTAGATGAGGGTGGAAGAATTGATACAATTGAAATTGAAAGTTTGAGAGTAGAGCAAGCACTTGAAAATATTAAGTTAGTAGGCGTAGAAGATAAAATTCGTGTTATGGAAGGTGATGCTTTAGACATATTACCTTATCTTAATGAAAAGTATGATGTCATATTTATTGATGCTTCCAAGGGTAAATATAATGAATTTTTTGAACATGCTTTACGACTTGTAAAAATCGGTGGCTATATAATTGCAGATAACGTTTTATATAAAGGCATGGTTATGAGCGATTACAACAAGCATAAACAACGTACAGCCGTTAATAAACTTAGAGCATTTATTGACTCGGTTATGAGTAATGAAAGACTAGAGTCGGAACTTTTTGATATAGGCGATGGCTTAACGGTAAGTCATGTTATTAAATAAATTTAGGAGGAGATTTCTTTGAAGAAACCAGAACTACTTGCACCAGCAGGCTCTTTTGAAAAAGCTAAAGTTGCTTTTTTATATGGTGCTGATGCTGTATATGCAGGAACAACAAAGCTTTCACTAAGGACAAGAACATCAATGCAATTTGATGATTTAGTAAATACCGTAAAACTTGCACATTCACTAAACAAAAAAGTATATGTTGCTATGAACATCTATGCTAGAGATGATGAATACGAATTGATAAAAGAAGAAGCAAAATACTTAGATGAACTTGGCGTGGACGGACTAATTATTTCTGATGGAGGAATCGTTGATATAGTTAAAGAATACGCACCACATACAGAAATACATATAAGCACACAAGCCAACGTTACAAGTTTGCATAATGCAATGTTTTGGTACAAAAATGGTGCTAGAAGAGTAATTCTTGCTAGAGAATTAAATAAAGACGAAATAAAATACATGACAGACAATAAACCTCAAGATTTAGATGTTGAAATGTTTGTGCATGGAGCAATTTGTTATAGCTATTCTGGTAGATGTTATATGAGTGACTACATGGCAAATCGCAGTGCAAACCATGGCGATTGTGCACAACCATGTAGATGGGCATATAATATTTATGCAGAAGAAGTCAACAAGCCAGGCGAACTAATGCCAGTTGAATATGATGAAAGAGGAACATATATTTTTTCTTCAAAAGATATGTGTCTAGTAAACGATATACCAACATTGTTTGATATAAATGTAGATAGCTTAAAAATAGAGGGCAGATTAAAAACAGAATTTTATCTAGCAAATGTTGTTCACGCCTACAGACATGCACTTGATGATTACGAAAAGAATTCTGAAAATTGGAATAGTGAAAAGTATTTTAAAGAACTTGATAAAGCTAGAACTAGAGGTGTAACAGACTTTTTCTTTAATAACAAAGAAAATAAAGATACACAAGATTTTTCAGGTAGACAATACAATCCTGATTATGAATTTGCAGGAGTCGTAATTTCAACTGATGATGAAGAAATGACAACAATAGAAATCAGAAATAAATTATCTGTTGGAGATAAACTTGAAATAATGCTTCCAGAAGTTTTGGAACCTGTTTGCATGAATATAGAAAAATTATATGACTATGAAACAGGTGAAGAAATAGCAACTGTAAATCCAGGAGTAAAAGAACAAAAAGTAAAATTACATTTGCCAACAAAAGTTGAAGCAGGATATGTAATTAGAAAAATTAAATAAAAGAATATTCATAAAGGAGAAATATAAATGGAAATAGGAATAGTAGGTTTACCAAACGTAGGTAAAAGTACAATGTTTAATGCAATAACTAAAGCAGGAGCAGAATGTGCGAATTATCCATTTTGCACTATCGAACCAAACGTAGGAATTGTTCCAGTTCCTGACGAAAGATTAGACAAACTTGCTGAATTATACAACCCAGAAAAGGTTACTCATGCTGTTGTAAAATTTGTTGATATAGCTGGTATAGTAAAAGGTGCTTCAAAAGGTGAAGGATTAGGAAATAAATTCTTATCACATATTAGAGAAGTAGATGCGATAGTTCAAGTTGTTAGATGTTTTGAAAACGGTAATATTACTCATGTTGACGGTTCTATCAATCCACTTCGTGATGTCGAAACAATAAACTTAGAACTTATATTAGCTGACATGGAAACACTTGAAAAGCGTATGGATAGAGCTGTAAAAATGGCTAGAACAGACAAAAAACGTCAAGTAGAAGTAGATGCGTTAGAAAGAATAAAAAAAGCATTAGAAGCTGGTAAACTTGCAAGTAGTGTATCATTAACAGATGAAGAAAAAGAAATGCTTACAGATTTCTATCTTCTAACAGCTAAACCTATGATGTATGTGGGCAACTTGTCAGAAGACCAATTAAAAACATATGAAACTGATGCTAATTTCATGGCATTAAAGAAATATGCTGAAGAAAATGGTAGTGAAGCAATTCCACTTTGCGTTAAAGTAGAAGAAGAACTTGCAACGTTAGAAGATGAAGAAAAAGCAGAAATGCTTGAACTAATGGGAATCGAAGAACCAGGATTAGACAAACTGATAAAAGCTAGTTATAAATTATTAAATCTAATGTCTTTCTTAACTGCAGGTGAACCAGAAGTTAGAGCATGGACAATTCAAATTGGAACTAAAGCACCAGCAGCTGCTGGAAAGATCCATTCAGATATAGAAAGAGGATTCATAAAGGCAGAAGTTGTTAGTTATAATGATTTAATAGATTGTGGCTCACTTGCAAAAGCAAGAGAAAAAGGCTTAATTAGAATTGAAGGAAAAGATTACGTAATGCAAGATGGTGACGTAGTTTTATTCAGATTTAACGTTTAATTATTGGAGGAAACAAATGAAGAAATTTATTCAAATACTTTTTTTAATAGTATTACTTACACTAAATACGGTAACTTTTGCAAAAACAAATACAGAAGTACCTAAAAATATATTGGTTCAATTGCAAGATGGAACAGTTGAAGAAATGGATCTTGATACTTATTTATATGGTGTTGTAAAAAAAGAACTATATAATGCCATTGGTGAAAAGACACCAATAGAAGCACTAAAAGCACAAGCAGTAGCATCAAGAAGTTATGCTGTAACAAAAATATTGTCAGCTGGCGATAACGCTAAGTATCATGTTACTTCAACGACTAAAGATCAAGTATATGAAAAAGGAAATGTACCTCAAAAAGTAATTGATGCAGTAGATGAAACATCAGGTCAAGTTATTACATATGATGATGAAATTGTTACAGGATACTTTTTTTCAACAAGTGGAGGACATACAGAATCATCTGAAAATGTATGGAGTGCTGCACTACCTTATGTAAGAGGTGTTGAAGATCCATATGAACCTGAAGTAAAAGGTAATACAGATTGGACAGTTACATATACACAAGCAGAATTGAAAAAAATATTTAATACACTAGGAGAAATAGAAGATATAGAAATCACAGAACTTTCAGAAAATGATCGTGTAATAGAACTTGTAGTAACTGGTAGTAAAGGCGAAAAAGTTTTAACTAAAAACGGAATTAGAACACCTTTTGGCACGTTAAAATTAAAAAGCCAATGGTTTGACGTTGAATTTGAAGATGGCGAAGCAACATTCACAGGACATGGAAATGGACATGGCGTTGGAATGAGTCAATATGGTGCTGTCGGAATGGCAAATGAAGGTTTCACATATGATGAAATATTAAAATGGTATTATACAGACATTGAAATATTAGGATTTGATGACGAAGATTACATATACATTTTTGATGATGACGAAGATGATGATTATGAAGACTACGAAGAAGAAGAACTTGAAACACCATTGTTAGATTCATTTGAAAAATTATGTACAACAAATTGGATGATACAAATGATAAAGAGGTGATTATTATAAATATAGGTGTTGATATAGGTGGAAATCACGTAGGAATAGGAATTGTTTCTCCTGAAGGAGAAATTCTAAAAAAGGAAATCGTTAATTATAGTAATGATGAAGTTACTCCACAGATTATATTTGACGCTATAAATAACTTCTTAGAAAAAAATGATAGTAACAAGATACGTAGCATAGGCATAGGAGTGCCAGGAATAGCAACAGGTACACACATCGATTACACTTGCAACTTGCCACTTTCTGGTTGCGAAATTAGAGAATATATAAAAACAAAATTACCAATCTATGTATCAAATGATGCTAATTGTGCTGCAATTGCTGAGTTTCAAGTGGTGGATAAAAAATTCTTTAATCACTATGGATTAGTTACAGTTGGAACAGGCATAGGAGCAGGCGTGTTACTAAATGGTTCATTATTAGAGGGTGCAACCGGTTCAGCAGCTGAACTTGGTCACATGATAATTGAAAAAGGTGGACTAAAATGCAGATGTGGAAGACAAGGTTGCTTTGAACAATACGCTTCTGTTTCAGCATTAAAAAGGAAAACAAATTTAGACAGTTTAGAAGAAGTATTTTATTTATGTGATAAAAATGAAGTTATTCAAAAAACTTTTGATGAATATTTAAATGACTTATCAGAAGGACTTGCAAATTTTATAAATTTATACGACTTAGAAGTTTTAGTTATAGGAGGAAGTCTTTCAACATATTCGCATAAATATTTAACTAAATTAAAAACAATGATATTAGAAAAAATTTATAATAAATACACATACGAGTTAGAATTAAAACCTGCTAATTTGGGTAATGACGCTGGAATAATCGGTGCTTCTTTTTTGAAAGAGTATATTGGAAATAAAGATGAATAATAATTGTGAAAGGGAGGCGAATTTTATGGACGCAATTTTACAATCATTAAAAAACATTACGAATGAAGAAAATATTTTTTTAAACGAACCTTTGAAAAATCACACAACATTTAAAGTTGGTGGCCCAGCAGACATTTTGGTGACTCCAACTTCAAAAGAAGAATTGATTGAATGTTTGAAGTTAAATGTTCCAAAGTTTATTGTAGGTAATGGAAGTAACTTAATCGTTAAAGATGGTGGGATTAGAGGGCTTGTAATCAAAACAACAAAAGTAGACAATGTTTCTTTAAATGGAAACATTATAGAAGCTGAACTAGGTGCTAAACTAGGAAAGCTTGCAATGCTTGCAAGAGATAATTCGTTAACAGGGTTTGAATTTGCGTCAGGTATTCCAGGAACTGTAGGTGGAGCAATTTCAATGAATGCAGGTGCGTATGGTGGAGAAATGAAAGATGTAGTCATAGAGTCAATGTATTGCGACTATGATGGAAATACATACACGATTTCAAATGAGCAGCATCAATTTGGAAAAAGAAAAAGTTTCTTTACAGGTAAAGAATATATTGTATTATCAACAAAAATAAAATTAGAAGATGGTAATAAAGAAGAAATTACAGCAAAGATGGAAGAACTTAAAGTAGCAAGAACAACAAAACAACCTATAACACTACCTAGTGCTGGAAGTATTTTTAAAAGACCAGAAGGTTATTTTGCAGGTAAGTTAATTGAAGATTCAGGTTTAAAAGGATATACAATAGGTGGTGCACAAGTATCGACATTACATGCTGGCTTCATTGTAAATATAGGTGGTGCAACTGCTAAAGATATAATTTCACTAATAGAATATATACAAAGCACCGTAATGAAAAACTATGGTGTAGAACTTGAAACAGAAGTAAAAATAGTTGGGGAAGATTAGTTTTTAAATTGAAGGTGGAAATAGTCATGAATAATATAAATGAGTGGTTCAGTTCGGGACTAAAACTTAAAAGATGGTTTTTTTTAATGATAATAGGTGTACTACTACTAAGTAGTAGCATTGCAAAGTTTATGGTAAGTGAAGAAATAGAACTATCACAACTTATTATACATATGATTATGTTTGTAGTTGGCTTCACTGCAATAATTATGAGTTTTGTAATGTCACAAAGAAGAATATTACAAGCAATAGCAGAGGCAAATGCTAATCCAAACGCTAGAAACGTTAATTTGAAAAAACTATTATTTGATAAAAGAATGCTAGATAAAAACATAAAAATTGTAGCGATTGGTGGTGGAGAAGGCTTAGCCTCATTACTTAGAAGTTTAAAAATATTTTCAAATAACGTTACAGCAATTGTAAATGTTGTAGACGATGAAAAAAACAGTTCAGATAATTTATCAATTCAAGAAATAAAAAAAGCAATGGTTGCATTGTCTAGCAAAGAAACTGCACTTAATGATTTCTTTACACACAGAATAATGACAGGAGAATTAAGAGGAAGAAATGCAGGAAATGTATTTTTTGAATCGGTAAGTGATATGTGCGACGGTAACTTATCAAAAACAATAGATCAAATTTCAAAGATGTTAGATATGAGAGGAAGTGTTGTTCCTGCAACATTAGATAACGTTACCATTGGTGCTGTTTTAACAGATGGCTCAAGAGTTATTGGTAAAAAGAACATAGAAGAAACTATTGAAGATAAAGAAGTTGGAATAGAAAAAGTATTCTTAGTTCCAGAAAGATGTACACCTGCACAAGATGTTATAAGAAGTATTAAAGAGGCAGATGTAATAATAATCGGACCGGGTAGTTTATTCATGGGAATAATTCCTACCTTGCTTATAAAAGAAATATCAGATACAATTAGAAAAAGCAGTGCTACCAAAATATTTATATCAAATATAATGACTGAAAAAAATCAAACAAAAGATTATGCATTAGTAGACTATATAAATATGATACACGAACACGCTGGTAAAGGTTTATTTAATCACTGTATTTTCTCAGACAGTGATATCATGCCAGAATATATTAGAAGATATAATCGTGAGGGTGCTGATTTAATAGAATTAGATAAACAAAAACTAAAAGATATGAAAATAAATGTAGTAGTAGAAGATTTAGCAACGGTAGATGATAAAAATGGTATTAGACATGACCCTGTTAAATTGGCACAAAGTATATTCAAAGTAGTTTGCGACAACATGGATTTAGAAGATAATGATAAAGCAATCGAATATTATACTGCAAAGTCAAAATTAAAAAGAATGTCTAACAAAAATAAGAAAAAAAGTTTTTGGCTTAGCAATGTCAAAATAATAAATCCGAAAAAAACAAAAAGAAAGAGAAATAGATAGACAATACTTTTATAAAACAAAGGAGAAAATCTATGAGAGTAACTAAAGAAAACATTGAGAAATTTGATATTTCATCAAGAAAAGAGTGGATAATTACAAATGGTATAGGTGGCTATTCTGCAAGTTCAATTATAGGATTAAATACAAGAAAATATCATGCGTTGTTAGTTGCAGCACTTGGAAGAAATGGAGATAGATATGTAGTATTATCTAAACTAAATGAATCTTTAGTATTTGATGATAAAACATACAGTATTTCGACAAACCAATGTAGTAACTTCATTGAAAATGGATATTTGCGTCAAGAATTTTTTGGATATTCTATGATTCCAGAATTTTATTATAAAGTGAATGATGTAGAAGTATTGAAGAAAGTAGCAATGAAGCATGGTGAAAATAAAGTTGCAGTTTCGTACACGATAAAAACTAGAACAGAAGATGTTACTTTTAAAATACAACCACTTGTAAATTACAGAAAATTTCATGATATAAAAAATTGTTACAACTTAGAATATAACGTAAAAGATACAGCTGTAAATGTGAAATTAAACTCACATGGAACAACACTACATATGATGACTTCTAGTGGTGTTTTTGAAAAATATGATAGAACATACTATAGAAATATGTTTTACATGATCGAAGAAGAAAGAGGATTAGAAGCTTACGAAGATCACTTTATGCCAGGTGCTTATACAGTTTTTATACCAAAGCATTCAGAAGTTACATTTGAGTTTGTAGCATTAGTTGATAACGGAAAAGACTTTTTAAAGTCGGCAAATGCTAATGAGATAATAAGAGGAGAAACAGCGAGATTAGAAAAAGTGTGTAAAGTGGCAGAAGCAAATACACTTGTAGAAAAGCATTTAGCAATTTCAGCAGATAGTTTTATAGTAGATAGAGGAAACAGAAAAACCATAATAGCAGGGTATCCTTGGTTTAGCGATTGGGGCAGAGATACATTCATAGCATTTGAAGGAATATTGCTTCATACAAATAGGTTTAAAGATGCAAAAGAAATTTTAATGTCATTCACTAAATATATTAAAGATGGACTAATTCCTAATGTGATTGGTGAAGATGGTGGAAGTGCTTATAATACTGTGGATGCATCGCTTTGGTATATTGATGCAGCATATAAATATTACAAGTATACACACGATGAAAGCTTTGTACATGATATATATGAATATTTATTACAAATAATAGATGCATATAAAAACGGCACGAACTATAACATAAAAATGGATGAAGATGGTCTTATTGCATCAGGAAATGAAACAACACAATTAACTTGGATGGATGCAAAAGTTGGAGATGTTGTTCCTACACCACGATACGGGAAATGTGTTGAAATCAATGCACTATGGTATAATGCCTTAAATATAATGAAAGAATTTTCAAGAATTGTAGACAAAAAATTCGACACAGACTTAATATTAAAAGTTAGAAATTCGTTTGGTAAATTCTATGCTAATGAAGGATTGTTTGATGTTATTGATCCAATTAGCACAAAAATAAGACCGAACCAAGTCATTGCTATAGGATTAGATTTTACGCCAGTAGATGCAGAAAAGGCAAAAGAAGTATTAGCAGTTGTAGAAGAAAAATTGTATACGCCAAAAGGCTTAAAAACCCTTGAGTCTGATGACCCAGAGTATAGACCATATTATTATGGAGATGTCTTTAATAGAGATACAAGTTATCATCAAGGAACTATATGGCCATGGCTATTGCAACCATATTATAACGCTTCTAGAAAATTTAAAGGCAAATATAGATACTTAGAAAATGTTGAAGATTTAATAAACGACAATTGCTTGGGAAGTATTTGCGAAATTTATGATGCAGACGAACCACGATATCCAAAAGGAGCATTTTCACAAGCTTGGAGTGTAGCAATGGCAATTGCTTGCTCACAATAACATAATAATGAAACAGAGGTAAATTATGATAATAATAGGAATAGACCCCGGTTATGCAATTACAGGATTTGGAGTTATTGAATATGAAGGGAACCACTTCAAGTTAATTGAAAGTGGTTCTATTCAAACTAAAGCTGGAATACCATTGCCGATAAGAATTGCAAAAATATATGACGACATGACACTTCTTATAGAAAAATACAAACCGGATGCAATATCGATAGAAGAACTATTTTTTAATAGAAATACAACAACTGCAATAGGAGTGGCTCAAGGAAGAGGAGCAGTACTAATTGCAGCAGCAAAAACATCAACTCCTATTTATGAATACACACCATTGCAAGTAAAACAAGGAGTTACAGGATATGGACGAGCAGATAAAAAACAAGTTCAAATGATGGTAAAAACAGTTTTAGGACTTGAAACAGTACCAAAACTAGACGACACTACCGATGCTATCGCCATAGCTATTTGCCATGCACATAGTTACAGGTTCGCAAAACCAATACAATAAAAAGAAAGGGTTTCATATGAATTCAAATTTAATTTTGATAACAGGTGAAGATGTATACGAAAGAGAACAAAAATTGGAACAAATAAAATCAGGGTTTGGGGAATGCATAAAAGGAATAAACTTCATAGTCATGGATAAAACAAACATCGATAACTTAGAATCTGAGATAAATACTTATCCATTTGGTTTCTCGCGTAAACTTATAATCGTAAAAATAGACAAAAAAGAAAAAGAAGATAGCGATTCTTCAGAAACTGTTGAAGAAAAGAATGATTGGTTAACACCAAGTATGGAAGAAACATTAAAAGCTTTAGAAGATGTAGTAGTAGTTTTTTATGGAGACATAAAGAAAACAACTAAAATATATAAACTAGTTCAAAAAAGTGGCGAATGCATATTGTGCGACAAAAAGAAAGAATACGACATACTTTCATGGGCTTCAAGAGCCTTTGCTGTAAATGGTATAGAAATAAGCAATGCAGATATAAATTACTTAATATCAATATGTGGCACTGATAAACTGATGCTAAAAAGCGAAATGGATAAATTAGTGGACTATACATATGAAAGCAAGAAAGTAACTAAAAAAGATATAGATGCTATATGTATACGAACATCAGACGTTATTATATTCGATTTAACCGATAGTCTTGGAAATAAAGACATAAAAACAGCGTTAAACGCTTTAAATGAACTAATTGAAAATAAAGAGCCAATTCAAAAAATAGCGATAATGATAGCAAAACATTTTAAAGCATTATTGGTTGCTAAAATTGCAATGATGGAAAATAAAAATGTGCTAGATGAATTAGCGACAAAATCGCCATATGCAGCCAATAAATACAAAAATCAAGCCAAAAGTTTTTCTTTAGAAGAACTTAAACAAAAAGTATTAGATTTTTCAAAACTAGATATAGATTCAAAAACAGGGAAAATAGACTTAAAAATAGGATTAGAAAGAATAATATGCTCATAAAAGTAAAAACCATATAGTTGCACTAATAAAGGCAGCCATATGGTTTTATTATATTTATTCAAAAGCTTTATTTATCCCTTCAGCAATAAGTCTAGACAAATTAGTAATAATATCGTCAATAGTATTAGGGGTAACCATAAAATTTTCATCTACTAGCGACGGAATACCAGCGACCGTTGGTACTCCAACAGCAATTACAGGCACACCAAGAGCTTGCATATTTATGGCGTTCCTGTCATTCTTAACTCCTGAACCAGGTGTGATTCCAGTATTGGTAATTTGTATAGTGTGACTTATTCTATGCATTTCTTTAGCAGCTAAAGCATCAACAACAATTACAGCATCAGGCAACGTTTTTTCAACAATACCTTTTATAATTTCGCAAGTATCCATTCCAGTAGTTCCCAAAACTCCGGGAACAATCGCACTTATAGCTACTTTTGTAGAATTTTCAAGCAATTCCGGACGATACTTGAACAAATGTCTATTTATCACCAAGTTATTAACAACTTTAGGTCCCAACGCATCAGGCGTTACATCTGAATTTCCAAGTCCAACCACTAAAATTGAAAAAGAAGATTTCTGGCTTGTATCAATCAACTCTCTTAGCAAACAAGATAATTTATTTACGATTTTTTCATCGATGCTGGTAACTTCATCGTTCATATATTTAGACTCAATAGTAATATAGTCGCCAATAGGCTTTCCTAAGGAATTTTGAGCCTCTTCGTTTAATACCTTAACAGTCGTTATTTGCAAATCATCATCAAAATTATCGTAAATTGTTCTAATACCAGGAATTTCATCTTCCAAATTCATAGCGTTTTTATAAAATTCTCTATTTTCAAGAGCTAAATCTGTACGTATTTTATCCACAAAAGTTCACCTCATATATAACATTCCCAAACTAATGAAAAAAATGTATAAAAAGTCAATATCTGTAAAAAAAGTGGTAATTTTATTGATTGTTTTTGCGATTTAGAGTAAAATTATAGTATAAGTGTAATTGAAGCAATAGGAGGATGATTCTATGGGAAATATTGTAGAAGGAGCAAAGAAAATAGTCAATAAATTTAAAAAACTGATAGATAATATTGTAAAAGCTGTTAAGTTTTTTTCATCGACAGTTGGCATGATTGTTGGACTTGTACTATCAGCATTAGTAATAGTCTTTATACTATTAGTACTAATAAAAACACTAGAGCACGCGTTAGGGAAATGGCTAAATGTTGACTACGCTGGTGTTTCAACAGCAGGTGATTATGAGTACCTGGTATCTAGCTTAGGCTATACAGGTTACGACTCAATGATTACTGAAAAGAACTGGCAAGAATTTATGGCGTATGAATATGCTGTACTAATGGACGTTGCCGAATATTTATGGGAAGGACAAGAAAAATACACAACAGAGAATCCGGATGCTTATAAAGATACAGTATTAGGTCCATATCCAGCTGAATATTATGCAGCTAATAATGGTGTAGATTACGATGATTCAAAAGTCACCACAACTAATATGGAAACTGTACGTAGTTCAGCTGATGAAAAGAATTATTTAACAAATTCAAGTGGTGAGAACCTAAAAGTTACAGGACCAGCATATATGCCATACTTGCCTGTAACACAAGATTATAATTCTGCAGCACTAACAAAAGAAGATTGGGATTATTTGGTGATAAATGGTCAACATTCGGCAAGGTTCGCTCCAAAAAAGCCGGAAAAAGATAATGCTAAGTTTGACACTGACTCTATCATATATGGTGGTAATGCAGACGTAATGCCTCCAACAATTTCGTATGAATTCAAGAGCAATCCATACGAACCAGACGCTGGCGGCTCACTAGTACCATATATTTCAGTATTAAAAGAACAATTACAATATTTCTACTTTACAGTTGGTAATGCAGATAAATTCCAAGAAATTGACGACTTAAGTGGTGGTGCAAGAATAAATGAAGAAGATATTGAGTATGTAGATTTAATGGAGATAAGCCAATTACTTAATGTTGGTAATCCATATATAACTCAGTCAACAGCATGGTCACAGTGGTGGGATAATAACCAAGACAAAGATCCAAGATATACTACAGATGCTTGGGCTACTGCAGACAAAGATTTTGAACAAAATTTATATTTTACGAATATGTATTCTTCTGTAGTATATAAAACAGCATTACAAGTAATGATTGATAGATATTTACCAAAAGCAAGTCTTTTAACAGCGTGGTATTACTTAAAAGATACAGACTACGCTTCAGCAGAAACACAAGGTAAGGAAACTACAATAGATTTAGGAATGACTCAAAGTGCATTTGAAATAGAAATGTTATTATCTGATATAAAAGAAATATATAATTATTATTGCTGGAAACAGGATGAAGAAATTGAAAAACTTCCAAAAGAAGTAGTTAAATACAATAAAGAAGATGGTACAGTACAAAGAGGAGAAGATGGTAAGGCACTAAAAGAAACAAAGGATGTTCATATGGCAACTACAAATAATGATACTTTCATACATTTTGGTCAAGCTGGTATTGAAGCAAACCTATTTGAAGTATTTAAACTTTATGACCCAAACGGCAAACATAAAATAATTCCAAAGCCAGAAGCTCCAGCAGAAATTACTGGTGATGAAGAAAATAAAACAGTTCCAGTTATAACTGACTTATTGTCAAAAGATGCATACTTTATGGACAGATTTGGTTTTAAAGTTACATTTGATTATGAATATCAATACACATATATAACTTCAGAACCATATTATGCAACGGCTTATGATGGAATAGATATTGTATTGTATCCACCTCATACGGCCCATGTGAAAGAAAATGAATATGGTAAATTATATGTATGTCCAAGTACAACTTGCTCAGCTTGTTATAATGCTTATAGTCAATACAGTGGCTGGGATGTAATTGATTATCATGAAGCAAATTACGCAGGAGAATTAGAAATAACAATAACAGTGTATAAAACATTCCGAGATGCAGATGGTAATACAGTTGGACCAGGGGAAACGTACGTATCTGGCTATACATATACTCCAGTTGCTGCTACAGCAACTGACACTGCAAGCATAGTAGTGCCTTACGAAGCAACCAATAATGTTAGCCCAAGAGGTGACGATGATTCATGGACAATGGATCCGATTTCTCAATATATACAAGATCAAGTAATATTAAGAGCTGAAGAAAAAATAATGGATGAAATCGAAGCGTTAAGAAAAGCTTCAGATTATGAGATTGAATATCAAGAAAGTGAATTTATAAATCATGGTTACTGGTACCCAACAAAGACTACTAAATCTGGTAGTGATGTAAAGGCTAATCCATTAACTTTCTTTGATGAAAGATATCATAGAAATCTTGCCTTTTACGACTTTACAGCATTTAAAGATGATAATTCACTTACTAAGGAAAAGATAGCAACAAAATTTAAAGAAATTATAAATGAAATTTTAACTAATATAGATACATATGCAACAGGTGAGGGACCAAAAGATCCATACACAGGAGTACTTAGAGCTGAAAACGTTCCAAGTAGTGAATTATATGACTTAATAGAAGAATATTTAGAAAGAATTTATGTAACTGATTTTGAAAATGGAGATTATGACCCTATTGAGGGAGAATATAGCAGTATTGAAGAAGCAAAAGCGAATAGAGGTGCTACGGCAAAAATTCCTATTCCAGCACCAAGTGTACCAAACATAGGAACAGATCCACAATTCCAAAGAGTTACAGCAATTAACTCTATAACAGTGGGTGGAATTGCAGAGGATGAAAGTAATTGTGAAACAACAAATCTAATATTGCTAGAAGATGGTACTTTGATGGAAACAAATGTAGAGCCAAAAGATTATAACCTTAAATTTACTATCGCAAATAACTTTACATCTGTTTCAACACAAGAGGCACCATATAATGCAATTTATGATATTGATGACTATGTATTATCAATGACACTTGCTATACAACAAAAGAGAATTGCAACAATGATTATTATGGATGTTGAATCATGGTCAAAGAGTGCATACTATACTATTGATATTCACAATAATACATTCGATTATACAAATTATAGATATGTAGTTCCACATTCTTATTTGAACTTTGGTGTTGCAAAATTTCACATCGAGGAAAATCCATCATATAGAACGAAATATTATAAAGACTATTTTTCAAGAATAGATAAAAAAACATCTGGTATCAAGGAAGCCGACGTATTAACTATGATGCTAAAGTGGGAAGAATTTGCTAACTCGGGTAATGAAACGGCGTATGCATATATGAGAGATTTATATAAACTAATTATATATATTCGTGAATCTAGAAGTATTTTTGGAGATTTAACGATTCTAGAAAACGCATATTCATATCTATATGTTCCTGATACAATATGGGAATTTAGAGAAGGTATTTCTCAAGAAGCATACTGGACACAACGTTTAGCAGCGGAAATGCCGGGTATGCCGGATGCATTGACGGACGATGAATTAAATACCGTTAAAGTCCGAAAAGATGAAATAGAATGGCAGATTTTGAATTATGATGAATATGAAGAGTGTAAAGATACAAATAGCGATAAGGTAAAAGTATATGCACTATTCCCGCATAACTCGTCGTATGTACGTTCGTACTTTATGCAGGGTGCTTTAAGTGGAACGTTTGATGATGGTGGATATATCTTACAAGGACATGACTCAGCTGACTGGCTTGCAAGAGCTGCAATTAACAATATAATTGCAGGAGATTATGGCATAAAAGATTATGAGATTAGGTTAAGAACTGCTAGAAAAATACTTGCAGAAAATTCTACAGAAAGTAGTTTGTCTGATGCAGTAGCTGCATTAAAAGGTACAGATACTTCTAGCAACTACTTTAAACTTGCAGAACAAGAAGTTATGGACGAGTTAAATGAATATAAGGTAAAATCACCAATTGTTACAATTGCCTCTGGTAAGGTAACAGGAGCACAATATGACTGTTATAGTGGTTTTTCAGTTTCGGTCGTTCATTCCGAGAGTGGACTACCTAAAACTTCTTATGTACATATGCGCAGATGGCCAAATGTACAAATCAACGATATTATAGGACCTGGTACTCAAGTTGGATACGAAGGTACTACAGGTAATAGTTCGGGATATCACTTACACTTTAATTTGTGGGTTGATAGTACTGATAAGAAGAAATCACCAGCAGAATATACAGCACCTTTATTCGCACCATTCTATAATAAAGAAAAAATAGTAGAATCTTTAATAGAATTACAAGAAGAAGGCAATGACTTAGAACTAATATTAGCAAGTGATTACATGGAACTATATAGAACTATATTGACATATCCTATAAATCAAGGCATGAACAAACTATTAAACGGAGAGTTTAGTTACTCTGGTATTACTTATTTAAAAACATGTACTTTAATAGAAAGTGGAGATGATAAATATATTAGTTATCCAGCCGGTGACTCTAATGGTATATCAATGTATGAAAGTGGAGATGGAACTGTAATTGTAAAACTTGGTTCTAGTCAATATTACTTATGTCATATATCAAGTTCTTCACAAACAGTAACTTCAGGGGATGGCGATAATGCAGAAGAACTAAATTGTATAAAAGTTGATGGCGAGCCACAGAAAATAACATTTAATGAAAGATCTTCTTTAGGCTCTACAAGAATCAAGATTACAGATGCAAGTTATCAGGATGCAGAAATAATTTGGGGCAACAATGTTCCGTTACAACCATTAGTAGATGATATGGAAAAAATTCAAGATATAACTACTCTAAACGATCAGAGATTGCTTGACCCAGAAGATGCAACATATTCTCGTGAATATGCAAACCAATCTAACGATCCGAAGCCAGCATATCTCCTAAAGAAGAACGTAACAGCTAAAGACGACTTCTTTGATATTACAAAATGTGAAGATAAGTTAAAGACACCAGCTTGGATATTATCACACTTATCTGATATGGATAGTGCTTTCGCAGTACCTTTCTATGAAGGCCCAATATCAATGGAAATGCAAGCACAAGTTGATAATGGTTCTAGAGCACTTGGTTATGCAGGTACAGCAAGTGGAGATGTATTAGCTTTAGAGCAAGCACTTAAGATGAAAGGTTTTGCACCAGGAGATGCACTAAATCTGTCTGGAGATTTTGATGAAAAATTAAAAGCAGTTTTAATATCGGCATCAGAAAAAATAAATGATAGTTTAGTAACAATGTTCTTTAGCAAAGGAGAACTTGGAGGAAATGCAACAGCAGAAGCACCATTTGGCGACTATGGACACCAAGGTGTAGCATATTGGAATGCATATGTAACATATGGAAGCACAACTGCAGCAGCTGAAGTTGGTAAAGAAGCTGCAAGACTTGGTGCAACAGTTGCCGGCTTAAGACCAGCATTTGTAATGGCAGTAGCAAACTGTGAATCAAGCTTTATACCAACTGTTGATTCATTCTTATTCTGCTCAGAAAGACAAAAACTAAACTTCTACACAGGCGCATGGGATGATGGTTTTGTAACAACGAGAGGTGTAGATAAAGTTATAAGAAGAGCTGTTGGGTTAATGCAAATTGCACCTCCAGGAGCAATTTCAATGGCAGCGTCGAAATTGGGAGTTGAAGTAAATAATAAAAATATAGAACAAATATTGAGATACTTAAGAAACCCAAGAACTAACGCAACTTTAGGTGCAGAAATATTAGTAAATATGATGAACTTAATAAGAAAAAGCTATTATGATGATTTAAAAGCTAGTGTTAATGCTAATATAACAGTGTTCCAACAAATAGAAGATGCAACAGGTGTGGACAAGTACGAACTTGCTATGATAGGTGCTGCAACGCTTATGTACAATATGGGACCAGCATATACAGATGATGTTATTGCTGCATTAAGATCTGTTGAGTTCTATCCAGATTGTTTGGAAAATTTAAAATATCCAGGTGTTGGCGTAAATTATGCAGAACAAGCAAGTAGAGGTTATGCAGTTAGATGTAGTGACAGTTACTCTGGAACAGGTTACTGGATTGGTGTAATGGACTACGTCGCAAAAGATGCTTATAACACAATCAAAAACTTAAAATAATATAAATGATATACTGCACTTTATTACGAAGTGCAGTATATCGTGTATTTATATATTTATTATTCAAAGGAGGAAACTTATGAACAATAAAAGAAAGTTAAAACCTCAAGTTAAAGTGATTTTAATAATATTAGGTGTTATATTAGGACTAATAATTATTGAAAATATAATTAGTGGTATTTCCATTTTTATAAGAAACAAAAGAGCACAAGCTGAATATAACAGAAAACAAGAAATATATCAGCAATCAGATACATATAAAGAAGAACAAAAAATATCTGAATTCTTAAATCAAATGGTTACATATTTAAGTGAGAAAAATTATGAAGAATTATTTAAATTAGTTGACCCAGAATATAAAGATTCTTTAAACATTGCTACAGTTGATGAATTTAAAATGATAGTAGAAGATTATCTAGGCAAAGATGTTAAAAACGTTAAATTAAATGAATACTATTTATTTAATGACAGATATGTTTGTGAAGTTTTTGTAGAAAAAGAAGACTTAACAGACTTAGCAGATATACTAGTAACTCCAAAAGGTAATGATGATTTTTATATTATATTAGACGAAGTTCAATCACTAAAAAAATTCGACAATACGTATAGAATTTACAATGAAGATTTAACTTATAACGTAAAATATATAATTAAAAAGGCAGATGCAAAAACACTTGTTATAGAAGCTACTAATAATACAAGTAACAACATGGTAGGATCATTTGCCAATACTATTTTAGTTAAATCTGGTAGTATTTCGTGTGGTGTAAAAAACACGGATGAAGTAAGAAAGGTTGAATTACCAGCAGGGCAAACAGTTACTGTTTCATTGACATTTAATGATGAAAAATATTCTATATATAATGATGAATCAATCAATATAAATTTGCTACTAGAAAACGGTGAAACGATATCTAAGATTATAAGCCTAATAACACCAGATGATTACTAAAACAAGGGGGAATATATATGGATAAAAAAGCTAAAATAAAGAAAATATATATGTTTTTATTAGCAATCATTGTTGCATTATTGTTTATTACATATACGCTTAATAAATTCGTAGATGAAGACATGGGACATGATATCGAAGATATGCTTGGTCAAGAATATGCTGGAGGAGCATCTTTAACAGTTCGTGATAATTATCTTTTAAGAAGTGCCATAAACATATATATTCAAACTATACATAGTGGAGATTTGGATGGAGCGTACAACTATCTATTGCCACAGTATAGAGAACACGTAGCTAAAGAAGATTATATGCTAATGATCAATGATGTTGGTACTGAAAACTTTGAAATTCAAGATATGTCCATCTCAAGACATACACAAAACTTGTTTTCGTTTGATGTAGTAATAAAAAATGATTTGAAACTAAAATTGTTATTGATATTGGATGATGAAAATTATTATATAGTTCCAGAAGCCTTTTTAGATTATAAAACAATTGAACAAGAAATAACTAAAAAAGGCGTAACATACCATTTGCAAGGATATCAAGTCGACTTAGAACGTTGTGTTTTTGATATGACAATCACAAATACAAACAATGAGGAAGTTGAGATTTACGAAGTAAAAATGACAGATACAACAGGTGGAATACACAATGCTATTAACGAAAATATTACAATTCCTGCCAATGAAACTCAAAAAGTATCATTTGTGGTTGAAACTTCAGTGGATTTCCCAGCAATACTTGATATTACTAGAAGAGACAATAATACAATCAGAGTATATACATTTGAATTTTAGTAGATAGAATTTATAATTTTTTGTTGCTATTATTTACTTTCTGGTATATAATAAAGCCGAACCTTAACTTGGGAGTAAGAAACAATTATCTCCTCTTACAAAACTAAGTTAATGGCGATTATTGAAAGATAGGAGGTTATATCATGAATAAGGAACAAATCATTAAAGAATACCAAACTCATGAAGGTGACACTGGTTCACCAGAAGTTCAAGTTGCTTTATTAACATACAGAATAGCTGAATTAACAGAGCATTTGAAAGTTCATAAAAAAGACAATCATTCAAGAAGAGGTCTATTCAAAATGGTTGGACAAAGAAGAGGATTACTTAAATATCTTGAAAAAACAGATGTTGAAAGATATCGTTCTTTAATTGAAAGATTAGGTCTAAGAAAATAATTAAATGGGGGGTAAACATTAGTGGTTACCCCTCTTTTTCAAATTATTCTAAAATTTAATTCAGGAATTTTGCTAACGATGTAGGTGTAATGTGTGTGCACCTAATAGTCGATGCATAGATACTACAGCTACATGGTAAATTCCTGAATTAAAAATATTAAATTAGTGGTACAAGCCACTGAAAAGGAGTTTATTATGTTTAAAAGTTATTCAATGGATTTAGCTGGTAGAAAGCTAACACTTGAAACAGGCAAGATGGCTGGTCTTGCAAATGGTAGTGTACTTGTTAGATATGGTGATACAGTTGTAATAGTTAATGTTACAGCATCTAAAGCGCCTAGAGAAGGAATCGATTTCTTCCCACTATCAGTTGATTATGAAGAAAGATTATATGCTGGTGGAAAAATACCAGGAAGTTTTATGAAGAGAGAAGGTAAACCTTCTGACAAGGCTATTTTGGTTTCTAGAGCAATTGATAGACCAATTAGACCATTATTCCCTAAAGATTTAAGAAATGACGTATGTGTTAATGCATTAGTTCTTTCTGTAGATTTAGATTGTTCACCAGAAGTTGCAGCACAAATTGGTACTTCAGCAGCTCTTTCAATTTCTGACATTCCATTTAATGGACCTACAGCTGCAGTAAGCGTTGGTTATGTAGATAATCAAATTGTAATAAATCCTACACTTGAACAAAGAGAAAGAAATAGATTAAATCTTACAGTTGCAGGAACAAAAGATAAAGTTTCTATGATTGAAGCTGGTGCTGATCAAATACCAGAAGATATTATGTTAGAAGCTATTATCAAAGGTCATGAAGAAATTAAAAGAATTGCAGAATTTATCGAAAACATTCAAAGTGAAATAGGTAAACCTAAATTTGAATATACTCATTGTGTTGTAAATGAAGATTTATTTGATGTAATTTATGATTTTGCAAGTGAAAAAATAAGAACAGCTTTAACAGAAGTTGATAAAGATACTAGAGATGCTAATATCGATGCTGTTACAGCTGAAATAGAAGAATACTTACAAGGTAAATACAGTGAAGAAGAATTTGAAGAAATTAAACCTCAAATTGGAGAGGCAATATACAAACTTCAAAAGAAAACTGTTAGAAATATGATTTTAAATGAGCAAAAAAGAGTTGATGGAAGAGCAATTGACGAAATTAGACCACTAAGCAGTGAAATTGATATTCTTCCAAGAACTCATGGTAGTGCTTTATTTACAAGAGGTCAAACACAAGTATTATCAGTAACTACACTTGGAACAATTGGCGACGAACAAGAACTTGATGGATTAGATGAAGAAACTTCAAAGAGATATATTCATCACTATAACTTCCCACCATATAGTGTAGGTGAAGCAAGACCTTCAAGAGGACCTGGTAGAAGAGAAATTGGACATGGTGCACTTGCAGAAAGAGCATTAGTTCCAGTAATTCCATCACAAGAAGAATTCCCATATACAATAAGAGTTGTATCAGAAGTATTGTCTTCAAATGGTTCTACATCGCAAGGCAGTATTTGTGGAAGTACATTATCACTAATGGCTGCTGGTGTACCAATAAAAGAACCAGTTGCAGGTATTTCAACAGGTCTTGTTACAGATGACAATGATAGAAGCAGATACGTTATGATTACAGATATCCAAGGATTAGAAGATTTCTTTGGAGATATGGACTTTAAAGTTGCTGGTACAAAAAACGGTATCACAGCAATTCAAGTAGATATAAAAATTGATGGTTTAACATACGATATAATTAAAGAAGCATTTGAAAGAACTAGAGTTGCTAGAATGTATATTTTAAATGAAGTAATGTTGAAAACAATATCTGCTCCTAGAACAGAAATTTCAAAATATGCTCCTAAGATTATTTCAATGACTATAAACCCAGAAAAGATTAAAGATGTAATTGGTTCTGGTGGTAAAGTTATCAACAAAATTATTGCAGATACTGGCGTTAAGATAGATATTGAAGATGATGGAAGAGTATTTATTGCTGGTAATGATGCTGAAATGGCTAATAAAGCAAAAGAAACAATAGAGTTAATTACTATGGAATTAGAAGTTGGAAAAATTTATACAGGTAAAGTTGTTAGAATAATGAATTTCGGCGCTTTTGTAGAAGTTGCTCCAGGCAAAGAAGGTATGATTCACATATCAAAACTTGCTAAAGAAAGAGTTGAAAAAGTAGAAGACGTAGTTTCTATTGGCGATGTAGTAGCTGTTAAAGTTATTGAAATTGATGACCAAGGCAGAGTTAACATGATGAGAATTGTTTAAAGTAAAATTCGCTAAAACAAAAGGGGTAATAGATAAGTGTTATCTACTATCCCTTTAAATTTTATATGATTTTTATTTTTAAAAAAGAGGTGCAAGATGGCAAAAGATAAAGAAATAAAAATAGTTGCATTCGTTGGACCTAGTGGCACAGGCAAAAGCCATAGGGCACAAATGGTTGCTAAAACTAAAGGTATTGAATATATAATTGATGATGCAGTTTTGATACATCAAAACAAATTAGTAGCTGGTACTTCTGCTAAAAGGGCAAGCACAAGAATAGAGGCTGTAAAGCGTGCTTTGTTTTCATTTGATGGCCAAGCTGAAGAAATGAAAGCTGCGATTGAAGCCAAAAAACCAGAGGCAATATTGATATTAGGAACATCGGACGACATGATACACAAAATTATAACAAACTTAGGCTTACCGGAAGTTTCAGAAACAGTATATATAGAAGATGTATCATCGCCACAAGAAATCGCACTTGCTAGAAGTGTTAGAATGTCTGAGGGAAAGCATGTTATACCAGTACCTACATTTGAAATAAAAAAAGACTTTTCAGGTTATTTGCTAGATCCATTGCAAATTTTTAGATGGAAAGGAAAAGGCACAACACCTTTTATGACAGAAAAGTCAATAATAAGACCAACATTTAGTTACTTAGGAAATTACACAATTTCAGATAATGTACTTAGGGACATTATTACGTACATCAGTAAAGATGTGTCTGGAATATATAAAATTCAAAAAATAAAAATTGAAAACTATCCAGATGGTATGGTAGCATACATCGAAGTAGTTTTAGAATATGGACATAATTTGCCCGAAATAATGAAAGATTTAAAAGAAAAAGCAAAGAAAGAAATAGATAGATTAACAGCAATGAACGTGTTAGATATACAAATAACAGCTAAAGGATTGCATATACCTGGTGAATCTGAGGAATAACTACAAATTTACACATATTTTACATTTAATTAAAAAGGTTTTTACAGGTTCATTATATTATGTATGCGGTATAGTAAGATATATTGATATTGGAAATACACTATCATAATTGCACTCTTCTTTATCTGCTCAAAGATGAGTAGTAACATGAGAGTATTTTATTAAAAATAATTTCGCACGTTATTTTTAAACAATATCAGTATATATTATTATCTTTTCAAATTCTTTTACAGAATTTGAATTTTGATGCTGTGCCTTGGGGTGCCTTAAAACACCCCTTGTGCGATGCATTTTGTATATCTAGCACGTTTTTTGTTATTTAAGAAGAAGGATGTGAGCGTTATAAAAAAGATATTAGTAGTAGATGACGATAAAAATATTTGTGAATTATTAAACTTATATTTAAAAAAAGAAGGATATGAAGTTGTTTTTGCATATGATGGAAGTGAAGCTGTAAATCAGGCAAAAGACGAAAATCCAAATTTAATAATTTTAGATGTAATGATGCCTGTTATAAATGGTTGGGAAGCTTGTAAGTTAATAAGACAATTTACAAATGTTCCAATTATAATGTTAACAGCTCTTGATACTACTGAAAATAAAATTCAAGGGTTAAATATAGGTGCAGATGATTACATAGTAAAACCATTTGAACCACTTGAAGTTGTAGCAAGAATTAACGCACACTTAAGAAGAGAAGAAGTAAAAGAGCAAAACAAAGAAAATGAGGAGGATTCATCTAAAATAACAGTAGACAATTTATCTATAAACTTAGAAAAATACGAAGTAAGATTAGATGATAAAATCGTAACAGACTTAAAACCTAAAGAAATTCAATTACTATATTTCTTTTTATCAAATAGAAATCAAGTTTTCAGTAGAGAACAATTATTAGATAAAGTATGGGGATATGAATATTACGGTGGAACAAGAACTGTAGATGTACATATAAAAAGTATAAGAGAAAAACTAAGCAGTCCGAATAGTAAATGGGAAATAAAAACTATATGGAATGTAGGTTATAAATTTGAAACTAAATAGCATGAGTTGAAATATTGAATGGAGTATATATGTTTAAAAGTATTTATTTTAGATTAGTAGCTACGTATTTAACACTTTTTCTTGTTATTGTTTTTATTATTTCTTTTTTTAGTACTACTTTATTTTATAAAGAATTTACTAATCAAACAGAAAGTAATTTAGTTAATGCTGGTGTTAAAACAAATAGTTTGATGGAACGTTATTATAATAATGATATAACTAAAACTGAGCTTACAGCGTGGATTGATGCTATGGGCTATATTTCTAATATTAGAATATACGTACTTAATCCAGATGCTTCTATACTTCAACAAATTTCTGCAAATGAAGAGTTTAGTGTTAATGAACAATTAAAAGCAGATATAAAAACAGCTATGCAGGGGCAAAATGTTATAAGAATGACCTCTGTTTCTTTAGAACCGAATTCTGAAGAAGTTGTATATATAACAATGCCACTAGTATATGATAATAGCATAAGTGGTGTAATAATGGCATTTACTCCATTTACAGAAGTAAATGCATTGCTAAGAGAAGCAATTTTCACCATAGTTACAGTAGTTATAATTGTAATTTTAATAGGAACTATTGCTATTCTTAGAGTTTCGATAAATATATCAAACCCTATAAAACAAATTAGCGAATATGCTAAAAGTATAGGTAAAGGAATTGATGTACCTGATGTTGTTATCGATACAGACGATGAAATAGCAATGCTAGGTAATTCATTCAATGAAATGAAAAGAGAAATAATTGCAACAGAACAAATGAGAAAAGAAATTGTTGCAAATGTATCACATGAACTTAGAACACCATTGACTTCTATAATAGGCTTTATAAAAGGTATTTTAGATGGTGTTATATCTAAAGAAGATGAAAACAAATATTTAAAAATAGCTTACGATGAGGCTAATAGATTAAAAGAACTTACAAAAGATATAGTTGACGTTGCTAAGCTTGAATCTGGTAGCGTTAAACTTAATAAAGAAAACTTTATTTTAAATGATCTAGTTCACGATGTATATATTGAACTAGAAGAAATGGTTAAAGAAAAAAATCTTGAATTTATTTTAAATGAGAAATACACAGGTATTTCTGTAAATGCTGATAAAGCTAAAATAAGACAAGTTTTAATAAATATATTGAACAATTCACTTAAATTTACAAATAAGGGTTCAATCTCAATAACTTTAGATACATATCAAGGAAAAGCAAGAGTTAAAATTTCAGATACTGGTATCGGTATCCAAAAAGATAAAATACAGTATTTATTCAATAAATTTTTTACAGCTAATGATTATGGAGATGCTACAACAGGAGCAGGTTTAGGATTAAATATTGTAAAAACTATTATTGATATGCACGAAGGAAATGTGCAAATTGATAGTACGCAAGGTAAAGGAACAACGATAACAATTACTTTTTAAAAATAAAATGGAGGGTGGTGTATTAGATGAATAAAAAATTTGATTTGATTTCAATGATTTTAATTATATCTTTAACAATTATTTTGATAGCATTCGTATTCAATTATTTTACTGATTCTAATGACATTACACCTATGACTACTAATTTATACAATATTGTAGATATTCCAAATGTGAGTGGTTCAGATTCTATTATTTCTAGCAATCCTGTTCAACCAGAAAATGAGAAAGATATTAAAGACACTCATATCATAGATACTATTGTAAGTGGCGATACTGAAGATGAAGAACCATCTAAAAGTACTGTTCCTAATAGTCCACTAATTATTACATCTAATGATAATATTTCTGACAAAGAAAAAAAGGAAGTATTAAAAGAACTTGATGAAACTTTAATGGATTTGTTAGATGTAATTGAAACGGTTAAAACAGTTGATGAATCTCGTTTGCCTGCTGATGAAAGCGAGGTGCAACCATGAAAAAATTTTTAGTATTAACTACTTTAATGATTTCAATGATTGCATTTCCAGTATATGCAACAGATATAAATGGAAACGATTCAACCCAGATTCCATCAATGAGCCTAGAAGAGTTTTCGATAATGATGCAGGCAAGACAAGGAAAAGTAGATATCATCAAAAAAAATAATGCTTCGATTATAACTTTAAAAGAAGAATTAAAAGTAGAAATACTTAAGGCAGCTAAAAAAGTTAATAACTTAAGAATAGACATTTCGGCTGATAAAGTTGATATTGATGAATCTACATTGAATGAGTTAAAGCAACTTTTGGAATTTTTACAAGATGCAAAAACTACATTAGAAATAGATGCTGAAAAAGTTTCAAAAGAAATAGAAGAAATATTAGATTTAATTTCGACCAAAGGATTACAGTTGGAACAATATGACTTAATAATAGAAAAGCAAAATGTAGTTATTGTGAAGATGAAAGAAATATTAGAAACTGTAAACAAGATATAATATTCGATTATAAAATGAGAAATAAAAGGAGAGAGTACGATGTCTTTTTTTGACAAGTTAAAGAAAGGTTTATCAAAAACAAAAGCATCTTTTGATGAAAAAATAAACAATGTATTTAAACACTTTAGAAAGGTTGATGAAGAGCTTCTAGAAGAACTTGAAGAAGCTCTAATTCTTTCTGATGTTGGATTTGAAACAACAAATAAAATAATTGAAGAACTAAGAGATAGAATTAAAACAAACAAGATTGAAGAAGCATCTGTTGTAAAAGAAGCTTTAAGCGAAATCATCGCTAACATTTTAAGCGAAAATGATAACGCATTAAAACTTACAACTACTCCTTCAGTTATTTTAGTAGTAGGTGTAAATGGTGCTGGTAAGACTACATCAATAGGTAAACTTGCAGCTAATTTTAAATCAGAAGGTAAAAAAGTTCTAGTTGCAGCAGCTGATACTTTTAGAGCAGCAGCAATAGAACAATTAGAAGAATGGACAAACAGAGCTGGTGTAGATATATTAAAAAGACCAGAAGGTGCAGATCCTGCGTCTGTCGCTTTTGATGCGGCAAGAAAAGCTAAAGTTGAAGGATATGACATTGTAATTATAGATACAGCTGGAAGATTACACACAAAGAAAAATTTGATGGACGAGTTAGGAAAGATACAACGTACTGTTAGAAAAGAATTACCAGATGCAGATCAAGAAGTTTTAATAGTACTTGATGGAACATCAGGACAAAACGCAGTAATCCAAGCTAAAGAATTTTCAGAAGTTACTGAAATGACAGGAATAATTTTAACAAAATTAGACGGAACAGCCAAAGGTGGCGTTGTAATCAGTATTTGTTCGGAGCTTAATATTCCAGTTAAGTTTATAGGAGTTGGAGAAAAAATAGACGACCTACAAGTATTTGATTCTAAAGAATTTGCTAAAGCTTTATTAGAAGATGTTAATGAAGAAACAGATGCAGTAGAAGATGTTGAAAAATAACCGAGGTGAAAAAATGAAAATAGGTTTTATATCACTTGGATGTAGCAAAAATTTAATAGATACAGAAATGATGATAGGTTATTATAAAAATCATGATTATGAAATAGTGCAAGACCCTAGTGAAGCAGAAGTTATAGTCATAAATACGTGTGGATTTATTGAATCTGCTAAGCAAGAAGCAATAGATACAATTTTAGAAATGGCTGATTACAAACAAGACAAGTGCAAAAAATTAGTTGTCACAGGTTGTTTAGTTGAAAGATATTGTGATGAATTAAAAGCAGAATTGCCAGAAGTAGATTTGTTTATTCCAATAAGAGATTATGATAAGATTTTTGAAAAGTTAGATTATCATAATCGTGTCATCACAACAGGAAATAATTTTGCGTATTTAAGAATTGCAGATGGTTGTAGCAATAACTGTACATATTGTGCTATTCCTAAAATTAGAGGACCACTTGTAAGTCGTGAATTAGAAGATATTCTTTCAGAAGCAAAAGAGCTAGAAGCTAAAGGCTACAAAGAGTTAATACTAATAGCACAAGATACAAGTAGATATGGATTAGATTTATACGGCGAATCTAAATTAGTTGAACTATTAAATGAAATTTGCAAATTAGATTTTAAATGGATTAGATTTTTATATACATACCCAGAAATGATTACAGATGAGCTTATAGAAGTTGTAAAAAATAATCCTAAGATATGCAGATATTTTGATATGCCAATCCAACACATTTCAGATAGAGTATTAAAGAGAATGGGTAGAAAAGGTGACTCTAATCAAATAAGAACTGTGATTAAAAAGATAAAGACAGCAATGCCAGATGCAATCTTAAGAACATCGTTAATAGTAGGTTTCCCAGGTGAAACGCAAGACGATTTTGAACAATTAAAGAGTTTTGTTGAAGAAACAAAATTCAATCGTTTAGGTGTATTTCCATATTCTATGGAAGATGGAACGCCAGCCGTAAAACTGGACGGGCACATGGATGAAGAAATTAAACTAGATAGATATAATCAAATCATGGAAATACAACAAAAAAATTCAGAAGAGTTTAATGAAACTTTGTTAGGCAATGAACTAACTTGTATAGTAGATGAAATCACTGAAGATAGAGAATATTATGTGTGTCGTTCATATATGGATGTACCTGATATTGATGGACTTGTATTTGTACAAAATGAACACGAGCATGATATTGGTGATTTTATAAATGTAAAAATTATGGATGTAACAGAATATGATCTTATTGCGAAAGAATTATAGTAGCTTTTATAAAATCAATGTAGTAAAATACTATTAGATAAAATTTAAAGGAGATGGAGTTATGAATTTACCAAATAAAATTACAATGGCAAGAGTAGTTTTGGTTCCTTTCATGTTACTAGTTCCTCTATTTAGTATAGAGTCAACGGTTTTAGGTGGAATTCCAGTAGAAAATTTAATAATACTTGCAATATTTTTACTTGCTTCGTTCACAGATTATTTAGATGGACACTTAGCAAGAAAGCATAATATTGTAACAACATTCGGAAAATTTTTAGATCCGATTGCAGATAAATTATTAGTTATAACAGCTTTGATAATGCTTGTAGAATCAGGTATTATTCCAGCATGGATTCCAGTTGTAACAGTTACTAGAGAGTTTTTAGTATCAGGCGTTAGAATGCTTGCAGCAGGCGAAGGTACAGTAATTGCAGCAAGTATGTTAGGGAAAATAAAAACAGTATCTCAAATGATTGCAATAACACTTGCATTTTTGTCAACTGCTCCATTTTTTGCATTTGTAAGTCAAGAATTAACAATGATACAATTGGTTATAAATATATTGATGTCAATTGCAATGATAGTTGCTATAATTGCTACAATTTGGTCAGGTACAGACTATTTGTTAAAATCAAAAGATGTACTTTTAAAAAGCAAATAAAATTTTCGTCTAGAGGGGCGTATTTATATAATACGTTCCTCGTTGGCATTTTGGAGGAAACAAATGATTACTAAAAAAGTAAAAGAAAGATACAAGGAACTAAAAGAGATAATTGCGTATCATGCAAATAAATATTATAACGAAGACGCTCCTGAGATATCAGATTTTGAATATGATATGCTAATGCTAGAATTAAAAAATATTGAATTGCAAAATCCAGAAATCATATCAAGCGATTCACCAACACAAGTAATAGTTGCATCAGGAGTAGTAGATACACATTTTTCAGAAGTTGTTCACGAAGTTCCATTACAGAGCTTACAAGATGTTTTTTCAACTGCAGATGTTGTAAGCTTTGTAGATAGAATAGAAAAAGAAGTGACAGATCCAAGTTATGTTGTCGAAACCAAAATTGATGGATTGTCTGTTAGCCTAGAATATAAAAAAGGAAAATTTGTGCGAGGCTCAACAAGAGGTAATGGCCTTATAGGCGAAGACGTTACAGTTAACTTAAATACAATAAAGTCAATCCCACAAAATTTAAAAGATGAAATAGATATTACTGTTAGAGGAGAAGTTTATCTTCCACATAAGTATTTTGAAAAAATAAATGAAGAACGTGAAGTAATGGGAGAAAAGCTTTTTGCAAATCCTCGAAATGCAGCAGCTGGTTCACTTCGTCAATTAGATCCAGAAATCACAGCACAAAGAAATTTAGAAATTTTTGTTTTCAATGTTCAAAAGTCTGATGACGTAAAGTTTTCATCACATTATGAATCGCTAAAATACTTAGAAGAGCAGGGATTTGTTATTTCTCCTTATTTAAAAAGATGTAAAACGGCATCAGAAGTTATATCAGCCATAAATGAAATTTCAGATATGCGTGGTTCACTTGAGTTTGACATAGATGGTGCAGTTGTAAAAGTAGATAGCTTATATCAAAGAGAAGAAATTGGAGTAACTACAAAGGTGCCGAAATGGGCAGTTGCATACAAGTACCCACCTGAAAAGAAAGAAACAATATTGAAAGACATTGTTTTGCAAGTAGGTAGAACAGGTGCAATAACACCAGTAGCAATTTTAGAACCAGTAAAAGTAGCAGGTTCAGTAATTTCAAAAACAACACTTCATAATGAAGATTTTATAAAAGAAAAAGATTTAAAAATTGGTGATCACGTTTTAATCCAAAAAGCTGGCGATGTAATTCCAGAAGTTTGTGAAGTACTAAAAGAAAAAAGAAACGGGACAGAAAAAGATTTTGAAATGCCTAAAGTATGTCCTGTTTGTGGAAGTGAAGCAGTTAGAGAAGATGGTGAAGCTGTAATTAGATGTACAGGAATAGAATGCCCAGCAATGCTTTTTAGAAACATAGTACATTTTACATCACGTGATGCTATGGACATAGAGGGCTTTGGACCAGCTATGGTAGAAGCTCTTTTAAATAACGATATGTTAAAAAATATCGCAGATATATATGAGCTTACGTATGATGACCTAATTTCACTTGAAAGAATGGGAGATAAATCAGTAAAGAATTTATTAAATGCAATAGAAAAGAGCAAAGAAAATTCTTTAGATAAACTATTAAATTCATTCGGTATACGTCATATAGGTCTTAAAACGGCTAAAATACTAGCAAAAAAATATAAGGATTTAGATGAACTTATGAGTGCAAGTTACGATGAACTATGCTCAATAAATGAAATTGGTGGAACGATGGCTGAAAGTATAACGAAGTTTTTTACAAGTACTCAAACTCAAGATTTAATAGAAAGACTAAGAAATGTTGGAGTTAACTTTGAAAGCAACATACAATCAAATGAAGATAATAGGTTTGAAGGAATGACATTTGTACTTACAGGAACATTACCAACACTTTCAAGAAATGAAGCATCAGAAATTATAGAAAAGTTTGGTGGCAAAGTTTCATCTAGTGTATCTAAAAAAACAACATACGTATTAGCAGGTGAAGAAGCAGGCTCAAAACTCGATAAAGCACAATCATTAGGAATAAATATAATTGATGAAAAAACTTTTAATGAAATGATTATATAAGACTAATAAAGGAGAGATGTAAAATGAAAAACAAATCTTTAGTTGTAGTATTAGCATTAACTTTAGCACTTACTTTAACTGCATGCAAAAAAGATGATAACAAGGTTAAGACAGAAATAAAACCGGATGTATCTCAAGAAAAAGTTTCTGTTGTAAGTGGAGATATAGCCACACTTCTTGAAAATGCAGAGGTGTCAATAAATGCACCATATCAAGAATATATAAAGCCTGAATATGCTGAAGCATATGTTGGACTAACACAGGCTGAATATGAAGAAAACGTAGAAGAAGGAATATTTTGCGAGTCAATGATATCTCCAGATAATCAATCATATTGCTTGTTGAAAATAAAAAGTGGTGCAGATGTAGAAAGCTTACAAGAAAAAGTATTTCAGAATGCTAATCCAAGAAAATGGATATGTGTTAAAGCAGATAGCGTATTAGTAACAGCAAACGACTCATATATAATGCTTGCCATGGGCCCAGAAGAGGCAACAAAATCATTAAAAGTCGCATTTGCAGAATTCGCAGGAGATACACTGAAAGAAGAAATGTATAAATCTACAAATATTAAATAAAAAAATTAAATCAGCTCTTGAAGAAATATGTAAACTAGTGTATAATAACAATGCTAGTAAAAACTTTTGGACGCACAAAGAAAGGAGTATTTTCTGTGCATAAAATCAAGTAAATCAGTTCGCGATAAAATAACTTGTGACATCATGAAAGGAGCACATTATGAAAACCTACGAAGTTACTTTTGGTGAGTACACTAACCTCTACATCTCCGAGCAAGATTATGCTGAAGGCATTATCTTGAAGTTCAATGGAGATAAGCCTAACCCTGCGGTTAGGGACCACAAGCACATTCGTATTTATCTCGAGCAGCCTAAACATCCTGAGAAAAAGGATAACCGTGTACCGGTTATTCCCACCATTCCTGGTCATCCCAATTGCCACTATGGCGATTGCTTGGGCGACTGCCATGTTGTTTCCTGTGGCATCTATCAGGGATTCGAGGAAATCCCGGTTCTTCCTGAAAACTATGAATACGAATACGTAGATGTAGCTGAAAAAGTAGAAGAGTAAAAGCTAATGACTTGCCCTTAAAATTAAATGTTTTAAGGGCAAGTCATTTTCTCACACAAGCTTAAAATATCTGACATTATGAGAGGAGAATGACTTATGAAAAAACGGATTTTTAGCATTTTCATGGTAGTGTTTATGTTGGTCATGCTTCTGCCCATCACGGCATCTGCCGATCACGAACACGTTGTTGATGAATATCATAGATGTGCTATATGTTGGTTGGGAGTTTGCCCTGCATGTGGTGAAGATACCTATATTCACCATTTTCATACAATGGCAAAGTGTGAAAGCAAAGGATTTTGGAGCATAGAATGTTATAGTTGTGGTGGAACTAGTAGTGGTGAAGTTTCAGCTCTCGGACATATTGATGAAAATAAAGACCATATATGTGATAGAGTTTTGTGTGGTGTGACTGTAGGCGTTTGCGAAGATGCAAACCACGACCACAAATGCGACTATGGCTGTTCTAAAGTCTGGGGTGAACATGTAGCTGCAAATGGTACACATATTTGTAGTTATTGTAATCAGTCAGTATCCGAATGCAAAGACGAAAGCCCCAAGGACCATAAATGTGATGTCTGTGGCAAGACAATGGGTGTTTGCGAAGATGCAAATCACGACCACAAGTGTGATTACGGCTGTGGCAAGACATTTGGCACTTGCGAAGATGCAAATCACGACCACAAGTGTGATTATGGCTGTGGCAAGACATTTGGCACCTGCGAAGATGCAAATCACGACCACAAGTGTGACTATGGTTGCTCTAAAGTCTGGGGTGAACATGTAGCTGCAAATGGTACACATATTTGTAGTTATTGTAATCAGTCAGTATCCGAATGCAAAGACGAAAGCCCCAAGGACCATAAATGTGATGTCTGTGGCAAGACAATGGGTGTTTGCGAAGATGCAAACCACGACCACAAGTGTGATTATGGCTGTGGCAAGACATTTGGCACCTGCGAAGATGCAAATCACGACCACAAGTGTGATTACGGCTGTGGAAAGACATTTGGCACTTGCGAAGATGCAAACCACGACCACAAGTGTGACTACGGCTGCTCTAAGACATTTGGTACTTGCGAAGATGCAAACCATGACCATTATTGTGACTATGGCTGTGGCAAAAAGCTTTCCGATTGCCATGATGATAATTACAATCACAAGTGTGATATTTGCGGTGATAAGATTTCTAATTGTCGGGATAATAATAAAAATCATAAATGTGATATTTGTGGAGCCAAGATTTCTAGTTGCAAAGATGATAATCCTGCCGACCACAAGTGTGACATCTGTGGTATGAAACTTAATGATTGCCGAGATAAGGACAACAATCACAAGTGCGATATCTGTGGTGAAGAAATTACTGATTGTCGAGATAAAGACAATAATCACAAGTGTGATATTTGTGGTAAAAAGATTTCTGACCATAAGGGTGGAACGGCAACTTGTAGAAGTAAAGCTGTTTGTGAATGCTGTGGACAGGAATATGGCAACATTAACAAGAATAATCACGTGAATCTCAAACATGTTGATGCGATTGCAGCGACAACTGAAGCAAGGGGTAACATTGAGTATTGGTGTTGCAAAGACTGTGGCAAGTATTTCTCTGATAAGAAATGCAAAAACGAAGTCAAACTTGCAGATACCGTTATAGAGAAATTACCTGAAGCAACTGATAATGGCAACAATGCGAAAGAAAACGAAAACAATCGTGGAACTTTCGGTATGATTGGCTTTATCGTGAGCAGTATTTTGCTGATTGCTGTAATTGTTTATGGTGTAAAGAATAAATCTTTTAAACGATAACTTTAACTCCCATCTTTTAGATACTTTGTATCTAGAAGGTGGGAGCTTTTTTATAATACACATCCAGTAACAAATTGGAATAGCATGAGTGAACACGGCAAAATGAGGAGGGGTGAAAACGGACAAATATGACTTGATAAAAGTTTAAAATTGTGGTAATATTTTTAGCAACCGAAGAAAATTAACATAATGTAGTTTTGTAAAACTATCCATCTAACAATAGGAGGAATTATCATGAAAAAAATTTTAGTATCTGGTAATGTAAACCTTGAAACCAATCTCAAAATCGAACGGTTTCCGTTAAAATACGCTCCTGTTAGGTATGCTACTAATGCAATTCAAACAAATGTGGGTGGCGTTGCATATAACGTCGCAAAAGCTCTTGCAACACTTGGCGATGATACTTCGCTGGTGGCTATGCTTGGCAATGATTTAGAGGCACAAAAAATCAAAAAGACATTGGAAGAAGATAAAATCGATACCTCGGCAGTAAAGCATGTACTTTCGGCTACTCCTGTATCGGTTGTCATGCACGATGAGTTTTTTGGTCAGAGAGCAATTTTCACGGATACCAAAGACTTACAAAAAGCACAGTACGATTTTTCTAATTTCGACTTTGAAACGTTTAATGCAGTTGTTGCATGTAATGTTAATTTCAATCGAGAACTCCTTCACAAAGCACGTGAAGCAAATGTCTTGATTGCAACAGACGTTCATGTCTTGGATAATTCTGATGATTGTTATAACAGGGAATTCATGAAATATGCCGATATTCTTTTCTTCAGTGGTGAAAAACTTTGGAGAAATATAAAAGATTTTATCACAGCAATGAGGAATCGCTATCCTGCTAGTATCATGGTCGTAGGACGTGGAAGTGCTGGTGCAGAGATTTATATCCGTGGTGAAGACACTGTTTATATAATGAAAGCAGTGACAAACCCAAACGTAGTAAACACATTAGGTGCAGGCGATGCCTTGTTCAGTAGTTTCCTGCATTTCAAACTGAATGGTTATAGCCCGTTGGAAGCATTAAGGCGTGCACAAATTTTTGCGTCGCATAAGATCTCCTTCAATGGAGCAAGCAACGGTTTCATGACGGTTGCAGAAGTTGATGCAATTGCAAATGCAACTGCTGACGAAGTCATGATTATTGACGCGTATAAATTATAAATAAACCAAGAATCCCTCTCATATCTTATATATGGGAGGGATTTTTATGGGTAAAAGATTTATTGTTGTAAAGCAAAAAACATAATTCTTAGGGGAAATAGCTTTTAAATAATATTTTAGGAATGAAAATATAGTGGAAAACAAGAAATTTTAAATATAATATATAAATAATTGATTTACAAAATTTATCGAGTTAATAACGAAAAAATGCTATAAAATGTAAATATTCGCTCATTTTTTTGTTAAAATGTCGAAATATTCCCTCATTTTTTTGTAATCGAGAATTGATTTATACCATTTTTTGGTGTATACTAATAGCAAGAATAGTACTTTCGGGGTGATTTTATGGTATATCTAAGAAGAAAAATAGATAAATTTTTAATTGATTGGAAAGAAAACAAAGAAAAGAAACCAATTATTGTTAAAGGTGCAAGGCAAATAGGAAAAACCGAATCAATAAACAAATTTGCAAATGAATTTTATGAAAATATTATATATATAAATTTTGTTGAAGAACCAAAATATAAAAAGATTACGATTGATGGTTATAAAGTGGACGACATTATAAAAAATATATCTCTTTTAGATCCAACCAAAAGATTTATACCAGATAAAACACTTATATTTTTTGATGAATTACAAGAATATCCAGAAATTGCAACATCTCTTAAATTTTTTAGTGTGGATGGCAGATTTGATGTTATATGTAGTGGTTCTATGCTTGGAATCAATTATAAAAAAATAGAAAGTAATAGTGTTGGTTACAAAATAGATTATGATATGCATTCAATGGATTTTGAAGAGTTTTTATGGGCAAAGGGATATGATAATAATTTTATTTCAGATATACTATCACATATGAAAGAACATAAGCCATTTAATGAACTTGAGTTGTCTGTTTTAAATTCGCTATTCCTTGATTTTTGCATATTAGGTGGAATGCCTGCTGTTGTTCGTGAATATATAGAAAAAGGTACGTTTGAGGGGTCACTTGAGTTGCAACGTCAATTGATTGCAGACTATAAAGAAGATATAAGAAAATATGCAGATGGTATCGACCAAACAAGAATTTTAAATGTTTTTAATCAAATCCCAGTTCAACTTGCTAAGGATAATAAAAAATTTCAAATAACAAAAGTTGCATCTGGTGCGCGATTTAAGGATTATAGAGGGTGCATAGAATGGCTTAATGATTCGGGAATAATCAATATTTGCTATTGTTTGAATTTCCCTGAACTTCCTCTAAAAGGAAATTATGATGATACAAAATATAAAATATATTTTGCTGATACTGGATTGATCATAGCTATGCTTGATGAAGAAGCACAAGAAGATTTGAGGGCTAATAAAAATTTAGGTGTGTATAAGGGTGCTTTATATGAAAATATGATTGGAGAAGCATTAAAGAAAAGTGGATACGAGCTATATTATTATAAAAGAGATGACTCCACATTAGAAGAAGATTTCTTTGTTAGAACTGCCACAGAATTGATTCCTGTTGAAGTTAAGGCTAGCAATAATAAATCAAAATCTTTACGTTTATTGATAAATAGTGATAAATATCGTTGTATACAATATGGTATTAAATTTATAAATGGAAATATTGGTAAAGTAGACAATATATATACATTCCCATATTTTTGTGCGTTTTTATTGAAACGTTATTTGCAAAAATAAATAAAATGTAATTTAGACATTTTTATGAATGAAAATCAAAATAATAACGATATTTAAAGTGCTTTGAGAATAGTCTCTCAAGGCATTTTTTGTGCCTAAAATTAAATTTAAATGAGATTTGCCAATAGTAGAAAAAACAGGTTGTGTGATGTACCATTTTTACAGATGATAAGCAAAAATGTATTTTTGTTTTGCTTATGGAATATGTATTTTGTAAGGAGGGTTACTATGGTTGTATATAGTACATCAGAAAGTATCAAAAAGATTTTTTAATGAAGTATGTTAGTAATAAAGATAATTGGTTTTTAGTGGATATTTATCAGGATGATGGATATACAGGGACAAAAGTTGAAATATGGGAGGGATTTTTATGGGTAAAAGATTTATTGTCGTAAAGCAAAAAACAGTGTTGCTAAGTTTAATAACATTGGTAATATTACTTGCTGTGTGCATATATGTGTACACTTCGATAAATCAGCTTTTAGAAACAACAAGTCAAAATAGATTGTTACCAATATATAGCGTGGAAACAAATAAAAAACAAGTAGCAATTACATTTGATTGTGCATGGGGTGCAGATGATATAAGCGATATCATAGATATATTAAAGAAAAACAATGCACAAGCTACATTTTTTACAGTTGGAGAATGGGTAAAGAAAAATCAAGAAGCTGTTTCAGCTTTACACAGTGCAGGACTTGAAATACGGAAATCATACTTTAAATCATGCACACGTTGCACAAATGACATATGAGGAAAATATGAAGGATATGCTAGAATGCAATAAGCTGATTGAAGAAATTACAGGTGATAAAGTAAAATATTATCGAGGTGCATATGGAGAATATAATAATGAAATAATAACTGCAGCTGAAGATTGGGGAATGCAAGTGATACAGTGGGACGTTGACACTCTTGATTATACAGGAAAAACTCCGGATGAAATGTGTGAAAGAATAAAAAATAAAATTCAAAATGGTTCGATAATATTGATGCACAATGATACGAAATATACTTCATCTCGGATTGCAGCAAATAATAGATACGATAAGTGAAGAAGGGTATGAAATTGTTTCACTTGAAGAACTTGTATATAAGGATGGATATACGATAGATCATGCAGGTAGGCAAATAAAAAAATAAGAGGTTTTCTATATATAGTAATTTTAATATTTTTAATATATAATACTTGAAGTATAAAAGCGGAAATAATAAGGATAAAGGGAGATCTAACATATGAAAAAGAATAATGTATTGTCATATTTGTTTTTTGGTGTATTAACTGTCTGCGTGAATACGATTGCTTACTTTATATTTGCTCATATTTTAAAGTTTTCTACAGTTATTAGTACGATTATTTCGTGGTTCTTAGCTGCGACGTTTGCTTTTGTTACGAATAAGGCTTGGGTGTTTGAGAGTAAGTCTTGGGATAAATATACTTTACTTAAAGAAGCTACAAAGTTCTATTTGTGTAGACTGGTAACTGGCGTTTTAGACGTAGCAATAATGTTTGTTTTTGTAGATTTGCTATTTTGGAATGATATGTTGGTAAAAGTTTTGTCAAATGTGGTGGTTATTGTATTAAACTACATTGCTAGTAAATTTGTGATTTTTACTGACAAGTAAATATTCTTAATGGAAGTTATTGACAAAATAAGGGAACATGTAGTAAAATAGTTATGTCAACAATACAAGGAGGTAGGTAACGTGAGTATTAAGCGTACCAATTCTATGGCCGATCTGATTGCAGAAAAGAGACGGAGCAATTTCAAGGTGATCAACTCTGAGAAAACCGTCAAAGAAGTTGAGAACATCAAGATTGCCGAAGATGCAGAAGAAAGTTTGAAAGCTGCGTATGAATGGCTCATTAACATGATTAAAGAGCGTGAAGCCAGCTTTGCAAGCCAAAAGTGCATTTTCGGAACAATCGGTTTTGAAGTTCCTGTTTCCGAATGCAACCCGGATCTGGTAGAGGAAATCATGAAAGCCAATGGTATTCCGTTGGTTGGCAAAACTCCGATATACAGTCACAAGACTGAGGAGTTGGTGAGTGTCCATTTGAGTTATGGAACTCCAGTAGAGGGCATTATCAATATGCCGTTGGATTACTAAGCGTGAAGCGTCTTGATTTAGTTCAAGACGCTTCTCACGTTTAATAAAAACTACCTTTATATGTTTAAACTTTATTGGTATAATGTTTTTAAATCATTCTAAAGAAGAGAGGATATTATGATGATTTCAAAAGAAAAATTAGATAAGATTAAGAGCATAGGCACAGATAGTGCTGATTTAATATTAAAGATAAATGATTATTTGGAGTATAAGTATTGCTATTTTAACAGTGACAACGTGGTGGAAAAAATAGATGATATAGATTTTAATAATGTAGAACTTGCTTTGCTTTTTGAAACGAAAGGAATTGAGCCTACAGGAGTAAACGCAGTAAAAATAGAAAATGTAAAATATGAAGATTCTAAAAAAATAAATTCATATTATGCAGGAAAAGAATATGAGTCGAAAATAAACTTTTATAAAAAATGGACTGAAAATTTTGATATAGAATTATTATCGAATAGAGAAAAGATAGTTGTTGTACTTGATATTTCTAGCATTTCATCGTATCCATTGTGGAATACACTGATGAGAAGGAGAATGAACGATATAGCGTTTTCTGTAAATTGTATGGAGTTAGAGCAAATTACAGAAGAGGCTTTAAATATTATAATTCAAAATTCTAAAAGAGAAGACGTGAATTTTGAAAACAATAAATATGATGTTGATTTCGTAATGGAAGTATTGTTAAAGCTTGTTGAATCAGCCAATATTGTTCCGTATTTTATTGATTCTGAAAAAACTAATGAAAGTAGGTTTATAGTATCAGAACTTCAAAAGTTTATTTATGCAATAACTTTAGAAAAAGATGAGGAAAGATATCAATATATATATGATGTTATTTGCAAGGACATGGATGAAATATTCTCGAAATTTGCTTTTTGCAATTTTAAAAATGATAGCTGTGTTGCTCAAAGACATAAAAATTTGTTTAGCAGATATCCTGTTCCTAAAACGGATGGTTGTTGCTTTAAAGTTGTCAGAAAATGTGAACATAATAATAAGGACGGTACTTGTAAAGTAAAGTGCTTACCATGTAAGATTTTTACCTGCCCATATTTATCGAAAATAGATATTGGTGTTATGGCAAGTGAGCTAATGTTAATGCGTAGATTATTGAATAATAGGCAAAAAAGAACGTTGATTTATAAGTTTTATACTCCTGAAGAAGTTTTATTAAAAAGGGTAAATGCACAAAAATAGTGGAATAAAATGGTAAAATATGACTAAAAATTAGCGAATTGAAGTAAAATTATGTAAAAAAAGTAGACATTTTTGGAAAATTATGTAGACAAGGCTGGAAAATTATGCTATACTATGAACTGTGCTTAGGGAATAAAATTCCCGGATAGAGAATAAAAATACAAAAAGAAAGAAATTTAATTAGCAAATGAGGGGGATAAAAAGTGATAAATTATAGTGAAAACAATGTAATTACACTTATAGGTACTATTGTTTCAGAGAAAACATTTAGTCATGAAGTATATGGTGAAGGATTTTATAGTTTTAATATCGAAGTACCAAGATTAAGTGAAAACAGTGACATTATACCAGTTACTGTATCTGAAAGAATATTAACAGATGATTTTAAAATTGGTCAAAAAGTTGTTATTGATGGTCAATTCAGATCTTACAATAACTACGAAAATGAAAAAAACAAATTGGTTTTGACAGTTTTTGTGAAAGATATAAAATTACAAACTGAAGAAACTGATACAACTAATCCAAATGAAATCTGTTTAACAGGCTTCATTTGCAAAAAACCTATATATAGAACAACACCATTTGGCAGAGAAATTGCAGATATCTTATTAGCTGTAAATAGAGCATATAATAAGTCTGATTATATTCCTTGTATAGCATGGGGAAGAAACGCAAGATTTTGCCAAAACATTGAAGTTGGAGAAAAAGTAAAACTTTGGGGTAGAATCCAAAGTAGACAATATGAAAAGAAGTTTGAAGATGGAACTTCTGAAATTAGAAGAGCTTATGAAGTATCAATATCAAAAATGGAAATCAAAAAAGATGAATTAGATACAGAAGAAGCTATTGAAGATAGCAATCCCGTAGAGCAAAATGCATAGTATTCATAATAATCATCCTCTATATGAAAGTCAGGTAAGAATGAAGAGCTACTTACCTGGCTTTTTGTTATTTTTGTATACTATTAAATTTATTTGTGCTAGAATGTTTTAAGTAAAGGGGATGTACAAATGAAGGAAGAAGAAGTAGAAAGACTAATAAAACTTAGTGAATATGAAAAAGGACTTTATGAAAAGGGATATCAATATATAGCTGGAATTGATGAGGCAGGTAGAGGCCCACTTGCTGGTCCTGTTGTCGCAGGAGCTGTTATTTTGCCAAAAGATTGCTTGATAGAAGGTGTTAATGATTCAAAAAAACTTTCTGAAAAGAAAAGAGAAAAGCTTTATGAAGAAATTACCGAAAAAGCTATTGCATGGGGTGTGGGAATAGTAGATAACAATGTAATCGATGAAATAAATATTTTAAATGCTACAAGACGTGCAATGCACATGGCACTACTTGATTTAGAAGAAAAACCAGACTATGTTTTAATTGATGCTGAAAAAAATGTAGATACAAATGGAATTCCATTTTTACCAATTATAAAAGGAGACGCATTAAGTATTTCAATTGCTGCAGCTTCAATTATAGCAAAAGTTACAAGGGATAGAATGATGAAAGAGTATGATGAATTATTTCCGATGTATGGCTTTGAAAAACATAAAGGTTATGGAACAAAAGCTCATATTGAAGCGATTAAGAAAAATGGCTTGTGCATGATTCATAGAAAAACTTTTTCAGAGAAATTTGCATCGAATTATAGTAAAAAATAGAAATATTACATTTTGATTACAAAGGTTGACATATTTACCAATTCTAATTAAAATAGTCGTATGAAAGAGGGTTATTATGCGTATTATTGCAGGAAAAAGAAAAGGTCTTTTAATAAAAACAATTGATGGTGATTCTACAAGACCAACAAGAGATATGGTTAGAGAAGCACTATTTAGCATATTAACTGGAAGAATTATTGATTGTAAGTTTCTTGATTTGTTTGCAGGAAGTGGAGCCGTTGGCATTGAGGCTTTAAGCAGAGGTGCTAATGAGTGTTATTTTTCTGATATAAATGCACAATGTGTTCGTGTCATAAAAGAAAATGTTGAAAAAGCACAATTTGCAAATGAATCGCATATTTATAATCTTGATTATAAGCAAGTTCTAAAAAAGTTAAGGGGTAATAAGTTTGATATAATTTTTATTGATCCACCATACAACAAAGGAATGGGAATTGATTCAATAAAATTGATTTCAGAATATGATTTGCTAAGCGACGATGGAATCGTTATCCTTGAGACTGATACTAATGAAGAAGTGCCTGAAGAAATAGGTGAATTAGAAATATATAATAACAAAAGATATGGAAGAAATATATTGAATCTATTTAAACGAAAGGGGTAACGCGTCATGGAAGTATTAACGTTGCTTGAAACACTTGAAGAAATGCTAAATAGAAGTACTAGTATACCTTTAACAAAAAGAACTTTAATAGATAAAGAAGAATTGTTATCTGTAGTTAATGATATAAAATTAAAATTACCAGATGAATTGAAGCAAGCAAAGTGGGTTAAGGAAGAAAGACAAAAAATTTTAGTTGATGCTCAAAAAGAAGCAAATCAATTGATTAAGGAAGCTGAAAATAGAATTATCGCTATGATTGACGAACATGAAATTACTAAAAAGGCATATGAACAAAAAACTGAAATTATAGATAGTGCTAATGCTTTTTCAAAAGACTTAATTGATGGTACAAAAAAATATGCAGACGATATTTTAGCAGAGCTTGAAGCTAACTTGCAAGATAAGCTTGATATTATAAAAGATAACAGAAAAGAACTAAAATAATGTCATAGAAGTGCGATGAAAATACTAATTTAATCGCACTTTTTTTGTTGCATTTAAAAGTTCATTGAGATAAGATATTTGTGAGAGGTGATGATTAAGTGGCAAGAAAAAAGAAAAAGAAGAATGGAGAAATAAATATAGACGCAACATCAGTTGGGTTTATTTTAATAGGTATTATTCTTGGCATTTTTGTATATAGTAGTGGTTCAAACGGTGTTGTTGGGAATCTTATTAAGAGTATATTATTAGGTTGCATTGGAAAAATAATGTACGCAGTTCCTATCATACTTGTTTTTCTAGGCATATATGTTATTTTTAGAGATTTTTCAAGATTTAAATTAAAATCATTTTTAGTACTTGTGATGGTATTTTTATCTTCAGCGATAATGTCTACATTTAAAACACCAATTGAATATGTGGAAAGTTTAAAAGAAGCAGGAAAGCTAGTAGCTGCTGGAGATTATCTAAAAGAATGGTGCAGAATGGGTATTGACGGAATTGGTGGAGGACTAATTGGTTCATCGATTGTGTCAGGACTTGATTTTATGTTTGGAATGACAGCTACAAGAGTTATATTGTGGAGTTTAGCTGTTGTGTTTGCATCAATAACTACTGGTATAACTTTCTCAGCAATAATTGTTGCAATTCAAGAATCTATTGCTGATGTGATTAGTGCAACTAAAAAAGAATATGTTGCTGTTTCAAAAAATTCTAAGGTAAAACCTAAGACAAGAAATAGTGAAAGATTTAGAAAAATTACTTCACAGGCTGAGTTAATCGAATCAGCAGGTCAATTAAGTTTTGATTTAGATGGAATAGAAGATGAAGAAGAAGAGGAAGAATACGAGGAAGAAACAGAAGAAATTGAAGAAGAAGGCTTTGAATCAAATCCAGATGAATTAGACGAGAGTGTAATTGAGAGTCTTGAAGAAGACGATGAGGAATTAGAAAAATTAAAAACAGAAAAAGAAAATACTAAGAAAAATATTAAACAATTGTTTTCAAAGAAAAAGCAAGAAAAAGAAGAAACAAATGTGGCAGAAGAACTTAATCTTGAACATAATCAAATGGAAGAATACGAAAATTACGAATTCCCTCCAGTTGATTTGTTAAAGCAAGCTAAGCATTCAAGTAAAGATTATTCAAGTAAAGAATTAAAAGAAATTGCGATTAAATTACAAAAAACATTAGCAAGCTTTGGTGTTGATGCGAAAGTTACAAATGTAACAAGAGGTCCAACAGTTACAAGATATGAATTACAACCTAATATAGGTGTAAAGGTTAGCAAAATTTTGAACCTATCAGATGATATAGCACTAAACCTTGCAGCTAAGTCAATAAGAATAGAAGCTCCAATTCCAGGTAAGTCAGCAGTTGGAATTGAAGTTCCAAATAGAACAACGGATATGGTAACTATGCGTGAAGTTATTGAATCAGATAATTTCAAAAACGCTTCATCAAAAGTTTCATTTACTCTTGGAAAAACAATTGATGGTGAATCATATGTTGCAGATATTTCAAAGATGCCTCATATGCTTATTTCAGGTAGTACAGGTTCTGGTAAAAGTGTATGCATAAATTCAATTATTATGAGTATATTGTATAAAGCTACTCCAAATGAAGTAAAACTTATTTTAATAGATCCAAAAGTAGTTGAACTTGGAGTTTACAATGGAATTCCACACTTACTAATTCCAGTTGTAACAGATCCTAAGAAAGCAGCAGGAGCATTAAATTGGGCTGTTCAAGAAATGGTTAACAGATATAACTTGTTTGCCTCAAAAGGTGTAAGAGATATTAAAGGCTATAATGAATTATTGAAAAATGAGGGCGAAGAAGGAGTTCTTCCACAAATAGTAATTATTGTAGACGAGCTTGCAGATTTGATGATGGTTGCACCTAATGATGTTGAAGATGCAATTTGTAGACTAGCTCAAATGGCACGTGCTGCAGGAATGTATTTGATTATTGCAACTCAAAGACCATCTGTTGATGTTATTACAGGTATCATTAAAGCTAACATACCTTCAAGAATTGCTTTTACAGTTTCATCACAAATTGACTCAAGAACAATTTTAGATATGGGTGGTGCTGAAAAATTACTTGGAAAAGGAGATATGTTGTTCTTACCAGTAGGTGAACCAAAACCAATAAGGTTGCAAGGTGCATTCGTTTCAGATAGTGAAATTGAAAGTGTCGTAGAAACAGTTAAAGCTTCTACACCAGCTGTATATAATGAAAATATAATAGAAAAACTTGCTAAGGCTGATGCACCAGCACCAAGTCCTGATGCAGAGGATGATTGCGATGAGCTATTAACAGATGCAATTGAGCTAGCTGTTAATCTAGGACAAATTTCAGCTTCGATGATACAACGTAAATTTAGAGTTGGTTATGCTAGAGCAGGAAGAATTGTAGATCAAATGGAAGAGAGAGGAATTGTTTCTGAATCACAAGGCTCTAAGCCAAGAAAAGTTTTAATATCAAAAGAAGAATGGGAAGAAATGAATGAACAAGGTGAAATGTATTTTGAGGAAGAAACTGATTCTGATGAATACGATGAGGCATCAGGGGAATAACTTTTACTGTTGAAAAAATAAAGGAGGATACTTATGAAAATTACCTTTTTAGGTGCTACGAGAACTGTTACAGGTTCAAATATTTTAGTCGAAACTAAAACAAAAAAATTCATCATGGATTGTGGTTTATATCAAGGTCAGCAAAAAGAAATAATGTTAAATAGTGATTCATTTTTATTTAATCCTGAAGAAATAGATTTTGTTTTATTATCACACGCACATATCGACCACTCAGGCAGAATACCAAAACTATATGTTGATGGATATAGAGGTCCAGTATATGCTACGAAAGCTACATGTGATCTTTGTGAAATAATGTTACCGGATAGTGGTTATATACAAGAATCAGAAATAGAATGGTTAAACAGAAAACGTAGAAGAGAAGGCAAACACGAGTTACCACCTTTGTACACTTATGATGATGCGATTGATTCGCTTTCATTATTTGAACGTGTTCAATATGACGAGATGTTTCAAATAGATCCTAACATTAGAGTTAGATTTAGAGATGCTGGTCATATGCTTGGCTCAAGTATAATTGAAGTTTGGGTTAAAGAAGATGGAAAAGAGCAAAAGATTGTATTTACTGGTGACCTAGGAAATAATGATATTCCGCTTCTAAGAGAGCATTGCACAATTGATGATACAGATATTTTGATAATGGAATCAACTTATGGTAATAGATTGCATGAGGAGAAAGAATCTAAAGCAGAAGCTTTCTTAAATATAGTTTCTAAAACACTTGAAAGAGGTGGAAATGTAATCATTCCATCATTTGCCGTAGGTAGAACGCAAGAGATATTATATGAATTGCAAAAAAGTAAACAAAATGAAGATGAAGAATTTAGAAGAAGATTTGATGAGGTAATGGATGCTAAAGTATATGTAGATAGCCCACTAGCCACATCTGCAACAGAAGTGTTTTTGAAGAATTTAGACTGTTTAGATGAATATGTTCAAGAAGACATTAGAGAGGGAAAACGTCCACTTGATTTTAATGGATTACGTTTTACTCAATCAGTAGATGAATCAAAGCAATTAAACGAAACAGCCAATCAATCAATTATAATTTCTGCCAGTGGTATGTGTGAAGTTGGACGTATTAAACATCACTTAAAACATAATCTTTGGAGAAAGGATAGTACAATTTTATTTGTTGGATATCAAGCAATAGGTACTCTAGGTAGAAAAATTGTTGATGGTGCCAAAAATGTAAAATTGTTTGGAGAAGAAATAACTGTAAATGCAGAAATAAGATATATTGAAGGTTTTTCTGGACATGCTGATAAAAATGGTTTATTAAATTTCGTAGAAACATTTAAGAAAAAGCCAAAGCAAATTTATTTAGTTCATGGTGATGAAGACGCACAATATGAACTTGCAGAAGAGATAGGCAATCAATTCGGAATTCCAGTAGAAATACCAATGCGTGGAGATGTATATGAAATTGATTTAGAAAGAATCAAGAAAACAGCAGAGTTACGTTCACCAAACGAAAATCAATATATACGTTTGGAAGTATTAGAGAAAATGGAAACTCTTCGCGAAGAACTTGCAGAGATGACAACAATAGTTGGCGAAGATTTAAAAGACGAAATGACAGACTCAAAAGTAAAAGAAATAATGGAAAAATTGAAAGAGTTAGAACGTCAAATTGTGGAAATTTTGAAGTAAATAAATACAAGAAAAGTGTAGTATCGGATTGGTACTACACTTTATTTTTTATAATGATTGTGTTCCTGGCACTATTCCTGCAATTATACCATAGATGACTGCTCCAACGATTGCTGAAAGCATACTTATGTTATATCCTGAAACAAAGAATTGAGTCGCATATAGAACTACCACTGAAACTACGAAGCCGATAATTCCTCTGCCAAATGGTGTTGCATTTACGCCTAACAATGCGTTAAATAAATAATCCATTATAGCTAAAACTAGGGCTGCGAGTAATAACGTCCAAAAAGATGCGATTTCAAAACCAGGTGTAAAAAATGCTGTGACAGCTAATATGATTGCAGATGTAATAAATCTAGTAATCATGCCTCCCATTGTCATTTGATTAGATTGATTTTTGGATTTGTTATCCATTTTAACTTACCTCCTTTATAAAGTGAGTTTTAGATAAAATAAGTATTCACATTAAATAATAAATTTATACAGTTTTAGAATATTTTTTTGAAATTTGTAAAAAGATATTCTTAATAAATAATGAATTAAGGAGAAAAAACGTGGCTACTACTTTTATAAAAACACTTATTATATATGTATTCGTTCTTGTTGCAATTAGACTAATGGGCAAGAGAGAACTTCGGTCAGCTTCAACCTTTTGAATTAGTTGTTGTTATTATGATTGCCGATGTTGCAAGTGTACCTATGCAAAATGCTGGTACACCAATATTGCAAGGAATAATACCTATTTTATCGCTATTACTTGGTGAACTTGTAGTTTCATATTTGAATGTAAAATTTCAATTCTTTCATAAGATCTTAACGGGAAAACCAGCTATACTTGTGAAAAATGGTCAAATAATAGAAACTAATTTAAAGAGCCAAAGATATGGAATGGAAGAGTTACTAGAACAAATTAGAATTGCAGGATATCCAGATATTAGAGACGTTGAATATGTGATTCTTGAAACTTCAGGACAAGTTAGTGTAATTCCTAAACCAGAAAAAAATGCAGTTACATTGCAAGATATGAAACTTACGACGACTAAAGTAGGATATCCTAGAATAATAGTTTTTGAAGGAAAATTGTACGAAAATAATTTGAAATATATTGGATATAACAAAGATTGGCTAAATAAAAAATTGAAAGAAAAAAACGTTTTGTTAAAAAATTTATTTGTTTTAATTGTAGATGAATCTGGTGGGATTTTCTTTCAGGAGAAAAGAGAGGGGCAATAAATGAAAGATATATTTGTTATTTTAACTATTTTAGCAATTATTTTTGGTGGCAACTATTTTGTGAATAAATATATAGAAGATACTCGGAAATGAATTATTAAAAGTTGTTGGTAATTTTGAAAAAACTTTAGAAGATACGCAAGAAAATGAAAAGCAAAAGGAAGTAAATAAATTATTAGAGCTATGGGAAAACGATGAAACCAAGTGGATTATGATTGGTTACCATGATGAAATAAATCAAATAGAGGACTTGGTAATTGAGTGTTATAGCTATTATTTGCAAAGTGATAAAGAGTCATATGAAGTTAGTTACAGAAAACTGAAAAGAAGCATTGAAGATATGCGAAATAGAGAAATAATTACTTTCGCCAATATTCTGTAAACTTCTTGCTTTTTAGCTGATTCTAGTATACAATAATTCTGCTAGCATTCGTTACAAATAACTTGTTAATAATTTAAGGAGGTAATCATATGAGTAACAATGGACAACAAAGTTTTCCTCAGATTGAAACCTTTTTCTTGGGTGGCGTTGGCGATGAGGTAACTGGTTCCAGTGCGATTCTCAAGATTATTACCAGTGATGGCGCAATTCGGTATGGAATGATCGATGCCGGTGCGACTCAAGGAAATGAAGAATATCGTAATTATGCTTATCCCGTTTTGGGTAAAGATATTGATTTCGTTGTTCTGACGCATGCCCATTATGATCATGTGGGTGCCCTGGCGATTCTCTACAAGACTGGCTTTAGAGGTAAAATCTACGTTACGGAAATCGGAAGACTTCTTCTTACTCCTATGCTTTATGATGGTGCAAAGGTTTGTGCTCAGAAAGTTATTGGTGCAACTGGTTGGACAAACAAGTTGTTCCGGCGTATGAAGAAAAAGCTCGAAAAAGAGGAGTTAGATGCCGTAACTTATCGTGATAAACGAGAATTGCAGGCAGCTATCAATCAGTTCGCAGATGCAGAGTTTGAGCCTTTGTACACCAGCGAAGATGTTGATGAGGTTTTGAAATTGGTTGAGACTGTTGACGTGCTCAAACGTGTTGATATCCTCGACGGTATTCAAATCAAACTCATGCCTACCACGCATCAAAATGGTGCCTGCCGAGTTGAGCTTTACACGCAAGACCCTAATGGTGGTACTTACAATATGGTTTTCTCTGGTGACATTGGTCCGAAAGAATCTTTGTTGTATCAGCAAAAGTACAGCTATGTGAATGAGGACATCGACTGCATGATGCTTGAGGTACTTCACGGAGATAAGCCACCAGCCGAAACGATAGACGAATCTATCGCACGTCTTACAAGAATCATTCGCAAAGGCATTCGGCAAAAGAAACATGTTGTGCTTGCAGGATTTTCTTTGGACCGAAACGCAATGTTGGTTTATATAATGAACCAACTTCGGAAAAGAGGCATTTACGTTGATTGCATGATAGATTCGCCACTTACGATGTGCGAGTTGGGAATCTATCAATCCAGTTATGCACAAAGTCCATACTGGTTCAAAGACCTTGGAGAAAAGCCTTTTGATGTGGATAAATTTAAGATTTTGAAACATTATCGGGCTCATGCAGAATCTGTTTTGCATGGTGAGGCTCCTCGAGTGATCATTACTGCTTCTGCAACTGGTAGTGGTGGCAGAATTATTGACTACTTTGAGCACGGCATTGAACGTGGTGATTACATTTTTGTTTTCTGTGGGTGGTCCAGTCCTGAAAGTCCCAGTAGCATTCTGCATGATGCTAAGCAAGGAGAAATCGTTGAAATGCCCACGAGAAGATATGTTAAACGTTGCAAGACGTACAGGTTGCACGGCTTTTCTTCTCACGGATACTTCGAGGAAATGGTCGAAGCAGTTCTTGATTATCCCAATTGCAAGACTATCATTTTGAACCATTCGCGGTTGGAAGACAAAATTGCTGTTGCAGACAAGTTTGAACAATTCTTCGAAGGCGATTTGGTTATGCCTAATTTCTATGATGCATATGCTTTCTCCAAAGACGGAGTTCGACTCTTGGATCTAGATGAAGCATTGTTCGATTTCGAACTTGTTGTAGACAGAAACATTGTTCATATGGCACTTGACAACTTCTTCGATGAGGAAGAAGAATTAGCAGATGGGGATATTTTCCCTTAACAAAATAAAAAAGGTGGCTCAAAAGAGTCACCTTTTTATTGAAATTTAACTAAAATAAACATATAATCTAGGAGGAATTTAAAATTTTAAAGGAAGGATGTATTATGAAAAAGAAGATGATGATTATTGTGTTCTTGATTGCATTTGTTTTGACGTTAATTGAGTTGTACGTAGATGCTAATTGCATTCAAATAAGTAATTTCAAAGTTCGTTCTGATAAAATTCCGTCTTCTTTTGATGGATATAAAATTTTGCAACTATCGGATTTACACAGCAAAGAATTTGGAAAGAATAACACGAAACTGCTAAAAAAGATAGAGAAGATATCACCAGATTTAATTTTGATTACTGGTGATATGGTTACTGCAAATGAAACTGATTTCTCAGTATTTTTTAATTTAATTGATAATATTGCTGATACATACGATGTGTATTATGTGACAGGTAACCACGAGCAAGCTATGAGTGGAGACAGAAAAAGCGAAATATTTAATTATCTTTCAGAAAAAAATGTTACTTTTTTAGATAATCAATCAGTCCAATTGACTAAAGATGGCGAATCAATAAACTTATATGGCTTATGCTATGACAGTCGTTATTATACTAATAAAAAAGGAAAAGTTTATACAGAAACATTGATGGAAGATGCAATAGGCAAGCCTTCGGAAGACGGATTTAATATTTTGATTACGCACAATCCAAGCAAATTTGAAATATATGAAGCGTGGGGAGCGGACTTGACTTTGTCTGGTCATGTGCATGGTGGAATGGTTAGAGTACCTTTTGTCGGAGCAATTTTTTCACCCGATGAAGGATTGATGCCCAAATATTCGGCAGGCGAATATCAAATAAACGAATCCAAGCTTATAGTGAGTAGAGGACTTGGACGTGGCTCAAGAGGTTTTAGACTATTTAACAGACCTAATTTGGTTGAAATAACGTTAGAATCAACATAAAAAGGTGTCGACTAGACACCTTTTTTATGTTATTATGTAAAAGATGTGAAATGAAAAGGAGTGAAAAACTTGAAAAAAGCAGCATTTTATACGTTAGGTTGCAAGGTTAATCAATATGAAACTAATGCAATGATGCAAGAATTTAAAAAAGCTGGTTATGAAATTGTTGAGTATGAAGACTTTGCAGATGTATATGTAGTAAACACTTGCACGGTTACGAATATGAGTGATAGAAAGTCTAGGCAAATATTAAGAAGAGCTAAAGAGATAAATCCAGATGCTATTTTATGTGCAGTTGGCTGTTATGCACAAGTAGCTAAGGATGAACTTGCTAAGATAGATGAAATAGATTTAGTACTTGGAAATAATGATAAAAAATATATTCTAGATAAAATTAAAGAATTTGAAAATGAAAAAATAAAGCAATTTCAAGTTTCAAATATGTTGGATGAAAGAAAATATGTTGAATGGAGTGCCGTAGCTTATACAGATAAAGCAAGAGCTGAAATAAAGATACAAGATGGATGCGATAGATATTGTACATATTGTATAATTCCTTATGCACGTGGTCCTGTAAGAAGCAGAAAACCGGATGATATATATGATGAAATAATTGAAATATCAAAGACGGGCATAAAAGAAATTGTTATAACCGGCATTCATATTTCGTCATATGGCAAAGACTTATCTGAAGATGTTACTCTTATCGACTTGTTAGAAAAAATCGACAAAATCGATAATATAGAACGAATCAGACTTGGTTCATTAGAACCTTTAATAATAACAGAAGATTTCGTAACTCGATTAAAGAAACTAAAAAAAGTATGCAATCATTTTCATTTATCACTTCAAAGTGGTTGCGATACTACACTTGAACGTATGAACAGAAGATATACTACAGAAGAGTTTAGAAAAATTGTAAGACTTTTGAGAGATAATATACCTGAAGTTGCACTTACAACAGATGTAATTGTTGGATTCCCGGGCGAAACAAATGAAGAATTTGAAACAACGTATCAATTCTTAAAAGAAATTAAATTTTCAAAAATGCACATATTCAAGTATTCACCACGTAAAGGAACAAAAGCTGCAGCATTTCCAAACCAAATAGATGGAAAAATAAAAGATGAGAGAAGCGAAAAGCTACTTGAACTATCACTAGAAAATGAGCGAGAGTTTGCAAAGCAATATTTAGGAAAAACAATTAAAGTTTTATTTGAAAATGAACATGATGGACACACAACAAATTATATTGAAGTTGTTTCAAAAGAAAATCAAGAACCAAACCAAATTGTTGATGTGGCAGTGATTGAACAGACTGATGGAATAATCAAATGCTAAAATAAAATATTTATTTCTTGAACTTTTTAAATGTTTATTATAAAATTTTAATAACATTTGAAAGGGGTAATATAAAATGGAAATTAACGAAGAAAAAAGACAAAAATTTATGGAATACGCAGGAAAAAGAGTAAATAATGTATTGCACGATATGCAAATTTTAGAGCCAATGTCAAGAAGTGCAGCGTATGATTTTACTAGACAAGATGTAGATGAAATGTTTGCTGCAATGCAAGAAACACTTAATAATGTAAGAGCTGAATTTGAAAAGAAATTTGAAGAAAAAGCTAGAACAGAAAAGAAAGTATTTTCATTTGGTCAAACTGCTACAGTAGCTACATCATCAGTTGCTTCTGTTGAAACAGTTAATACAGTTGCTACACCAGTAGTTCCTACACAACCAGTTGAAGAAACAGCAGAAGAAACATTTTAATAAATATATATAAAGACACCGAAAATTATAGGTGTCTTTTTTTAGTGTATTTTTCTATTGCAATAAAACAAACAAGTGTGATATAATTCGCTCATTCGTGTTAGTTTGGAGGTGTTATTTTATGAATATTACACAAGAAGATCAGACACAAGAATTAAAAAAATTAAGTAAAACACAAAAGTTTATTGACAATGAAATCAAGGAAAGTGAAGAAAGACTTGAAAGAGGATTTGAAGATTATGACTTTGATGATTATGCCGATGACTTCATGAAAGCAGCCTTAAAGGAAAAGTTTAACCAAAGAATTAAAAACTTAAAAATGGTTAGACAAAAGCCGTATTTCGCTAGAGTCGATTTTATCGAAGATGGGGAAAAAAATAGGGATGCTTTTTATTTAGGCAAAGTTATGGTCACAGATCATGATACGCTTGAACAAATTGTAATTGACTGGAGAGCACCAATTGCAGATTTGTACTATGAAGGAAGACTAGGAGAAGCAACGTACAATTGTCCTGCTGGTGAAATCAAAGGCGAAATCAAGTTAAAACGTCAGTATTTCTTTAATGACGAAGGACTAGAAAATGTAATGGATATAGACATTACGACAAATGACGAGATGCTTCAACCATTTCTTTCAGCTAATTCCGATACTAGACTTAAAAACATTATTTCTACAATTCAGGCAGAGCAAAATAGAATTATTCGTTCTGATATGTGGAAACCACTTGTAGTGCAAGGTGTTGCAGGTAGTGGAAAGACTACTATAGCTCTACATAGAATTGCCTATCTTATATACAATTATGATAAAACTTTCTTCCCAGAAGAATTTTTAATAATTGCTCCTAATAAATTTTTCCTAAATTATATTTCAAACGTTTTACCAGACTTAGGTGTTGATAGAGTTGGGCAAAGCACTTATGAAGAAATTGCATTTGAGGTAATACGGAAATGAGTTTGAAATTGAAGAACCAAATGAAAAGCTTGCTAGGATTATAAATAATAACAAGTCTGAAAAAGAAGCACAGATGTGCAAAGTAATTGAAGAAGCTTCTATTTTTAAATCATCTATACGATATAAAAATGTTATTGATGATTATATATATGAAATAGAAAAGAGAATGCTTCCAGATGAAGACTTTAAAATTGATAAATACATATTTATGACAAGTAAAGAAATTGCTCACTTATATTATAGAGAGTATGGCAATTTACCTATTTGCAGAAGAATTGAGGAAATCAGTAAGCACTTAAAAAACTGTGTTATGATGAGAAATGGAAATATCATTCAAGACATAGAAGAGGAAAGAGATTATAAAGTTGCAAAGATAAAGCAAGAAGAAAGCAATGAAGAAATACGTTTGTCGCTTATTAGACAAGTCTATGACGAGGCAGATGAAAAGAAAAAAATAGTTACGAAAGATGTGAAAAAATACATTCAAAGATTTTTCGCAAAAGAAAAGGTGTTAGAACCAATAAAATATTATCGAGAATTTATCGAACATTACTTAGAAATATTTGCATCTCAAAGAATACCAAAAGAACAAATCGAGTACATCAAAAGTTCGTTTCAAAAATCACAAAGAAAAGGTAAAATAGAAATGGAGGATATCGCTCCTCTTATGTACCTAAAATATATGATTCATGGTGTAAAAACCAAGTTTGATTTAAAACATATAGTAATAGACGAAGCACAAGATTTTAGTGAGTTTCAATTTTACATTTTCAAAAAAATAGTTAAAAGCAATTCGCTTACAATACTTGGTGACTTATCGCAAGGAATTTATTATTACAGAGGAACACAAAATTGGCAGAAAACTATGAGTACGGTTTTTGGCGTTGATAACGAACCTCAGTATTTAACCCTTAAAAAGACATACAGAACAACAGAGGAAATCATGAATGTTGCTAATAAAGTCATTTCACATATAACAGATAAATTAAATTGTGAACTTGGCGAACCTGTCATGAAAAATGGTGAACCAGTTACTATTAAATCATTTCAAAGTGATTTTGAAATGCATACTGCAATAAAAAATAGAATTGATGAGCTTAAAGCTAGAGGACTAAAGAATATAGCCTTGATTGGAAAGACGGTTGAAGATTGTAAAGAACTTGCTAATGCTTTGAAAGATTATAACGATATACATATAATTGATGACAAAGATTCTGAATATAATGGTGGAGTAAGTATTGTTCCATCATATTTATCTAAAGGATTGGAATTTGATGCTGTTATAATTACAAATGCTGACGTACATAATTATACAGATTCGGAAGTGGATATCAAGCTTTTATACGTTTGTGCAACTAGAGCGATGAATACTTTAGATATATATCATGTTGAACCGTTATCAAAATTATTATTATAAATATAACTAAACAAGATACCCTGAGGTTACTTGAAAAAAATGTAAACTCAGGGTATAATTGTATATAGTTACGAAAGATTAGGAGTGATATTATGAAAAAGTTAGTTTTTTCAATAACTGCAAGCATTATGCTTGTGTGTGTTTGGTGTAGCATGGCTTTTGCTACTAAGGTAAGTATGATTGAAATTACCAATCTTGACTATCCATACTTAAACAAAGCAGTAGATAAAGAGGTAACATTAAAACGTGGATATTCTTCAATCAAAGATGTAGTTTGGTATAAAGAGGGCGTCAAATTTTATGGTGATACTTTTACAGAAAAGGGAAATTATTCTTGCAGAGTATATTTAATTCCAAACGAGGGCTATGAACTTCCAAAGGCTGTGCAAGTGGTTGCTAATACAGAAGATGTTACTACTGGTGAAGATTCAATGGGTTACTTTTGTGAATTAAGATATTACGTTGATGAAGAAAAGGAAAATTATCCAAGAGAAATTAGTTTTGTTGATTTTGAAAGACCAACAATAGGAACGTATTTAAGTAGCAAGATGACATCAGAAGCTCCTAGATACTATGATTGTAGCAAAGTTGAATGGTATTACAATAATCAGTTAGTGCAAGGTAATTTTAAAGCTAAAGCAGGAGAATATACTTGCAGAGTATATCTTGAATTTTATAATGGGTTTGAAATAAACTCTAAAGTAGTAGGCATTCTTGATGGTAAAAAAGCAGATAAAATAACAAGAGATCACACAGGAATATATTTTGATGTTACATTTACCCTTGGAGAAAAACAAGATACAAAAGCCGTTTCTTTTATCTATCTTTCTTTTAATAAGGAACCTTATTATGGACAAGCCCTTGAAAATATAAACGTTAATAAATCTGCTCGCTCTAGTCTTTATGAAGTTGGCGATGTTGTTTGGTATCGTAATGATTTTAGAATGCTAGATAAATATTTTTATGATGGTGTCTATACATGCAGGATATATGTTAATTTCTTAAATGATGCTTATCCTGCTAATGATGTACAAATTCAGGTTGATTCAAATACTACTGGCAATACATTGAAAATGATGAATAACCAATACTATGTAGAAAGAAGCTATACAATAAAGAAATATACTATATCTAAATTTCAATTTACAGAATTAAATGAGCCGGAATACGGTAGTGTACAAGACACAAAAATAAGTTCACTAGAACCAGGAATTTATACTCCAAGCATGGTGTACTGGTATGATAAAAATGGGAAATACATGTCTAATATAGAAACTTTTGGAGAAGGCGAGTATACTTGCAAATTTTCTTTAACATTAAATGTTGATTGTAATATTTCTAATAAGCTATCAGCTGCAATTGTCGGCAAAGATGCAAAAGTTTATTTAGAAAACGGAAAATATACAATTGAAAAAACATATGAAGTAAAAAAGCCGACAAAGAAGTGGAGCAAAGCTTCAGAGTGGGCTGTTAGTGAATTAAATAATGCACTAGATTATGCACTAGTTCCAACGACATTGAATGGCAAGGATTTTACTCAAACTATTACAAGAGCTGAGTTTGCTGCAGTAGCTGTTAGACTATATGAAAGACTTTCACTAAAATCTGCAGAAGCAATCGCCAAAAATCCATTTACTGATACAAATGATTCGGAAATATTAAAAGCATATGCACTAGGAATAACAAAAGGAACTTCTGATACAACTTTTGATCCTAATAGTTTAATTACTAGACAGGAAATGGCGACAATGATGGTAAGAGCATTAGAAAAGGCGAGAATCTCTACTACTGTGAATTTAAGCAATGTTAAAAAGTTTGAAGATCATAATAAGATTGAAGATTGGGCTTTGAACGGCGTGTATTTCATGTCAAACATAGGAATTATAAAAGGAAAGGGAAATAATACTTTTGACGTTTTAGGAAGTGCAACGAGAGAAGAAGCTTTAGCTGTTTCAGTTAGAAGTGTAAATTATTATAAATAATTCAAATAATCTAAAAGGGACTTTTATCAAAGTCCCTTTTTCTTATATTCTTTACAATATATATTTATAGTACATTCTTCACACTTAGGTTTTCTGGCATCGCAGATAGTCCTACCGTGATATACAAACAGATGGTTCATTAGTCTCCAATACTTTTTAGGGATTTTTTTAAGTAAATCTTGTTCAACCTTTTCTGGATTTTTTTCTTTTGAAAGACCCAGTTTATTTGAAATTCTAAGAGCATGAGTATCAACTGCAATACCTTGGCAGTTATCGAAAGCTTCTAGCAATATCACATTTGCAGATTTACGGCCTATACCTGAAAGTGTAGTTAATTCTTCCATAGTATTCGGAACGATGCCATTGAAATTTTGTACAATTTGCATTGAAGCTTCATGGATATGTTTAGCTTTATTATGATAAAAACTAATAGATGAAATTAGTTTTTCGATATCTGATACTTTCATCTTTGCGAACGCTTCTGGAGTATTAGCTATTTTAAACAAGTCTTTTGTAACTATGTTTACTCTAGCATCTGTACATTGTGCAGAAAGCATTACAGCAACTAGAAGCTCAAAAGGTGTAGTATAATCTAGCGAACCTTTTTCACCGTCATAACATTTAGATAATTCCAATATGATTTTTTCTATATTTTTCAAACAAACTCAACTCCTTTAAAAGTAAAACTCACAAAAATAATTTTAGCACATATAATATAGTAAATCAAAGGGTAGGGAGTGATGGGAGAAGTGCATTTATTAAAAAGAACATTTGGTGTTTGTTTAATTGGATTTGGATTTGGAACATTACTCGTATTACTACTACCAGCTTCGGGATGGATATTTTTTATTGGTGTTGTAACTTTAATTATGGGACTTATTTGGCTTTGTAAATAAGAATAGGAGGGAAATAAAATGAGGATTGTGGTATATAGGCCATCAAAATTTATGAGTAAAGTATTACAAATGATGTTTGGAATAAAGAAAAAAGGGTAAAAAAACACCAGCTAATTTAGCTGGCGTTTTTTAGTTAATACAAATTACAGAAGAGTTAATCGACAAATCGATTATTTTTACTATACTCTTTCTACTAATCCAGATCTTAAACATCTTGAACAAACTGTCATCTTTTTAGGTGTACCATCAACAACAGCTCTAACTGTTCTAAGATTTGGTTTCCAAGTTCTTGTAGATCTTCTATGTGAGTGGCTCACTTGCATTGAGAACACTTTTTCTTTTTCGCATATTTCACATCTTGCCATTTCTAGCACCTCCCTTAGGTTTTCTAAAATCGTTCTTTGATATTTTAACACAAATAATAAACTTTGACAACAATTTTTACAATTTATTGCAATCAAAGTATATTAAATGTAATATATTGTAAATTGTTTTTACAGTCGCACGGATAGTTTATGACTTTTTTTGATGTTTGTCAACTTTTAAAATATTTATTTTTCAGTAATTTCTAATAATTCTTTTGAAAATTTATTATATTTGTCTGGAACATTTTTAAAATATTCCTTAAGTAGAGGAATAATGCTGTATTTTACAACCATTTTAATTTCTGAATCTGGCATTGGTTTGCAAAAATAAGAATGTCCGATTTGTATATTTTCATCTAAATTCAAGTTAATTTCTTGTATTTTTGAAATGATTTCTTCCAAAAGAGGACTATATGTTGAATATTGCTTAAATCTTTCATTCTCAAAAACGGGTGCTATTGTGAAAAAGCAAAATCTTCTTCTTAATGCAAGGTCTGTCATTGCTAATTTTTCATCGAATGAGTTCATGGTACCTATTATGTACAAGTTATTAGGGACGTAAAATCTTTCTCGAGAGCATGACAACTCTATATAATTTTCTTTACCTCTTTTATCAATTTCAATTAAAGAAAAAGCTTCACCAAAGATTTTAGGAATATTGCCACGATTTATTTCGTCTATAATAACAAAAAATTTATCTTTAGGGTTATTTCTAGCTTTGCTACAAATACGTTTAAAACAGCCTGTTTTATATTTATAAATTCCAATATCATCAGGGCGATAACCTTCCATAAACTCATCGTTTGAGTATGATTCATGAAATTGAATATTTAATACCTTATCTTCATCTTTTGCACCTATTAGAGAAAAGGCCATTTTTCGTGCAATGTATGTTTTCCCAACACCAGGAGGTCCTTGTAATACGATATTTTTTCTTGCAAGAATTAAGTTTGAAAGTTCATCATAATCTTCTTCACTAAAGAAAACTTCGTTTAAAAAACTTTCTTTTGTATATGGTGCATAGATTTGATATTTTTTCTTTGGGTTTAATTCTCTCATCATATTGAAGATAACTTCAAATTCTTTTTTAGCTAATTTAAAAAGAGTACCTTGCATATATCTGAAGACTTCAAGATTAGCAAGCTCAATTTGTGTTTCTAGATTATAACGAGTTACAGTATCGGTTAAACCTTCAATTTTTCTTAACATGATTTTTTCATTTTCTAGTTCTTGAACACATATGCACAAGCCTAAAACTTCGTTACTAGGCTCGATTTCATATATTACTACTAATTCACCACGTTTAATTTCAGTGAAATTCTTATGAAGTGTTCTAAGTGTTCCGTCCTCATTTAGTGCAGAATAAAAGAAGCAATCATCTATGTCTAATTCCCTAAATTTAAGCATCTTAGGGTTAATGCTAAGCCACCAATAATTATTCATACAAAACTCCTTTCTAGGCAATTTCGAATGTATGATAACATAATTTCTTGAAATCTTCAAGATTATTGACTTGAGAACAAAAGTTTGCGATAATTAAATGCGTAGATGGAGGACTTAATATGACTGATTTGAATATGGATTTACGCTTTCTTAAAGGTGTTGGACCTGCGAGAATTGAAATATTAAATAAATTAGGGCTTTTCACAGTTGAAGATATAATTAACTATTTTCCACGTGAGCATGAAGACAGGGGAAATTATAAAAAAATTCAAGAATTGCAAGATGGGGAAACTACGGCAGTGAAAGCAGTAATTGCGTCTAACGTCAGTGAAACACGTATTAGACGTAACATGACGATTTATAAGGCAATAGGAAAAGATGAAACAGGAAATATCATTTTTACTTGGTTTAATCAACCATACATAAAAAAGCAACTTAGAGTTGGAAATGAGTATTCTTTTTATGGAAAAGTAAAAAACACATTGGGACGAATAGAAATGCAGTCACCAGTATTTGATAATGAAGAAAATTACAAAAATACAGGAAAGATAATCCCTATATATCCATTAACAGCAGGGATTACGCAGAATGTCTTTAGAGGAATAGTTGAAAATGCAGTGAGCGCATCAAAAGATTTGTTAATTGAAAATCTTCCAAATTGGATTAGAGAAAAATATGGTTTAAATGATATAAAAGAAGCAATATACAACATTCATTTTCCTACATGTTTAGAAGATTTTGACAAGGCAAGATATAGACTTGCGTTTGAAGAATTATTAGTTATGCAATTGGGACTTTTGAGGTTTAAAGAAAAAGGACAAGAAAGCCACAAAGGAATTTCGTTTGAAAAAGATGAAAATATAAACGAATTTTTGGAAACATTGCCATATAAATTGACAGGGGCACAAGCTCGAGTTTGGAGCGAAATTGACAAAGATATGAAATCTGAAAAGTCTATGAATAGACTAGTTCAAGGAGATGTTGGTTCTGGTAAAACAGTAGTTGCAACAATGGCAATGTTCAAAGCAGTAAGAAATGGATATCAAGCCGTATTAATGGCTCCAACAGCAATTCTTGCTAAACAGCATTGTCAAGGTATAAAAGGTATGATGGAAATATTTGATATAAAAGTTGAACTTCTTACAGGAGATGTTACCAAGAAAAATAAAGAGCGTATACTAGAAGAACTTAAAAATGGTGAAATCGATATGATTGTAGGCACTCATGCTCTCATTGAAGAAAATGTTGTTTTCAAAAATGTTGGAATTGTAATAACTGATGAGCAACATAGATTCGGCGTTAGACAAAGAGGAATTCTTTCAGCAAAAGGTGAAAAGGTTGATACATTGGTAATGACAGCAACTCCAATCCCACGAACGCTTGCCATAATATTATATGGTGATCTAGATATATCGATAATTGATGAATTGCCACCAGGACGACAAAAAATAGATACATATGCTGTTAGACGAAATTTAGAAGAACGTGTTAATAATTTTGTTATAAAAGAATTATCAGCAGGCCGTCAAGCATATATTGTTTGTCCACTAGTAGAAGAGTCTGAAAGTATGGATGGCGTAAAGTCAGTGGTGGAACAGTTAGAATATTACAAAAAAGTTTTTAAAGATTTCAAAGTGGAAATGCTTCATGGAAAGATGAGACCTAAAGAAAAAGATGAAATAATGGCAAAATTCAAAAATAAAGAGATTGATATTTTAATTTCGACAACAGTAATCGAAGTTGGAGTTGATGTACCGAATGCTACAATAATGATTATTGAAAATGCCGAAAGATTTGGACTTGCACAGTTACACCAACTTAGAGGTAGAGTCGGAAGAGGGAAGTTTAAATCATATTGTATATTAAAATACGACAGTAAATCGGATGTGGTAAAGCAAAGAATGGAAATCATGCAAAAAAGCAATGACGGTTTTGTCATATCTGAAAAAGATTTAGAACTTAGAGGACCAGGTGATTTTTTTGGAACTAAACAACATGGTATTCCAGAATTTAAAGTGGCGAATCTTTTTGTAGATATTCCAATATTAAAGAAGGCACAAGAGGTTGCTAACTTAATAATTGAAAAAGATCCAGATTTATTACTACCAGAAAACGAGAAATTACTTACAAAAATAGATAAATTATTTAAAGAAAAGATAGCTTTATAGATGAAAAATAAATTTATGGTAAACTTAAGCAGGATTTTTTAAAAATAGGTCGAATTATTATAAATATGGGTTGATAAATTCCAAAAATATTGCTAAAATATTGAAAATTTTTTACCGTTCTTGCTGTAACATGAATAATAGCAAGAAAAAAACGAAAAATAAAGGGAGAGGAAAATGGCGTTTTATTCTGATGAAGTAATTGAAGAAGTTAGAGCATCAAATGATATCGTTGATGTAATATCACGTTACGTTAGTTTACAACGTAAAGGAAACAGTTATTTCGGCTTATGTCCATTTCATCGTGAAAAAACACCTTCATTTTCGGTAGCTGCAGATAAGCAAATATTTCATTGCTTTGGTTGTGGTGCAGGAGGAAATGTAATTCACTTTATTATGAAGGTAGAAAACATTAGTTTTCCAGAAGCAATAGAATTTTTAGCAGAACGTGTTAATATAACCTTGCCTGTGAGCAATTATGATTTAGACGTATCGCAAGAAGAGCTTCGATTAAGAGAAGCTAATAAAGCAGAGATGTACGAAATCAATAAAATTGCAGGTAGGTTTTTTTATGACAATATAGAAAAGTCTAAGATGGCCCAAGACTATATTATAAAAAGGCAAATCGACAAAAAGACTGTTGCTAAATACGGACTCGGATTTGCACTAGATGATAATGGTCTTACAAAATTGCTACAATCTAAAAATTTTAAGGAAGAAAATATTCTTGCAACAGGACTTGTTGGAAAAACAGAAAAAGGTTATATGTACGATAAGTTTAAAAACCGATTCATGTTTCCAATTTTTGATGTAAGAAAAAGATTGATAGCTTTTGGTGGCAGAACCTTGGAACCGTCTGATGTAATGAAAGCAAAAGGTATACCTAAATATGTGAATTCACCAGAAAACTTGATTTATTCAAAAGGTAGGCACCTATATGGTTTAAATGTTGCTAAAAGTTCTAATGAAAAAATGAAAAGGCTTTTAGTTGTTGAAGGATATATGGATGTTATATCACCTCATCAAGCAGGAATTACTAATGTAGTTGCATCATTAGGTACTGCACTTACAGAGCAACAAGGAAGGCTTTTACGTCAGTATGCAGATGAAGTAGTGCTTTCATATGACTCAGATGCAGCTGGGCAAAAAGCAATTCAAAGAGGAATTGAAATCATGCAATCGTTAGGTGTGCCAGTAAAAATTTTAAAAATGGATGGTGCAAAAGACCCAGATGAATACGTTTTAAAATATGGACCAGAAAGATTTGAAAAGTTGATAGATAATAGCATTTCACCTGCAGAATACAAAATTGATTTGCTAAAATCAGAGTACAATTTAGATGATATTTCAGATAAAATCAATTTTTTAACAAAAATGGCAGAAGTTCTTTCAAAAGTTGAAAATACGATAGAACGTGATGTGTATGTAGATAAATATTCACAAGAATTAAATGTTGGTAAAGAAGCAATTATCGCAGAAATTGAAAAGCGAACTATTAGGAGTTCTTATCAAAACAATAAATGGCAACAACCAAAGCCAGTTGTATTAAATGTTGATGAAACTGCTACTGAAAAAGCTAAAAATCAAAGAGAGAAAATGATAATTTATTTATTAACACTACATAAACAAGAAATATTTCAAATGCTAAAAGACGTATATACGATTAAAGATATTGAAAGTTCTATAAATAAATCATTGATTTCAAAATTATATGATTTTTATGAAACTGGAAATATTGAAGATAAAGACATAATGAGTGTTTGTGATACTGATTATGAAAAAAGCATACTTTCTGAGGCAATGATGAAAAACAACATTAGAGATGATACAGATAAATTTGCTAAAGAAATTATTCGTAACATTAAAATTGAAAAATTACAAAATGAGAAGAAAGAAGTTTTGAAAAAGCTTCAAAATGATGATCTTACAGAAGATGAAAAAAGATTACTAGGTAGCCAACTTCAAGAAATTATCAGCAAGCTTGCCAAAAAATAATCTTAAAAATGTGTTAGGAAGGAATGAGGTAGTAAAATGAGTGAAGAGAAGAAAGACATAAAAGAGATCAGCAAGCAATTAGTTGAAGCTGCTGGTAAAAAAGGTTGCATCACGTATAAAGAAATCATTGATATACTTGAAAAGCATCAATTAGATGCTGGACAAGTCGAAAAAATTTATGAGATATTAGAAACTGCTAATATTGAAATTATTGAAGACAATGACGAACCAGATTTTGAAGAATTAGAGGACATTGAAGAAGAAAATATCAAACTTGAAGATATTGAAAAAATGGATGTCCCTGATTCAGTTAGTGTTGATGATCCCGTTAGATTATATCTAAAAGAAATCGGTAAAATCCCACTATTAACAGCAGAACAAGAAATTGAATATGCAAGCAGAATGATGGAAGGCGACGAAGAAGCAAGAAAAAAATTATCAGAAGCAAACTTAAGACTTGTTGTAAGTATAGCTAAAAAATATGTTGGACGTGGAATGTTATTCCTTGATTTAATTCAAGAAGGTAATTTAGGTTTAATTAAAGCCGTTGAAAAGTTCGACTACAGAAAAGGTTATAAGTTCTCAACATATGCTACATGGTGGATTAGACAAGCTATAACAAGAGCTATTGCGGACCAAGCTAGAACAATAAGAATACCAGTTCATATGGTTGAAACAATAAATAAATTGATTAGAACTTCAAGACACTTATTACAACAATTAGGTCGTGAACCAACTATCGAAGAGATTGCAGCTGAAATGGAAATGCCAGTTGAAAGAGTAAAAGAGATTAAGAAAGTTGCACAAGAACCAGTTTCTCTTGAAACACCAATTGGCGAAGAAGAAGATAGTCATTTAGGAGATTTCATTCCTGACGATGATGCACCTTCTCCATCAGAACTTGCAGCATACACACTTTTAAGAGAGCAATTAGATGAGATTATAGAAACCTTAACACCTAGAGAGGCTAAAGTTTTAAGATTGAGATTTGGTCTTGATGATGGTAAAGCTAGAACTCTAGAAGAAGTCGGAAAAGAATTCCAAGTTACTAGAGAAAGAATTAGACAAATCGAAGCTAAAGCTTTAAGAAAATTAAGACATCCAAGTAGAAGTAAAAAATTAAAGGATTACATGTAATATTTAATTATGGGGGTTTTTAATATGAAGGGATTAGAGAAAGTTATTTTAATTGCAGTTTTTGTTATACCAATAGTTATATGTGTAGTAATATTAAAAAGTATCTGGGCAGAAGACACTGTCGATGATAAAAAAGGTACAAATAATGATGTATTGGTTTCAATTGATCCAGGTGTTGTATATCCAGATGACAATGGAGTATATTCTGGTGACTCAAATGATTTAGATGACAATACCTCAAGTACTTCTGGCGAAAGCTTTTCAGATAAGCCACAACCGATTAGTAAGTTATATACAAATGCTGAAATAAAATCAGTACTTGCAGATGTTCATACAACTACTGATGTAACGTCTGAAAGACTTGGAACAATTGAAAAGTATACAAAAGTAACAGCTCAAAAGTATTCTGGTGGTTGGTCACAAGTGACAGGCGTAGATTCAAAAGGTATCAATATTTCAGGTTGGGTAAAAACAGATAATATATCATTTCCAGAAGATAATGAATTAAATGTTAATACAACAAAAGCAACAGGTGTAGTTACTGCAGAACCATATTTAAATGTTAGACTAAGCCCTTCTACTACTGCTGAAATCATTACAAAAGTGAACAAAGGTGAAACTGTTGTTATTGAAGAAAGCACAAATGGATGGCACAAAATTACAGTTAATGGTCGTACTGGATGGGTTTCAAGCGACTACGTAAAATAAAAAGATTGGAGTTATATGTTATCAATTGTTGAGATAACACTAGCGTTAATTATAGGAATACTGTGGGGGTTATATTTAGAAACAAAGTTTCTGATTATAGCTCTCATTTTTTTATATTTTTATATACTAGTGTTTAATAAAAAATTAAAATTTATAAGTTTAATTTTATTTGTAATCATTATATTTTCAAACATTTACACTAAAAACACCTTGATGAAGTTTGATACAAAATATATAGATGATTCGTCGATAATAGGGAATATCACTATACTTTCGCATTTGCAAGAAAGTGATTATACATATAAGTATAATTGTGAAAATGAAAGTGGTGATAAATTTATAATTTATTTTAAGAAAAGAGAAAATAGTGTATTTAAAATTGGAGATAGAGTATCCATAAATGGAACTTTTTCTTTGCCAAATGTTGCACGTAATAAAGGTGGGTTTGATTATAGAAGGTACTTAAATTCAAATAACATTTATGGAACAATTATGGTAGAATCATTTGAAAATTATGATTGTGAAACGTCATTTAAATCAGTGATTTATAGTATTCAAAATGTTATACATGATAACTTTAAAAAAGTCTTGAAAAAGGAATATGCAGGTGTTTTAAGTGGAATGCTAATTGGAGAAACGACAGATATTTCAAACAAAACAAAAGAGGATTTTAGAGATTCAGGAATTAGTCATTTGCTTGCAGTATCCGGTTCAAACGTTGCACTGATTATAGCTTTTTCAAATTTAATAATTATTAAACTTTTTGGAAAAAGATACAGTGATTTTATTTCAATTATTTTCGTAATACTTTTTGTTTTAATTTCTGGTGCTTCGCCATCAGTTCTAAGGGCTGGCATAATGGCGATTTTAAATCTGATAGCAAATATAATTTTAAGAAAATCAGATAGTATTACTAATCTTATATCATCGGCATTTTTTATTCTGATTGTTAATCCACTTGCACTTTTGAATATAGGTTTTTTGCTGTCATTTGCAGGAACTGTAGGGATTTTAGTTTTTTCAAAAGAAATGCAAGAGATTATATCTAAATACATAAAAATCGATTTTGTTTCCGAAAACATAGCTTTAAATTTATCGGCACAAATAATTATTGCTCCGATAAGTTTGTATTTTTTCAATACCTTTTCTATAATCGGAATCATAGCTAATATATTTATCGTCCCAGTGACAAGCATTTTAACATTTCTAGGAATAGCACTTTTAATAATTACATTTATATCTACTAAGATAGCTAATGTATTTGTTATTTTAGTAAATCCAATATTGAAATACATATTAGTAATGTCGGAATTTTTCTCAAAATTTGATTTTTTAAATCTAATTCTTCCAACGCCATCTCCTTGGCTTATTACCATATTTTATATACTAATATTTTTAGAATACGACAATTACATAAATAAAAAACAAATTTATTTATTACAGGTAAGTAATCGTCCTAAAAATTTATTGAAAGCTAAATTAAAAAAGTGTACGTACTTAATATTTTTTCTTTTAGTAATATTATCAACTATTTTAAAGATTTGGCCTAAGAACTACGTAGAATTAACGGCAATAGATGTTGGACAAGGTGATTCATTTTTACTTGTTACTGAAAGAGGAAAGAGAATTTTAATTGATGGAGGAGGCAGTGAAACTAGTGATTATGACGTTGGGCAAAATATACTGATGCCATATTTGCTAAATCGTGGATATCTGAAAATTGATTATATATTTGTTTCTCATGCACATGCAGATCATATAGATGGAATATTTACTATCTTGAAAAATTTTAAGGTGGGAAAAGTTTTTATAAGTACTTATCTTGAAAATGACGAAAAAATAAACGAATTGAAGAAAATTGCAAACGATAAAAATATAGCAATAAAGTTTGTTAGCGAGGGGGATATTTTAAAAATAGATGATATTAAATTTGAAATTCTGTATCCAGCTGACAATATACAAGAAAGCAACGTAAATAACTTATCTGCAATTATAAAGGCAACTTGTAATGATAGAAGTATTTTATTCACTGGAGATGCCGAAAAGGAAGTAGAAGAAACTTTATTAAAAAAATATACTAAAGAGCAGTTAAATGCAGATATTTTAAAAGTCGGGCATCATGGTGCCAAAACTTCATCATCATCAGAATTTATAAAGATTGTTTTACCTAAAATTTCACTTGTAAGTGTCGCCAAAAACAATAGTTATGGTCATCCTAATAAAGATGTAGTTGAAAGACTCATGGAAGTTAGCAAGGTGCTAATGACCAGTGAATTGGGTGAAATAAATATAAAGATATATGATGGCGGCATGATAAAAATTAAAACAAAATTGGAATGAATATATTTCTAAATTCGGTAAATAATACCTTTAAAGAGGGGAGAGATAATCATGCCAAAAATTGTGGAATATATTTTTTTATTATTAACCTTTGTTATAGGTATTACGGTGGGTTTGTATTCTGCGACAGATTTTACTGGGAAAATAACTAAAGCTACAGAAGCTAATATTGCTAAAAGTGTTCAGGATATAGTTATTGAAAAAATCCAACAAGAATATAATCTAGAAAAGTTGGAGGAACAAGAAATAGCGAAAGATGTATTCTCTGGAGAGAATGAAGATGCAATAACGGTTTCAATAGACGAAGTTAAATTATCTCCAAATGCAGAAATGGTAATAAAAAAGAACTTTGCTTTATGTGGGCATACATCTGTAAACAGAATGCAAATACCTAGAGAATTAGTAAATTATACAAAAGAAGATATTGCGAAAAAGTACCTAGGATGGGAAATTGAAAAGTTTACTCAAGAAGAGTTAATTTTAAGTAAAGATATAGAAGCTAATTGCGAAGAGCATTATGTATTAAAAATAGAAGATAATAAATTGAAAATATTTAATCAATTAACCGAGGACAAAGCAACTTATGTAGATGAAGTTAACATAGAACTAGAGCTATTACCTAGTTTAGAAATCGCCAAATTGAAACAGGGAGTAGAAGTATACGGTGATGAAGAGCTAAATAATTTGGTTGAAAACTATATTTCGTAAATTTCCTGAATTATTATGGCAAATAAGTGCAAATTGTGCTATAATATATGTGTACGTTAAATATTGTACAAAACCATCTTATTTTTTTAGGAGGAAAATTTCCATGAAACTGTACTTTAGTAAAAATTATGGCGATCCCAAAGTAGGCTACACTTACCAGGAAGCTATGATTAAACTCACGAAGGTGAACCAGACCTATGGCGTCGGCACATCGCAGTCTAAGTGGAACGCGGCGGTGATTGAGCTCGATCCCAACAAGTCGGAGGGCTATCGGGTGTATATCACGACCAAGGAGTAAAAGACATCCCCAAAGCGAAATGCGCTTTGGGGATTACTCTTTTTATGTATGAGATACAATAACTTTATCATCTACTAAATTCAAAATTACAGTGTCATTTGGTAAAAGTTCATTTTTAAGTAAGCATTCAGCAAGTTCATTTTCAACATATTTTTGAATCGCTCTACGAAGAGGTCTAGCACCGTATTTTTCTTCATATCCTTTTTCTAAAATATAATTTTTAACTTCTGAACTAAATTCAATATGAATATTTTTTTCTAGTAATTCGTCAGAAATTTCATTTAGCATTAACTCGATAATTTTTAATAGCTCGTCTTTAGTTAATGTGTTAAATACGATAATTTCATCGACTCTATTTAAAAATTCTGGTCTGAAAGACGATTTCAAGGCTTCCATAACTCTTGCTTCCACAAGTGGAGCATCATTTCTGTTAAAACCGATTCCGTTGTTATTTAAATTAGAACCAGCATTAGAAGTCATAATGATTATAGTATTATCAAAGTTAACAGTTCTGCCTTGTGCATCTGTAAGCCTTCCATCATCTAATATTTGCAATAACAAATTAAACACATCGGAATGAGCCTTTTCGATTTCGTCAAAAAGGATAAGCGAATATGGATTTCTTCTAACTTTTTCTGTTAATTGACCAGCATCATCATATCCTACATAGCCAGGAGGTGAGCCAATCAACTTAGAAACAGAATGGCTTTCCATGTATTCAGACATATCTATTCTGATTATAGATTCTTCATTCCCATATAATTCGTTAGCAATACATTTAGCAAGTTCAGTTTTTCCAACACCTGTTGGTCCAACAAAAATAAATGAAGGTGGACGTTTTTTGTTTCTTAATCCTGCACGATTTCTTCTAATAGCGTTAGAAACAGCTGAAACAGCTTTATCTTGACCAATCAATTTTTTATGAATATTCTTTTCAAGATTTAACAATTTTTCAGCTTCAGTTTCAGAAATCTTAGAAGCAGGGATTTTAGTCCAATTTTCAATAACGGCAGCGACATCATCAATTGTTAATTCAAGTTCTAGATTTCCTTGAGAAATATCGGCGATTTGATTTATTAAAGCGGTCTCATGAGATTTTAGTTTAGCAATTTTCTCATAATCAGGTTCAGTGTTTGCATCAATAATTTCAATATCTTCAAGGAAAGATTTCTCTTCACGAACCTTATCAAGTTCTTCCTTCAATATTTGAAGCTGAGCCAACACTTTATTTGTAAGATTAACCTTTGAACAAGCTTCATCTAAAATATCGATTGCTTTATCAGGCAAAAATCTGTCATGTATATATTTTTCTGACATAACAACAATTTGTTTAATTAAAGTATCAGAAACTTTAACATGATGATAATTCTCATAATAATCCTTTATGCCAAGCATAATTTCAATAGTATCTGCAATTTTAGGTTCTTCAACAAAAACAGGTTGAAAACGTCTTTCCAAAGCAGCATCCTTTTCGATATGTTTTCTGTATTCCTTTAAAGTTGTAGTACCAATAACTTGAATATCTCCGTTAGAAAGAGCAGGTTTTAAAATATTGGCAGCATTCATAGTATGATCAACGTCGCCACCTGCACCCATTATATTGTGAAGTTCATCTATAACCAAAATAATATTTCCTAACTCGCGACACTCTTCAATTAAAGACTTCATTCTAGACTCGAATTGTCCTCTAAATTGAGTACCAGCAATCATTGACGTCATATCAATTTGATAAATTTCGCAACCCAAAAGTTTAGCAGGAACATCTTTATTCGCAATTTTAAGAGCTAAACCTTGTGCAATAGCTGTTTTACCAACACCAGGTTCGCCAATAAGTACAGGATTATTCTTAGTGCGACGATTTAAAATTTGAGTAATTCTTTCAATTTCAACATCTCTACCAATTAGCTTATCAATTTTTCCATCAATAGCTTTAGCAGTCAAATTAACACCAAAAGCATCCAAAGTTTTTTTCTTTTTATCTTTTTTCTTATCCTTACTTGTTTTAGACGAAACTTTTGAATTATCCTTAAAAGGTGAGTGCTTTGCTTCGCAATTATTAGTCGCATTAGGGAAAATATTAGAAAGCATCGAAGAAAAAGCCTCCGGGTTATCCATTTTTCCCATTTCCTCAATAAGTTCTTCAGGAATATCCATATCATCAGAAGACAAAGAAGAAACAATCTCATCAAACTGTTCATTCAAATTAGCAATATCTTCTTCAGATGCTCCATATTGTTTCATCATAGAAGCCAAAGGATTTATACCTCTTTCCTTAGCACAAGCAAGACAAAGTCCTTCAAGCTTCGGCTTTCCATCAATAATTCTATTAACAAACACTACAGCAGTATTTTTCTTACAAACTGAGCAAAGTGACATTTACAAAACTCCTTTCATATAAGTCTCAATAATACATACTACAACAAGCTTTGCCAAATGTCAAAAGGGAACACGAGGGACGTCCGTTAAATGTTCATTTTTTGCCTTTTACTGGAAATTTTGACACATTTAACGGACGTCCCTCGTGTTTACTTTTGGGGAGGGGTGTGGTATAATTTGCAATGGGTGATTGTGTGGACTGGGTGTTTGAGCTGGCTAGCAAAATTTCTGATGCTGGTGGCAGATTGTATTTGGTTGGTGGTGCTGTTCGTGATTTCTTGATGAATAGAGTGCCTCATGATTTTGATTTTTGTGTCACAGGTATTGATATTAAAGATTTTCAAAAGCTTGTTCCAGATGCAAAGGCTAGAGGAAAGTGTTTCCCTGTTTTTGATTATCATGGATGTGAGTTTGCTTTTGCTAGACAAGAAGTTAAAAGGTCTACTGGGCACAAAGGTTTTGAAATGATTTGCAACAAAAGTATTTCGATTATTGAAGATTTGAAAAGACGAGATATTACTTTAAATAGTATTGCTATTGATGTTCTTTCTAAAGAAATTATCGATCCGTTTAATGGAAAAAATGATATCGATGAAAAAGTTATAAGAGCTACTTCTGATGCTTTTGTTGAAGACCCTCTTAGAACGTATCGTGTTGCTAGATTTGCTAGTCAATTTGGTTTTAAAGTAGATAATTATACAATTGAACTCATGAAGAAAACTAGAGATGAACTTGATTTTCTTTCGCCAGAAAGAGTTTTTGTTGAACTTGATAAAGCTCTTAAAGCACAAAAGCCAAGTTTGTTTTTTGATACGCTAAAAAAAGCTGATGTTTTAGATATTCATTTTAAAGAAGTTTTTGATTTGATTGGAGTGATACAACCAGAGGAGTATCATCCTGAAGGTGATGCTTATAATCATACTATGAATGTTATAGATAAAATGTCTATTAAAACACATGTGCCGTATATGATTTTTGCTGGATTGGTGCATGATTTAGGTAAAGCACTAACTCCTATTGAAAAAAGACCGAGCCATATAGGTCATGAAGAAGCTGGTGTGCAGCTTGTTAACAAATTATGTGATAGGCTAAAGCTTCCTAATAAATATAGAAAAGCTGGTATTACAGCCTGCGAAGAACATATGCGTGCGGGTATTTTTTATAATATGCGTATACCTAAAAAAGTAGATTTTATAGAACGTATAAGCAAGTCTGCTTTAACACTTGACGGAATGGAAATATTGGCAAACGCTGATAATACTAAAGATACAGAAATATATTTTGCACAGATTGGCAATGAAATGATGAAAAAAATAAATGCGAAATTATATCCAAAAGACATGGATTATAATATAATAAAGGAAAAATTAAGATTAGAACGAATAAATTGGTTAAAAGGAGTGCTATCGAATGAATTATAAAAACGAAATTGCAAAAAGAATAAACGCTGTTACAAATGTGGACGTTTCTTCTCTCGAAGAATATATTGAAATACCACCAAACACAGAACTTGGTGATTTTGCGTTCCCTTGTTTTAAATTGGCTAAAGAACTAAGAAAAGCGCCACCAATTATTGCAAATGAATTAAAAGAAAAATTATCGGAAGATGAAGTTATTTCTAAAATTGATGTTGTTGGTGGATATCTTAACTTTTTTATTAACAAGTCTGAATTTGTAAAAACTGTTTTAAACGATGTTTTAGCAAAGGGCGAAGATTATGGAAAAAGTGACATTGGCAACGGAAAAACTGTTGTCATTGATTATTCGTCACCTAACATTGCAAAACCTTTTCATATTGGACATTTACGTACAACTGTTATAGGTGGAGCACTTTACAAGATGTATAAAGCTATTGGATATAATGTGGTTGGTATAAATCATCTTGGAGACTGGGGAATGGGTATTTCTAAATCAATAGCTGGTTATGAAATGTGGAAAGACGAATATACTTTTGATGACAACGCTATTTATTCAATATTGGCGATATATGTAAGATTTAACAAATTAGAAAAAGAAGATCCTACAATGACTGATAAAGCTCGTGATGTCTTAATCAGATTAGAAAAGCATGATGAAGAAACAACTAAGCTTTGGAAATGGATTATAGATATTAGTTTAGAAAATTATAATAAAGTCTATGCTTTACTTGGTAGTGAATTTGATTCTTTTAACGGTGAAGCTTTCTATAATGACAAGATGGAAAGAGTCGTAAGAGAACTTGAAGCAAAAGGTATATTGAAAGATAGTGAAGGTGCAAAAGTTGTCGAAATGCCAGAAGAAAATATGCCACCATGTATAATAATAACTTCTGCTGGTACAACAATTTATGCTACTAGAGATTTAGCCGCACTTTTGTATAGAATTGATAATTATAATTTTGATAAAGCTTTATATGTGGTTGGCAGTGAACAATCGCTTCACTTTAAGCAAGTATTTAAAACACTTGAACTTATGGGATATGAAAAATATGCAGCTGTGTGCGAGCATATTCCTTTTGGTTTAGTATTAGATGAAAATGGTGAAAAAATTGGTTCACGTAAAGGTGGAAAGCTTCCTACACTTGAAGAAATCTTAAATGAATCAATTGAAAAGTCTCTTCAAATAATAGAAGAAAAGAATCCAACACTTGAGAATAAAGAAGAAGTTGCTAAAATGGTTGGTGTTGGAGCTATTATATTCAATGATTTGGCTAACAACAGAATAAAAGATGAAATATTTGATTGGAATCAACTATTAAATTTCACAGGTGAAACAGGACCATATCTTCAATATACATACGTTAGAACAAACAGTATAATGAAAAATGCAAATGTAGATTTAAGTAATGTAAATACAGATAAACTATTAGATAAAGAAGCAATAGAAGTTATTAAAAACTTGTCTGAATATCCTGATATTGTTTTAAATGCAGTAAATAAAAATGAACCTTCAATTATTTCTAGACATTTAATTGACTTGGCACAAAGCTTTAGTAGATTCTATAACGAACATCAAATTATTTGCGATGATGAAGAAACAAAGAAGGCTAGAGTTGCACTTACAAAAGCAGTTGGAACAACAATTAAAAATGGTCTTGCATTACTTGGAATAAAATCACCAGAAAAAATGTAAATTTATATTGGAGGTTTGCATATGGAATCTTATAACGAAATTTTGAAAGTTTTAGAAAAATATAATCAAGAACACGTGTTTAAATATTACGACGAATTATCTGATGCACAAAAAAATCTTTTGATTGAACAAATTAAAAAGATTGATTTCGGATATATAAACGAGTTATTTCATGAAAAACATGAATTTAATATAGGTGAAAACAAAATCACTAATGTTCCAGCAACTGAAAAGAAAAAAATAGACTTAGAAAAATATAAAAAAATCGGAGATAAGAAAATAAAAAATGGAGAACTTGCGATCTGCTCTATGGCAGGTGGTCAAGGCTCTAGACTAGGACATAGTGGACCAAAAGGCACGTTGATGTTAGATTTGGATAAACCAACTTCAATATTTGAAACAAATGCAATGAAATTAAAAAAAGCATACGAAGAATATGGAGTTTTAATATATTGGTATATAATGACTAGCGAGCAAAATGATGAAGAAACGCAAGACTTCTTTACTCAAAATAATTTTTTCGGATACGATAAAAATCACGTAATATTTTTCAAGCAAGGTGAACTTCCATTATTAGATACAAATGGAAAGATTGTAATGAAAGATAAAGCAACTATATTTATGGCACCAGACGGAAACGGTGGAATATTTAATGCTTTAGGTAATAGAGGAATAATCGATCACATGAAACTTAATAAAATCAAATATTTAGCTATAGGAAATATAGACAATATTTTGATTCAGATGATTGATCCTATTCCGGTTGCTTTAATGGAAGAAAAAAATATATCTCTTCTTTCAAGATCTTTTATGAAACCATCACCAGAAGGTAAGTGGGGAGTATTTTGTAGAGTCAATGGAAAGCCACGAGTTATTGAATATACTGAAACACCGAGAGAACTACTTGAAGCTCGAAATGAAGAGGGCGATTTGATATATGGCGATGCGCATTATGGCTGTAATTATTTTGGAATAGATTTGCTAGAAAAAATAGTAACAGAAAAATTGCCTATTCATGCAGCTTTAAAGAAAAATGTAGGATTAAATGAATTCGGAATTCAAGAAGAAATGCAAACATACAAATATGAGGCTTTTATATTTGATGGATATAGTATGTCTGATGATATAATTGTATACAGAGGAGAAAAAGACGAAGAATTCGCCCCAATAAAAAACAAAGAAGGAGACGAATCACCAGAAACAGCAATAAAACTTTATAAAGCTTTTTATAAAATAAAATGAATATAAAAATAAAAATACACCTTTTTCAAGGTGTATTTTTTGTTCGCAAATTAAACTGACTTTTCAATTTAAAAAGTAAACTATAGTTAATCATAAAAACTATTATTTATGATTCTCAATATAAGAGCTGCAACATGTTTCATCTTCAGGCGTACCTTTCTTATGATTTTTACAAGGACACACTTGTATTGCATTTAAAGTACACTCACTTTTTTCTGCTAAATTATAAGCGCATGAGCAAACACTACATTTTATTTTAGCCATTTTAAATCACTCCAAAATAAAAACTAGGTACAATAATTAAATTGTACACTAATATTATTTTCAAAAAAGAAAATAATATTCATAAACAAAAAAATAAATGAAATAAGTTGTCCAATGAATACAAAATGTGATAAAGTCTATATAGAAAATTTGAAATTTTAAAGGAGTGTTTTAGTTATGGGTATAGTAACGACAAAAGAAATGTTTGAAAAAGCTAGTAAAGGTGGCTATGCAATAGGTGCCTTTAATGTAAATAATATGGAAATAATTCAAGGTATAACAGAAGCAGCAAAGGAAGTAAACAGTCCACTTATATTACAAGTTTCAGCAGGTGCTAGAAAATATGCTAAACATAATTATTTGATTCATTTAATTCAAGCAGCAGTAGAAGACACAGATTTGCCAATAGCAATTCATCTAGATCATGGTGCAGATTTTGATATTTGTAAAAAATGTATAGATGGTGGCTTTACATCAGTTATGATAGATGGTTCAAAATATAACTTTGAAGAAAATATAGAGTTAACAAGAAAAGTAGTAGATTATGCACATGAACACGGTGTTGTAGTAGAAGCAGAACTTGGAAAACTTGCAGGTGTAGAAGATGATGTAAAAGTTAGTGCAGAAGACAGTTCATACACAGATCCAGATCAAGCAGTTGAGTTTGTAGAAAGAACAGGATGTGATTCTTTAGCAATTGCAATCGGAACAAGTCATGGTGCATACAAATTCAAGGGAGAACCAAAACTAAGATTTGATATATTAGACAAAATAACAGCTGCAATGCCAGGTTACCCAATTGTATTACATGGTGCTTCAACGGTTATTCCAGAATTCGTAGAAAAATGCAATAAATTTGGAGGAAATATTCCAGGTGCAAAAGGTGTTCCAGAAGATATGCTTAGAGAAGCTGCTAGACATGGTGTATGCAAAATAAACATAGATACAGATTTAAGACTTGCTATGACAAGTGCAATTAGAGAAACTTTTGTAACAAATCCTGGCGAATTTGACCCAAGAAGTTATTTAGGTGCAGGAAGAGATGCAATTAGAGAAATGGTAAAACATAAAATTGTAGATGTATTAGGTTGCAATGATAAAATATAATTTCACAAAAGAGTGGAGGAGTGCAAATGAAAAGTGATAGAGGAATATCTGTTTTAGTGCTTGCTATAACTGTAATCGTAATGCTAATCATTACTTCTATTACAACATATAACGGCGTAAACGTTATAAAAGATGCTCGAAAAAAATCAGCAACAGATAAGCTTGCTACCATATGTAATTCACTTAGAAAAGGTGATGAATTTCTTGATTTCATATCAGGAGACGCTGTCTTAACAGAGCAAGATTACATTTCTTTAGATTTAAAAGAATATTACGATGAAGATTATCCTGTTATTGTGGAAAAAACTTTTACAGTAGAACCAACCAAAAAGATAACAAGATATGTTTTAAAAATGTATGATGGCGAAGATATGAAAGATTTATATGCAAACGAAGAATTTACGATAGAAAAATCTTTAGAAAAAAACACATATGGAACTAGTTTTGATGAAGCAAATAATATAAATAGACCTGTTTTGCTTGATGGAATGTATGCTGTAAAAAGTGATATGTCAGGCTTAGTAGAGGATATATATACAGATACTTGGTATAATTACAACGCAGCAGCTCCTTCATTTGCAAAAATGAAATATGATTCTGATGGCGACGGAAGTGTTGCTGACGAAAGTCTTGTTTTTGTATGGATACCTAGATATGCATACTCAATCCAAGAGTTTTATAATGGCTTAAACGATCCTTTAAGACCTTTTACACAAGTTCCATCATCAGCCATGAAAATAGTTTTCTTAAGGGAGGAAACAGACTACATGGTTAATAATGAATCTTTACCAACTGGGTATAAAGTACATCCTGCTTTTAAAACAGGTGGTGTAGAGAAGTCTGGGATATGGATTGCAATGAATACATCAGCATCAAGCACTACATTAGCGAATGCAGTTAATAATTCTAAAGATCTTGTTGGCAATAATGCGAAATTTGAAAGTCATCTTATGAGTAACATGGAATATTCAGCTGCCATATATTTGATGTATGCATATAATTGTCTTGATGAAATAGATTTCACATTAAAAGATGAATTTGTCGCTGCGGGTAATGAAAAAAATACAATACTAGCCGGGCTGGATTATGCAGACTTATATCAAAATGATGAAAATTCGCCAACTGGGATTGCAGATAAATATGGAGATGCAATGACTGAGACTAACTGGGATAGATACACTGCTACTTTCCCAATTGCAAATCAATCTGTAATTGTTAGATTATTTAAATCTAGTTACTTTGATTTCGATTCGGTCACTTCTTCATCTAGCTATTATTATAGACCCGTAATTGTAATAAAATAGAAATGACAGTCTAGCCATAGAGCTAGGCTGTTTTTTATACAACAAATTGTGAATTTTGTATGAAAAGCGACCAAAACTTGCAATTTTCGACAGGTGCTTGTAAAATAGTAATAATGCTTTATTTATAGGAGGTTTTTATGAAGAAAGAATTATATCTTGGTTTGGATATTGGCTCTACTACGGTCAAAATCGTAGTATTAAATGAAAAGGAAGAACCAATTTATACGTCATATAGGAGGCATTTTTCTGATACGAAGACTGCAGTATATAACCTTTTAGCTGAAGTTACAGAAAAATATAAGGACTATTCATACAGAATTTGTTTTACAGGTTCGGGTAGTATGTCTATCGCCAAAGTATTAAATTGTAAATTCATACAAGAAGTTATTGCTTGTAAAAATGCAGTAAAAAAATATATTCCACAAACAGATGTAGCAATTGAGCTTGGTGGAGAAGATGCAAAAATAATTTATTTTGATAAATTTATAGAGCAACGAATGAACGGAAGCTGTGCAGGTGGTACGGGAGCATTTATAGACCAAATGGCTACACTTTTGAATACAGATCCAACTGGTTTAAATGAACTTGCGAAAGATTATAAAATTATATATCCAATAGCTTCTAGATGTGGTGTTTTTGCTAAGACAGACGTGCAACCATTGATAAATGAGGGAGCTAGCAGAAACGATATCGCTGTTTCTATTTTACAAGCTGTGGTAAATCAGACTATAAGTGGACTTGCTTGTGGAAGACCAATAAGAGGAAAGGTTGCTTTCCTAGGAGGACCTCTTACATATTTACCAGAATTGAGAAAAAGATTTATAGAAACATTGAATCTAAGTGATGAAGATGTAATTATTCCAGCAGAGGGCCATTTACTTGTAGCTAAAGGAGCTGCATTAGATTCAGCCACTGAAGAACTAATTTCATATAATAAATTAAAAGAATATTTGGAAATTTTAAAAGAATATAAAGGTGATGAAAATCCAGCTTTGCCACCACTTTTCAATACTATTGCAGAGCTGTCAGCTTTTAAGAAAAGACACGCAAAGTTTAAAGCTCCACGAGCAAAAATAGAAAATTATTCTGGAAATGCTTTTCTTGGAATAGATGCAGGCTCTACCACATCAAAACTTGCACTTATAGATGATAGAGGTGCAATACTTTATTCAGATTACAGAAGTAACGAAGGAAGCCCTTTAAATACTGTTTCTGAAATGATAAAGGATGTTTATCATGCTCTTCCTAAAAAAGCAAAAATAAGGCTTGTAGGAACGACAGGATATGGAGAAAATTTAATCAAGACAGCTATCAACGCAGATATGAGTGAAATAGAAACTATTGCACATACAAGAGCTGCAAATCATTTTATGCCAGATGTTGAATCTATCGTGGACATTGGTGGTCAAGATATGAAATATATCAGATTAAAAGAAGGAACAATAGATAACATTATGCTAAACGAGGCATGCTCATCAGGTTGTGGTTCATTCTTACAAACATTCGCAAGTAATTTGAATATTTCATTAGATGAATTTGTAAGAGAAGCAATTCTTGCTAAAGCACCTGTTGATTTAGGTTCAAGATGTACTGTTTTTATGAATTCAAAGATTAAACAAGCACAAAAAGAGGGAGCAAATATTGGAGATATTTCTGCTGGATTATCTTATTCAGTTGTAAAGAACGCTTTACAAAAAGTTATGAAAATTCGTGATACAAGTAAGTTAGGTGAACATATTATAGTCCAAGGTGGAACATTTTCTAATGATGCAGTTTTAAGAGCTTTTGAACTTATAATCGGCAAAGAAGTTATAAGACCTGATATTTCTGGACTTATGGGAGCATATGGTATGGCATTATTGTGTAAAGACAAATATAAAAATGCAAAGAAAATATTGCCTGAAAAATCAACAATGTTATCATATGACGAATTGAAAAATTTAAGTTTTAAAACAACACATATAAGATGTAAAGGCTGCGAAAATCATTGTTTATTATCAATAAACAAATTTAGTAATGGCAAAAAACTTGTAACAGGAAATAGATGTGAAAAAGGTGCAGGCACTGAGCCATCTGTAAAAACGAAAGTTGAATTACCAAATTTATATAAATATAAATATGAAAGAACATTCGACTATGTTCCGTTAAAAGAAAGCGAAGCTAAACGTGGTAAAATAGGTATTCCTAGAGTCTTAAATATGTATGAAAACTATCCATTTTGGCATACATTCTTTACAGAACTAAAATTCAGTGTAGTGTTATCTGAAAAAACAACTAGAAAAACATACGAAAAAGGTATGGAATCAATTCCATCTGAATCAGTGTGTTATCCAGCTAAAATTACTCATGGACATATAATGAGTTTGATTGAGCAAGGAGTTACAACTATTTTTCATCCATGTATACCATATGAACGTGAAGAGCAAAAACATGCAGAAAATCATTACAACTGTCCAATTGTAATTTCGTATTCGGAAGTTATAAAAAATAACGTTGAAGACTTAGCTGAAAAGAAAATAAAATTTATAAATCCATTCTTGCCATTTGAAACAAAAGCATTGGTTGAAGTTATCAGTGAACTTGAAGAATTTAAAGAATACAATTTGAAGAAATCAGAAATAGCAAGAGCAGCTAAGAAAGCTCAAGCTGAATATAATAGATATAGAGAAGACATTAGAAGAAAAGGCGAAGAAACATTAAAATATTTAGAAGAAAATCATCTAAAGGGAATTGTACTTTCGGGAAGACCTTATCATATAGATGGAGAAATAAATCATGGTATCGATACTATGATTACAGGCTTAGGAATGGCAGTACTTACAGAAGATTCAATTGCACATTTAAGCGAATTAGAAAGACCTTTAAGAGTTGTTGACCAATGGATGTATCATTCAAGACTATATGCAGCTGCGGATGTAGTTGGAAGAAAAGATTACCTTGAACTTGTACAATTAAATTCATTTGGTTGTGGAATCGATGCTGTAACAACAGACCAAGTTGAAGAAATACTAACTAAATTCGGTAAAATGTATACTTTAATAAAAATAGATGAAGTAAACAATCTAGGAGCAATCAGAATTAGAATAAGATCGCTTTTAGCTGCGATGAAAAAACGTGAAGAAGAAGGAATATGTCCTATTGAAAAAACACCTTCATATGCAGCAAACAAAGTACCATTTACAAAAGAGATGAGAAAGACACATACCATATTGTGCCCACAATTATCTCCAGTACACTTTGAATTTTTAGAAGCAGCATTAGATAGCTCAGGTTACAAATTAAAATTACTTCGTGAGTGCACAGAAAAAACTGTTGAAATAGGCTTGAAGTATGTTAATAACGATGCTTGTTATCCATCATTACTTGTAATAGGTCAGCTAATAGAAGCTTTACAATCTGGCGAATATGACATAGATACCACTGCTGTAATTATTTCGCAAACAGGTGGAGGATGTAGAGCAACAAATTATATTGGATTTTTAAGAAAAGCCCTAGCTGATGCAGGTTTTAAAGATGTACCAGTTATATCATTTAACTTCAGTGGTCTTGAAAAAATGCCTGGATTTAAAATTACATTACCAATGGCAAGTAAACTTTTGAAAGCAGTAGTACTTGGCGATTTATTAAACAGACTATTGCTTAGAAATAGACCATATGAATTAAATAAAGGTGAGTCAAATGCTTTATACGAAAAATGGGTAAAGCAAGGAAGAGATTTAATAAGATTAAACAATACTGAAAAATATAAAGAAGGTATAGTAAACATGGTAGCTGATTTTGATAAGATAAAAATATCAAATGAAGTAAAGCCAAAAGTTGGTGTTGTTGGAGAAATTTTAATTAAATATCATCCTTTTGGAAACCATAATATAATAGAGCAACTAGAAGCAGAAGGTGCTGAAGTTTTATCACCAGACTTCATGGGATTTGTAAAATATGTTGTTATAGGTACATACAATGATAGCAAACTTATGAAAATAGAAAAATTTAAAGGATATGTATATGGTAAGCTTATAAATCTACTAGATGCTCAAGAAGCATTTATAAAAGAAACATTAGCAAAAGCTAAAAAGTCATATAGAGAACCTTGCGATATTTGGAAGTTGAGAAATCAGGTAGGAGAAATACTTTCAGTCGGCAACCAAACTGGTGAAGGCTGGTTCTTGACAGCTGAAATGATAGAACTAATTAAAGACGGTGCACCAAATATAGTTTGTGTACAACCATTTGCTTGTTTACCAAACCATGTCGTTGGAAAAGGCGTAATAAAAGCTATACGAGAACATTATCCGATGGCAAACATAGTAGCAGTAGATTATGATCCTGGTGCAAGTGAAGCAAATCAAACAAACCGTATCAAACTACTAATGTCAGTGGCTAAAGACACAATGAACGAAAATAAAAAAACTAAGAAAAAAGCAAAAAGCACAAAATAAATAAGAAAAAGCTCGAGAGTGTAGAGTATACACAACTTCGAGCTTTTAAATTTTATATAAACAACTTTATAAGAGCAAATAAAATCATATGAGCAGGATAAAAAATATAAAAACAATACTTGCTAAATTTATTATCTAATCCTTTTTTATCATTGTATAAGCATATAGGGTATAAAGCATATAACATTGCTGAATAAGCCGCATTTCCACTAATAAGAATCTTAAAAATCATAATTATTCCTGCACTTAGCAAATTTAAATATTTATGATTTCTAAAAATGTAAAACGAAACACAAAGCAGAACGCCCCAAACTCCATAATCTATTGGAATAAAGCAACATAAAAGAAGAACCGTAGATAACAAAAAAGTTTTATATATGAAGTCATTAACATTCTCTATAATATACATACATAGAAGTGCTAAAGAAAATGTAAAGCCAATATTCAAAAAGTGTTCGTAGTCAGAAGCCATCCCGTTAAATATCATAAATGGAATCTGCGATATAATTGCGAAAAGTATCATTTTGAAAATATGTTTTTCTTTATTTTTTGTATGTGTATATCCAACAGAAAGCTGAAATGCAAAGATTGGAAAAGCTAGTCTTCCAATGATTCTAAATACCAAATTATTTTGAAAAAGTACATATCCCATATGGTCAATTGCCATTGTAATTAGTGCTAGCAACTTTAGTCCAAAAGATGTCATAAAGCATCAACCTCCAAAAAACATTCTAAAATATTAAATAAGAATATGCAAGAATAATGTTTTTAGTTTACTTTTTGCCGTTTTTAGTATATTATTATGAGGTTAAAGGAGGGCTTATATAGTGACAAATCAAGAAAACATTAGAAATTTTTGTATAATTGCACATATAGACCATGGGAAATCTACTCTTGCAGATAGATTGATCGAGCTTACAGGAGTTCTTACGAAACGCGAAATGCAAGAACAAGTACTCGATAATATGGATTTAGAGCGAGAAAGAGGAATTACGATTAAATTGCAGTCTGTTAGAACTGTATATAAAGCTAATGATGGCAAAGAATATATATTGAATTTAATAGATACACCTGGACATGTTGACTTTACTTACGAGGTTTCAAGGAGCTTAGCAGCTTGTGAAGGAGCAATCTTAGTTGTAGATGCTTCACAAGGAATTGAGGCTCAAACACTTGCAAATGTATATTTAGCACTAGATAACAATCTTGAAATCATACCAGTATTAAATAAAATAGACTTACCAAGTGCTAATCCAGAAATGGTTATTGATGAAATTGAAAACGTAATAGGGATAGAAGCACAAGATGCCCCTAGAGTTTCAGCCAAAACAGGATTAAACGTAGAACAAGTTTTAGAAAAAATAGTTACTTCAATTCCAGCTCCAAGTGGTGATGCAAACAATCCAACCAAAGCCTTAATATTCGATTCTTATTACGATAACTACAAAGGTGCTGTCGCATATGTAAGAATTAAAGAAGGGAAAATTAAAGTAGGCGATGAAATAAAATTCATGGCAACAAATAAAACATATACGGTTGCAGAAGTTGGATATTTTGGTGCAGGAACTTATATACCAACAGATACACTTTTAGCTGGCGAAGTTGGATACGTAGCTGCTAGTATAAAAAATGTATCAGATATCAATGTTGGTGATACTATAACAACAAAAAATGCACCTGCCGCGGAACCATTACCAGGATACAAAAAAATAATGCCAATGGTTTACTGTGGAATCTATCCTGCAGATGGCAGTGAATATGAAGATTTAAAAGCAGCGTTAGAAAAACTTTCATTAAATGATGCTTCACTATTTTGGGAACCAGAAACATCTGTTGCACTTGGATTTGGTTTTAGATGTGGATTCCTAGGATTACTACATATGGAAATAATACAAGAACGTATAGACAGAGAATATAATCTAAACGTAATCACAACATCACCAAGTGTTATTTATAAAGTAATAAAAACAGACGGAACTAAGTTCGATCTATACAATCCAACAGAACTTCCACCAATGCAAGAAGTGTCAAAAATGGAAGAACCAATTGTAAAAGCAGATATAATGCTTCCAAAGCAATATGTTGGAAACATAATGGAATTATGCCAAGATAGAAGAGGTATCTACAAAGACATGAAATATCTTGATGAAACAAGAGTCATACTAACTTACGAAATGCCACTTAACGAAATCATCTATGACTTCTTTGATGCCCTAAAATCAAGAACAAAAGGCTACGCATCATTCGATTACGAAATAATAGGATATCGAGAATCAGACCTTGTAAAACTAGATATATTGTTAAACGGCGACTTAATAGATGCATTCTCAATGATAGTACATAAAGACAAAGCGTATGCACGTGGTAGAAAAATGGCAGAAAAACTAAAAACAACAATTCCAAGACAAATGTTTGAAATACCAATCCAAGCCTCTATCGGAGGAAAAGTAATTGCAAGAGAAACAATATCAGCAATGCGCAAAGACGTACTAGCCAAATGTTACGGAGGAGACATCACACGTAAGAAGAAATTATTAGAAAAACAAAAAGAAGGCAAAAAGAAAATGAGACAATTAGGTACAGTAGATGTACCACAAGAAGCATTCTTATCAATACTAAAATTAGATGAAGAATGACACACGAGGGACGTCCGTTAAATGTTCCAAAATTTCCAGTAAAAGGCAAAAGTGAGACATTTAACGGACGTCCCTAAGAAAAGGAGAATTGAGATGAAAAGTGAAGATTTTAAAGTAGAGGGAAGAAATGCTGTTATCGAACTTTTAAAGTCGGGAAAGCCTGTAAATAAGGTATTTATACAAAAAGGTGAAAGACAAGGTTCTATAAATGAAATTATCAAACTTGCTAAAAAGAATAACAATTTGATTTCAGAGGTTGAAAAGTCAAAATTAGATATGCTTTCTGATACAAAACATCATCAAGGCGTAATTGCCTTTGTTTCAGCAGTTGAGTATAAAACTATAGACGATATTTTTGCACTTGCAAGTGAAAGAAATGAAGATCCATTTATTATGATTGCTGATGAAATTGAGGATCCACATAATTTAGGTGCTCTTATAAGAACAGCAGAATGTGCTGGATGCCATGGTGTAATAATTCCAAAAAGACGTGCTGTTGGAGTAACTGAAGTTGTTGCTAAAACAGCAGTAGGTGCAACTGAATATGTTCCAATAGTTAGAGTAAATAATATAAACGAAACAATTAAAGAATTACAAGATAGAGGCGTATGGATTGTAGGAACAGATGGTTCTGCTAAAACACTTTATACTGAACAAGATTTGACAGGACCTATAGCAATCGTGATTGGTAGCGAAGGAAGAGGAATGGGTACATTGACTATGAAAAACTGTGATTTCCTAGTTAAAATACCAATGATGGGAAAAATAACATCCTTAAATGCAAGTGTATCTGGAGGAATTGTTGTATTTGAAGCTTTAAGACAACGTTTAAATAAGAAAAAGTAATGGAGGAATTCTAATGGAAAAAGATGAACTTGTACAAGCTGTCGAAGCTATGCTATTTGCTAGCGGAAGACCTGTTAGTGCAAAAATAATATCGGAAATATTAGAAGTAGAAACAAAAGAAGTTGAAAACGCAATAGAAACTTTAAAGAGCAATTTGATTGAGCATAATAGTGGAATACAAATTGTAAAAGTAAACAATGAGTATCAGTTTGCAACACTAGAAAAGTTTTATTCATACATATGTAAAATGTTAGATAACAGACCAAAGCCAACGCTTTCACAAGCCGCTTTGGAGGTGCTATCTATAGTTGCATATAATCAATGCACTACACGTGCCGAAATAGAAAAAATAAGAGGTGTTTCATCTGATAGTGCGTTAAATAAATTATTGGAATATAATTTAGTAGAAGAAGCCGGAAAAATGAATGCTCCGGGTCGTCCAATGATGTATAAAACTACAGAAGACTTTTTAAAAATGTTTGGTTACACTTCATTAAAAGAATTGCCAGAATTGCCAACTATTAAAGACGCTTTAGGTGAAGACGACGGTCAATTGAAAATAGACTAGCAAATCGAAGAGAATAAAAATACTGAAGGAAATAGTGAAGACAATAATATAGCCAATGAGGAATAATCCTCATTGGCATTTTTCTTTTATGATATGTATTCCAAAAGCAAGGACTAGACTTATTAAGAATGTTGGAATTGACAACAACGTAAGACTAATTATATGACCTGCATTTGTATAGGTTTGTAGCAAACTTAATACAAATGCGTGAATAAGATAAACATCAAATGTAAGTCTTGCTATTTTTAGTACTGCATTATTTAAAAAATTATTTTTAGTTTCTTTAAAATTATATTTGGCAAATACAAAAATTGCTATTGCTATAAAATAAGAATTTATTTGATATCCACCATTGAAAAATAAGTCTATTCTTTCTGACGAAGATAAATATATAGTTCCAAAGTAACTTATAAGAGTCCAAACAAGTCCATTTAAATATATTAAAATTCTGTTTTTCTTGGATATATCTATTTTCCCAACAATATATCCTAACAAAAAATATCCAAAGTATCCGAAAATGAGTGGCTCATATCTAAATAACCATATTTTAAAGACTTTATTTAAAAACGGTCCTAGGGTAGTTGGAAATATTGAAATTAACCAAAAATAAAATAATTCTTTATTGTCTAATGATTGTACAGCTTTTTTTAATACCGGAACAAGTAATTCGAGTCCAATTAGTGCATACATAAACCACAGATGATATTGCACGTCCATAGAAATAAATTTAAATAAAAAATCTGAAATAGAAAGTATACCAGATGTGTTAAGAAAAATGTAGTAAAAAAGGCTATATGCAAATAATGGTACGACTAACGTTATGAACTTACTTTTTAGGAAATCTTTTATTGAATATTCTTTTGTGGAACTAAAAGCTAAGTAACCACTAATCATGAAAAATACGGGAACTGCAAAACGAGTAATAACATTTATAAAATTCGCTAATTTCCAAGTGCTAGTACCATAAATTAAAGCATTAGGCAGGATATTATTTATCGAATGAAGGACAATTACTGCAAAACAAGCTATTATTCGCAATAATTCAATATAAAAAATTCTATTTTTCATCATAAAAACTCCTATACTTACAATTTTCATAATTATATCATATTCTCCCTCTTCATAAAGAAATTTTGAATAAAAATCCGTAAGTACGGAAATATTACTTTAAGAGGTGATAAAAATGACAGGCAAAGAACTTTTATATGTTGAAGATGCGTTAGGACATGAAAAATTTTTGCAAGATAGTAGTAAGAAAACTGGAAAAACTTTAAAAGACGCAACGTTAGCTATGTATATTACAGAATTGGAACAAAAACATTCTGAAATATATGAAAAATTTTTTAATTTGTTATAGGGAGTGTAAAATCTATGGAAGATAGAGAATTGATGGAAAAAGAATTGCTTTTAATGAAAGGTGTTAGCGATTTATATCTTCATGGTGTATTGGAATCGTCTACTGCAGAGGTTCATAATGCTTTTAAAGAAGCTTTAAACGAATCGCTAAATATTCAAAATAAAATTTATAATTTGATGGTTGAAAGAGGCTGGTACAAAACCGAATATGCAGAGCAAAATAAAATTGATTGCGCAAAGGAAAAATTTCTAACTCAGAATTAAAAAAATTACTGTGGAGAGTGGCAATGGGATTATTACTCAATGTCACTCTCCATTGCTCTTCATAAAAAAGTATGATAGTATTTTGAATAGAAAGGAGCGAAACTATGAAACTTGTTTTAGGTCGAGCTGGCTCTGGAAAGAGCGTTTATTGTATGAATGAAATTAAAGAAAACCTTATAGATGAATATGAGGGTTCTCTTATATATATTGTACCAGAACAATTTTCGTTGACAGCCGAATATGATATCTCAAACGTAATAGGAAGAGGAGGTATCTTGGAAGTTGACGTAATGTCATTTAAACGTTTATGTTATCGTATATATAATGAATTTGGTTACAAAAGTGCTACCATATCAAAATCTGCGAAAGCAATGATCGTATATTCGATAATGAAAGATTTAGAAAAAGAGTTAATCCTTTTAAAAGGAGTAGATAGAAAACCAGGACTTGTAACTACAGTGTGCGACTTGATTTCTGAATTCAAAAGATACAATGTCACTCCGGAAATGTTATCTAATACAAATACTCAAAACGAAAGATTATCTAATAAGCTAAGAGAACTTGCGTATATATATGCAGAATATGAAAAGCGTATAGATGGCAAGTTTATAGATAGCGATGATGATTTGAAAATTGTCATGAATTACATATCAAAATCAAAGATAATTTCAGGAGCGAAAATATGGATTGATGGGTTTGATGGATTTACTCCTCAAGAATTAGAAGTTATAAAAGCACTAAATAAAATTGCAGACGTAACAATTGCGATTTCAAATGATGAAGAAAATAGCGAGTTATTCTTACTAAATAAAAAAACTATTGATAAAATAAAGAAATTTACGAATGTTGATGTCGTTTATCTTGAAACACCAAGAAGATTTTTAAACGCTGAGTTATCCCATCTCGAAAAGAATTTTAACAAATTTCCTGCAGAAAAATACGAAGAAGAAACAAAATTTGTTGATTTAAGCATAATGCCTAATTTATATACAGAAGTCGAAAAGATTGCATGTGACATTCTAAAAAAAGTTCGTGACGAAGGATATCGCTATAACAACATAATGATTGCATCGCGAAACGTTGAAACATATGAATCAATTTTCAAAATGATATTTGAAAGATACAATATTCCATATTTCTTAGATACAAAATCGGAATTATCACTTCAACCACTTATTTGTCTAGTAATGTCATTATTAGAAATATGCAGTAAGAATTATCAGACTGATTCAATCATAACGTATCTAAAAACTGGATTATCGAATATCGAAGATGTAAATGATATAGACCGAATAGAAAATTACGTTTTAAAATACGGGATAAAAGGTTCTAAATGGCTAGAAGAATGGCATTATGATACTGACGAAGTTAACGAACAAATAAATAGTATACGTGCACAAATCATCACTCCTATATTTGAATTTAAAAACGAATTAACCGGCAAAAAAACGGTGCGAGATATAACACGTGCATTATATGATTTTCTAATAAAAATAAATGTAGAAGAGAATATAAAAAACTTATTAGAAGAAATAAATTCAAAAGAGGATATTTTAAGTTCAGACATAATGTTTGCAAATGCATATGTACAAGTTTGGAATATATTTGTTAATTTACTTGATGAACTAGTAAACACAATGGGCGATGAAAACGTTTCCTTTGATAAATATCAATCAATTTTAAAAGAAGGAATATTAACTCAGCAAATAGGACTTATTCCAACAAGTAAAGACGAAGTTATAATAGGAGATATTGCACGTTCTCGCAATTCTCACATAGATATTCTTTATATTGTAGGAGTCAACGATGGACTTTTCCCAATGCAATATACCACAGAAGGTTTTTTAAACGATAACGAACGTAACTTGCTATTAGAAAATAACCTTGAAATAGCTAAAGACACAAAAATGTTATTGTTAGAAGAAAACTTTAATATATATAAAACATTGACAGTTCCTAAATGCGAGTTACATATATCATATCCGATAACAGATGAAGAGGGGACAACATTACGTCCCTCTTCAGTAATAAATGAATTAAAAAATATATTCCCTAAATTAAAAGAAAACGATTATTTAACGCAAACTTTTGAATGGGAAGAGTTAATAAATACGAAGAAATCAACATTCGTACATTTGGCAAATACAATTCGTGAAAAAAAAGAAAAAGAAACTATAAATCCAAAATGGAACTTTGTATATAAATGGTTTGAAAAAAACAATCCTGAATTCATTGCTCTAATAAAATCAGGATTAAGCTTCAACAACAACGTAGGAAGACTTGAAAAAAGAAACGCAACAGAATTATACGGAAATACAATAAAATCAAGTGTATCAAAAATGGAATCATACGCTTCATGTCCATTTAAATTTTATTTGCAATATGGTTTAAATGTAAAAGAACGTAAATTATACAAACTAGAAACCCCAGACGTTGGAGTGTTTATGCATGATATATTAGACAAATTTTCAAAACACTTAGAAAGAAACAATTTAAAATGGAGAGATATAACTAAAGGCGAAATAGATACTATAGCTTCAAACATAATCGACTCATTACTTTCAGAACGCAGGTACAATATTTTTTCTAGTAACAACAGATTAAAATTTTTAAGTATAAAATTAAAACGTGTTGTAAAAAGAGTTCTATGGATTATAACATTGCATATAAAAAACAGTGAATTTGATGTTTTAGGCAGTGAGATGACATTCGGCGAAAAAGGAAATTATCCTCCAATCGAGATAGAACTTGATGAAGGCAATAAACTTGTTTTAAACGGCAAAATAGACCGAATGGACATAGCTAAAACAGAAGACGGAAAATACATTCGAATAATAGACTATAAATCATCAGCAAAATCAATAAATCTATCAAAAGTATATTATGGCTTACAATTACAGCTAATAACGTATCTAGATGTAGCAACAGAAAACAAGCAAGAAGAATTTATTCCTGGTGGTGCATTATACTTAAAGCTAGATGATCCAATAGTAAAATCAAAAAAGAAATTAACACCAGAAGAAGTAGAAGAACAAATCCGTGAAAAACTAAAAATGGATGGAATTATATTATCCGATGTACGTCTAGTGCAAGCCATGGACACAGAAATGGTAAAAGAATCAAAAAATCTAAACTTATCTCTAAAAAGAGATGGCACCTACTCAAAAGTGCCAACAGCAACACTAGATGAGTTAAAAGGACTTTGTAAACATACAAAATCAATTCTAAAAAAATTTGCAGAAGAAATATTATCAGGTAATGTAGAAATCAAACCAGCACGAATAAAAAAAGAAACGCCATGTGACTACTGTGCATATAAAGAAATATGCAATTTTGATAGAGAACTAGGCAATCGATTCAAGCAAATATCAACTTTAGATAATGAAACAGTATTTGAACAAACAAAATTATTTTAATAAGGAGTAAATTTTATGGGAGATGTAAAATGGACACCGGAGCAAAAAAGCGCAATAGACATTCGTAATTCTAAAACGCTCGTAGCTGCAGGTGCAGGTAGTGGTAAAACAGCTGTTCTTGTAGAAAGGATTATCCGTAAAATTATTGATGATGGTGTTGATATAGACAAAATGCTTATTGTTACATTTACGAATGCAGCAGCAAGTGAAATGAAAGAACGTATACGTAGTCGACTATATGAAGAAATTAGTACCAATCATTCGTTACAAAAACAAATTTTATATTTGAATAGATCAAGCATAATGACAATCGATGCATTCTGTAAAAAATCTATAAAAGACTATTTCTATAAACTAGATATTGATCCAAACTTTAAAATTGTCGATTCAACAGAAGGCGAGCTTTTAAAATTAGAAGCAATTGACGAAGTCCTTGAAGAATTATATGAGTCTAATGATGAAGAAATAATAGATGTAATGGATGCGTACTCAAGCAACAAGTCCGATGAAGGCTTAATAAACTTAATTTTATCAATTTATCGTTTCATACAAAGCTGTCCAAATCCATTAGAATGGCTCGAAGAAAAATGTAATATGTACAATGTCGAGGAAAGCGATTTTTCAAAAACTATATGGGGAAAGAAAATTCTTAAATATACTAGAGAACTAATAGAAGAGATTTCAAAAGAATTAAAAGACATAGAACTTGACCTTTTAGAAGATCCAAATTCAAAAAATTATTTAGCAACAATACAAGACGATATATTTAAGTTAGACGCAATTCGTAAAAATAAACTAACATGGGACGATTACTATAACGAATTCAAATATATAAGTTTTTCTTCTTTAAAAAATGCACCTAAAATGGATGAAGAATTAAAAATACAAGTAAAATCTACTCGAGACAAAATGAAAAAACTAGTAGGTGAATATTTAAGAGACAAAATATTTATATCTTCATCGGCAGAAATATTAGAAGATTTAAAACAAGCGTTCGCCCATGCGAATGGAATAAAAAAGATAATATATCTATTCGACGAAAGATTCAAAAAGAAAAAATCGGATAAAAACTTGTTAGACTTCAGCGATATCGAGCATCTTTGCTTACAATTATTTGAAAAGAATGAAGATGTATTAGAAGACTTCAAAAACAAATATGAAGAAATTCTAATTGATGAATATCAAGATAGCAACCTTATACAAGAAACTATTTTAAATAAAATTTCTAAAGGAAATGTTTTCATGGTTGGAGATGTAAAACAAAGCATCTACAAATTCAGACAAGCACGTCCAGAATTATTTCTTGAAAAATATCATACATACACAAACTACGCAACACGTGAGCAAAAAGATCCCTCTTCACCAGAAAACAAAATTCTATTATTTAAAAACTTTAGAAGCAATGAAAACATAATAGAACAAGTAAACTTTATATTCAAAAACATCATGCATAGTGATGTAGCAGAAATCGAATATGACGAAATAGAATATCTAAAATATGGAGCAACATATTATGAATATGATGGTGAACCAGCAGAATTACATTTAATTGAAAAGAAAAATACAGAAGAAGAAATCGAAGAATTTGAAGATGAGATAGAAGAAAAACTGCAATTAGAAGCCCGAGTTGTGGCTAAGAGAATAGAAGAACTAGTTGGGAACTTTGAAGTATACGACAAACATACCAAATCAAAAAGAAAAGCAAAATATTCAGATATCGTAATACTATTACGTGCAACTAAAGGAATCACAGAAACATTTAGTGAAGAACTAGCAAAAAGAAATATACCAACATATGCAGACATAAAATCAGGTTACTTTGATAATACAGAAGTCCAAATATTTTTATCACTATTAAAAATAATAGACAACCCTTATCAAGACATACCATTACTAGCAGTTTTAAAATCTCCAATAGGCAATTTCGACGTAAATGAATTAACTCAAATACGACTATACAATAAAAAATCATCATTTTACGACGCAATGCTAATAGCAGCATCACAAGGCAACGAAAAATCAAAAAATTTTATAGAGCGTTTAAACATATGGAGACAAAAATCACGTTACATGGTAATAGATGAATTCATATCATATTTGTATGATGATACCAATTACTATTATTTTGTCTCATTACTTCCAAATGGAGACGCAAGACAAAGCAATTTAAAAGTCTTACTAAAAAAAGCAACAGACTTTGAAAGATCAAGCTTTAAAGGATTATATAACTTCTTAACCTTTATAGATAACGTAAAAATAAGTTCAGGCGATATGGATGCACCAAGTCAAATTTCCGAAAATGATGACGTAGTTAGAATAATGAGTATTCATAAGAGTAAAGGATTGGAATTTCCTATAGTATTTATCTCAGGAACAAGTAAAAAATTTAATGATATGGATCTAAAGAAACCAGTTATAATGCATCAAGACTTAGGATTCGGATTCGATATAGTAGACCCAAAACTTCGCATAACATATGAAAGTGTACCAAAGCTTGCACTTAGTCTGCAAAATCAACAAGAAATGATTGCAGAAGAAATGAGAATTCTATATGTAGCAATGACAAGAGCAAAAGAAAAACTTATCATAACATCACTAATGCAAAACGTAGAAAAGAAAATGATAGAATACGAAGCACCAATGAGCAAATATAGAATATCTTCAGCAAAATCATTTTCAGATTGGATATGTAATGCAGTACTATCAACTAAAAACGATTGGTTAGTAAAACCATGGAGCTACGCAGAAGCAGCATTTGAAGATATTGAAACATTTATATCAGGAAGCTGGGAAATACCCAAAGCACTAATAGAAAATACGCAAACAATAGAAAAAGACGAAACACCATTCATACAGCAACGTTTCGATTGGAAATACTCATACTCACTATCAACAAAAATACCATCAAAACTCTCAGTAAGCGAACTAAAACGTCTACACAACTTACAAGAGCCATCGCTAATACAAAAAATAAGAAACGTAGAAACTCCAAACTTTATAAAAGAAAACGCAATAGTAGGAGCATCATACGGTACACTATTACATAGTAAAATGGAAAGACTCGACTATACTACAAAAGGGAAAAATGAAGAGGGAGAAAACATAGAAAAATTACTAAACGATCTAGAAGAGGGAATAACAAAAGAAAAACTAAGAAAAGACCTACAAACATTTATAAACAGTTCACTATATACGCAAATAAAAAACAGCAAAAAAATATATAGAGAAGTACCATTCAATCTATCAATATCAGCAAAAGATATATTCAAATTCGAAGAAAAATCAAAAGACGATACTATAATGGTGCAAGGAATCATAGACTTATACTACGAAACCCCAGAAGGAATAACAATAGTAGACTACAAAAGTGACAAACTAAACACACCGCAAGAATTCATAGAACGCTACGCAAAGCAACTAGAATACTACAAAAAAGCACTAACACAAATAACCGGCAAACAAGTAACACAAACATACATCTACTCATTCCACCTAAACCAAGCAATCATCGTCTGACACACCGGGGACGTCCGTTAAATGTCTCATTTTTAACAAAATTTGTAAATTTGTCCTTGAAAAAACCGTAATTTCCTAAATAATGGAAATTTTGAGACATTTAACGGACGTCCCCGATGTGTCGAAAAAAGGGTTTGATATTTGTATGGGCTTGTAATATAATCGTAACAGAAAAGTAAGAATGATGTAAGAAAGCGAGTGATGATGACATGTTCGGATTTGATCAATCCATTGGAATAGATTTGGGAACTGCTACTGTTCTTGTCCATGTTAAAGGAAAAGGGATTGTGCTTAGAGAACCTTCAGTCGTTGCTATTGATAGAAATACAGGAGAAGCTGTTTCGGTTGGGGAAGAGGCTAGAAGAATGCTTGGCAGAACTCCTGGTAATATTGTTGCAATTAGGCCATTAAAAGATGGGGTTATTTCAGATTATTCGGTAACTGAAAAAATGCTTAAATATTTTATTAGAAAAGTTTGTGGTAAGTTTGTAATGGCTCCAACTATAATGGTTTGCGTACCATCTGGTGTTACAGAAGTTGAGAAAAAAGCCGTCATTGATGCTTCTATGCAGGCTGGTGCTAGAAAAGTTCATTTAATTGAGGAACCTATCGCTGCTGCTATTGGAGCAGGCATTGATATTAACAAGGCTTGTGGTAGCATGGTTGTTGATATGGGTGGCGGAACAACTGATATCGCAGTAATTTCTCTTGGTGGTGCAGTTGTTAGTGCTTCAATTAAAGTTGCAGGAAATAAGTTTGATGAATATATAATTAAGTATATTAAGAAGAAGTATAATGTAATTATTGGTGATAGAACAGCCGAAGATCTAAAAATAAATATTGGTTGTGTATTTCCAAGAATGCAAAAATTAGAAATGGACGTAAGAGGAAGACACCTTGGTACTGGATTACCAGTAAATTTAACAGTTAATTCGGATGATATGTTGGAAGCTCTTCAAGAACCAGCAAGTCAAGTCTTAGAAGCTGTTATGTCTGTACTTGAACGTACACCTCCAGAATTATCAGCAGATATTAGTGATAGAGGCATATATATGACTGGTGGAGGCTGCCTTGTTTATGGTTTTGATAAGCTTATTCAAAAACGTACTGGAATAAATGTAATGATAGCAGAAGAATCAGTATCTTGTGTTGCATTAGGCACAGGAAAAGCTTTGGAAAATGAAGAAATGCTTCACAAATTAGATGCACGAAGAAAAATACCTAAATATTAAATTTAAAGCTAGTCCTTACAGGCTAGCCTTTTTAATAACTGGAATTATAAACTGTAACGCTCAAACTATTGGGATTATGCGAAGTTTCAAATCTAAGAGGAAAATCATAATTATTTATGAATTTGAAGTCTAAGCCACTTTGCAAACTCACAGTTGCATCTTGATTTTTAGGAACGTACGCTACTGGAGAACTATGATGATGATGCTCCGTTATTTGAATATTTTCTAAGTCTTTAATAGCATTATATAAAGTGCTGGAAAGTTGGCAAACTCCACCACCGTAGCCAGTAGATTCTTCGCCGTTGCTTAATAAAATCTTAGCTTCCAGGAAGCCATCATCTTTGCCGTATGGGCCAAGTTCATCATTAAAAGAAAACGTATTGCCAGGTTCTAATATATAGCCATTTAGCTTATCTGCAACAATTTTAATATTGTTATATCTATTTTCATCATTCGTCAATATTTTCGTCGTATAAGTTGAAATTTTGGACAAATCATTTTCTTGAAATTGATGGCTTTCATTATTTTCACCAGAAAGTATATCGCCTAAAAGCAATCGCTTAGCATCTTCAGTATATGCCACTCTATCAGCAGAGGGAACAGATGCTTGTGGAGTAGGGAATGAATTCTGAGCCATTGAGGACGGTTCTTGCTTTTGATTACTACAGCCTGTAATAAAAATTATAGAAATTACGAAAAATAATTTTGAAACTTTCATAATAACACCTCATATATATATTTCCCAAAACTTTCAAAAAAAGCTTGGAATTTTAGGGCAAACATGGAACTAGTTGACAAAATGTATTTACAAGATATATAATTGGAACGCATGAAAATATTATTAGTAAGAAAAAATAATTTTATTCGAGTATTAAGGAGGAATTTTTATGGCAAAATATTTAATTTTGGTGGATTATCAAAACGATTTCGTAGAAGGTCCCCTTGGAACAGCACATGCCCAGATGATTTACCCTAACATTAAGAAGAAGCTTCTTGAGCGTATTGCCGAAGGTTGGCAAGTTATCTTTACGTATGACACGCACGATGAAAATTATTCCAACACGGCCGAAGGCAAGAAACTGCCTGTCAAGCATTGCATTGAAGGCACACATGGCTGGGAAATTTACGGAAATCTTTTGGAAGAAGCCAAACAGGCTTATGAAAAGAAAAACGAATCGGCTGAAATGCCCGAATATGTTGGCCCCATTACCATTAAGAAGTCTACTTTTGGGTACACTGAATGGCAGTATTTGATCCCTGATGCCGATGAAATCGAAATCATCGGTGTATGTACTGAAATTTGTGTAATTTCCAACGCACTCATCCTTAAAGCCCAGTTTCCTGAAATTCCTATCAGCGTCGACAGAAAATGTTGTGCAGGTCTTCAAGGACACGACGCTGCATTACAGACAATGGTTGCTTGCCAAATCGATGTAGGCTGGTAATAAAGCCTATAATGTGGCTTAAAGCAATCAAATAATACAACGTAAGTTACGCTTAAACCAAACCTATTACAATAAACTCGCTATACTTAGTGATAATTGTAATAGGTTTTTTATTTGAAAAGAAAAGGAAAATTTATCTAAAAAGGCTTGTTAAATTATGTAATCTGGATTATAATTGTTTCGTAGATATCCTGTGAGGGAGAGGAGAATAAACATTGAAATTAGATAAATCATACATAGCAACTAATTGGATGAAAATATTAAGAATATTGGGATACGTTACTTTAGCACTAATAGCTATATTAAAGTTATCAGCACCAAAAACAGTAATCCCTGATTTTATAAAATATGGAAAAGAAATTAAACCTGGTGAGACAACAGGCATGGTAAAAGGATTGTTTGGCACACTATTTAATACTGCATATACGTCATTATATGAACTAAGTCCACAACTTCCACCACTTGTAGCAATTCTTACAATAGCAATTCTTTCAATTGTAACATTGCATATGATTATAGACAAAAAGCCAGATAAAAAGAAAAAATAATAAAGATTATAAAAGAGTATGTTATTTTTAAAATACATACTCTTTTTTTGTCACTTTTCGACATTTTTTTCGGTTATATATATGCGGGTGCATATTTGCATTGTTAATTATTGTCTGCAAAATAAAAGTATGATAATATAATCATACAATAAAAAAAGTTCTAGCGAACTAGAACTTTTAAATCCCACATAAGTAGGCCTGATTAAAATCAGTATTTAAGGTCAAAGCCTTATTTTAACTCGGTATGCTATTTTAGATAGTAATTGCTAATAGCAACTTAATAATAACAGTCGAAAGGAAAGATGTCAAGTGAATAATTCTAAAGAATATAATATTGGATTAGACATAGGTGTAGGCTCAGTTGGTTGGGCTGTAACTGATACAAACGGAAATCTAATAAAAAGACAAAACAAAAATTTATGGGGCTCAAGGATATTTTCAGAAGCTAATACTGCAGTCAACAGAAGAATGCTAAGAAGTGCTAGAAGAAGAATTGAAAGAAGAAAAGAACGTATAAATATGTTACAAAGTTTGTTACAAGACGATATGGAGCAATTATATCCAAACTTTTTCCCAAGACTAAGAAATTCTTCATTAGTATACAGTGATAAAAGCAAAGACATATTTAATAATAACTATAACTTATTTGATGATGAATACTTAACAGATGAGGGATATTACACCAGATTTCCAACAATATATCATTTAAGACATGAACTTGTAACGAATCCTGGTAAACAAGACTTTAGAATGGTTTATCTTGCATTACATCATATAATTAAATATCGTGGTAACTTCTTATACGAAGGAGACTTTACAAATAATACCGAAGAAGTAAAAAAATCTTTGGAAGTACTTATCGAATTCTTAAAAGATACCTACGAAATTGAATATATTTACGAAAATTTAAATCCTATATTAGAAATATTAAAAACAAAAGGACTAACTAAAAAAGAAAAAGAAGATGAATTAAAGAAACTTTTTTCTTTCGATAAAGAATATAAAAGCGTTATAGATAATACTGCAAAAGCAATTGTAGGTTCTAAGTTTAAACTTTCTCAAATTTTCGATATGGAAAAAGAAACTTCTCTTACTTTTGCTTCGGATATTGCTGATGAAGATAGCATCATAAATGAATTAAAAGAAAATGTTGAAATATATGAAGCAATGAAAAATATTTATAGCTGGGTGATTTTACAAAGCATTGTAGAAGTAGCAGAAGGAGAACCAGTTAATATTTCTTATGCATTTATAAAAAAATATGAAAAACATAAAGCAGATTTAAAATTATTAAAAGAAATATATAAAGAATACTATCCAACTGAATACGATGATATGTTTAGAAATAATTCAGCCGATAATTACGTTTCATTCAGAGGAAAAACCTTAAAAAATCAGGAGCTAGCAAAGTGTAATCAAGAAAATTTTTATAATAACATAAAGAAAAAAATTGAGAAATTACCGGATTCTTATTCGTATAAAGAAATGATATTAAGAGATCTTCAAAGTGATAATTTCTTAAGGAAATTGAATACAACAGATAATGGAGCGATTCCTCATCAATTACACCTTAAAGAGCTAGATACAATTATCGAAAATCAATCTAAGTATTATAAAACATTAGCAGAAAACAAAAAGGAAATACGTAGCATATTTACTTTTAGAATTCCTTACTATGTTGGACCATTAAGTTCAAAAGATAACAAAGGAAGCTTTTCATGGGTAAAAAGAATTTCTGATGAAAAAATACGACCTTGGAACATTGAAGATATTATAGATAAAGATTCAACTGCAGAAGAATTCATAAGAAGGATGACAAATAACTGTACCTATTTATTAAATGAAGAAGTATTGCCAAAGTATTCGCTATTATATTCTAAATTTTGCGTATTAAATGAACTAAACAACATTCAAATTTTAGTTAATGGCCAAAAAAGTTCACACTTAGACCAAAAGACTAAAAAGGGTATTATGGATGACGTCTTTATGAAATATAAAACAGTAAATAAAAAACAAGTAATAAATTATTTAAAGACACAAAACATACCTTGTGATGATATATCTGGGTTACCCGACAAGAACAACTTCATGTCTAATTTAGCATCACACATAGATATGAAAAATATATTCGCAGAAACATATACGACACTCAACGAAGAAATGTACGAAAAACTAATTTATTATATAACAATATTTGAAGATAAAAAAATATTAAAAGACAAAATTAAAAAAGAATACAATTTATCTGATGAAATTATTAAAAAACTAGTAAGTAAAAGATACTCAGGTTGGTCTAGATTATCAAAACAGCTATTGGTTGGTATAAAGTCAAATAAAGGTGAAAGCATCATGGAAATTTTAGAAAATAGAAATATGAACTTTATGCAGATAATAAATGATACTGAATTAGGCTTTGATAAAATTATAGAAGAACAACTTGTAAAATACGATGATAGAAAAATAAATTATAAAGAAGACATCGAACCACTTCAAACTTCACCAGCAAACAAAAGAGCAATTTGGCAATCTATTCAAATAGTTGAAGAACTAACACGAGTAATGAAATGTGAACCTAAAAAAATATATATAGAATTTGCAAGAAGCGAAGGTGAAAAAAAGAAACTAAAAGATAAACGTGCAATACAATTACTAAAAAAATATAATAACTTTGCCGAAAGAAACGAAGAGGTTTATGAGCATCTTAAAGCAGTGCAAAAAGACAAAAACATCACTGAAAAAATGTACTTATATTTCATACAAAATGGTAAATGTATGTATAGTGGTGAAACTTTATATATTGATAAATTAAATTTATATGAAATAGACCACATAATGCCACAATCATATATAAAAGATGATAGCATAGATAATAAAGCACTAGTAATTAGGAAAAGTAATCAAGACAAAAAAGCTAATTTGCTATTAAAAGATAGTATAATTGATGATCGTATATCATATTGGAAAATGCTTTTAGATAACGACTTGATAACTCAAACTAAATTTTCTAGGTTGATAAAACGTGAAATACTAGAAACTGATGATCAAAAAGTCAAATTCGTAAACAGACAATTAGTTGAAACCAGCCAAATAACAAAGCTTGTAACAAATCTATTAAAAAATCATTACAAAGACACAGAACTATTTGCTATACGTGCAGGTGTTGTAAGTGGTGTTCGTAAAAGATTTGAATTTTATAAAAATAGAAACGTAAATGATTACCATCATGCCCACGATGCATACTTACTATGTGTAGTAGGAACCATAATTGATAAAGAATTACAGTATAAAGAACAGTTTGAATATGGAAAATATGTAAAAAAATATATTCAAGAAATTAGAGATGAAAAATTAAAAAATCCTAATGGAAAAGATAAGAATCAATACGGCTTATTAGTCGGACTTGTTGTAAAACATATTGACGACAAAAAAGTTCGTAAAGTGCTAGATTATAAAGATTGCTATATAAGCAAAATGCTTGAAGAGGGAACGGGCGAATTTTACAACCAAACTCTTCAAAAGAAAAAAGCTGGTCTAATACCTAAAAAAGCAGGTTTGCCAACAGAAGTGTATGGTGGGTATACTAGCAGGCAAAAAGCATACATGACCATTTATAAATACATAGATGAAAACAATGAAGAACAATATAAAATAGTTGCAATACCTATAAAAATTTCTGCTGATATAAAAAATAAAAAGACCACATTAGAAGACTTTATAAAAGCAGAATTCTTAAAAGACGTACAATATAAAGATTTTAAAATAGTAAAACGCAAAATGTTATTACAACAACAATACATAGATGCTGATGGATTCTTAATGAGTTTCATAAGCGAATCAGAAATAAAAATAAGTGCACCTTTAATATTAGATGATAACTTAAATAAATTTATAAACCTTATAAACAAAAAAGAAGAAAAATTAGACGAACGAGATAAAGAATATATTAGCAACAATTATGAGATAGTCTATGATAAATTAGTTCAAATATTAGACTTAAAATATCCAATACTAAAATCTAGTGTAAAAAAGTTAATTGCTAATAAAGAAAAATACATGAACCTAGAAGAAAAAAGTAAGAAAGTAGTAATCAACGAAATAATAAATTTACTATCTGGAAAAACTGGTAGACTAAAAATAATTGGTATGAGCGATGCTACAGGAAGACTAAATAGCAGAACTTTTGATACAGAAAAATTAAAATCAATGACATTCGTAGACAAATCAATTACTGGAATATACGAAAGAAGGTATAAAATAGATGGGGTGGAGGACAATACTAGTAAGTAATGTTTGCAAGCTTAGTTACAAAAATGAATACCTAGTGATACGAAATGAAGACATAAAAATGATACATTTATCAGAAATAAATATGATAGTTATAGAAAATCGGAATGGTTTCTATAACTTCATATCTGATAAATGAATTAACAAAGAAAAAAATAAAGCTAATTGTATGTGACGAAAAACATAATCCAATTTGTGAAATGACGCCATACTATGGAGCTCATAACACCAGCAAAAGAGTACAAACACAAGCTTTATGGAAAAAAGAAACCAAAAACAAAGCCTGGCAAACAATAATAAAATACAAAATATATAATCAAGCACAATTACTAAAAAAACTAAATATTGATGGATATGAAAAATTATTAGAATACATATCTGATGTAAAAGATGGAGATATAACAAACAGAGAAGGTCATGCAGCAAAAGTATACTTTAATTTATTATTCGGAAAAGACTTTTCAAGAGGAAAAGCAGACAACACAAATGCAGCTTTGGACTATGGGTATTCGATACTGCTGTCCTCTTTTAATAGAGAAATAGTTAGCAAAGGCTACATAACACAATTAGGAATAAATCATAAAAACGAATTTAATCAATATAACTTATCCTGTGACCTCATGGAACCATATAGGCCACTAATAGATGAAATAGTGTATGAAAATAGAGAACTTGCTTTCGGAAAAGAATTTAAACTAAAACTTTTGGATGTACTAAACAAAAATGTCGACATAGAAGACAGAAATCAATTCGTCTCAAATGCAATTTCACAGTTCACCAACAACGTACTCAACTACATGGACAAAGACGCAGAAGGCAAAATAATAAATTATGAGTTTTAGATATATGAGAATGCTATTATTTTTTGATTTGCCAACAGAAACTGCGAAAGATAGAAAGATATATTCAAAATTTAGAAAATTTTTAATTTCCGAAGGTTTCATAATGATGCAAAAATCAGTATACACAAAGCTAGCCTTAAATATGTCAGTAGTAAATTCCGAAAAAGAAAAAATAAATAAGAACAAACCCCCACATGGATTAGTCCAACTATTAACTGTAACAGAAAAGCAATTTAGTGAAATTCAATATATAGTTGGCGAATCAACATCTAATACACTAAGTGATACAGAAAGGTTGACTGTACTATGAAAATACGCTTAAACAGTTTTCAAAACGATATAGATTTATTCGATGGCACAGTATCCGTTATAGAAATAGAAAATACAAAATACTATAACAAACTAATTCAAAACATAAATGACAACATCAACGGATATGAAACCAACGAAATACTACTATTATCAGACGAAAACGAAATATTAAAACTAGAAAAAGAAGCAATATTAGTAATAGATCCATATAATATAGACTTCAATTCAAAAAAAATAATCAGTAAAATATATTCACTAATAGCAACCAATCTAAAAAATAAACAAACAGATGAACTTTCACAAATAACAATGAAATTAAGACATTTCATCGACTTAGAACTAATGGACTTACCATTCAACTTTCAAATAAAAGAAAATATTGAAATCGAAGAAATCTTAAAAATGTTCTCAGTAAAAATAGAAAACTCAGAATATCCAACGCTAATAGAAAAAATAGAATTATTCATAGATATAATTTCCACACTACAAATGTACAAAATTTTAATCATTCCAAATCTAAAATTATATCTAGACGAAAAAGAACTAATTGAAATCTACAAATATTCAATGTATAATGAAATAAAATTAGTCTTAATAGAACGAAACAGTACATCAAAACTTCAATATGAACAAACTTTGCATATTGACGAAAGCTTTGATGATTACATTTATTAAGACAAACCTGCTTAAAATAGCATATCCGGAGTCGGTAACCGAAAAAATCTAGCTCCTCATTTGAGGTTTTAGAGGTATGTTATTTTAGGTAGTAATGAAACAACTTAAACTAGCTCAAACATTAATTGCTAGTTTTAGAGGTATGTTATTTTAGGTAGTAATGAAACAAAGGAATTCGGAACAGATATTATCAGATTGTTTTAGAGGTATGTTATTTTAGGTAGTAATGAAACTTCCAGAAGGAGCAGAAGTATTAGATCATGGTTTTAGAGGTATGTTATTTTAGGTAGTAATGAAACTCAAATATTTCAAACGGCACAAAATATTGGGTTTTAGAGGTATGTTATTTTAGGTAGTAATGAAACATGATTATATTAGAGCTTATGCTGCATATGGTTTTAGAGGTATGTTATTTTAGGTAGTAATGAAACTGATTATCAATCAGAATTGAGAGAACTCGAGTTTTAGAGGTATGTTATTTTAGGTAGTAATGAAACAAGACGAATTAAAGGAGTTGTATGATGAACGTTTTAGAGGTATGTTATTTTAGGTAGTAATGAAACCGGAGTTGGGCTGTGAGTTCGAAGAGTATGGTTTTAGAGGTATGTTATTTTAGGTAGTAATGAAACAGAGTACTATATAAGAGATGACGATTATATGTTTTAGAGGTATGTTATTTTAGGTAGTAATGAAACCCGCAAGGCGAATAACGCACACTATTACAAGTTTTAGAGGTATGTTATTTTAGGTAGTAATGAAACAGTACTCTTTTCCGTTTTCTCTGTAATATAGTTTTAGAGGTATGTTATTTTAGGTAGTAATGAAACAATACAAAAAATATGATTTTGCACTGTATGGTTTTAGAGGTATGTTATTTTAGGTAGTAATGAAACAGAGGGTATTATCATTGAACGACCTCTAGCGTTTTAGAGGTATGTTATTTTAGGTAGTAATGAAACGTTGTATCGTTCCTGTTACAGTTTCATAACGTTTTAGAGGTATGTTATTTTAGGTAGTAATGAAACCATCTATGTTTTCTACAATTTTGTTTGATAGTTTTAGAGGTATGTTATTTTAGGTAGTAATGAAACTTTTCCCCTGCCCTCTCATGCCTGTGATAAGTTTTAGAGGTATGTTATTTTAGGTAGTAATGAAACTATATAGTACTCTTTTCCAGCGTGTCTATAGTTTTAGAGGTATGTTATTTTAGGTAGTAATGAAACGCGGCGAGCTTGCTAACAGATTAAATATTGGTTTTAGAGGTATGTTATTTTAGGTAGTAATGAAACATGGGTATTATACTTTGAATTATACAAACGGTTTTAGAGGTATGTTATTTTGGGTAGTAATGAAACTTTACAAAAAGGGGGAATGAAATGTGAATTTGTTAGTTGGTATTCCGGTAATTCTTGTTTTACAATTTATATTGCTTTTTGCGGACCTAGCAAAAAGAAACAAGTAAATTCATGAACTTTAGCTAGTAACGGAATTTATTCGTTAGTATTTAATAATGGGTTGTCATTGTTGACATAATTCAAAATTCCTGCTATAATGACTGTGCAATTCAAACAAAATTTATATGCATATATTTTCACTGATTAGTGAGAGAATGTCCTTTAGCTTTTTAGTATGAAAAAATTATTTCCATCAATAAAAAATTTTAGGAGGATCTTATTATGTTAGTATCTTTTGACGTCTACGCAGCGCTCGATGTATTAGCAAAAGTTTTAACCATTCCGTTTGTCCTTTCTGCTTTTTTCGGGCGAGATAAAATCTATCCAAAAATTATTCGGTTAATATGCTCAAGTGCATTGCTGATTATCTGCTTAATCCAAATTCCCATGCAAGTGCACATGGAGGAGCCATATTCACGTAATATAATTCTTGTTATTTTATGGTTCATTAGTTCTCTATGTACTGCACTTTCACTGAAAGAAGATTTTTAAACTAGAGTATTCCAAAAGGTATTTACAAAAATTTAAAGAGGGGGAATATACCCCTCTTTATTTTTACAGGAAGACATTTTTATTGACTAAACATAAGAAATACTATATATTTAGAGAGGGGAGAGTATCCCCTCTATTTTAATTCTGAAAATAACTATAAATTTCTTTATAGTTACTCCAGAATTTTCTTCTATAAGCTTTTAGTTGTTTCTTCTTGTATTGTACAACTAAAAGCTTTTTTATCTTCTGTAGAATATTCATTATACCACCTCCTTTTTATAAAATTCCATTCGATTAGTTAAAATGGGGAAGTAAGTATATACCCCAGATTTGATTATATACCTTTTGGGACACATTTGCACAAAATAAAAGGAGTTGGCAAAAGCTGTCAAACCCTATAAATATCAACATTTCTTAAAGGTAGAAAAATGGAAAAGTAAACATAAAAAGCAGATTATAATTATATAAATAAATATAAAAAAAGATGGATATAAAATGGCACAAGCATACATAAAGTATACTTGTGCCATTCTTCTTTCCCGAAAAGAAGCAAAGTAACTCACTTCGTTCGTTCGCTACGCGTATCTTTAAACACCGGATATGGTTTCATGATATTAGTTCTACCTAATATATAATCAACAGAAACGTTATAAAAATCGGCTAATTTATTCAAACCGTCATATGAAAGCTCATTTGTTTCATTTTCAATTCTAGAATATTGTTGTTGAGTTATTCCTAAAATAACAGCAACATTTTTTTGTAATAAATCTTTATCTTCTCTTAATTCTCTAATTTTTAAATTCATATGTATTACACCTCAAAAAATAATATACCACACACGAAAAAATTGTATTGACATATACACGCAAAACGAGTATATTAAAAATGTGATACAAGTTTAACGTGTATTACACCTCAAGGTTTTGGTAGCTCAATTGGTAGAGTTTTTTGGATACTAACGCGCTGAAATAATATCGCAAAAGATGTTGATTCGAATTCAACCCAAACTTTTAATTTTAATAGAAAGGAAAAATACAAATGGAAAAAGAAATTTTTTTGATAGGAACAAGAACACTTAAAAGCAAAGCAAAAAATAAAACATTTTTTATAGTAGATTATGTGCGAGAGGGTGTACCTAAAACAGATTTTATTCAAGAAATAGAATTTGAAAATATAACTAAAAAAAATAAAAATATGAGAAATGTAATTGGTATTTTTAATATAAACTTATACGATAAAATATATTTATCAGATATAAAATAATTTTTTTAAGGGGATGTAAAAATGAAAAATAAAAAAATATTTTTTAGTTGTATCATTTTAGTTCTTTTTAGTTTCAATAATTTTATTTTTGCATTCTCAGATAATATTATCAGTTGGAACAATATTTCAGATTTTTTTAGTGAAAATCTAGGCACTGATATAAATGATTTTGAAAATGTGGAAACATTAAAAACTGCTTTTAATAATAGTAACAAATTTTGGTTTTTTGATGATAATTTGCCTTGTTTTTTTAAAGAAAATTCAAACAGCACAAAAACAAGCGAATATGATTTTGATAAAGAAACTTATGCCACAAAATATTTTTATATAAGTTTTGAAGAAATGAGATTTACTTATCAAACAAATAATACAAAAAATTGTTATGAATATAAATTATCAAATTATCCAACAAAAGAATTATTTTTAATAGATGTTGAAAATAAAGAAATAATTAAAACATCATACTATCATGAACATCATTTCCCAATTGCTTATTATCCAGAATTTAGTTCAAGCTTATTTAATACACAATACGCTATACAATACATAATCGATAAAATAACAATCGGCGCAAATAATTATACTTTAAAAGCAACTGATGTAAGTGTTTACAGCGATATTAAACTAGATGATATAAACTCTAGTGAATATCCTTGGAACCAAACAGATGAAGATATAATAAATACGCCTAGTCCTGACTATTCATTTACTGTTAAAGATAATGGAATTTTGCCCGAAATAGCAACAAGCTACTTCAACGGATACATTAAAAAAGATACTAATAAACCCGACTATATTTTAGACGAATATTATAAAGGCGAAAACTATTATAAAGTAAACTTTCAAGTACGTTTACAAGAAAACGCAATATATGATTTATCTAAAACCAAAATTATACTTGCAATTTATTATCTAAATAAAACAGATAATAAAATAGAAACTAAGCTGCAAGAGTACATGGAGTGTGATGCTTTAGCAGTTTTTGAATCGAATGAAAAAAAATTAGGATACAACATATATAATTATGATCTATTTAATATTTGGAATACAAATGGAGATATAGATGTACATATAAATGCGAAAGGAATTGATAATATAGGCTTTGGACTTTTTTTATATGATGATACTAATAAATATATAAATTCTGAAACAACACTGTTACTTTTTAGTACTGATTATATAGATAGTTCAACAAATATAGATGACAGCAATTTAGAAATAAAAGAAAACAATTCATTTTTTGCAATCTTAGAAGATAGTAAAAAATTTTTAAATAAGTTTTTAAGTTTTTTTGAAATTTTCCCAAACTGGCTTATAAGTTTAATCTCAACAGCTATAACAGTAGCAATTGTATGTAGAATAATAGGGAGATGATAACAAATGAGTTTTATAGAATTTATATTAAAACCAGTGTTTCAAATTTTAGATTTTGAAATTAAATTGCCTATAAATTTTAGTGGCGAAACAATAACATTTCCATTAAAACTAATATTCATTTTATATTTTGTAGCACATTTAATATATATAATCTGGACTAATTTAATAGGAACTGAACATAGTGAATAAAAGGAGAATAAAAAATGGAAAATGAAACAATCGAACAAGATTATACAATGCAATTAAACTATATTTATAACAAACTAAATTATATAACAGAATCAATAGATTTAAAAAGTGGAGATAATACACAAATTTTAAATGAAATATCTAAAAATACAAAAACAATACCACTTTTAGCAATCATAATTGTAACAATGACACTTTTAAAATTTTTATTTAAAAATTAAGGAGAAAATATGGAAAATATTTTAATGAATTTATGGGGCGAAGCATATACGCCCGAGATATATTCATTTTTTATGACAGTAGCAATACTGCTAATTTTAATATCGTTTTTAAAGGTACTAATCATAGTAGCTTTAAATATAAAATAATAAATAAAGAAAGGAATGATGATATGAGTGGAGATAATACAGCTCTAATGAACTTAGTAGTAGAAACAGCCAAAACAGGACTATCACTTTTTAATGAATGGCCATTAAATGTAGTAGTCATTGCTGGTGTGCTTGGAATTGGAATAGGTATCGTAGCAAAATTTATTCCAAAAAGAAAAGGCTAAAAATAGGGGGGAAGTCCCCCCTAAAATATATAAGGGGAGAAATATATTTTGATAACTTTAATTTGCGGCAAGCAAGGCAGTCGGAAAATCACTTCACAGTGTGCGACTAGCCAAAAAACATTTAAAAAAGAATAATGAACACGTATATTCAAATATTTTTATTGAAAGCACAAACGTTTTGCCAGAGAATTGGTACGATTTTAGATACGAAGACGATGCGCTCATAATTCTAGATGAAGCACAATTGAATTATAATTGTAGAGATTATAGTTCTAAAGAACGCCAATTCATATATAAAAAAATTTTAGTATATCTCACTATGTGCAGACACTACAACGTTGAAATTGTGTTTATAACGCAATCAATAAATCGACTAGATGTACAAATTAGAGACTTAAGTACTGAAATAATACGTTTCAATAAAACGTATAAAATACCTTACTTTAATTTTAAACAAAAAAAATTAAAGTTCTTTCCTTTTTTGCAGAAAGGGAGATATTTTGAAGACCCAATCGAACTAGAAAAATATATGAATTGTTCAGCAGAAAACTACCAAAATTTTGGACGTGGTTTTATAAAATTTGTAAATCCAAAATTATTAAAAATGTATGATACGCTAGTAAAAGATAAAGATTATTTAGATAAAGATTTAATTACTAAAGAAAAATGGAAAAGAGAATTTATAAAAAATGGATTTTAATAAAAACTTGCGTTTTTGGGGAGATAAAAACGCAAGTTTACAATAATAGTTTACCAAAAAACAACAAAACAACAAAATTACTATATTATATAATAACAATAAAACTAAACGGCGATAAGACGTAGCCCATCGCCGTTTTTTTAAAAAGGAAAAAAATATGAGAAGTAAAAATTTTACAATCAGTTTATATCCTGAAAATGAAAAAGATATTTTAACATTAGAATATATCAAAAATAATTATAATTATGCTTATATAATACACAACAAAGATACAGATGATGACGGAGTAGTAAAAAAAGAACATATTCATACAATTATAATGTTTGAAAATGCGAAAGAAATGAAAACAGTAGCAAAAGAATTAAACATCGAACAAAATAGAATTGAAAAAATAAAATCTTTAAAATATATGATAAGATATTTAATTCATTTGGATCAACCCGAGAAAGCACAATATGATATTAAAGAAATAAAAACAAATCTAAAAGATATTGCAAAATATTTTAAAACACAATCGTTTGAGCAACAAGAAATGCTTAAAATATTAGAATATATTTATAGTATAGATAGCTATATATATTATTATCAAGTTTTAGAATATGTATTAAATAATAATTATTATTCAACTTATAGACGTGCAGGTACACAAATAACAAAAATAATCGACGAACACAATAAACTATTTTTATACAAAAAAAAGTCAAAAAAACTAGAAGAAGATTATATAAAAGGGGAGATATATAATTGGGAATTAGAGAATACGGCGAAGAATTAAACAAAAGAAAAATATCGTTTTCAATGCACGAAAAAGACTTTAAAAATTTGGGGTACTGGTTAAGAAGTATAAAAGCAAAATTGAAAGGAAAAATTATAAAAAGTATAGATGTTCAAATAGAAATAGCATACATAGACGAATAAAAAACATCGTTGCACAAAATATAGCTTTTGCACAAAATGTTGATTTTAATATAATTACAAAGAATAAAAACAATATAAAATGAAAGAATATATAGAGATTAAAGCAATATCAAGCAAACATATACGAAAAATGAACACCACATCGAGTGGTGTTCATTTTTTTATATTTGGTTTACTCACTTAATTGATATTCAATTAAGTTCGTCCGTACTTCGTACGGCTTTTATTATTAACGGATGGATATGGAACTATAACATCTGTCAACCCTAAAATATAATCTGTGCTAGTTTTATAAATTTTAGATAATTTAATAAGTGCCTCAATAGGTAAATTAACTTTTTCTAACTCATACTTACTATAATTAGTTTGACTGATTCCTAAAAGTTCAGAAATATCAGATTGTTTAAAATCATGATCTTCTCTTAATTCTTTAAGTCTTAACATACTATCACCTCAAGACTATTATAAAATAGTTATAATTTGACTATTGACATTTAGTCATAATTTGACTAATATAATTTTAGATAGTCAATATATGACTACCACCTCATAGGAATCCATACTGTTTAATCAGCTGTAAAGCAGTCAAATTCCTAAATTTTATAAAAAGGAGAAAAAATATGAACCTACAAGGAAAATTAGAAAAAAGAATAAGTAAAAAAAATACAGAATATGAGGTTTTAATCATAACCTTTCCAAATGGATACGAAAAAACTGTATTTTTAGACAAAGCAGAAAAATTTTTGATAAAAGTCAATGAAGAAAAAAAATAAGAATATTAAGGGAATACAACCCTTGATATAAATTATTACAAAAGATAAGGAGGAAAGGAGATGTCGGGAGATATGAGTGGAGTATCATTACAACCAATCGTAGACGCTCTTCAAGGAGCAATCGCACCTAGCGATATAGTAACATTATTTGCTACTGGTGTTACTGTTGCACTACCACTTTTACTAGTTTGGTTTGGATCAAGATGGGTTTATAAAAGATTCACAAACGCAGTGCAAGGAGGTAGAGGATAAACCTTACCACAAGAAGGAGAATATATATTTATATTCTCCTATTTTTTTAAAACAAAGGAGAAAAAAATGAAAGGAACAAAAAATCCAATAAATTTAATAAAAACAGTAAAATACAGAAAAAAACATCAAAAAGAACAATTTCCGTATTATGGAATAGATTGTTACATGGGCAACTTTGGAAGTGGAAAAACTTTATCAGTAGTTTCAAGAACTTATGATATATTACAAAAATATCCTGAATGCACATTTATAAGTAACACAATAATAAAAAAAGAATTAAAAAACCCAACATATATATTCTCAAGTGCAGATGAACTTTTAGAAATATTACAAGAAGTTTTAACGGAAAAAAATCAAAAAGGATATGTAATACTGATGGATGAAATGCATGTAGTACTTTCAGACCTTTTTGCAAGTGCAAATACAGTATTTTTGACATACTTAAGCCAACTAAGAAAATTCGGAATATATATTATAGGATCATCTCAGATTTATAGCAAATGTCCAAAAATGATACGAGATTATTTAAGGCTTGCTGGACAAATCATATACTGCAAAAAAATAATTCCAGGAATGACGCTAATAAAATATGTAAACATGGAAACATGCAGAGAAACATCAAATTTAAGTCTAGAATATGACGTTAAACTAACAGAATGGTTTTTCCACACAATAGAAATGTACGAATTATATGAAACAAAAGCAGTTATATCACAAATAAAATCACTAATGAAAAAAAAGGAGGGTGTAAATAATGAATTATAATTTAATAATAGAACAATTAGCTGAATGTATAAAATATTGTTTACCAATTTCGATCACAATAGGACTTATAGAAAGAGTATGCAATATAGTAATACGTGCAGCAACGGGAAGGGAGATATAAATGGGAAATTATTATAATTATACAAACGAATTCAATGAACTAATAACAAACACAGAATCAATAATTCAAAAACAAGAAACAATAATTGAAAATCAAGAAATAATAGGAGTATCAATTAGCTTAATAACTTTTATAGTAACATTATGTATGATATTAACAACAGTAAGAAGAATTATGAGTACAAAGTAGGTGAAAAAATGAAAAAATTTTTACTAATGACAACATTATTTTTATGTATAAATAATACTATTTTTGCTAGTGATTATATTTTTAATAATGAAACAATACCAGCGACAAGCTCATATAGAGATATATATTATGGTGTCGAAACAATAAAAAATATACTTGATGATTTAGAAATTGAATACGATGAAACAACACTTTTGAGTTATACATATTATGCAAATCAAGCATTAAAATTTTGGAGAGCAACATACGACGAAAACACAACAGCATTAAACATATGTTTTACTAAAAATATAAATAATAAATTATATATGATACCTTCAAATGGTAGTTTTGACGATGATTTAAATTATATGTATATAGATCCTAACTACGCAAGTAAAAGTGGAGGAATATATGCTTTTAATTCGTGGAACTATAATACATCAGGTTCAATTTCAAGTGCAAATAAAACAGCAATCAATATAATAAATTTAGAAACAAATAACTATAGTATTACAAATTCAATTCCAGATTTCACTAAAAATTCAGAATATGATACGCAAACAGGATCACAATTATATTTTAAATATCTGTTATCTCCCAAAAAAACATTTACAGTAGCAGGAAAAACAACAAAAACTGGTTATTCATGGTATTATTTAAGTAATACAATACGTTTTACAAAAGAAATAACTGTTGAAACAACAAGTGGAGATGAAAACGAAGATAAAGATAACGAAAATAATAATAGTACTAATGATAGTACTAATTTAACAATAACTAACGAAAAAATCGATAGACTAAATCAACATGCTGAAGAAATACTTAATAAAATGCTAAATAGTGGAGATATAGAACAATCAACACAAACAGGAATAATAAAAGGAAATAATGAATTTGGGGGTTCATCTGGAGATATAAGTGGCGATGAACAAAAAGAACTTATAACTAGCAAAATTGATGAACTTACAGAAAGTTTAAGTGGAGATTTAGCAAAAAACGAAATATTTGAAATATTACAAAAATATGAAAATAAAATATTTGGAAGTTTTATTGGAGAAGAAGATTTTAAAATAGAGTGGAAAGATGTAACATATATGGAAACAGTACTAATACCAAAAGGAGAAATAAACTTTTCTCAAATGTGTCGAGAAAATGAAATACTAGGAAAAGTTAAAACAACTATAAATATAATTTTACAATTTTTTTTACTTTCAAATTGTGTGAAATACCTTTATAATTTACTACTTGCAACTTTAGGAATAGATAACCCTTATTTATATGAAAAACAAGATGAAGAAGTTAATACAGTTACATATGATACAGATATCAATAGTGGAATAACTACAGAAATAAGAACTTTAAAAACAAAAGAAGGAACAACTTTTAAAACAAGGAGGAAGTTTTAATGATAAATATAATTTTAGATTTATTACTTAATCTTATCTTCTTTATAATAAGAACAGTTTTAAAATTAGTAATAGCAATATTTCCAAAATTTACACTAATAGAACAATTCGCAACACTAATAGATTCATTCTTTAGTTTAATAGGAAACGCATCTACAATGACATACTTTTTAGTCGGGAACTTAACACCAACATTAGTAACGTTCGCTCTAGGACTTTTTACAACAAAACACATAATCTTGCCAGTTATAAACTTTGTAAGAAAAGTACTTATAAAATGACACACTTAATTTTAGTGTGCATAGTAGTGTGCATACCTTAAAACTTAGAAAGAGTAGAAATAGAAAGAAAATGACACACGACACACGCTATAATGTCGTAGTAGCGTATGTCGAGATTAGGAGAAGTGGACAAATGAAAAGAAGTAGAACATTTGCTTTAGAACTATATCCAGAAGATAATCAACACATAGCAATATTAGAATATATTAAAAATAATTTTGAATATGCGTACATTTTACACGACAAAGATACATACGAAGAAGATACTGAAGAACATAAAAAAGGGGAGAAGAAAAAGCCACATTATCATATAATACTAGCATTCAAAAATGCTAGAACAATAGATAGTATAAAAAAAGAACTACAAATAGATTATGTAATGACTTGTAATTTTTATGCATATACAAGATATTTGATTCATTTAGGAACACCGCAAAAATATCAATATTCAAGTAATGATATAATAACTAATATTTCATTAAGAATAGAAAACGCATTAAAAAGAGATTACGACAGCCAAGAACAAGACGCAAGAATATTACTTGACTATATATTCAAAAAAAGTAATGAAGGTTTTCTTAGTTTTAGAATGCTAACAGAATATGCATTAGAAAATGGATGTTTAAAAGAATTACAAAAAAGAAGTTATTTTTATAATCAATTTTGTGATCAAACAGGATTTAGGAGATACTAATGGGAATAAAAGAATATAGTGAAGAATTAAGAAAAAGAAAAATTTCATTTACAATACAAGAAAAAAATTTTTCTAAAATAGGATATTGGCAAAGAACAATAAAAACAAAATTAAGATCAAAAGAAATTAAAAATATAAACATGAATATAGAAATAGAATACTTAGAATAAATCGTTGCACAAAATAAAAGTTTTGTGCAAAATAATGTATGAATATTATATGGACTTTATATATTTAGTCTTTTTACTATAAAATCACTTTGTACATTATGATTAAATATCTATCAATATAATGTGCTCTTTTATGATTTAATTCTAAAAACTTTTACTTTATATGAATACTTATTATTTTTTAGCATATAATCTTATTTTAGTAATTTGTCTTTTTATAATATTCTAATTTTGAATTTTATTTTTGTTTGTTTTTTATCTATTTTAACTTTTTCTTTTCTAAATTCTTGTTTGCCTTTATTTACCCTTTTTAGCGTTTTTTTGAGCCATAACCTTATATTACTTTTTTATAAAAACGGCTTAAAAACGATTCTCGTGCGTCGTTTTTTTGCGATATTTTCGCTCGAATTATTTTACTAAATTTGATTAAATTTTATTGAATTTAATATCTATAAATTTGAAAATTTTGATATATATAATTTTAAATTGTATAAGAATTTTTTAATTTGAATTTTATTACAAATGTTGCAAAAACATTTTATAATGTAACATTATTTTTTATTTTTGTCTGGTATTATTCCTTTTGTATAAATAACAATTATTATTTATTCTCTCTTATTTTCAGCACTACTTTTATTTAGTTGTTTACCTTATTTATTAGTATTTTCTCGAACATTGCACAAAATATTTGTAACGAATTTTTTTTTACTCTTCTCCAGTATTTATATATCTTAACATAAAATAAGAGGAGAAAAATTTCTCCTCTTATTGAACTTTGCTACTCACGATTACTACTCATGAGCAATAAACTATGATCGGTATTGTGCTGTCGATATATTCGTAAGTTTTTTCTGCAGCATCATACGGCATGTTTACACATCCGTGTGAGCCACTTGTTTTATATATCTCTCCTCCGAATTGACCTCGCCATGTTGCATCATGCATTCCTATTCCTTGATTAAAACGCATCCAAAACTCTACATACGATTTGTACTTCGAACCATCTTTATTGTACCCCTCGAGATATACTCCTCTATTTTTATTCAAGAGGAAGAACACTCCTGGTGGAGTATCGTAACCTATACTTATATTGCCTGTAACGCAAGGGGTATCAACGATTAGTTCACCATTCAAATAAAACCATATATGCTGTCTTGTAATGTCTATTTCGATACGACTTGTAAGCATATCAAATATAGGAGTTCTATCATAAATAGGATTTTTTACTATCTGAGTATCACTGCCTAGCAATTCATAAATTTCTGCAATTTGGGCTTCTTTGTCTAAATAGGCACGTAAGTTTTGAGCCACATTAACTGAAGTTAAATCTTCCATATTTGTTGCTTTAAAATACAATACGGAATTAGTAGCTTCAATTTTGTTTGCTAATTCTTCTACAAAAGCAGAGACACCGTCTTCTATATCAAAATAAAAATCTCCGTTTTCGTCTTGATATAGCCAATTTTTTATAATGTTTGAGTCAAGTGTATATAACTCGCCATTATTTAATTGAAAGCTAATAGAAGTGTTTATAATAGAATTTAGTTCATCGCATTTATCGTTCAAATCGTCTTCAAATACATTTGGCGTTGTTTGAGTGATAGACTCAAAATCGACTGTGCTTTCACAAGCTCTTATTTGAAGTACAGCTAGATTAAATGCTTCATCAAAGTCGATAATGTTGCCATATGCTTCTTTTTTTATATAGAACATATCTTTTTTATAAACAATATATGCATCCTGAGGCGCTTCCATCTGCACTTCTTGTAATTGGGGAATTGTTCTTAAGTAGGTTTTTAGCACATCTAAGTCAACTAATACATATCCTTTTGTATCATACGAACGAGACTCCTTATAATTGGAATGTTGCTGCCGAAATATTTCATCTATTCTTTTGGAATCGACTTGCATATCTATTTCGGATCCATTAACCGTATAGGTACTGCCATTCATAAATTTGAAATTTATTGTTTCCGACTGCTTTTTTTGGTTAATTTCATAAATAGCTTTGTCCTTGCTCATCAAAGAACAGTTGATTCCATCAATTGTCGTTCCCCAAAGGAAATGAGTTTGAATGAAATAATATACGCCAGTGCTCAAAGTTAAAAGTGCCAGTACGACTACTAGAACTTTATAGAACAATTTTTGTGCTAAACTTCTAGTTTGCATATCAGATAGCTCCTTTCATCATTTTGTCATAGTAATTATACCGTTCAACCATCAAAATTTATGTAAATTTCTAGTTACATATTATACTTGCTTATATCTTTTTTGTCAAATTGTAGACTACTTGTAATTTTGTTTTTTGCAACATTTACTTTAAACTTTTTTAATGATATTATCTATTTATAAAATGATTACAAAAGACGTAGTGGAGGGAATTATGTTTGACAATAAACAACCTAAGTTGCTTAGAGATTATTTAAATTACAGTTCTAACTTGAATAAATCGTCTAATACAATTAAAGAATATAAATATGATTTAATGAATTTCTTGAAATACATGAAATGGCAGTCTTTAAATGATAAAAAGATATCAATAAATGATATAGAAACTATTGCAGATATTGACTCAACTTTTTTAAATAAAATTGATATAAATGACTTGTATGAGTATATGACCTATCTTAAAGATGTTTGTAACGACACGGCCACTACCAGAGCTCGTAAAGTTGCCAGTTTAAGAGGCTTTTTTAAATACCTACATGTAAAGGCAAGAATTATAGACAATAACCCAGCTAAAGAACTTGAAAGCCCTAAATTAGGGAAACGCTTGCCTAAATTTTTAACTCTAGAGCAGAGTACTGCTTTACTTGATGGGGTTAAAAATGGTCCTCTTGTGGGGAGACAACACGATAACAGGCTTAGAGATTATGCAATAATAACTTTGTTTTTAAACTGTGGAATGCGTCTTTCTGAACTTGTAGGAATAGATATTAACCATATAAAATTTGATGAAGCTATTCTAACAGTTGTTGGAAAAGGAAATAAAGAAAGAACGGTTTATTTAAACAAGGCTAGTTTATCTGCTATCTTAGAATACTTAGATGTACGTCCTACTGATGGTGTCAAAGAACCAAATGCTTTATTTTTAAGTGAAAGAAAGACTAGAATTAGTCGAAGAACCGTGCAAAATTTAATAAAGAATTATTTACGAGATATGTGTGGTCTTACGGATCACTATTCAACACATAAATTAAGACATACTGCAGCAACGCTTATGTATCAATATGGAAATGTAGATATACGTGCTCTTCAAGAAATACTTGGTCACGAAAGTATTGCAACTACTGAAATTTATACTCATGTAGACAATTCTCAAATTCGTGATGCAATCGAAAGTAACCCACTTTCAAATTATGTTCCTAAAGATTAAAATAATTTTAGAACCATTATAAGCATTATCACTTATAATGGTTATTTTTTTATTGGTACTACTATTTCTTGCCCTTCATAAATAATAGAGCCTTTTAGGTTATTTTTCTGTTGTATATCATATATATTTTCTTTGGTATTTCCATTCAAATTTGAGGCAATGCTCCATAGTGTATCACCTTTTGAAACTACTATATTGGCATATTCTACTGGCTCAGCAGAAAACACATGTGATGTAGCCATACTTGTGAAAAAAGAAATGATACACGCAAATATTGATATCGCAATTATAAATTTAGGGAAATTAACTATTTTCATAAAAAAGACCTCCTTAGAACATCTGTTCTCGTTACATTTATTATAATATACGAACATCCATTCTCTGTCAATATCTTTTTTAAAAAAAGAAAAGTTGCCAATATGCAATTGACAACTTTAACTTTTATACTAATTCATTATAATAGCTGATGAAGAAAGCAAATTTTTTTGAATAGTACTATTATCTATAATATCTTTATTTTGTGCAAGATCATGTTCTAATTCCTCTATTAAGTTATTACCTAATAACGACATTTTTCTGTCTAAAACATTTATCATCTTAGAACATTCTTTAAGTTCAGCAGAAATCTCATCTGGAACTACTGAAGAATATTTATATTTTATTTTATGCTCCAAGCTTGCCCAAAAGTCCATAGCCATGGTTCGTATTTGTATTTCAACTTTTACATTAACAATTCCTGTAGAAAAATTAACTGGAACCAAAACAATTAAATGGTAACTTGAATATCCACTTTCTTTTGGTGACGTTATATAATCTTTCTTACAAAGAACATTTATATCTGGTGAATTTTCAATCATGCTAACTAAATTATATATATCTGGAATAAACGAACAAATTATTCTAATTCCAGCAATATCATCTAGCTGTTCTACTATATTCTTGCAGTTTACTTCGTAGCCCTTTTTGGCTAGTTTTTTACAAATACTTTCTGGAGTTTTAATTCTAGTTTTTATGTGTTCAATTGGATTATATCTATGCAATACTTGAAATTCATCATTTAAAACTTTTACTCTAGTTTCCATTTCTTTTAGAGCAGATTCATACATCAACATAATCTGTTTTATCTGTGATTTATTGTCTTTAAAATAATTTAAGTTAATAATATCTGTATTACTCGCGCCAGTATCTATAAAACCACCTCCCTTATCTTTAATTTCTATTTGTATTATATCATTATGATTAGCAGAGTCAACCAATGAGTGCTAAATTTACTAAAGTTTCACAAAACGTACATGAGGGACGCACCAAGCAAATGCATCCCTCACTGTTTTATTATTGTATATTTTCTATATTAGATATTTTAGCTGCGAAATAAGGTAATTCTCTTCCCTCTTCAATCAAGAATATTGTAAAAGGTTGATCTACGTAAAAATATCTAGGTTTATTTTCCGTCATCATTGCTGTTTCTGTTACCATCATAGCAGCTTCGCTTTTTATTTTTCCCCCCTCTTCATTTACTTCAAACTTAATTGTTTGAAGTGCTTTAGAAATTATATACTCACTTCCATTAGCAAACTTGAATGGTTGATCCTCAACTTCTTCAAATTCTTGCTTTATATCAATATTGATATAAGGAACTTTTAGTAAGTCATTATCTTGAAAATATTTGGCACCAGTATAATTTTCATTTTTATTTAATATAGAGTTATAAATATCTAAAAAATTATTTTCATCATTTCCTACAGAAAGGATAACTTCGTCATTTTGTGATGTCTTTAGTTTTACTGCGAAATCATTTTCCGAGTTATAATATAATACCTCAACTTGTTTTCTTACTTTATCATCAGTAGAAGAATTTATACCAAAATACTTAGCTTCAGAATCATTGCCAAAAGTATCTGTGCCTAATTTAGTAAAAACTTTAGGGAATTTAAATTCTTTCTTTAACATTGCATATAAGAAATAGCTTTTTGGGTTTCCCCACTCAAATTCATCTAATATATCACTCTTCTCATTGAATTTATCTTTAATTGCTTTTTCAATAGTGGCTTTTAGTTCCAAAGTTGGAATACCATAAGTTTTATAATAGCTCTCATCCGAAATATCTTTTTCAGAAAAAGTCCCCTTATTCAAGTTTTCTACAATAGAACTTGGAACTTCAAAAACTATATCTTGTTTTGCAAGCTCATCTCTTAAATCATTCCAAATAAGATTAAAAGTACCACACCATGCAGCATTATTTCCAATATCATCTTCCAAAGAAGGAACGCTCTGCATTTTACCATTATTTTTAATAATATCCACCTCATACTCACTACCACTAACATTTGGAATTTCCACATAATCAGGAACTTTTTCAATAAGCTCCCACGCATCACCTGAATCATATCGCGTATCTAATAATTCAATCCCTGCATTTGTAATACATATATACGCAATAACTAGAGCCATAGGAATAAGTATAATTCCTATATGCAACATTCCATAATCGTTTCTTTTCTTCATAAAAATTCCCCCTATTATTAAATACTTTCGTTCTACAGATTTTATATATTAGACATTTTCAAACGGATAAAAGTTCCATTAAACTAATTCAAAGTCTATTCTTTGAGTTAATTTATCAGCTGATACCACTTTTATTGTCACTTTATCACCTAATTTATAAACCTTACCAGAAAGACGTCCTACTAAAGTAACATTATTTTCATCATACTCGTAATAATCATCCGACATTCTCTCAACATGGACCAATCCTTCAACTGTATTATCTAATTCCACAAAGATTCCAAATGAAGTTACGCCTGAAATATATCCAGTATATGTTTCATCAATATGGTCTTTCATATACTCACACTTTTTAATATCGTTTATTTCTTGCTCTGCCTCTTCAGCACGTTGTTCTGTTTCAGAAGAAGTCTCAGCATAATGTGCCGCCAGACGCGTATATTTAGTCAATTTTGAACTTTTTATATTACCGTTAATAAGATACTCTGATATAACTCTATGAGTAAATAAATCGGAATATCTTCTTATCGGCGATGTAAAATGACAATAGTCTTTCAAAGCTAATCCAAAATGCCCCAAATTTTGATTACTATATACTGCTAATTGCATAGTTCTTAATGCCATTAAAGAAATTACCTTTTCATCTTTTTCACCTTTAGAACTTTCTACTATTCTTTGAATATCTTTAGGTTTTATATCTTCCGGTAATTCGTTTATATAATTCAAATTATTCAAGAAAACTCTAAATCTTTGAAGCTTATCTAATTCAGGGGCTTCATGTACCCTATAAATTATAGGTATTTTTTTCTTACAAAAAGTCTTGGCAACACACTCGTTTGCAAGAACCATAAACTGTTCAATTAACCTATTAGCAATAGTATTATTACGTGGAACAACATCAATAGCTTTTTGATTTTCATCTAATATAATCTTAGATTCAGGAATAGAAAAATCTATTGCCCCCTCTTCATTCCTTTTCTTAATGAGCTTTACTGCAAGCTCTTTCATAAGAAGCAACGTATCAACATGTTTTTCATATCCGTTAGGTACCTCATTAAGTTCTATGACTTTATAAACATTGTCATATGTCATCTTCTTCTTAGAATTTATAACAGCCTTATATACTTTGCTTTCTATAATGTTAGCATCCTTATCAAGCAAAATATCTATGGATAAAGTATTTCTGTCTTCCACCTCATTTAAACTACATATACCATTTGAAAGCTCTTTAGGGAGCATTGGAATAACTGTATCAAGTAAATAAACACTTGTTCCTCTCTTAGCAGCTTCTTTATCTAATAATGATCCTGCTTGAACATAATAACTAACATCAGCGATATGTACGCCTAATAAATACTTATCATCAATTTTTTCAAGAGATATTGCGTCATCTATATCTTTCGTATCAGCACCATCAATCGTAAAAATTTCCTTATCTCTCAAATCAACTCTTTCATTTACATTTCGTACAACCTGTGGAATTTGACTAGCTTCTTTTTGAACATTCTTTGGAAATTCCTTTTTATAATCATATGTTCTAAGTACAGAAATTAAATCAACTTTTGAATCATTAAGCTTTCCTAAATTTTCAATAATTTTTCCTTCTGGGTTTCCAGCATAAGTTGGATATTTTGTAATCTCTACAATAACTTTATCATTATTCTTAGTTTTGTTGGTATACTTTTTAGGAATATATATATCTACAAAAATTTTCTTATCATCAGGTATAACAAAACCAAATTTATTACTTTTTTGATATGTGCCTATAATTGTTTTTGTATTTCTTTTTACAACTTCAACCACGCGGCCTTCGGCTCTTTTGTCATCAATACATTCTTCAACAATTTTGACCAGTACTATATCTCCATGTATAGCTGAAGCTGTACTTTTAGGTGGAATGAAAATATCATCTTCTCTTCCTTCTATCTTTACAAATCCAAAACCTCTTTCGTTGCCTAAAAAAGTTCCTTCCATCAAGTCAAATTTTTTATTTTTTCTCATAAACATCTCCTATGTATTTGAGACGAAATATATTTTAACAAAAAACCTCATAACATTTGGTGTTACGAGGCTTTTATTTTAATCTATTTTACTAATCTCAATGCTTCTCTTGCAATTACAATTTCTTCATTTGTTGCTATTACAAACATTTTTACTTTTGAATCTTCTGTGCTGATTACGCCTTCATACATTTCATCATCAATATGTGAATCATCATATTTAATTCCGAATTCTTCTAATCCTTCAATAGCAGCTTTTACAACGTCAGGATTGTGTTCGCCAATTCCTCCTTCAAATGTAATACAATCAATATGTCCAAGTACAGCCATATAAGCACCGATATATTTTCTTACTCTATATGATAATACTTGAAGTGCCATTGCTGCACGTTCATCACCTTGGTCACGTAAAAGTCTTAGATCTCTTACATCACCTGTTTTACCAGATAAAGCAAGTAAACCAGATTTTTTGTTTAATGTATTTAGCATTTCATCAATAGTCATGTTTTCTCTTTCCATAACAAATTCAAGAATAGCTGGATCTAAGTCGCCTGATCTTGTTCCCATTACTAAACCTTCAAGTGGTGTGAAGCCCATTGAAGTATCAACACATTTACCATTCTTAATTGCTGTGATACTTGAACCATTTCCTAAATGACAAGAAATCATGTTTAGTTCATTAACATCTTTACCTAATAATTTTGCAGCTTCTGTTGTAACAAAATCATGTGACATACCATGAGCACCATATCTTCTGATACCATATTTTTCATACCATTCATATGGTACGCCATACATATATGCTCTTTCTGGCATTGTTTGATGGAATGTTGTATCAAATACTAATACTTGTGGAATACCAGGCATTGTTTCGTTACAAGCATTTATACCTTGTAATGCTGCTGGATTATGAAGTGGAGCATATGGAATTGATTTTGTTTTAAATCTTTCCAATACTTCATCAGTTACTAATGTAGATTCTTTAAAGAAAGGACCTGCATTAACAACTCTATGTCCAATAGCTGAAATTTCACTTAATTCTTTTACTACACCAACTTTTTCATCTGTTAAATATCTAACTACAGCTCTAAATGCAGCTACATGATCTGGAAGAGGTAATTCTTCTCTTTCTTTATTTCCATTTGCTTTGTACTCGATAAATGGATTGCCGATATCTCCTGCCCCAGCTCCTATTCTATCGCATTTTCCTTTTGCTAAAACTTCTTCATTTTCCATATTGATTAGTTGGAATTTTAATGAAGAACTACCACAGTTAACTACTAAAATTTTCATCTTTTTACTTCCTTTCTTATTATAATTTTTAGTATTACATTTATTCCATAGCTTGCATAGCTGTAATAGCTACGACGCCAACTATATCCTCACTACTGCAACCTCTACTCAAGTCATTAACAGGTTTTGCTATACCTTGAGTAACAGGTCCGTATGCTTCTGCTTTTGCTAGTCTTTGAACTAACTTGTATCCGATATTTCCAGCGTTTAAATCTGGGAATATTAGTACATTTGCATTTCCTGCAACTTCACTATTGGGTGCTTTTTGTGCTCCTACTGATGGAACTATTGAAGCGTCTAGTTGCATTTCACCATCTACTGAAAGCTCGGGCATTTTTTCTTTAACAAGTTTTGTTGCATTTATAACTTTAGATGTCATGTCTGTTAATGGTGCACTTCCATGTGTAGAGTAAGAAAGCATTGCCACTTTTGCATCTTTCCCTGTTAATGTTTTCCAACTTTTAGCTGATGAAATCGCAATTTCTGAAAGTTCATCTTCATTTGGATTTACATTAAGCCCACAGTCTGAAAATAGAAACATACCATTCTCGCCATAATCTGAATTAGGTACGTTCATAACAAAAAATGATGAAACAAGTTTAACACCTGGTGCTGTTTTTAAAATTTGAAGTGCTGGTCTTAATGTATCTGCTGTTGAACATATGCTACCAGCAACTAAACCATCAGCTTCTCCTTGTTTAACCATCATTGTACCGTAATAAATAGGATGTTTCATTGTTTCTTCTGCTTTTTCTATCGTCATTCCTTTTGCTTTTCTAAGTTCGTAAAACGCATTGACATATTCAACCGTTTTTTCTGAAGTTACTGGATCTACAACTGTTATATCTGATATATCTATATTTCCAGCTATTCTTTGAAGTTCTTCTTTATTACCAATCAAAACTACTTTTGCAAAACCTTCATCTGTAATTTTTCTTGCTGCCTCTAGCACTCTAATATCTGTGCTTTCAGGTAGTACAATAGTTTTGATAGAGCCTTTAACCTTAGCTTTAACTTCATCGATAAAACTCATAAATAAACAACTCCTCTATAAATAAATTCGATATGATTATATACTTAAAGTTTGCATTTTTCAAGTGTTTGCATATAAAAGACTCCAGTGGATTTTATACCACTGGAGCCTTCGAATATTATGTGATTTTAAAGCAAATCATTATCAAGAGTTGCTTGGATGACAGCTTTGCGATAAATCTGCCAAATCCTTGCAGAAGAAACTTGCATCGTCATATTCTTCATGTTCTTGTGGAACTCGATGGCAGCAGATACGAAACGACATTCCTCATCTTCAATGGGAATATCATTGGCAGGATTGAACAGTTCGTAATGCTTGTGGGAAATGCGATCGAGAATATCTTGAATCAGATTTCTTTCACCGGGCAACATACGTTGCATTGCAGTTTCAAAGCTGAAGCGTGGCACGTAGTACCGTACATTCATGCTCATGGTTGCTTCGAACATATCTTTGTCATAGACGTTCAAAAGCAAAAGCTCTGCAAAAGTAATTCCGTCCATCAGAACGGGCAACCGAGTAGATGCTGCATATGCAGAATAAGACTTTACATTAGACATATAGTTATACCTCCATATAATTAAGTAGTTTGACGAGTGAATTATATCACGTTTGCGATATTATGTAAATATAAATATTGACATTTTTTTCTTATACATTTATTCTATTAAAAGGTGATGAAATGATATTAACATATGTAATTTCGAGTAATGAAGAGGGACAAAAAGTAAGCAATATATTAAAAAATAAACTTAGTATTTCCTCACGTTTACTTACTAAGCTAAAAATGAATGAAAAAATATTGGTAAATGACATTCCGGTCTTTTCAAGCTATATAGTAAAAGATAAAGATTTTATAACTGTAAAAATAGACTTTGAAGAAGATGATTATATAGAACCCGAAAAAATGCCACTAGACATTCTCTATGAAGACGAATATCTATTAGCTATCAATAAGCCTGCTGGAATTGTTGTGCACCCCTCTTCATATCATTTAAACGGTACTTTAGCAAATGGAGTTAAATATTATTTAAATAACAAAAAGAAAATTCGTCCTGTGAATAGATTAGATAGAGATACTTCTGGAGTTGTAATGTTTGCAAAAAATGAATATATTCAAGAACTTCTTAAAGAGACAGCAAGTATGCAAAAAGAATACTTAACTATATTAAATGGAGTTTTAGCTAAAAAATCAGGAACTATAAATCTTCCTATTGCACGTAAGCCTAATAGCATAATGGAACGCATGATTGATGAAAATGGACAAGTAGCAATCACACATTATAAAGTCTTAAAAGAAGCTGCTAATACATCTTTATCATTAGTACAAGTACAATTAGAAACTGGACGTACACACCAAATTCGTGTACATTTTGCATATTCTAATAATTCGATATTAGGCGATACTTTATATGGTTCTCAAACCACCTTAATAAATAGACAAGCTTTACACGCTTGGAAATTATCTTTCATTCATCCAATATCTAAAAAAGATATCCATATCGTTGCACCCATTCCAAAAGATATTCAAAAAGTAATAGAAATGTCCTTTCAATAAAGTCTAATAAATTTCAATTCATTAAGTGGACATATAAGTTTCCCGTCAGGATTATTGATAGATGTAAGTACAATATAATCGATACCTACACTATTCAATAATCCTGTTTTCTTTACCACTTCAGATGCAATCAAGAATTCACATGTACATCGTCTGCCTATATACTGACTTAAAAGATTGTTTCGACTACATTGTGTCTGCAATCCGACATTAGTTATATTAAAAGAATTTCCTCGATTCATAAACACACACCTCATAATATGATATGCTTTTTATATTAAAATGTTCGTAACAAAAATAGCCAAAAAAGAAAAAGACTTGCATATTAGCAAATCTTTTTCATGTATAAATATGAAGCAAATCTGTAAGCCGGGTTCTGTATTGGATAATCATTTATCTAGGACATATGTCGCCATATGCCTCAAGCCACGTTTTGTGAAAAAGAAAAGACGAGCAGCCTATATATTCTTTTTCCAGTGTTGCTCCAGGTGGGGTTTACATAGCAGATATGTCTCCATATCTCTGGTAGGCTCTTACCCTGCCTTTCCATCCTTACCTTTCGGCGGTTTATTTCTGTTGCACTTTCCTTAGAGTTACCTCCACCAGCCGTTAGCTGGCACCCTGCTCTATGGAGCCCGGACTTTCCTCTCGTATTTCTTCAATACCAGCGATTATCTGATTTACTCCGTATTTAATTTTAATCTCATTTTTAAATTATGTCAATATGAATATTTTATGAACCTGTGGAAGCATATTGTTTTAATCCTATTTTCCAAATTGCGAAACATACACCCATAAATACTAGCGTAAATAGTGGCGTTATTCCGTACCATGCTGAAGCATTCTCGTATCCTAGTAGATATTGAAGAGGGAAATAATTTACCATTCCAAAAGGTATTATATATGTAAAAATATCTGCAAACCATTTTACATATATGTTTATCGGATATGATGATAGCTCCCTTCCCCCATCTGATATTATATTCATTGCTTCCATGCCTTCAATCGTCCAAAAACTAAACGAAGCTTTCAAAAGTAATATTGAAAAGAACAAGGTACACGAACCTAAAATCATCAAAATTAGTACCATAAATTTATAAAGAGTCCATTTTACATCTATAGTACACGCACCATACACAAGAAGAATAACAGCCTCAATCATACGTCCTATCTTTGATGGAATAAAATCCGAACACAAAACTTGAAGTGTAACACTTCTAGGTCTAGTTAGTATCCTATCTAACAGCCCTTTTTTCACTTGCATATGAAAATGATCTAACCCGACGTCCAAACATTTCAGTTATACTATGTCCAAAAATCGCAATACCAGTAGTCAGCATAACATCGTTAATGCTCCATTCGTTTATCGCACCAAATTTATCAAACAATAAAAAAACTCCGAATAATTGTAACTAGTGAAGATAATGCCGATGAAATTATCGTTAATATGAAAGACAATTTATATTCTAATTGACATTTTATATGCATAAACATCGATTTAATAAAAAGTGACATTCTATCATCTCCTATCCACCTTGAATTTCCACTTGTTTAGTAGATTTATTCATAAATGCCATTCCTACTAAAAGTACTGTTAGTACCCAAACTATCTGAATAAAGATACTTGCTACGGCTTCATTTATCAATATATCTCCTGTATATATTCTAAATGGCAAATCTGTTACTAATCTAAAAGGAAGTACATAGCAAATTATTTTTAAAGACTTAGGCATTAAAGGTATTGGTATACTCCCTCCCGAAAAGAAATCTGCTATTGTTCCAAATATAAAGAATAATCCTTTTGGCGATTTTGTAAAAAACATTATTGCGTATATTATCATTGTAAGACCGTGTTGATAATAAAAAACCACATGCTAGAGTAATTATAAATAAAATAAAATTTAAAAATGAACTCGGTAATCCCATTCTATATTCTGTTGGAAGTATAAAGGCAATCAAAAGTATAGGGAAAAATCTTAATAGTGCCGCCGTCAATCTTGCAGCAGCAGTTTTAATAAACCACAGCCAATATATATTTGTTGGTCGTACTAACTCATATGATACTTGACCAGATAAAATAGAATCTCTTATATCCGAATCAGAAAAAGAAAATTCAATAAGCATACGTAAAGCTTGCCCTAGCCAGATGTATGTTACAAGCGATGACCAGCTCATATCTACTTCAACACCATTATTGTAATATGCTTTGTAAATCATAATCAGCATTGCACCCCAAAAGAATTGAGTCGCCAGCCCAGCAATTGCAGCAAACCTGTACTGAAGATTAACATTAAAACGCAATTTTAAGAAAGATAAATATTGTTTCATGTCGTACCTCCTTATTCAATTTTCATATCATGATACATTTTAGCTATTACTTCTTCAATTGGTGAACTTTCAATCTGAACATCAAGAATATTAACTATTTTAGCGAGATAACTTATTACATTTTGTACTTTAATTATGTTTGAATTAAATTTTAAAATAGCTCTTTGATTACTTTGCTCAACAACTTCTACATTAGGTATACTTATTTTCTTGTTAGTATATTCATATTGTGTACTCATGATAAACGTAGGAGAATATTTTTTTCGAATATCTGTCAAATTTCCATCATAAAGCTTGCGCCCCTTACCTATTAAGATAATTCTATTAGTAAGAGCTTCGATATCTTGCATGTCATGTGTTGTTAGAATAACTGTAGTTCCACGTTTTTTATTTATTTCTTTGATAAACTGACGCACAGCAATCTTAGAAACAGCATCTAGGCCAATCGTAGGTTCATCTAAAAATAGAATTTTAGGATTGTGCAATAAAGAGGCTGCAATTTCGCATCTCATTCTTTGGCCTAAACTCAATTGTCTTGTTGGAGTATGAATAATTTGACTTAAATCTAATGCTTTTATTAGCATTTTACGTGTATCCTCGAATTCTTTATTCGGGACATTATAGATATCTCTTAAGAGATAAAAAGAATCATCGGGTGGAACATCCCACCATAATTGAGAGCGTTGACCGAACACAACGCCAATATTTTTAACGTACTCTTTACGTTCTTTGTAAGGAACCTTACCATCAATAATGCACTCTCCACTTGTTGGAGTTAATATGCCGCACATAATTTTGGTAGTTGTGGACTTACCTGCACCATTTGGTCCGAATATATCCGAACAATTTCACCTTCGTCAATATCGAACGAAACATCTTTCAGGGCTTCCACTTCTCGGTAGCTTTTCTTTAAAAATGATTTTAGTACATCTTTTGTTTCAGAACTTCGCTGCGCAACTTTAAACGTTTTAGAAATATTTTCAAGATGTATCAAATAAAACACCTCCTTTTAAATTTCTAATTATGACATTCTTAAAATGCAACGAGTGAAAATAGAATATCTTAATATAAAATAAAAGTCAAGCACAAAAACAAAAATAAAGCGTAAACCCGTTACGTTGGATTTACGCCACATTTTCTAATATTGAATTCCCCAAACAACCATAGTTTTAGCAGGTTTGCCACAGCAAACACAAGTATCTGAAATATGTTCTTGTTCATGTTCAAAAGGAATACATCTAGACTTTGTCCCTCTAATTTCCTTTATTTTTAATTCGCATTCTTGATCTCCACACCACATTGCTTTTACAAAGCCAGGTTGTGTTCTCATAATTTTTTCTAATTCTTCCATATTTGTTGCTTTAAAAGTAAGTTCATCTCTTCTCTTCTTAGCAGTTTCAAATAAGTTGTTTTGAATATTCTCCATTAAATCTTTTACATACTTAACTATATCTTCTTCAATTGAGACCGTCATCTTTTCACGAGTATCACGTCTTGCTACTGTTAAAATATTTTGTTCTAAATCTTTTGGACCAATTTCAATTCTTACAGGAATACCGTTTGTTTCATGCTCAGCAAATTTAAAACCAGGAGATTTATCACTTCTATCAATAAATGCTGTAATGCCAGCAGCAGTTAAATTATCTAATATTTCTTCTGCTTTTTGCATAACACCATCTTCCATCTTAATTGGAACAATTGCCACTTGTCTAGGAGCTATCTTTGGTGGAAGTACAAGACCATTATCATCACTATGAACCATGATCAAGCCACCAATCATTCTAGTAGAAACTCCCCAAGAAGTTTGATATACATACTCTAATTCATTATTTCTATTGCTAAAAGTTATGTTAAAAGGCTTACTAAACTTTTGACCAAAATAATGCGATGTTCCACTTTGAAGAGACACACCATTATACATTAAAGCTTCAATTGTATAAGTATACTCAGCACCTGCAAATTTTTCTTTTTCTGTTTTTTGTCCAACAATTGCAGGAATAGCCAAATATTCTTCAAAGAACTTTTTATAAACCATAAGCATTCTAAGAGTCTCTTCTTCAGCTTCTTTAGCAGTTTCATGAATAGTATGACCTTCTTGCCATAAGAATTCTCTAGAACGTAAAAATGGTCTTGTCTCTTTCTCCCATCTACAAACATTAACCCATTGATTATATAATTTAGGTAAATCTCTATGAGACTTAACTGTATTTGCATAATATTCGCTAAACAAAGTTTCAGAAGTTGGTCTAAAACACAATCTTTCTTCTAATTCATTATGACCGCCATGAGTAATCCAAGCAACTTCAGGTGCAAAACCTTCAACATGTTCAGCCTCTTTCTTCAATAAAGACTCTGGGATAAAAACTGGCATATTAACATTTTGATGACCAGTCTCTTTAAACATTCTATCTAACACTTTTTGAATATTCTCCCAAATAGCGTATCCATTGGGTTCTAAAATAACGCATCCCTTTACACCCGAATATGTAGCTAACTTGGCAGCTCTAACAACATCATCGTACCATCTAGCAAAATCTTCTGTACGTGAAGTGATTGCCTTATTTTTCATATAATTTCCCCCTTAAAATAATCTAATTACATATGAGGCTATTATACAACTAAGCCTCCCACAAATCAATACTTAATCTGCAACACGAGGGACGTCCGTTAAATGTTCATTTTTTAACAGAATTTGTAAATTTCATCAGTAAATTCCCTAATGCTGGAAATTTTGGAACATTTAACGGACGTCCCTCGTGTTGCGGCTCCCCGGTGTCGCGGGTTAAGGCACGATGGTTAGTCTGAATTTGCTATGTTTTATTGTTGTGTCGTTTAGTAATGTTTCGCTGTAGTCTGTTAGTAAACCGGTTGTTCTTTTGTACATTCCGGATATGTTGCCGGTTGTGTAGTTTGTGTTTCCTGATGTGTTTATATTTTCGTCTTTTTCTAGTTTTTTTAGTTCGCCTGTTTCGGTTATTATGTATGTTTCTGTTGCGTTTCCTAAGTTTTCGGCTGTTGCAATGTCTGTTCCTGTGGCTATTTTGGTTTCTACGTTTTCGTTTTTGAATCCGTAGTATGATTTTACTTGGCCTGTTGTTGTTATCATCTTGGCACTTCTCATGTTTTGAGTTAGTGCATTCATTTCTAGTACTGTCATGTTTAAATTTTCTGGACTTACTTTAGCAAATCTTAGGTAAGCAAATTTTGTTATTAGTGGTGGGTCTACCTTTACTTCTACTTTCGTTAGTCCTTTGTTTTCAAAGTCGAATGTTTTTGCTTCTGTAAAGTCTACATCTGGAGATACTGTTGCTATTATTTTTGTACCGAAGTCGTCTGTATCAAATGTTATTCCTGGGTACGCGTCGTCGTCTACTATTCTTACTGGCTCGTTTGATGTGAATATTATTTGTGCTGGTGTTAGTAATGTTGCATCTTTCTTTGTTGGCGTTATTATCGCTGACGTAAAGTCGAATTCGTTAACATTTATTGTTCCTTTTACTATGTTTCCTTTTTCGTCTTTCACTTCTACTTCGTAGACTCCATTTTGAGTCACTGGCCACTCGAATGTTGTTGTTATTTCATAGTTGTTTATCTTTTCATTATTTTCGTATGCACTCTTTGGCAATTTGTTTCCATCTATTGATATTTCTACTATTGATGATTTTGATTTTATTATGCCTTTTATATTTATCACTGTTGAGCTTATTTGCTCTTTGCTTAAAGATAGTGTTGGCTTGCCATTTAGCGTATTTCTAAACACTACTTCAACTACATCACTTATTGTTGAATTGCCTAATGTATCACTAACTATTACTCTATAATAATATTTCTTTTCTGTATCTACAACTTCTTCTATGCTTGAATCAGATAATGCAGAATTTTCTACGTATATAGTTTCAAAGTTTGTGCCATCTTCACTTCTTTGCCATTCGTATTTGCCTATTCCACTTGGGTCTGTACAATCTGTTATCTTTACTTCTATCATTTCTTCAAACACTTCGCCATTTTTATCTGCATTTGTTGTTATCGGTCCTAAGTTAGGTCCCTTATTATCTATCTGTGTATTTACCTCTAATGTTACTGCTTCGTTTCCGTTATTTGCTTTATCTATTATCTTATTTGAAAGCACTTGAATTCTCAAAGAACCACTTTCTTTTATTCCTGAAATTGTTAACTCATATGTATAATTTATTGAATTATCTTTACCCAGAGCTGTTCCGTGGTTATTTCCTGCATTTGGTGTTAGCGTTCTTGTTACATTTTCTACAACTTTACCATTTATTTGGAATATTAAGTCTGAAACATCGAATTGATCCTCTCTTATACCTGCACCAAATTCTTTTATGTACATCTGCACTTTTATTGTCGCTGTTCCATCTACGTATTCTGGAACTGTCGCACTCTTTATCGTTGGCTGAGGTGGCGTATTATCCACAAAAATTCTTACAACGTTACCACTTTCTGTTACATACGGTGCAAATTTTGCCTCCACATTTGTATTCTTTGCAAAGTCCTCTACACCTCCTGCTATCGATGTTATTTCTGAATATCCATCTGTTAGCAAACCTTTCAAAGTTAATATATAATCTTTTTGGTAAATCGATAAATTAGTTTGTGAATCAGAGGTTATTGTAGAACTTTTCAATGTTACTGTTTGAGTTGTTGGAGAAATTTGAGTTTCTCCTGCTTTTATAACAAAATCGCTCGCATCTAACATATTCACAAAGTCTTGACCACCTATATCTATAATCCTTATTGGAATTTCTATCGTATAGTGTTTGTTTACATACTTTTTATCTAGAACTCCACTTAAATTCTTGTCTTCTTCCACATCCACCAATGTTGCTTCGCCCATCATTGATACAACAGGAATTACGTTATCTGCAAATGGCCCAATGAAATTATCTCCGTTTTTCTTAGTCAACTCATACGAACTTGACGCACATTTATTAGTTGCATAATCTGTGATTGACTCATTTTTTATTTCTAATGTGATAAGACCCGTTTCTGTCACATTCTTTATTTTCAAATTGTATTCGTATTTATTACCTTCAACCGACGTATATGTCAACGTTTTAGTTGCAGTTGATTCTACACCATTTACTTTAACAACTATATCATCAGCTGTAAACTCACTTGTTACAAGCCCTGAATGTTCTTCAAAAACTATTAAATCCATACTATACGTTGCATTTTTGTTTAGACCTGTTGGATTAGAATCTATTGTTTTTAACGAAACAGTTGGTGCTGTGTTGTCCATATAAAATGGGATTGAAAGAATTGTCGTTGCACATTCATTTGTTGCATTATCTTTAATTTTTTTATTCAATTTCACATGCAAATAATATATGCCTGTCCCATCTTCTTTTGTTATTGTGGCAGTCGTTTCAGCCGATTCAGCTACTGATACTGTCATTGTTTTATCATAAGACGCAGGCGTGCTTGAACTATTTGTCCATGTATATGAAACCACATAATCTGTAGCTAAAAGATTAGAGCCACCAGTATCTGCGAATCTAAGCGTTGCCGTGTGTGATTTTTCATACTCATTACTATCCACAGAAATACTGAAAGTAGGATTATCTCTCTCGATCTTTGGCAAAACTCTACTTGCAACTTCTGAGATTTTATTTGTCATTCCAGTGTTATATGCTCTTGCATAAAATGTAGTGTCTGTTTTTAAAGAAGTATAACTTACTGCATTTGTATATTCTTGATAACTTGCGTTATTCATTTGGTATTGATACGCAACGCCACCTTTACCAGCAGTTAGGGAGCTTCCATCTACATAAACATACATATCTTTGTTTGTCCAAGTAGATGTTAAAACATTTCCGGCCGTGTCTGTTACTTTTATTGTTGGTTTGGTTGGTGGTAAAAACATTACATGTCCGCAAGTGTTGCAATATCCGTCATCATCTGTATCTACGTGACTTCCAGAGTTTTGAGTTGCACCACAGTTTCTTCCACAGTCTTGCCAATGACTTGTGTCATTACTTGAATAACTTCCAAAGCTATGACCATATGCCGAAATATATTGTCTGTCATTTGAAAAACATCTTTGGCATGTCCTTATCTTAGATCCTGCTCTTGTACAAGTTGGATAACTTTCAACAATAAAAGCATCCCAAGCATGTCCCATTGCAGATAACGTAGATGATTTAGAAGCACTACATCTAGTACAATAAGTTACTTCAGTACCAGTTGAAGTACATGTAGGTACAACCGTAGTGGTAGTGCGCCCCCAATTATGACCAAGTGGAGCTATTGTCGACGTTCTAGAACTTCCACATCTAGTACAATTATACGAATTATATCCCGAAGCTGTACATGTAGCACTACTTCCTGCCGCCCACACATAGTTATGTCCCATCGTATCGCATATTGCTGCATATGATTTACTATTCATAGTTCCTAATATACACAGCAGAAATCCCATTAAAATCACTTTCTTCTTCATAACAAACACCATCCTTATATTTTTAAAATTATCTTTTTACATACTATATTTCAATTATACCATATTATGTAAATTTAATCGAGCTTTACACAGAAAAATACCTTCCCAAAATATTCATTTTTAGGAAGGTATTTACTTTTTAATCTTTTAAAAATGTTCTAAGTAAAATAACTAACAAAATAATCAAAAGAATTGCTTTGAGTGGTAATGAAAAAAACCATACTAACACTACAATAACCGTTCGTGCAAGCCAACCAACGAAACTTACGATTAGATCACCGAAAATAGCAAGAAATAATATTGCGATTCCAATTTTGATTAACATACTTATGTCACACTCCTTGTTGAATATCATGAAATTCGCTTTTAAAATTTTATATTTATCTTTTGATATTATACCATGTTTGTAGCTTTACGCCAATCTATATTTTATAGTTTTTCTTTTTCATCTGTACTAGCTGGTAATTTTCCCAACAAATATGAAATCACAAAACCTATTATCGCAAGAACTATTGATATTACTAGTTTTGAATTTAATGTATATACACAGCTTTCATTTAATACATTTGGTATAATCGATATGAATAGTCCAAAAATTATTGAAAATGTTGCTGTATAATAATTTTTTATTAGTTTATTCATTATAAACGAAATTCCTAGTACTCCAATGCCTAAGCCAACTGCTGCTGGAATTAAAATGCTAAGCTCTAGATTTGCAACTGAACTTACATATAATTCATATAAACCTAAAGTTGATAATATTACTGCACTGTCTACACCTGGAACTATTGACGAACCTGCTACTGCAACACCTAAAAATACTGATTGCAATAAATTAGGTTGCGTTACTTGTGGGAAACTGTTTTTGTTTACTGTAAATAAAATTATTCCAGCTAAAGCAGATAAAATTATATAAATATAATATTTCTTCGAAAATCCTTCTTTTTTTACTTCTTTATAAAATAATGGTAACGTTCCTATTACTAATCCTAAAAATAAAAATCTAGTTTGCATCTCATAATTTGCTAATAAAAAATCAACTATTTTACTAAATAACAAAATTCCGGTTCCCATTCCCAAAGCAAGTGGTATTAAAAACTTCATGTTATTTTTAAAATCTTTAAACAAAGTCCCAATTGCATTTATCGCTTTTTGATATAATCCAAATATAACTAAAAGTACGCTGCCACTCAATCCTGGAGCTATTCCTCCAATTCCAACTAATATTCCTTTTAAAAAGTTTTTCATATTCTTCTCCTTATCTATACTTATTAAGCAAACCTACTTATCAATTATACACGTACTAAAATCTTTTTGTATATAAAAACGCAAATTATTTTAAATTTATATAAATTCATAACCAAGTAGTTCAATTTGATTTGATACAAATTTTGAATTATTATCAATTTGTTTGCTTAAATCTGTTGATAAATACTTTTTGTTATCATCTGCAAATACTGTTACAATATTGTTATCATTTGTTTCTTTTGCAAGTACACTAGCTAACATATTAGCACCAGATGATATCCCAACACCTAAGCCTAATTCTAGTGCAATTTTTCTCGACATATTTATTGCATCTTCGTCATTTATTAAAAATATTTCATCTATCATGTTCTTATCAACTATTTTAGGAATAAAGTCGTCACCAATTCCTTCTATTTTGTGCGAACCTAAAATCGTATTTTGAGATAGTAAAGGCATTTTATCAGGCTCAAGAGCATAAGCTTTAGCATTTGGATTTGCTTCTTTTATTTTCTTAGCAACGCCCATCAATGTTCCTCCTGTTCCTATTCCAGAAACAAAACCGCCGATGCTACTACCTAATTTATCTACAATTTCTTGTCCAGTAGTTTCATAATGTGCTAATACATTATATGAATTTTCAAATTGATTACTTAAAAATCCATTATTCTGTTCAGCATATTCCTTTGCTAACTTTATCGCTTCTTTAAATCCCCCATCTTCTTTTGAAACAAGTATCACCTCTGCATTATACATCTTCATCAAATTAACTCTTTCAGAGCTCACCCAATCAGGCATATATATTCTTACGGGATTATTATAATAAGCACCCAAAGCTGCTAGTGCAATTCCTGTATTTCCACTTGTTGCTTCTACAATTGTCATTCCTTTTTTCAAAGTTCCATCTTCATAAGATTTACGAATAATATAGTCTGCAACTCTGTCTTTTATGCTACCAGTAACATTATATGATTCAAGTTTTGAAAAAATATACTTTTCCTTATTCTTATATACATATTTAATTTTTATCATAGGCGTATTTCCAACTTTTACTTTCATACAAAAACCTCCAAAACAAAATAATATTTTAATATAAGTATATTCATACAATAATTTATTGCCTCTTTTATCCCTTATTAAACAATAAAAAAGCTATGTAGTGAAAACAACCTACATAGCTCATATATTTTATAAATATACTTCTATTGTAGGTACGAGAATCAGCACTCATACCTACAGCGATGGTACCAGTGCTACTTCGTACAACAACAGTTAATAGAATTATATTTTTTAATCATAATCTTTACTCCTTTTATTTTTTATGTAACCTAAGTATATCGTGCTAAACATATTTTGTCAAATGTTTTAATTATAAGCAAAACTTCTCAATAATTTTTTTATACTGATTTACTAAATTTTGATAGCTTTCTTTTGTTATATGTTCATTAACTTCATGTGCTGTTACAGGTCCAGTTCCTAATATCATCTTATATTTAGTATCAATCAAACTAGCTTCCGTGATAAAATTGGCACATTCTAATTTTTCAACAAAATCAATTTTATTCAAGAAAGGACTTATGTTTTCGTACACTTTAGCATTACAATCATATTTTGATGCTAATTCATTAAATTTATCCATAATTAAATTTATGTGTTCTTTTGCTACTAAACGAAAATCAAAAGTTACTTTGCAATCGGCCGCAACTGAATTCATTGCACTTCCACCATTTATTGTTCCAACATTCATAGTCGTATATGGAATATCAAAAGCTGGCTCTTCTAGTGGCTTGATTTTTTTCTCATAAAATTCATTTATTTCATAAACAAATTTTACTGCATTTAAAGTCGCACTTTTGCCTTTATCTGGAGTACTTGAATGTACTTTTATTCCCTTAAAATCACATTCATAAGCTAGTAATCCTTTACTTCCGATCAATATTTTATTATCAGTCGGCTCGCCAAAAATCATACACTCAGGAAATTCTTCCTTTTCTCTAATTAAATCATTCGTTCCCGAAAAGCCTATTTCTTCATCATAAGTCAAATATAATTTCATTCCGTATTTCAGTTTTGAAAAATCAATAGTTGCAATTGCATCTAGCATTGCGGCAATTCCACCTTTCATGTCACAAACTCCTAAGCCATAAAGTTCATCATTTTTTATCACAAACTCATGTGGCTTTGAATCCCAACCGTTAATAAATTCAACTGTATCTACGTGGCCTAAAAACCCAAGCTTGCTATCATCGCCAATACTCATTACTAAATTCTTACCTTTTTTCAATGTTTTAAAACCATATGACTGTAAGTATTCCTCAACAAATTCAAAAAGTTTTTCGTTTTCTCGGTCTTTTATTGTGTCAAATTCCACAAGTTTTTTTAAAATTTCATAACTCATAAAAACCCCTCCTTTTTAAAATAAAAAAAGCATGTACGACGTTAAATACTATCGTACATGCTAAATTCACTCATTCTTTACTTGATTAAGATATTTTTTAATCAATATTTGAGAACGACAAATAAACATGGACGATGCCGTTCATCCATGCATGATGTCTATTATTTAATTTACATTTTAAAGCATTAGCCATCATATTTGCCCCCTTAATATAAGGCAAGTATATAATTAAAATTAAAGTGTGTCAATTAAATATAATATAATTATTGGCAAATTTCAAAAATAATGATAGAATTTTTGTAACATAGATATATTATCAATAGTTTCCTAAAATAATTTTAAGGAGTGATTAAAATGAAATGTTCTAGGAAACACGTCGATGAAGAATGTATCACGAAGACTGAGCATCAGCAATTTCGGCAAGAAGCTTTAAAAGTTTATCAGGTATTAACGAAAATTAGAAAAGACTATGTATTTGCACCAGGTGAAGAATTACTGTTCTACAATTATTCAGATGGTAGTGATTATGTAGTATGGGGTTATATTTCCAAATGTGGCAACTTACGTTTTATTGAAACCAAAGTTGGAGAATTCCCTTCTGTCCCATTTGATAAAGACTTTGGAATATGTATAAACGGTAGTGTTGAAAGTCTCACCGAGATGTACACCAAGGCAAGCCTTTGTCAACTCCCAGCACACTATTCGCTATCTGCAGAAGATCATCGCATTTTATTTGCCTATGAGCATATCGAAAAGTTTATCAAAGATTATAAACCATCGACTAAGCAGACTTTCTTGAGTCGCATATTAAATTTAATTAAACTCACTTAATCTCTCTCCATCCAATTTAGATGGAGAGAGATTTTTTTCATTATACTTCTAACAATTTTTCTATTATCTTAATTTCTTGGTTCATATTTTCATCACCAAGTTCATCAATTTCAGCCAACATATATGTTTTAAAAGAATTTAATATTTTTTTGTATTCATCACTAACTGTCAATTTAACTGATGCTCTTTCAAGTTCTCCCAAAGGTATTTCAAAAAGTTCTATGCACTTAGATTCATAATCAAATATTCCATAGTCAGGAATTATTAAAAATCTAGGTTCTTCTGTTCTTTCATACAATATCCAATCTTTCATCAAATTCACATATCTTGTTAAAACAATAGCTTTTCTTATTCCGGTATTATCATAAGTTTCCTCGCCACCGTCAACGAATTTTACTTCTTGATAATTAGAATGTTTTTCGCCATTTCTATCTTTATATGATACATTTATTTTTAATGTTCCGTCAGAATTTTCACTTGTCTTTTTCAATTTCAAAAGAACTACTCCACCTTTTACTTCTCCATCAACTGATTTTGAAGGGAATAATGTATTTACATTCATGATATTTCCTGTTTCTTTGTTAGCATTATCTGTACCATATATAGCTTCGATTACATAGTCTTCAGATTCAACATCTAATTTTAAATCAAAAACAAGTGGTGTTACCATATAGTCGAATTGTTCTCCCATACGACTTTTAAATTCTTCTACTGTATGTACAGAATAATAGTTAGTACCCTTAACATCAGATATTGTTTCTATTAGCTTAGTATTAAAGTCTACACCTACACCAATGAAAGTTGTATATATTTTATTTTCCGAATTTTTATTAACTAGACCAAGTAAATCTTCTTCATTAGTCATGCCATAATTAGGCATAGCGTCTGTAATTACAATTATTCTATTTTCGTATTCATCGCTATCAACGTCTTTTATATCTTCAAATAGTTTGGTTGATTTTTTATAACCAGCTTCAAAATTAGTACCTCCCGAAGCTTCAATTTCTAAGATGTGATTTTTTATTTTTTCGATATCAGTTACTCCAATTAAGTTAAGTTCTTTTGCTAAATATGCATCAGTGCTAAAAAGAACCATTCCAAATCTATCATCATCATTTAATTGATCCAATAAAATATTTACAGACTCACTCGCAGCCAACATCTTTGACTTAACTTCTTCATTTTTATTAAATGGATCATCATAATAATAATCATTCAAACTAGAACTCATCGAACCAGATATATCTAGCATTACAACTATATTTAATTTTTTTCTTTTAAAATCACTTTCTTTTATATTAGAATTAAGCCCAACTGTCATATAATATTCTTCTTTATTTGAAAAAGGATCTTTTGAAATTGCAGTAGAATAAGATGGAGAAAATAAATCGCCTGTGTTTTCAGCGATGCCTGTGTCAAACATATAATCATAAAACAATCCATTATAAGTGATATCTGTAAAAATAGGGAAATAACCATTTTCTATATTTTCTCTAAAATTTTCAATATCTTTTGCTCCACCTACAGAAAATCCCAAAGTTGAATCTGCAGCACTCTCAGCTGTCATTGCCATATTTCCACCTTTTATACTAGAATTCAAAACGTTTCTATATTTTCCGCCTTTCGCTTCTCCGTTATATTTCCAGTCGTCTATTTTTCTTGCTGTAAACTTTTCTTCATCATGCCTAAAAATAGCTATTACGCTTACGCAAACTACAGCCACTACTGTCAATACTGCGACCATACCTACTAATATTTTTTTATTTTTCTCCATAAGAGCACCTCCTAAAATATTTAGTTTTGTTTCTACATAGTTAGACCTAGAAATTTCAAAAAAGTTCTAAATTTGTTTTAAATTGTTGAATTTTATTTTGGTTTCTAATAGAATTATACATGATGATATTTTTTAAGGGGGAATTTTGGTGATATTATTTTTAATTATAGGCATAGCTATGTTAATAGGTGGAGTATATGTTCAAAAAAAGAATTCCGAATTTATAAAAAATTCTTTAGTTGCAGAAGCAACAATTACAAATATTAGAACCTATGGTTCTAGAGATTCTGTGGAGCATGTTGTTGATGTCGAATTTGTAGTTGATGGTGAACATTATACTGGTGAATTAAATGAATATAGTTCATCTATGTATGTTGGGAAAAAAGTGAAAATTTATTATGATCCTGCCTGTCCAGGAAATTTCAGAGGTAAATCAATAGCTTACGGTGGATATATTCTAATTATTATGGGAGCGTTTTTCGTTCTTTCAATTCTTGTACCACTAATATCAACTATACATTAAAATTACAAAATCCACTATACTTTTTGTATAGTGGATTTTATTTTTCATTTACGAATCTCTTACTGTTGCATTACATTCTTTTGTAACTTTGTCAATTACTTTGTTAAATACTGCTAGTACTTCTTCATCACTCAATGTTTTTTCAGGATCATTAAATGTCAATGTATATGCTATTGATTTCTTGTTTTCTCCTAAATTAGCACCTGTATAAACGTCAAATACTTTTAATGATATTAGTTTTTTACCAGCAACTTTTTTAATAACTTTTTCAAGTTCTTCCGAACGTGTTTCCTTATCTACAATAAACGCAACATCTTTTGCTACATTAGGGAACTTAGATATTTCTTTGTATTTCATTCCCTCATGTTTTGATTGTGATAATTTTTCTAAGTTTATTTCCATTACATAGATGTTTTCTTTTGGTGATATATTCGGATGAATTTTTCCTATAACACCTATTTTTTCGTTTTCTATCATTATGCTTGCAGCTTGACCTGGATGTAATTCTTTTGGCAAATCATTTACTTCTAAAGTATATTTTCCTGCAAATCCAAGATGATCTAGCAATTCCTCCATTACTCCTTTTATAACATAAAAATCTACTGTCTTCTTTTCTAATCCAACTGTATATACACCTGTCATCAAAGCAGCAATTGATAAATGTTCGCCATATGCTCCGTTTATTTTATGAAAACTCTTGCCGATTTCAAATATTGAAATATCTTTTTCATTTCTTGCTTTATTATATTCATATACCATTTTTAATGATGGAACCAAACTATTACGTAAAGCATTTCTTTCTTCTGTCATTGGATCTAGTATTTTTACTGTTTCAAAATCAAGTGTAGAATATTTTTGAACTTCTGCTTCTGGGATTAACGCATAACTTAATGTTTCATTTAATCCCAACTCTACCATCTTGTTTCTAGCAGCTCTTTTAAATTTATCATAGTGACCTGGAATAACTGGTAATATCATTCTTTTTCCTTGAATGTTATCCATTCCATAATAACGACCTATGTCATGAATTATATCTTCTTTGATTTGTAAATCTAATCTTCTTGATGGAACGTTTACTGTTAATTTAGCTCCATCTTCTTTTACATCAAGTCTTAGTCTTTTTAAAATATCCAATATTTTTTCGTTTGGAATATCTATTCCAAGTACATCTCTTACTTTAGTATATGTTAACTCTATTATTCTATCTTCTTTTTCTGCTTTATCATACACTGCCATACCACCTACTACAGTCGCATCAGCATATTTTTCAAGTAAGTTACAGCTTCTTTCAATTGCCATTAAAGTTTTCTTAGGATCTAAACCTTTTTCAAATCTATTACTTGCTTCACTTCTTAATATTTTCTTTGAAGTCAATCTTACTTTTACAGGATTAAATATTGCCGCTTCAATTACAATATTTTTAGTGTCATCTTCAACTTCTGTAGATAAGCCACCCATAACACCTGCAAGACCAATTGCTTTTTCTTTATCTGCAATTACGATATCATTTTCAGACAATTCTCTTTCTTGCTCGTCAAGTGTTGTAAGTTTTTCACCCTTATTAGCCATTCTAACTACTAAAGTATCGCCTAGTCTGTCTGCATCATAGAAGTGAAGTGGTTGGCCAACTTCCAACATAACGTAATTACTTATATCTACAACGTTATTTATAGGTCTAATTCCAGATGCAATAAGTCTGTTTTTCAACCAAGTTGGGCTTTCTTTTATAACAACACTTTCTACCTTTTTAGCATAGAATAATGTACAATTTTCTGTTTGAACTTTTAAATTAAATTCTTTTTCAAAGTCTTCAGAAGTATTTTTGTGAGTTAAATCAATGTCTTTTATAGGCAAATTGTATAAAGCACCAACTTCATACGCCATACCTAAAATACTTAGTAAATCTCCTCTGTTGGCTGTTAATTCAAAATCTACAACTTCGTCATCAAGTTCCAAATATTTAATCGGATCTTCTCCAACAACAGCATCTTCTCCAAGCTCAGCAATACCTTCTACATCTTCAGGTTTCAAATATTTATGTTCAAGACCAAGCTCTTCCACGCTACAAAGCATTCCATAAGATTCTTCGCCTCTAATTTTTCCTTTTTTAATAGTTCCACCAGGTAGTGTAGCACCTACTAATGCTACTATAACTTTAATGCCTTCACGTGCATTAGGAGCACCACACACTATATCTAAAACTTCTGTACCAACATCAACTTTGCATAGATGTAAATGATCTGAATTAGGATGATCTTTACATTCAAGTATTTTTCCGATAGTTAGTCCACTAACATTAAGCAAAGGTCCTGCACTATCATATTCATTTCCTATATTAGTCATAGCTTCTCCAAGTGTAACAGCATCAACAGGTACATCTATATAATCTTTTAAAAATTTAATACTTAATTTCATATTCTTCATCCTTTCTATCGAATTGTCTTAAGAATCTGATATCATTTCCGTACATATATCTTATATCTGGGATTGCATATTTAAACATAGCAAGTCTGTCAAGACCTGTTCCAAATGCAAAACCTGTAAATTCATCTGGATCGTATCCACCCATTCTTAAAACATTAGGATGAACCATACCTGCTCCAAGAAGTTCTATCCAACCAGTCTTCTTGCACAAAGGACAACCTTTTCCACCACATTTAAAACAAGTAACATCAACTTCACAAGATGGTGATGTGAATGGGAAATAGCTAGGTCTAAAACGAACTTTTGTATCTTCGCCTAATAATTTCTTTGCAAAAATTTCAAGAGTTCCTTTTAAATCTGCAAGTGAAATATTTTTATCTATAACTAATCCTTCAACTTGTCCAAATTGATGTGAATGTGTTGCATCGTCATCTCTTCTATATGTTTTACCTGGGCAAATAACTCTAATTGGTGTTTTTTCAGTATTTGCTTGCATTACTCTAGACTGTGTCGATGAAGTTTGTGTACGAAGTAAAAATTCTTCATCTATATAAAATGTATCTTGTGCATCTCTTGCAGGATGCCCAACTGTATAATTTAAAAGTCTGAAGCAATGTTCATCATCTTCAAGTTCAGGTCCATCGATAACGTCATAACCCATAGAAACAAACAAATCTTCTACTTCTTCAATAATTCTATTAAATGGATGCTTAGAACCTCTCATGTTTTTCACAGAAGGAAGTGAAATATCTATAGTTTCTTCTTTTAATTTCTTATTAACCAATTCCTCTTCTAAACGTACCTTATTTTTTTCATATGCTTCATTAAATGCTACTCTTAAAGTATTTACAAGCATACCATATTCTTTTTTTTCTTCGTTAGGAACATCTTTTATTCCAGAACTAAGCTCAGTGATTATTCCTTTTTTACCTTGATACTGCACTTTTAAATCATTAAGTTCTTGCATTGTCTTAACATTTGAAAAAACATTGTTAAGTTCCTCAAGCAAAGCACTTATTTTTTCCTTCATAGTCTAAAACCCCCTCATATTCTTTAGATATAAAAAATCCCAAGCACGGGATTTCTCACATGCTTGGGACGAATAAACATTTTTACGTTTTTCGCGGTACCACCCAAATTCTAATTTTCAATACAAATATAAAATACTAAAAATTAACACTTAAAAAAGATTAACGCTCTTTACACGTGCCACTTTCGAGGCAAGGCTCCTACATCCGAAATTCATTTATTTGTTTATCTTTAAAAAGCTCTCAGCCAATGACTTTTTATTTCTGTAAGAGGTCAAATAAACTACTAAATATGTAATCTACACCAAAACTACAGTAATGATATCTCTTTTTCATAAAAAAGTCAACTAAAACATTACGAAAGAGGCACCGCATATCATTCATATATGATAATGTCTCAAGTAATCAGATAGGAAAATGTCTCAAAA
>CAYNRR010000001.1:0-187280 GCA_964400015.1 uncultured Eubacteriales bacterium | reverse complement strand
TATTTCAAATGCAAGCGTATCTAAGTGAGTGTGACATATGTTTGAAAAACCTACACCCGGTGTTCGCGTTCACTTTTTACTTGACTTTTAGAGGACTTATATATAATATAAAAATGTACGGAAGTAGGCATTTGCAACATTTGGCAAATCTTACAATCCAAAGATTGGAGGATTAAGTTTTATGGGAGAGGTAATAGTTATAACATCAGGAAAAGGTGGCGTAGGCAAAACAACTAGCGCAGCAAATATTGGAACTGCCCTAACAATGATGGGTAAGAAAGTTGCATTAGTTGATACTGATATAGGTCTAAGAAATCTAGATGTAGTAATGGGACTTGAAAATAGAATTGTTTACGATATCGTTGATGTTGTTGAAGAAAATTGCAAGTTAAAGCAAGCTTTAATAAAAGATAGAAGATATGAAGGTTTGTTTTTGCTTCCAGCAGCTCAAACTCGCGATAAAAATGCAGTTAATGAAGAACAAATGAAAAAAATATGTGAAGACTTAAAAGTAGAATTTGACTTCGTAATAATAGACTGTCCTGCAGGAATAGAGCAAGGATTTAAAAATGCCATAGCAGGTGCAGACAGAGCATTTGTAGTAACAACACCGGAAGTTTCAGCAGTTAGAGATGCTGATAGAATAGTAGGTTTACTAGAAGCAAGTAGTCTTCCAAAACCACAACTAATATTAAACAGAATTAGAACTAAAATGGTTAGAAAAGGCGAAATGATGGATGCAGATGATATTGTTGAATTGCTATCAATCAAGCTAGTAGGAGCTATTCCAGACGACGAAAATGTAATCATTCAAACCAATAAAGGTGAGCCTTCAGTAACAAATTCAAAATCGCTATCAGGAAAAGCATATATGGAAACAGCGAAGAGAATATTAGGAGAAGACATAGAAGTTACAATACCAGGTAGAAAAGAAGGCTTTTGGAATAAAGTAAAAGCCACTTTCACAAGCAAGTAATATAAGTTTAGTCAAAAAATAAAATAGGGAGGTTCGAATATGGAAATAAAAGAAGTTTTTGAACCAGTGCTAAACTTTATAAAAAACTTGCAAAAAAAAGATAAAGAAATAGCTTCAAAGCAAGCTGCAAAAGATAGATTAAAGTTAGTACTGATGCAAGATAGAGCAAGCGTATCGCCTGATTTCTTTGAAATAATGAAACAGGAAATTATAGATGTAATTAAAAAGTATATAGAAATCGATGAAGAAGCTTTGGAAGTTGAGCTTACAAGAGGCATTGAAGCTGGATTAGAGGGCCCAGCGTTGTATGCCAATATACCAATAAAAAACGTAAAGCCAGTAGCACCTAAAGCACAAGAAGATGATGAAACAGACGAATTGATAGTAGAAAATAATGGTCCTTTAACTGAAGAAGTAGCAGATAAAGTAGCAGACCAAATATTAACACAAATCGAAGAAAGCGTTAAAGCAGACATTATAAACGATCAAATAGTTGGAGATGAAGGTATTATACTAGAAGTAAGTTCACTAATGAGAGATGACAATGTAGCAGATACACCAAATGTTATAGATGATGTGAAAATAGAAGACAAGGCTGAAGAAGAAAAAACAACAAAGAAAAAAGTAACAAGAGCAACTACTACAAAGAAAAAGACTACGGCAAAAGCTACAACAAAAACAGCATCAAAAACAAAAACTACTAAAACAACAAAGACTACAACAAAAAAGAAAAAAGAAGAATAAAAAAATGTCCCAAAGATGAACATCAAAAAGATGTACGTTTGAGGGACATAATTTTTGCATAATATACAACTAACAGATGAGGAGGCATGATGGTAAAGAAAATTTTAAAATCATTAGATTATTCAGTTTTAATCATTTGTATAATTTTGTTTGCGATAGGCTTAGTTGCACTGTTTAGTGCGAATGGAGGATTTCAAGGCGACTTTGCAGAAACACAAAAGCAAATGATATGGTTCTTAATAGGACTAGTAACAATGACAACAATCATCTTTGTAGACTATGAAATAATAGGCAAGTTTTGGATTCCGATATTCGTAATAACCACCATTTCATTAGTAGCAGTTTTATTCACAGAACCAATAAACGGAGCCACTAGCTGGTTTAACCTTGGAAGTATAAGTTTGCAACCAAGCGAATTCGCCAAAATATCGTTGATATTAGGCTTGCGGAAAAATAATAGAAAAATTCAAAGCTAAGCAAACATTTAATCATCCACTAAGTATTATGATGATACTGCTCTTCGCAATGATCCCAATTTTACTTGTAATAAAGCAACCAGACTATGGGACGGCAATGGTAATGCTTGCAATACTGGCATTTATGCTCTTTGTGAGTGGACTAGATTATAAATATATAATAGCAGCTGTAATTGTAGTAGTTGTGGGAGTTCCACTAGCATATCAATATGTTTTGCCGGAACACGCAAAAGATAGAATAACTGTATTTTTAAATCCACAAACAGATCCACAAGGTGCAGGGTATAACATCATACAAGCAAAACTAGCAGTAGGTTCAGGACAAATGTTTGGAATGGGATTACTTGAAGGAAATCAAACGCAACTAGGATATTTGCCAATGAAAGTTACAGACTTTATTTACGCAGTTATAAGCGAAGAAATGGGCTTTGTATTTTCGGTAGCAGTAGTAGCACTATTCGTATTACTGATAATAAGAGGATACATTATAGCCAAAAATGCAAACGACACATATGGTGCACTAATAGCAACAGGAGTTACGACAATGTTTTTAGCACACTTCTTAGAAAACGTAGGAATGAACATAGGCTTAATGCCGATTACGGGAATTCCATTGCCATTCATAAGTTATGGCGGAAGTGCTATGATAACAAACTTCATCGGACTAGGACTATTACTTAGCGTAAGTTCAAAACGAAACAAAAAAATGTTTGAATAAAAAGAAAGGAGCTAGATTAACAAATGAACATAGGAAATATAAAATTAGAAAATAACGTATTTTTAGCTCCAATGGCAGGAATTACAGACATGGCACACAGAAGAATATGCAAAAGTTTCGGAGCTGGACTTGTATACACAGAAATGGTTAGTGCCAAAGGACTTTATTACAAAGACGAAAAAACAAAATTATTGATGGCAACACACGAAAGTGAAAAACCAGTAGCAACTCAAATATTCGGCTCGGACCCAGAAATAATGGCAGAAGTTGCTGAAAAAATAAGCGAATATGCAGATATAATAGACATAAACATGGGATGTCCAGCACCCAAAGTAGTCAAAAATGATGATGGAAGCAAACTAATGCTAAATCCAGATTTGATTGATAGAATAACAGCTAAAGTTGTTGAAAAATCTAAAGTTCCTGTTACGGTAAAAATAAGAAAAGGCTGGGATGAAGAACATATAAATGCAGTGCAAATTGCCAAAATACTAGAAAAAAATAAAGTATCAGCAATCACAGTCCACGGAAGAACAAGAGAACAATTTTACACAGGAAAAGCAGACCTAGACATAATAAAAGCAGTAAAAGAAAATGTAAGTATACCAGTAATCGGAAACGGCGATATAACAAACGTAGAAACAGCAAAGCACATGCTAGAATACACCAAATGTGATGCAATCATGATAGGTAGAGCATCAATCGGAAATCCTTGGATATTCAAAAGTGTTCTAGAGAACTCAGACTACAAGCCATCGCAAGAAGAACTTATAGAAACAATAATAAAACATTATGAACTACTAAGCGAAATCAAAGGAGATTATGTAGCAGTTCGTGAAATGCGAAAACACGTAAGTTACTACGTAAAAGGCTTGCCAATGGCAACAGAAATAAGACGTCAAATAAATGAAATAACTGAGATAGAAGAAGCAAAAAAATATTTAAAATCAATCATAAATAACGACTAAAAAAAGAAAGCCTCTGCCTATGCATAAGCGTATTCATGCATAATCATAAATGACGACTAAAATAAGAAAGCCCTTGAAGCGTTAATACTTCAAGAGCTTTTATTATACTTTTTACTATACAAGACCGAAACTTATACCAAGAGCAGAATTAACCTGTATCATAGTTTCATCATCAACTTGCCCTATCTTTTCTTTCAAGCGCGATTTATCGATTGTGCGTATTTGTTCAGTTAAAATCACTGAATTTTTCATAAGTCCAAAATCACTCGAATCTATATTTATGTGAGTCGGTAGACGATTTTTACTTGTTTGAGAAGTGATAGCTGCAGCAATTACTGTAGGGCTATACTTATTTCCAACATTATTTTGAATTATCAATACAGGTCTAATTCCACCTTGTTCGGAACCTACAACTGGGCTTAAATCGGCGTAATACATATCACCACGTTTTATTACCAAAATTCTCACTCCCGTCTCAAAACAAATTACTTTAAAATAATTGTTTCCGAAAATTAAACCTTTTATTCCAATCTTAACAAATAAATTGGATGCTATATTTTATGCCACAACAAAAATTATGTTAATTTGCATATTTTATTGATTTAATGCATGTATTATGGTAAAATATAGAAGAATTTGAAGAAAAAGGAGCTTTTTTATGGAAGTAAAATTTTTAAATCAACCCAAAGAAGTAAAATTAGGAGACATTCTTAAAGCAAGATTAAATGAAGACTTTGAAGAAGTATATATCATCGCTGGAATGCTAAAAGATACAGGCGTTGATGACATTTATGAAACAATATTAAACTCCATGGAAACACCTAAAAAAATCAATATGTGCATAGGAATCGACAGAAAAAACACATCAAAGGATATGCTTATGAAACTATTAGATGCAGGTTGTAAACTAAGTGTGCATATAAACACAGATGCAGACAAAATAGAAACAAGAGCATTCATGTTTATTAAAGAAGACGGACCATCGTATATATACGTAACAGGAGCAAAATTTTCATCAGGAGGTCTTTTTGAAAACAAATGTCTTATCACAGAAATAAAATATAATAAAGAAGATAAAAAAGCCCTAGATGTAGCCAAAAACAACATAATGCAAGGTGTACTTGCAGAATTTCATGAAATAGATAAAGACGAAGTAATTTTATTAGCAGAAAAAGGTGAAATAGTAGCAAGAATAACAGAAAGAAAAATACCAAACATAGCACAAATGTATGGTTCTATGCCAACCACAGAAAAATCTTTAGGTGAGCAAATTTACGATGAAAGCACCTCAAACACAACAATAAAATTCGATGAATTAGCAGACATAGAAATAGACCTAGAACCAGGAATAGTTATGAGAAAGAATGTAGAACTTGCAGCAGAAAAAGAAGCCAAAAAAGAAAGAAAAGAAAAAGAAGAACTGCTAAAATCATTAAAGAAAACAGAAAGCGACTTAGACAAGTTATACGGTAAAAAAGAAGAAGAAACTAAAAAGAAAAATAAAATTCATATGTCAAACGAAATAGATTACAAAAACATGACAACACTTATAATTGAGTCGAACAAAATAAACGAAAAAGATGGAGAAGTAAAACTTCCAAAAGCACTTTCAGACAACATGAATGAATATTTTGAAGAAGAACAAGTTAAATTCGATATCCTAGACAATAAAGAAAATACAGAAAAAGTAGATGAAAATGTACGCATAATAAAAACAGACAAAGGAATATCAATCAGTTCAGAAGTTATCAAAGAATTAAAACTAGAAGAAGGCGACATCTTAAGAATTATAAAAGAAAATAACAATTCATATAGATGTGAAATAATAAGACAAGACACTGAAGAATATAACATTTGGATTTGTTATTGCATAAATTCAATAAGAGGTCAAAAAAGAAAATTCGGAATTATATAAGTAATAAAAAAGGACTCGCAAGATAAAAAGTGAGTCTATTTTTTTATCTCAAAAATCCCTAAAAACCTTACGGAAGTACTTGAAATAACGAGGTTATATTTATATAATAATCTAGATAAAGAATTACAAAAGAAAAGGGGATAAAGAAAGATGAGCGATAAAAAATATTGGGTATTTTTAATATTTCTTTTTTCGGGAATCATAATAGGAGGATTATTGGGTGAACTTGCAGCATCAGTGCCATATTTATCATGGCTAGCATACGGAAAAAGTTTTGGACTAGTTGAACCATTTGTATTAGACATTAACATATTAGTATTAACACTAGGTTTCACAGTACAGCTAAACGTTGCAAGCATAATAGGCATTTTAATTGCATTATTTGTATATAAAAAAGCAAGATAGAAAAAAATATAAAGTATGTATTATGGGCAATTCTTTACAGAAAGGATACTATGAAATTAAAAGATTTGCCAGTAACAGAAAAACCATATGAAAAAATTGAAAATTACGGAGCACAATTTTTATCAAATGCAGAATTGTTAGCAGTAATAATCAAAACAGGAACAAAAGACAAAACAGCAATTGAGATAGCACAAGAAATACTATTATTAGACTATCAAAATCAAGGATTAAGCTTTTTAAAAGATGTCTCAATTGAAGATTTAAAGAATATAAAAGGACTTGGCAGAGTAAAATCTATACAGTTAAAAGCAATGGTTGAATTTGCGGTCAGATTTTCAAAGCCAAGCTCAATACAAAAGAAATGTATAACATCACCAGACGATGTCGCAACATTACTTATGAATGAATTAAAAGATGAACCACAAGAACTCATAAAAACTTTGATACTAAACACGCAAAACGAGATAATGCGAATAGTTACAATAGTCAAAGGTTCAGGAAATGCATCATATGTAGAAATAAAAGACATATTTAAAGATGCAATAAAATCTAACGCATCAAAAATCATCTTGGTACACAATCATCCAAGTGGTCAAGTTACGCCGAGCAAGGCAGATATAGATTTAACCACTAAAGTAAAACGTGCGGGAGAACTACTTAGCATAGAACTATTAGATCATATAATAATAGGTGATGGCATATATACAAGCTTAAAAAGAAACAAATTGATGTAGGCATAAAAAAGTAATAATTAGGAGGTTTTAGCAATGGGCTTTTTTGCGAAAGATATAGGGATAGACTTAGGTACAGCAAATACGCTAGTGCATTTAAAAGGAAAAGGAATAATAATCAGAGAACCATCAGTTGTGGCGATAGATAAATATTCCGGAGAGGTAGTAGCAGTAGGTACAGAAGCCAAAGAAATGCTAGGAAGAACTCCAGAAAATCTAAATGCTATAAGACCATTAAAAGATGGAGTAATAGCAGACTTTACAGCAACAAAAATGATGCTAAAATATCTAGTAGATAAAGCTTGTCAAAGATATGTAATAGCTAGACCAAGAGTAGTTGTATGCGTGCCAACAGGAGTAACAGAAGTAGAAGAAAGAGCAGTAGAAGAAGCAACGCTAAATGCAGGAGCAAGAGAAGCGTATTTAATGGAAGAACCACTTGCAGCAGCAATCGGAGCAGGATTAAAAATAAGTGATCCAAGTGGAACAATGATAGTAGACGTAGGTGGTGGCACAAGTGAAATATGCGTAATATCACTAGGAGGAATAGTTACAAGCCGTTCACTAAGAATAGCAGGTGACGAATTAAATGAAGCAATTGTAGACTATATAAAGAAAAAATACAACGTAGCAATAGGCGAAACAACAGCAGAAGAAATCAAAGTAACAATAGGCTGTGCATATCCATCAATGACAACAGAAGAAATGGATATCAAAGGTAGAGACTTCTCAACAGGCCTTCCAAAAACAATAACAATCAATTCAATAGAAATAGAAGAAGCAATGAAAGAAGTTATAATGCAAATAATAGATGTAATAAAAATGACATTGGAAAAAACGCCACCAGAACTTGCAGCAGACATAATGGTAAACGGAATTACACTATCAGGGGGAGGAGCACTAATCAAAAACTTCGATAGGCTTCTAGCACTAGAAACAGGAATACCAGTAAACATCGCAGAAAACCCATTAGACTGCGTAGTAAAAGGAGCAGGAAAAGTATTAGACGACTTAGATTCGCTAAAAGGCGTGTTGATAAATTCAAGAAAAAGAAGATAAAAATAAGGAGGTAGAGAAATGCAAGGTAAATGGATAAAAACACTTTTTACAGTAATAGGACTAATCATTTTATTTACATGTATTTCTCTAACTAACAGTACACCAAGAAAAACAATTCTAATAGAATCTTTGGCAAGTGACTTAATCATCTTGCCACAAAGACTTTATGCAACAGCAGAAGCATATGTCACATCAGACAACAATTATTTCAAAGAATTAGAAGACTTAAAAGAAGAAAATGAAAACTTAAAAAAGCAAATAGAAGAATTAGAAAAAATTTCAATCGACTATGAGCAAGTAATAGCAGAAAACGAAGTAATGCGTAGTCACTTAAAGCTTTCAGAAAAATATAAAGACTACAATTTAGTTATAGCAGATATTATTTCAGACTCGGCAACAAACTGGGAAGCAACATACATAATCAATAAAGGATCAAACGATGGTGTAAAATCAGGAATGACAGTAATTACAAATGAAGGTTTAGTAGGATATGTAGAAACAGTAACAAATAAAACGGCAAAAATAATATCAATATTAGATGCTGGAAATTCAGTTAGTGCAAGAGTTTCAAGAACACGTGATGAAGTAGTATGCAAAGGAAGTATTTCATCTTCTGAAAAACAAGAATTAAAAATAATGAACATACCAATGGGTACGGTGCTAATAGAAGGCGATAAAATTGAAACATCAGGTGTAGGAGGAATTTATCCCAAAGGAATAAACATAGGAAAAATAGTAGAAGTAGTAAACAAAAAAAATCCGGTAGAAAATGAAGCAATAGTCAAAACAGACGTTGACTTTGACAAATTAGAAACGGTTGGAATAGTAGTATTTGAAAGTGAGGATGTAGATGGACAAGAAACTGTTAGTTAGTTTAATCGTATTTATACTAATATGTATTGCAATATGGTTTCAAGTAAATTTTCTAAACATCTTCACTTTTTTTAATACACCAGCTAACTTAGCAATAGTATTCATATGTGGAATAGGATTATTATCAGGGAAAATTTCAGGGGCACTAGTAGGAGCATGCTACGGAATCATAATGGACTTACTGTTCGGAAAAAGCATAGGTGTGTATTTGTTAATATATACTTTGCTAGGAATAGTAAGTGGTGAATTAAGCAGAGGATTTTCAAAAGACAACAGAATGTCAATAATCTATATGGTTGCTGCACTTACAATTGCCACAGAAATATTAACACTATTTATATTTGCAGTAATATATAATTATAATTTAGAATTTTATGCCATAAAGAAAATTCTGTTAGAAACAATATATAACATGATAATCGCAAGAATTTTATTCAAGCCATTAACAATACTTAGTGAAATAATAAACAAATGCAAAAATAGTTATTACTTACTATAGAGAAAGGAGCGTGAAAATTTATAAAAAATGAAAAATGAATCAGGAATAAGATTTAACATACTGATGTGGTTTATCGTGTTAGTCGGAATTATATTCGTTTTTCAATTATATGATTTGCAAATAGTAAATGGAGCAAATTATCGTGAACAATCAGAAAATAGACTAGTTCGTGAAATAAAAGTTTCAGCTCCACGTGGAGAAATATATGATAGATACGGAAAGCTTATCGCCACAAGCATTACAGGATATAACGTAAATATATACTATACAAAAATTTCAAAGAAAGAACTAAACGTATCCCTTTTAAAACTTGCAAACATCTTAGAAAAAAACGGCGATACATACTACAACAATTTCCCAGTCGATTTTGAAACGATGGCATTTACCAAAAGCGAAGAAGTGGCAAAACGTTGGAAAGAAACAAATAAAATCAGTGGCGATGCATCGGTGGAAGAAGTAATAGAATTTTATAAAAACAAATATGAAATAGAAAACGAAGAAATAAATGAAGTAAAAAAAATAATCGCATTAAGATATGAAATAGCAAGCAAAGGATATTCGAGTTTTAAAAGTGTTACACTTGCAAAAGAAATCTCAAATGAAAGTATGTTAGAAATAGAAGAAAGAGGAAACGAACTCTCAGGAATAGTAATAACAACATATCCGATACGAAAATACGTTGCAGGAGAAGTTGCATCACATATTGTCGGATACGTTGGAAAAATTAGTAGCGACGAATACAAAGAAAAAAAGTCACAAGGATATACACAAAATGATGTAGTAGGAAAAGCAGGAGTAGAAGCAACACTAGAAGACTACTTGAGAGGAAAAGACGGTACAGTAAGACTAGAGATGGACTCAGAAGGACGAGTAACAAGCAAAGAAGAAGTAGAAGAAAGCCGAATGGGAGATAGTGTAGTCTTAACAATAGATTTAGACTTGCAAAAAAAAGCAGAAGAAGTACTAGAAAAATACATTGAAAAAATACGTACAGGAGGCTTCACAGAAAAATGTGAAGACGCAAATGCAGGAGCATTAGTAGTAGTAGATGTAAAAACATCAGAAGTACTAGCACTTGCAAGCTATCCAAATTACAATCCCGACGAATTCACAAACGGTATAAGCAACACAGAATATGAAAAATATTTCTTAAGTGAAGATAGGCCAATGTATGATCGTTCAATACAAGGAACATACTCACCAGGTTCAACATTCAAAATGATAACAGCAATAGCAGCAATCGAATCAGGAGTAATAGGTTCAACAGAAACAATACTAACTCAAGGAAAATACGATAAAGGTCACAAACCAGCATGTTGGTTATGGAACAGTTACAGACAAACACATGGATACGTAAACGCAGAAAAAGCATTAAAAGTATCATGTAACTATTATTTTTATGAAGTAGCATACAGAATGGGAATAGACACATTAGCCAAGTACGTAAAAATGTTTGGACTAGGAAGCAAGACAGGAATAGAACTATTTGGAGAAAGCACAGGAACAATCGCATCAAAAGAATATATAAATAAATTAACAGAAAAAGACGGAAAGAAAAGACAATGGATGGTTGCAGACACATTATCAGCTGCAATAGGACAATCATACAACAGTTTCACGCCATTACAAATGGCATATTATATAGCAACACTAGCAAACGGTGGAATAAAAAACGAAATAACAATTTTAAAAGATGTAATATCAGCAGAAGGAAATGAAGTATCAATGATGTCTGTAGACTCAGTAGTAGATGCAAAAATAGGAAAAACAGAAAGTACAGCAGCAGACCTAAATATAAGTCAAGAAACACTAGATGTAGTGTATAAAGGAATGCGTTCAGTAACAGGAGAAAGTGGAGGAACAGCATACAGTGCATTTGCATCATTTCCAATAGAAGTAGCAGGAAAAACAGGAACAGCTACAGCAAGTTCAGGTTCAGCACATGCATGGTTTGTAGGATTTGCACCATATGACGATCCAGAAATAGCAGTAGTGTGCATGATAGAACACGGTGGACACGGTGCATACACAGCACCAGCAGTAAAAGAAGTAATGGAAGAATACTTTGGATACAACAACACAATAGACGAAACACTAGAAATGAAGCCGATAGATGATATTTTAATAAGGTAAGGAGAAAGAAAAATGAATACAGAAGTACTTTTTGAAAATAAAAATAACAAATTGGTAATAACACTAAATAAAGATGTAAGTTACCCAGAAATAAAATCAAAACTAACAAAAATATTATCAGCATCAGACACGTTATTTGAAAAAGTAAAACCACCAATAATAGTAACAGGAAAGCGTCTACTAGATGGTGAAGAAACCGAAATAGAAGCAATGATAAAAACAAAAACAGATTTAGAAGTAAAAATAGAAAGACCAAAGCAAATGGGACTGGCAACAATAAACAACATATTCACAAAAGACACAACAATAACACAAACAAAAGTAATAAAAGGAGTCCTAAGATCAGGAAGAAGAGTAGACTTTGAGGGAAGCATAATAGTACTAGGTGATGTAAATTCAGGAGCAGAAATAATAGCAGAAGGCAACGTAATAGTATTAGGAAAACTTAGAGGATTTGCACATGCAGGAGCAAAAGGAAACAGAAGTGCATTCATAGCAGCAAATGAAATAAACCCTACGCAACTAAGAATTGCAGACATAATCATGAAAGCCAACATAGAAAAAATAGACAATGAAGAAGGATTTGAATGTGCAAAAATAGAAATGGGCGAGATAAGAATAATAAAATAAAATGAATAAGCCAAAACACGAAAAATGTATTGAAAGAATGTGAAAATACACCTTTTTGATACAAAAAACGTTAAAAGCTCTAGAAAATTAAAATCTTGAGTATGTAAAAATATTTGCGAGGACTGACGAAAAAATAAATCCTTTCTATGTTATATACAAACTAACATAGAAAGGATTTTATTAGTTTACACAAATTATCAATCTTTTTCGCCGTTATCTAATGAATCAATTCATTTTTTTAGTTCTTTATATAGTACTTGAGTATCTGTTAGTTATTTTTATATGCAGTAAAGCTGCGACACTACTGCGACAAATTACAAAAGTGTCTATTTATGTTTCTATACTAACTCTCTTTTAGGGTTAACTTACTTTTTTATTACCTTTTATTTAATTTCCATATTACCATTGGATGTTCTTTTACTCTTTCTATTATTTCTTTATTATCAAATAATAATTCGGGTTCATAAATTCCTTTTTGAAATTTATCATAAAATTCATTTACCTTATCATCCATAATTAAAATATCTTTTAAATATTCTCTTACAGCATTTTTCATTACATCCACATTATTATTTTTAGGATTTCTATCTTTTAACGTTGGTAACAACATAGTTTTTATATCTTGTCTTTTTAATTTTTCAATATTATCAATTTTCATATCCTTTAATTTGTAATCATTGACAGCAATATACTCTAACATAAAGCATTGTCTTAACAGTTGTTTTTCTTCTTTATCAAACAAATTATATTTGCTTAATGTATAAACATCATATAAATCTCTTGCAGTAGTTCTATTTAATAAAGCACAAAGCTTTGCAGCGTAAATTTCTATTGGGTGAATGCAATGTATTGTTAAATGTTTGTCACTAAAAATATCAGTATTAACATCTATTTTTTTCGTTTCTAAAATATGTACTCTATTCATATAATTTATTTCGATTTTAATATTATCAACGTTTCCTTTTATATCAATATATTCTGCAACAATTGAATCTAGTGCATATACATTTTTAGACTTTTCAACATTGACTTTATAATTATTACCACTCAAATAATTAACTAATAAGTTGTGTATATTTTCTCTTTCCTTTATCAGTTCATCCCTTTTTAAATTTTTAGTTAGATCCAAATCAATGTCTACTGATAATCTTGGAAAATTAAAAATTGCTGTATTTATTGCAGTGCCACCCTTTAATGCTAATAGTTTGTTTAATTTTTCGTCATTGTTCATCCACTCCAAAATTCTCAACAGTCTTTCTACTTTTTCAAGTGTTGATTGAATAAAGCCTGTCTCTTTTGAAATATTCTCTATATAATTTCTATAATTTTCTACCAATACAAACCTCTTCCTTTATTTAAAAATATTTTTGGAACAATTAAATTCCATTCTTCTATATATTTTCCTTTCATTCTTTTTGTTTCTTCATTAAAATATAATCTTTTGTTTTCACTTTTTTTTCTGCAGATATCTATTACGTCGTATTCTATTCCATAATGTTCTTTATATAATTCCAAGAAAAAACCTACTTTTAAATACAATTTGTTTGAATTATAATATTCTAAATATTTTAGTATTTTTTCTCCATTTAGTTTCCCCAATAGCTCTAAACACATTATTAGTTCTTCATTTCCACCGGCTAATTCCGTTTTATCTATACAATCTATAAATGTTCTTTCTTTATCTGTTACCCTAACTTTATTGTTTTCTACTATTCCAAAATCGTATTTACTATCTACATATTTGTATGATATGCCTTCAAATTCAAAATTTGTAAACCTTTTCTTTGTAGAAACATATACCTCATAAAAAAGCTGATTCTTAACTCCATAATATTCTAATGCAGAATGATATGATATATACGCATCATCTTTTATTTTTGAGGCTATCATATATTGATCTGGAATTGTATTTTTAAATTCTATATTACATACAACATATAAATTGTGTTTCACTCTTTTTATGTATCCAAATAATAATAGGTTCCTTATTAGACTTTTGGCTGTATTTATATTACCAGTCAAATCACATACGTCTTTCACATTAAAAACTTTTAATGCTAGTACTTTTTCATATCTTTTCATTTATATCCCCACGCTTTTTGTAACAAAAGTATGTATTTTCACACCCTTTTGTTACATTTTAGCACATTTTTTCTTTCTTGTCGATAATATAATTTTGTTTTTATAATTTGACTAGATTTCTATTACTCCACTGAAAATATATTGATAAAATATCAATATTACGATAATATATCGATAGAATTTATAGGGAGGGAGTTAATATGCCACTTATTAGACCAAGTTCAGATTTAAGAAATAAATACAATGAAATTTCAGAGATTTGCCATAAAACAAACAATCCTGTATATATTACCAAAAATGGTTATGGTGACTTAGCTGTAATGAGTATTGAATTATTTGAAGTTTTAACAAATACTCAAGTACTATATAAAGAACTAAAGAAAGGAATTGATTCATTAGAAAACGGCGAAAAATTTTCGGAAGAAGAACTACGTGATGAAATAGATAAAATATAGAAAGAAGAAAAAGGATAAATTTATTATGATAGAAAGAACTGAATACATAAATGAATTAAAGAAATTTAAAGATAAAGATTTAATAAAAGTCGTTACGGGAATTAAGAGATGTGGTAAAAGTACTATTTTAGAGATGTTTAGAAAATATCTACTCGAAAATGGCATCGATGAAAAGCAGATTATAAGCATAAATTTGGAAGATTTACGATATAACTTTATAAAAACATATATGGATTTATATACTTATGTAGTTGATAACCTAGTAGAAAATAAAAAGAATTATGTGTTTATAGATGAAGTTCAACAAATCGAAAACTTCCAAAAAGCAATTGATAGTTTATATATAAATAAAAACATTGATTTATATATAACTGGATCTAACGCTAATTTGTTGTCATCTGAGCTTGCTACACTTTTATCTGGAAGATATATAGAAATTAAAATGTTGCCGTTATCTTTTAAAGAATATTGCAGTACAATGAATACCGATAACTTAGAAAAGATTTATAGCAATTATGTTTCATTGGGTAGTTTCCCTTACACAACTGAGTTAGAAGAAGATGAAATCGGAAAATATTTAGGTGGATTATATAACGATGTAATTATAAAAGATGTAATGATAAGAAAGAATATAACTAGTGAATCAATGTTAAAAAGTGTTGCAAATTTTGCGTTAGACAATATTGGCAATTTGACTTCTGCAAATACTATTGCAAACACTTTAACAAGTGACGGTAGAACCATAAACTCTAGAACTGTTGAAAGATATCTTGAAGGTTTTATAGAGTCATTTTTCTTATATAAAGCAACAAGGTATGATATAAAAGGAAAACAATATTTGAAAACAGGTGAAAAATACTACGTTTCAGACCTGGGGCTAAGATATTTTATGTTGGGAAGAAAGCCAGGCGATAGTGGTCATATATTGGAAAACGTTGTTTACTTGGAATTATTAAGACGAGGTTATGAAGTTTTTATTGGAAAAGTTGATAACCTAGAAGTTGACTTTGTAGCTATAAATAGCAAAGGAAAACAATATATCCAAGTTTGTGAAACTTTAAGAGATAATGAAAATAGAATATTAGCACGAGAGTTAAATTCATTGCAAAAGATACCTGATAATTACACCAAAACCATATTAACCATGGATCATATTCCAGTATATAACGAAGAAGGTATTATAATTCAAAATGTGTTGGAATGGTTATTAGATAAGAGTGTATAAAAATATGAAACAAACTAATAGTCCTAAAAAGTAATAAAAACTAAAAATAGAAAATGTGCAGGATAGTTCCTGTACATTTTCTATTTTTTTATACTTCTTCACTTACGGAAACCATATTTTAAAGGACTTTCAGCCACGCAGTTTGTTGCTCTTGTAACAGGTGTGTAATAAAAAAGTAAGTTAAACTTAATAAAACGTAAAATAGCAACACAAATAATTTGCGTGAAACTATCTTCCGTAAAGTAAAAACAAGTTGCTGAAGCTCGCAAACCCTACCTATAATTATATTTCGCGCGTATACGCGTGTTGAATTGGTGTGGCGAAAAAGCTATAATCAAGCCAAGATGATTTATTCTGGATGAAAGGAGTGAGAAGAATGAAAAAAAACATTGGTTACATTTGTTTGCTGGCTGCAATGATGGGGTTAATACTGCTGTTTATAAAAGCTTTTACTCTTTCAAGTTCTTCTAACGATTTGATGAGGAAAAAAGAGCAGAAAATAGAAACTAGCTCTGGTGATGAAATCGGAGATGACGATGTTGTAGATAAGGACTATGAAAACATTCCAGAGTATGAGGGTAGCATACAAGGAAGACTAGATAACAACGATACAGTAATGGAGTATGTAAATGTTTCTGGCGTGCAAAAGCTTGGAAATGTTGAGTTTTCAAACATGAAAATCGGCAAGATAGATAGTGGCAAATGCACTTTTACAGCAGATGTAAAAAATACATCAGAAGAATATTCAAAAGCAGAAAGCTTGAGTATTAAAGCACTAAATGAAAGTGGCGAAGTACAAGATGTTTTTGGTGGAATTTTAACCGACCTTGCAGGGCTAGAGAGTAGCAAGTTTAAAACATATGTGCTTGAAGATATTACTTATGCCAGCGATGTAAAAATAGAAATTGCAAATAACGACAACTAGTTAAAGAGAGGAGAATTTTAATGAATAAAAAATATTTAAAAAAGTTATGCTGTGGAGCAGGGCTAATACTTGGAATGAGTAGTATAGCTTTTGCAGAAAACCTTTATTACGACAATGATGTAGTTGCTCCATGGGGCAGACTTCAAATAATAGGAGCGACAGAAGTAAATAATGTAAATTACGTAGACAGAGCAAAAGTTCAAGTGCAAATTTTTGCAGCAGACAATATGTGTGCAGATAACGAGATTAAGTACTACATAAGCACAAGCCCAATTTCTAATACTGAAAAAATTACAGCTTGGGAAGATTATGAAACAAACAAGGTTATTGAAATGACACTTCCAAACCTAAGTGGTACAAATACTCTATACCTTGCACTTAAAGATGCAAACGGAAATACTTCAATAATATATGACAGCTCAGTATCTCAAACAGTAACATACGATGTAAATGCAACAGATGCAACAATGCCTACAGGTCTTGCAACAACAAGAGTTCACGGCGCACCATTTGTAGTAACAAGTCAAACACCTACAAGAGAGGGATACTACTTTTTAGGTTGGAGCACAGACAAAAACGCAACAACACCAAGCTACAGACAAGGAGATATAATTCCTGCTGCAGTACAAATAGGAACAGAAACATCAGCAACGCTTTATGCAGTATGGACAACAAGTTTAGGTGCATTGCCACAACTTTCAGAAGTAGTAGAAATAGGGGACTACGTAAATTATCCGGTTTATTATGATAATGTATCAAGTAATGGTGGTAGTAGTTACATTGCTAAAAGAAGAGGATGGAGAGTTCTAAGTAAAGATGTAGATATAGACGGAAATCCTGCACCAGGAACGGTGAACCTGGTAAGTGCTGGTGTACCTTTAACTTATCGTCATTATAGTTATCCAACTACAAGTATAAAAAATTTAGCTATAAATTTTTTAACAACAGCGTTTTCTTCATCAGATGATAATACCTATAGAACAACAGGATTTAATCCTTTTCAAACATTAACAGAAGTTTTTACTAATAAATATACAGCAACATATACACAAGATACAACAGTTACATATACTAGTACACAATATTCTGGAGCTACAACTACTGTTACAGGAGAAAAAAAGGCAGGTACTTTAAAAGTACGTGCAATGACAAAAGAAGATTTGGATAAAGTATACGATCCAACAGGGAATACAACCACCAAATCTGGTACATCTGTAACAGCAGCTAAGTATCAAGACTTATTAGCTGTACCTGCTACTAATAGTGGCAACTACGCATACTACTGGCTAGCCTCTGCTTATAACTCTCGCGACTTGTGGTGCGTGGATAGCAGCGGCTACGTGTACAGCAACAGCTACTACGCGAATGGGGTGCGCCCTGTAGTTTCTCTAAAGTCTGAGGTCCTAGCCGAAGGCACAGACATGATAGGTGCATGGAATATAAATATGGAATAAAACTTGAACAGTATGTCCGTGAGCAGGCCTAAGGTCTGCTTACGGAGAAAAAACAAAAAATGGGGGGAATAAAATGAAAGATACCATGATAAAAACAATGAAACAAATAAATCCTGAAACAATAATATTGATACAAATCGGTGCATTTTATCACGTGTATGGCAAAGATTCGTACATACTATCATATTTATGTGGGTATCAAATTAAAACCTTAGAAAATAGTTACAATACATGTGGTTTCCCAAAAGCAGGATTAAATAAAAACTTAAAATTATTAGAAGATAACAAAGTAAGCTATATCGTAACAGTAAAATCACAAAATTATGAAGTATCACATGAAATGAAATATAAAGATAAAAACGAATATACTTCACTTTATGAAAAAGCATATAAGTATGTAACAATAAAAAACAGAATAAATGCAATATACAATTATTTAATTGAAAATATAAATTCTCCAACAATAAAAAAGAAAATTCAAAATATAGAGGAGATAATATTTGATGAATTATAAGCCAACTGAAAAATTTAAAATAATAGAAATGATAAAAGATTTAATTACAGCAATAGATAAATATTTAGTCAATTTCCCAAACAAAGAAATTGAATTAAAAAGAAAAATAAAAGACTGTGCATACGATTTGTTGTACATAACATATGAAGCCAATATAACAATTGATGAAAATAAACGAAGAGATTTGCAAGAAAAAGGAGTTGCACACATAAAACTTTTAGATTTTTTAATCAATCAATGTTATGACAAAGAAATCATAAATGCAAAAAGATATTTTAGATTTGGAGAGTCACTAGATAATATCGTTAGGTACTATGCAGGATGGATAAATTCATACAAAAAAGAAATTGGTAATAAACCTTAAAAAGGGTATTACATAGGGTACGGTTGAAAAGGCTAGCCTCTGCTTATAACTCTAACAACTTGTGGTACGTGAATAACAACGGCAACGTGAACAACAACAACAACAACACGAATGGGGTGCGCCCTGTAGCTTCTATCAAATGTGGGTATATCTACTAAAGGTGATATACGAGAATCTTAGAAACAAACTGTTATCCATTACTTAAAGCAATTTAAGTAAGAATAAAAAATAGATGTGTTTATTTGTTAGTAGCACAAGCGAAAGGGAGTAAATACTAGTACTATTTTTAAGTGGTGCAAAAGGTGAAATAAAATTTCACCTGTGCTACTTTTTCGGAGGCGAGATGAAAAGAAAAAGTAATCTGTATAAAGATATATATAATTTAGAAAATATAATGACAGTTTACGATGAAATTTGCAGAAATACAAAAAACAAAAGAAAAGTTGCAAGATATAAAGAACACAAATGTAGAAATATTTTTAGAGTGTACGAAATATTAAAAAGCAAAAAATACGTACCTAGCAAGCCATATGTATTTACTATCTATGAACCAAAAGAAAGAAGAATAGAAAGCCAAAGTATGGAAGATAAATTAGTAAATCATTTAGTGAGCAGATACATACTATATCCGGCACTTGTACCGTCACTTATAGAAACAAACGTTGCAAGTAGACCAAATAAAGGAACGGGTGCAGGGCTTAGATATTTTAGAAACTATTCAAAAATTTGCAAAAATAAATATGGTAATTACTATATTTTAAAACTCGATATAAGAAAATTCTTTTTCAGTATCGACAAAGAAATACTAAAAGATAAAGTTAGTAAAAAAATAAAAGACAAAGATGCTTTAGATATTATCTATAGAATTATAGATAATGAAGAACATGGATTAGGGATAGGCAATATGACATCTCAAATATTAGCAATTTTTTATCTTAATGATTTAGATCATTATATAAAAGAAGAGCTAAAAATAAAGTATTACATTAGGTATCAAGATGATGCATTAGTAATGCATCAATCGAAAGAATATTTAAAAGAATGCTTGATAAAAATTGAAAAATTTTTAGAAAAAGAAAAATTAGTATTAAATCAAAAAACAAGAATTTATAAAGACACCGACAATTTCATTTTCCTGGGAAGAAATTCGTATGGAAGATACAGTAAATACAGAACGGCAAAAAGAAAAATAAAAAGGAGATTATATCTCTACCAAATAGGAAAGATAGCTTTAAACGGAATGTGCAACACAGTTTTAAACTACAATATTTTACTTAGTGAAAGGTTTTAAACTTTTAAACTGAAAGGATGACTAACTAATGATGAAAAAGAACAAGATTATCTTAATTTTAATGAGCATAGTGGTGCTGGTAGCCACGGCTGGAATAGGAGCAGGCTTTATAAGAAAGTCTGAAAAAAATAAGTTAATATCTTGCGAACATATCGATAGTGACATCGATATGATTTGTGACTTGTGTAGTGAAAAGCTTCCTTTCTCAAACTACGTAGAATATGATGAGATAGAATCGGAACAAACTTCTACAAATGAAAAAGTTCAAGTCACAGGTGTACTAATCAAAAATTCGCAAGTAGAAGTTGCTAAACTAAATAAAGAAGACGCAGTATCATTAGCACAAAGCTATAAAAAAGATATTTTACCAGAACAAGTAGTAGACGCATTCGATATCGATGTAACAAATGAAAACCTAAAATATCAACCAACTGCGTATGGGCAAAAAGTAAAAGTAAAACTTTCAAACTTAGACATGAACCTTGACATAGACGATTCAAAAACATATGCACTTATGCATATTATGAACAACGAAAACTATGAGATATTGCCAATAAGCAAATTAACAGCAGAAGAAATAGAATTTACAACAGGCAGTTTCTCTACATATATAATCATCACAGTAAATACAAGAAAAATAACATTTGACGGCGAAAACTACAAAGTGTTTGATACAAACGGAGAAGAAATAGTAGGAAACACAACAGTAGCAGAAGGAACAGCATTAAACTTTAATATTGTTCCAAACAACAATTACGGTATAGCAAGCATAGAATCAACACTTGCATCAGGAGATAGTGCAATCACAACACTAGGAAATGTTAGAGGTAAAGTATGCAATATCTCAAGTGTTGATGAAGATATAGCAATAACAGTTACAACAGCGCTTGCACCAAGCATAACAACACAACCAGCAACACAAAAAGTAATAGTAGGAAATACTGCTACATTCAAAGTAGTAGCAGAAAATGCAACAACTTACCAATGGCAATATAGAGAAAACGAAAATACATATTGGAAAAATGTAAGCTCAAGTTCAACATCAGCAACACTTAGCGTATCAACATATCCAGTAATGGAAGAATACACATATAGATGTTTAGTTGGTAACACATATTTTACAGAAGAACAAAGAGTTTCATCAGATATAGCGGCACTATCATTAACACCAGCCACAAGTATATCTGTAGGAGAAATTCCAATAATCATGGAACAACCAACTTTAGATTTAACTAAAGTAAAAGTTCAAAGTGGAACTGCTAAGTTTAGCGTAGTGGCAATGGGAACAAACTTAACATTTACATGGCAATACAGAGAAAGTGAAAATGACTACTGGAAAGATGCAACATCAACTCAAGGTAGTTCAAGCACATCAACACCATCAAATTCAACAACAGAAAAACCACTAAAGAAGTCAACATTCACAACAAAAACAAGATTATATAGTAACACAGATTATCAATATCGTTGCTTAGTAGGAAACAATTATTACAAAGAACACGATGCGGTAAAATCAGACATAGTTACTGTATCCGTAGCAGAAGGCGACATTTCAATAAAAGCAGCAAAATTTGAATTAGAATATACAAAGCAACCAGAAACACAAAAAATAAACTATGGCGAAAAAGCAACTTTTGAAATAACAGCAAAAGGTGCAAACAAATACCAATGGCAATACAAATCAGGAGATAACATCTACTGGGAAGATGTAACATCATCAATTGCAACAGGATATAACACAGCAAAATTAACAATGGATACAAGCAAAATGACATCAGGTGACTGTGCAGATGGATTTGAATTAAGATGCGTAATATGGAATTCATCAATTGCCGATTACAAAAAAACATCAGACGTAGCAGCACTAAGCGTAGTACAACCAATAGAAACAGAAAGTGTATATGCAGAAGTAAAAATAGAGTTGATGGAAAGAGAAGGAATTGATGGATACATTACAAACAAATATGTAATAGGTGCATATAGAGCAGGAAAAACAGAATATACACCTGACCTTATAACAAAAGTAATATTCACAGACACAGCAGCATCAAATGCTACTGTTAGTTGGGATGTTTCTTCAACAAGTGCACCAGATACAGTAACATCATACTTAGTACCATCAACAATGAGTGGCGATACACAATGCTATGCACAATATTTTGTTGCAACTAATACAATAAATGCTAAATATACGTGTATGTTATTTGATGGATATTCAAATTTGACAGAGATAAAAAACATAGAATATTTAACAACAAACAATGCAACTAACATGTTTGGAATGTTTAGAAATTGTAAAAAATTAAAGACATTAGACATATCTAGATTTGATACAAGCAATGTAACATTGATGGAATCAATGTTTTCAGGTTGTAGTGCACTAAAAGAATTAAACTTAGGTACGAACTTTGATACAAGCAATGTAACAAGTATGTCTGCTATGTTTTATTCTTGTGGTTCATTAACAAAATTAAATTTAGGTGAAAACTTTAATACAATAAAAGTAAAGAATATGAGTAACATGTTACAAAATTGTAGCTCATTAACAACATTAGATTTAGGAAAACAATTTGACACAAGAGCACTTACTACTACAAGACTTATGTTCAGAGGATGTACATTATTGTCAGCAATAGATTTGGGAGAAAAATTTGATACAAGTAAAGTAACAGATATGAGTTATATGTTCGCAAGTTGTACATCGATAGAAACATTAAATTTGGGAACTCAGTTCAATACAAGCAATGTAACAAACATGTATCATATTTTCTATAACTGTAAAGCTTTAACAGAGTTAGATTTAGGCAATCAATTCGATACAAGTAAAATAACAAATATGGCCGAAATGTTTGCAGATTGTCAATCACTAAAGAGCGTAGATGTATCTATGTTTAATACATCTAAAGTTACGAATTTTGATCATATGTTCAAGGGATGCTATTCTCTAACGGAATTAAATGTTACAAGTTTCGATACTTCGTCTGCTAAGTGTATGGCATCAATGTTTGACAACTGTAGAAGTTTAACATTCTTAGATTTATCGAGCTTTGACACTTCTGCATTAGATGGCGTTACAGGTGCGTATAAGTGGGCAGATACAGGCAAAGCACTTACAGATACAACTGCTTTAATATCTAACTGTACAAATTTAAGAACTGTAATACTAGGTGAAAAATTTACTAGACTTGATGGTAAATACATTTTCCTTAACAACACAAAACTTGAAAGAATAATTTCTTTACGTAGTGTAAGGAGTGAAAGCGATTTAATGCAAATTGCAACAGATAACAGCTTATCTGATAAAAAAGCAATTCTTTACGTGCCAACGACTTCTGATGAAGCATTGTATGAAGCAAACAGCACATATATTTCATTGCTAGGTGCAGAAAAGATTAAGCCTTTCATGAGCTTATTAGGGGATAACCCAGCAAAAATGGAAGCAGGTACTGAATATGTAGACGCTGGAGTAACAGTATTTGATTGGGATAGCACAAACGCTACAAATTACAACGATTTAGGTTACACAGTTGAAACAGCAGGATTACCAATAGATACAAGCACACTAGGTGACAAAACAATTACTTACACATTGAAATATACAAATAAAGCAAATGAAACAACAGTAGTAGATACACAAACAAGAACTATAGCAATTGCTTTAGGAAATTATCGTGTTGGAGAAAAATATTACTCAACATTAGAATCTGCAATCGAATCAATTACTACAACAGGTACAGTTGAAGTTATGAGAGATTGCACAGATGTTGTAAATGCAATAATTCCAACAAACAAAAATATTACATTAGATTTAAGTACATACGCTCTAACAAAAAATGAAAGAGGAATAGTAAACTACGGCGTACTTAATATAACTGGTGCTGGATCACTTGTTGGAAACGACATTAACTTAATTCAAAATGACAGAGAACTAAATATAGAAACAGCGACAATAGAATTAAATGTAAGTGAAAGAACGGGAGAGTATGAAATTTTATTTAATAATTATGGAGCTGTTACAAATATAAATTCAGGTACGTTAACAAGTACAGTAAGTGCTGAAAATGTTGGAATCATACAAAGTACAATATTAGATTATGGTGGCACAATAAATGTAAATGGTGGAACTATTGCAATAAACCGTGATACAACTATGGAAGATGGTCTTTATACAATTGCTCTATATATGCATGTAAATGGTGGTACTTTAAATGTAAATGGTGGAACTATTAGTGCCGTAGATAACGGTGGAGCAACATACACATCAGCTATATATATATCTGATAACGCCATATTAACTATTGGTACAGATGATGGAATTATAAACGATAACTTAGTAACAATCATTGGTGAAGGTTATGGGGTATATACTGATGGCTCAAATATAGTTTTCTATGATGGTTTAATAAAAGGTGGAATAAATGCAGTAGATAAAACAAACGTAGTGACACCAAACAACACAGCAATATACAATTATCACGAAGAAATTGATGGAATGCACTACGAAGTTGCATCATTAAAACAAGCATGGAATATTTCAAAAAATGCAGGAGTAGATAATGTTTGGGCATACTTAATAAACAACGAAGACAATACAAAATACCAATTACTAATAACAGGTATGGGAGAAATGAAAGACTTTACAACAGCAGATACACCATGGAATTCATATACTTCAAAAATTACTGAAATTAGTATTGACTCAACCGTAACAAGCATAGGAAACAATGCTTTTAGAGGTACTGCAATTACAACAATTACATTACCAACACAACTAAAAGCAATAGGAGATTTTGCATTAGCAGATACTAAAAACATGACAGGTATTTTAACAATACCTGTACAAGTTGCAAGCATGGGAGCAAATCCATTTATGGGATCAAACATTACAGGCTTCTCAATAGCAACAGGTAATACAAATTACAAAGTAGAAAACATAGCATTGCTAACATATGACGGAAAAACAGTTGTATCATATCCAGCAGGAAATGGCACAGCAACTCATATAATAAATGCAAATGTTGAAAACATAGCAGATTACGCATATGCAGGAGCAAAAAATATAGCAGAAGTATACTTGAAATCAACATCAATTATAGAAATAGGAACAGAAGCATTTACAAATCTTCAAGCAAACTCTGTAATATATACAATGTCAAAAGATGTTGCAGATAAATTTGTAAGTGGAACTCACTATACTGCTGAAAATACAAAGATATATTATCCACCAATGATAGATGCACAACCTACAGACGTAAGTGTAAATGCAGGACATAAAGCAACATTCACAGTTACTGCAACAGCAGGTAATCCAGCAGATATAAATTATCAATGGCAATACAGAACAAGTGCTACAGGTACTTGGACAAACGTAACAGATGCACAAGGAACAAATGGAACAACGGCAACATTTACAACAACAGGTCTAACACAAGCAATGAATGGTTATGAATACAGATGCGTATTATCAAATAGTGCATATCCAAATGCAAAAATGACACAAGAAAAACTTGTAGGAACAATATCAAATTCAGCCAAAGTAACAGTAACAGCATCAAACTATAGTGTAGATGGAGTAATGTTCGATACATTAGCAGAAGCTTATGCATCAATCACAGGAACAAAAGGAACAATTAAAGTAGAAGCAGATAATACAGATACATCAGAACTAATAGTTGAAAGTGGAAAAGATATAACAATCAACACAAACGGACATACAATAACACTAACAGGCAAAAGAATTGCTAATTTAGGTACATTGACAATTAACGGCGATGGTGTGATAAAACTAGCAGACGATAATACAACTTTAGAATATTTGATTTCGACGTATGGAACTCTAAATATAGAAGAAGTTACACTAATAAATAATATGAACTGTGTGCTTCATTTAAAAGCTGGAATACTAAATATTAAGGCAGGCCAAATCACATTAAACGATGGAAATGCTGCGATAATAATTGATGAAGAACAGGCAACAGTTAATGTAACAGGTGGAAAAATTATTAGTGAAACTAATGGTATATATTGTAATCTATATAAAACTAAAGAATTCATAATAAATATTAGTGGTGGTACAATTGAATCAAACGGATATGCAATTAGAACAGATGAAAAACAAACAGGTATAGTAAACATATCTGGTGGAGAGCTTAAATCAAAAGGCAGTTACGCAATCAGAAATTATTCAACATCAAATACAGTAAATATTACTGGTGGTACTCTAATATCAGAATATGGAGAAGCAATTAACAATCCATCAACTGGTAAAATTGTAATTGGTTCAAATGATGAAACAGTTAGTACAACTACACCAAGCATTATAGGTAAAACATATGCTATTACTTCACCGAACGGTTTTGGATTTTATGATGGTATATTAAAAGGTAGAACTAATGCCTATAGTGGAGATATAACATCGATTGCAGATGGATATGATGTATATAAGAGTGAAGAAACAATAAACGGTAAAAAATACGAAACAGCATACTTAGCACCATATCTAATGATTAGAAACTATTCGTTAGATGCCACATCAAAACCATATGCTACATATGTAATAGGTGCAGAAGAAGCTGGATATACACAATTTACATCAGACAAAATTAAATCAGTTACATTTGTAGAAAATACAAATGTACCAGCAGGTGCTACTAGCTGGGATGTATCTGAGGCACAAGATGAAAGCATATTAGCATGGGTAAAAGATGACAATTTATATATAGGTTCAGATAACAAAGTTTTAATATCACCACTTGGATTGTCTATGTTATTTGCAGACTATACAAATTGTATTTCGATCAATAATTTTGAAATTGTTGACGTATCAAGAGCTACAAGTATGTATGGAATGTTTAAAAATATTAAATCAATGCAAACTTTCGATTGGTCTAATATCGATACTTCAAAGATAACAAAAACAGATTACACATTTGCAGAATGTACAGGACTAAAAGAATTAGATTTAAGAAACTTTAATACAACAAATGTTACATCAATGAAATCAATGTTTGAAAATTGCACAAACTTAGAAACAATAGTACTAGGCGAAAACTTTACAAAAATATCTGGAGCAAATATGTTTGCAGGCGATACTTCTTTAAGCAGAATTATTGCACAAAGAGCAGAGTCGATGACAACAACAGCTTCAGTTGGATTTGACACAGCAACAAATGCAATCTTATATGTGCCAAACCAAACTGCAAAAGTAAATTATGAGGCAACAACTCCTTATGAAACAGCACTAGGTTCAGACAGAATAAGAACAATACTAGAACTAAATGGAGATAATCCAACATACAAGATAAAAGGCGAAAGCTACACAGAAAAAGGAGCAACAGTTGCAGGATTTGATAGTGCTAATGCAACAAATTATACAAAATACGGATACTCAGTAACCGTAGATAAAACATCAATTGACACAAGTGAAGTATGCACACAAACAATAACATATACTTTAAATTACACAGAAAATGGTACGACAAAAGAAGTAATGAATATAACAAGAGAAATCGTTATAAAAGGTGCGCCAGAACTTATGGAGAGAGAAACTGCAACAGGAGCTATGTTGGGTGCATATAGAGCAAATGAAGCAACTACATATAACGCTTCACAAGTAACAAAAGTTATATTCACTAACAAAATACCAACAAACTATGTTGATTCATGGGACGTATCACTTGTAAATGGTCATAAGACAGTAATGTCATACATAGTACCATCAGAGCTAAAAGATGGAACACAATATTATGATCAATACATAGTAGCATCAGCTAGAATAACAGCAGCATATGGTGCAAAATTATTCTATGGATATAGCAATATGACTGAAATAGATAACATAGAATATATATCAACACAAGATGCAACATCATTTGAAAGCATGTTTAGTGGATGTACAAGTTTAGAAGAATTAGACTTAAGAAGTTTTGAAACATCTAACGTAACAGTAATGGCTGAGATGTTTAATAATTGTTCTTCTTTATTATCATTAGACGTAACTAATTTTAATACTAGTGAAGTTACAGCAATGTACGGTATGTTTACAAATTGTAGTTCTTTAACAAAATTAGATTTGAGTAGCTTTGATACAAGCAATGCAGGAGAACCTCAACAATTGCGTGGAAGAGGTCCACTGTTCTCTATGTTCCAAAATTGTACAAATTTAGAAACATTAGTATTAGGTGAAAAATTTAATACTTTAAATGGTTATTACATGTTTAATGGTTGTGAAAACCTTCAAAAGATAATCTCAAACAGAAGTGTTGAAACATCATCAGATATGATGGCTATAAATAGTGTTGGTATAGGTGTAAGAAATACACCAGCTACTTTATATGTATCAAGCCAAACAGCAGAAGCTTTATATGAAGCAAATAGTTCATATATCAATCAATTTACTGCCGATAGAATTAAATCTCTATTATCACTAATAGGCGATGAAAGAGTGAAAGTAAATCTAGGTGGTTCATATACAGAATACGGATACAAGATTGCAGATGAAATGCCAGAAACTTTAGAAGATGAAAATATCGGAGATTACAGAGTAACAATTACAGGTGTTGAAGATATAGACTTTAGTACAATGGGTGTTTATGACGTAGTATATACACTTGAATACAAAAATCCATATGACGAAAATGCAACATATACAACATTTATGTCATTAACAAGAAAAGTACAAGTTGGAGGAATTGAAGCAACAGTTAAGGTAGAAGGTAAAAATGAATACGATTCTACATTAACAGCGAAGATTACTTCATCAACAATACCAGAAGAAAATTATACTTACCAATGGTACATATGTGACATAAAGTCTACAAACGGTGGAACACCAATTGAGGGTGCAACAAACAAGACTTATACAGTAGGCAAAGGATTAGTTGGAAAGTATATCTATGTTGAAGTTACAGGAAATTATGGCGAATATGAAGAAGCAAAATTCTATGATTTAGCAGATGAAGCTAATAATGTTAGCGATACAATAGCTAAAAAAGTTGTAACACTTCCAAAAGATGATAATTCACTTGTATATAACGGTGAAGAACAAGAATTTATACCAGATGGATATAACGAAAAATACATGGAAGTTACAGGCAACACTGGAACTGATGCAGGTACATATAAAGCCGAATATATATTAACAGATCCAGATGATTGCGAATGGGATAAAGGTGAAGAAATTACTGAAGAAGTAATATGGACAATTGCTAAAAAATCAATTGCAGCAATTTGGGATGGACCATTTACATTCACATATAACGGAACAGAGCAAGGACCAGAAGTACATACAGAATCTGTAGTTGATGGCGAAGTAGTAACACTTACAAAATATATTAAAGTAGATGCTGGTAACTATATAGCTAAAACAAGAATCGCAAGTGTAACAGGTGGAAGAGCAAATGCAAACAACTACGTACTAATAAATGAAACAGCAAGCTTTAAGATAAATAAAGCAACTCCTGAATTTGTAGTTACACCAACTCAGTTAAACATAACACAAGGTAACACAGGAATTTTAAATTACACATCAAATGTTGAAAGTACGATTACAGTTGAATCAGCAGATACTAGCGTAGCAACTGCTGGAAACATAGATTTGACAGGAAAGACTATTGAAATTATTTCAAAAGGCACAGGTTCTACAATTATTACTGTTACATTGGATGAATCAATTAACTACTCTGCAGCAACTGCAACAGTAGTAGTTGGTACATTAAGTGCAAATTACACTGATGGTACAAATTATTATGAAACATTAGCATCAGCATTTGCAGGTGCTAAAGATGGAGCAATAATAATTCAATTAAACGAAGTAACTGAAAATACAGTTGCAGTAGTTGAAAGCTCAAAAACTTTAACATTAAAACTTAATGGAAATAATTCAACAATAAAAGTTAATGACTTTATAACTGTAAAAGGTAACTTAACAATTGAAGGATTAGGAACAATTTCACAAAGCACAACAGATGGAACAAGTACATCAAGCCTAATTGTAGTTGATGGTGGAACATTAACATTAAAAGGAGCAGTAGAAGTAAATGGCTCTAATACAGCAATTACTTCAAAAGGAATTGTTAACGTATCTGAAAATGTAAAAATTACAGGTATTACAGGTATAGTAAATAAAGGTAAATTAACTTTTGGTGTAGCAGGAGATGTTACTCAAAGAGATTTAGTTGAAGTAATAGCTACACAAACTGCTATTGAAAACGTAGGCGAATTCTACTGGTATGATGGTCAAATAACTGCAAATGCAGCTACAATATATTCTGGCGTAGAACCAATTCTTGAAGAATCTATTGCTATTTGTAGTGAAATAAATGGTAATAAAGAAACGAGATATGTTGTACGTGATACAGAAGCACCAGTAATTGAAAATATTATTTCTCAAACAGACTGGGTGAAAAATTCACAAACACTTGAAATAATTGCAAGAGATAATATTAAAGTTACAGGATATGCATTAACAGAAACAAATGAAATGCCTGCTTTAGATAGTAATGTTTGGAATACAGCAAACACATTTACAGTTACAGAAAATAAATCATACTTTGTATGGGTTAAAGACGCAGCTGGAAATGTAGTAAGTAAAGAATTTGTTGCAAAATGGATATGCTTAGAAATTTGGGATACAACAGGTGAATCAGGAACAGACACAAGAGCAATATTAAAACTTGATGGAACATTGTTATTTGAAGTAGTAAATGGAACAATTGGATACATTAAAGATTACACAGTATCAAATGCTCCATGGAGTAATGATACTAGAGTAACAAGTGTAGTAGTTTCAGAGGGCATCGCAAAGATTGGGGAATATGGATTATCTAACATGATAGTTGCAGATTCAATAACATTACCAAGATCACTTACAGAAATTGCAGAATCAGCATTGTATAGAACAAATAATTATTCTTCAATAAACATTTCTGGTAATACACATTTCACAATAGACGAGTTGAGTATATACGACATAAGCAAAACAACATTATATTCTTATAGTAAAAAGAATACAGAGATAGACTTTACAATACCAGATACAGTTAAAACACTTGTAACAGGATTATTCTACGAAAATGGAACACTTGTAGAAATTAGAACAAACAAGAATATAACAAGTGTTGGCGAAGATGCTTTTGAAGGTTTCAAAGCTGATGTATATTACTACACATCATGCGAAACTATGAAAGAATATGCTTTAGCAAATTCAGAAGAAGCTAACTTTATTGCAATAGACGATGTTAAACCTGTAATTGAGTCTTTTGTAATAAACAACGATGATATTTCTACAATAAGTCAAGATGTAACATTAACAATTATCGCAAAAGATGATGTTAAAGTTTCAAACGTATTTATTTCTGAACAATATTATACGGATGAAGAAATAAGAAACAAAGCAAATAGCGAATGGATAAGCTACAACGGTACTGAATATCCATATACAGTATCAAGTGGTACTGGTACAAAGACAGTATACGTATGGGTTAAAGATTCAAGTGGAAACATTTCATCATCTGTAAACGATTCGATTTTCTATGGTGATATAGAAGTTAAATTGTTAAACCAAGCAGAAATAGTTCAATACGTAGACACAACTGGTAAAGATTATTATAAATACATTGAATCAGTACAAGGTGGATACACAAGTAAGAGCAACGTTACTGTAAATGTAACAGGTAGCGTAAATCATAAAGTTTCAGGCGAATATGAAATTAAGTATAGTGTTATGCTTAACGACATAGAGATGCAAACTTTAACAAGAACAGTAAACGTAATCGAAAATTCATGGACAGGAGCTAAAGGTACTACTCAAGATGAATTTACATATGTAATTCATACAAATGGAAAATATGCAAAGATTACAGGCTATACAGGCGAATTTACAAGAGTATTAAGAATACCAGCTAGTGTTACTCTAGATGGAACTGAATACAAAGTAATTGATGTTGAAAGCATAGGAGCTAATAGAATCGTCGAAACTGTAGAGTTACCAGATACACTTATAAACATAGGTAACAGAGCATTTGCCGAGTTTAATGAATTAGAAAATGTTGATATACCGGATGCAGTAATGAGCATTGACGAAAATGCTTTCGCAAGTGCAGGTTTAATGAACGGAATATTTGTTAAATTAGGTTCAAACTTTAGAGAGATTAAAGCAGAAGCATTTAAAAATGCTAGAATAAGTGATATAGATTTTGGTAGCATGGTAAAATACTTGGGCGATAACGCATTCGCAAATGTTAGAGTGCCAGAAAACTTTGTATTAAAATTACCAGCGTCATTAGATGCTTTAGGATTAGATACATTCGAGTCAACAAAGATTTATGATATTACAGTTGAAGAAGGCAACAACAAATTCATAATTGATGATGACGGAATTTCTTTATTAACAAATGATGAAGAAATGTTAGTATTGTATCCAATAGCTAGTGATTTTGAGGAATACGATATTCCACAAGGTGTAACAACTATAGGTAGAAAAGCATTCAAAGATGCTGAAAAACTAAAAATTGTAAATGTTTCAAGCAGTGCAAATACAGTAAACGAATATGCTTTTGAAGGTGCTACAAATCTTGAAAAAGTAAATTATTCAGAACTATTAACAAACATTGGAGAATATGCATTCTTAAATTCAGGAGTAACAAGTTTTGCATTTAATAGAAACTTAAATAATATTTCTAAAGGTGCATTTGAAAACTCTAAATTAACTGATGTTTCAATACATTCAAAAATCACATCAATAAAGGCTGAGGCATTCAAAGGAATAACAACATTAAAATCAGTTGTTATAGAAGGTAAGCCATCAATCTCTATTAGTGCATTTGAAAATTGTACATCATTGAAGACTGCTGTATTTACAAACAATACGGGTATTGTAACAATAGCAGATAAAACTTCAATTCCAGATAGCACAACAATTTATGTACCAACAAGTATGGAAGTTATATATGAATCAGATAGCATATATAGTCAATATGAAAATTGTACAGAAAAAATTCAACCTATTCTTGAACTAATTGGAAATCAAGAAATTGTATGGACAATAAACAATGAATATGTTGAAGATGGTGTAAAACTAGCAGGCGAAACATTAAAAACATCTGCTAATAGTTCTACTGTAAAAGGATTAGAACTTGTAATAGATGGAACAGTTGATCCAAGCAAGTCACTTAGAAATACAATTGTTTATATTGCTAAGTACAACGGCGTGGAAGTTGATAGAATAGAAAGAATAGTTGATATTCAAGACAATATCGCACCAGTTATTGAAAGTGTAACTACAGACAGCGATTGGGTATCTCCATATCAAACATTTGTAGTAAAAGCAACAGATAATATAGCTGTTACAGCATATATCATTACTACTGAAAATACAGTTCCATCAGTAGATGATTCAAGATGGCAAACATCTGAAAAACTAAAAGTTGATGCAAACCAAATATGGTACATCTTCGCAAAAGATGCTGCAGGAAATATTTCAACACGTTATCAAGTAATATCAACTTGGGTTGCAGCAGGCAAATGGGATGTAAGCAAAAACCAAGATAATTCAGTACATGGAATAATTACTTTAGACGGCAAAACTTTAATTATTAAAGGTAATGGCGAAACTAAAAATTATGCAGAAAAAGAAACTCCATGGTATGAAGATTATAAAGATACTGTTACAACAATAACAGTAGAAGATGGTGTAACATCAATTGGCGATTATCTACTTGGATATATGCCAAACGTATTGACGATTACATTACCAAACACACTTGAAAAAGTAATAGATGGTGCATTTGCATACACAAACAATTTTGAAAATATTGAATTAGGAAACAACACTCATTTAGTATATGAAAATGGTACATTGTATAATGCTGATAAGACAGAATTATATGTACATACAACTAAACATACAAATGATTATGAAATTCCATCAAACGTTCAAAAGATATGTGCAGCAGCATTTGCAAATAGTATTTATATATCAAGATTAGATTTAACAAATGTTAAAGAAATTCAAAGTTACGCATTCAACGGATGCACACACTTTGCAAATCAATACATACCAAAAACGTTAAATAAAATCGGAGAAAAAGTATTTGCAGGAACCCGTGGACCAATCTACTACTATTCATCTTGTGATGCAATGGTAGAATACGTAAAAGCATACGGCAGTGAAACTGAATTTATTGAAATTGATGATATCAAACCAGTAATTAAAAACTTCGTAATCAACAATAATGAAGTTTCAACAGATAATGAAAATGTAACATTAAATATTGATGCTACAGATAATAAAGCAATAAGCAAGATTATTATTGAAACAACATTATCTGAAAATATTACTTCAGGTGATCCTCGTTGGACAGATTACGCAGGCGAAAAAGAAGTAGCATATACACTTACAGGTGGAAATGGTATAAAAATACTTTACGTTTGGGTAATGGATACGAGTGGAAACATATGTGAGCAATACGCAACAGACACAATTATATTAGGTGCAAATGACTTTGCGTTTGAACATAATGATACTATTGTTCAATATGTTGATAGAACTGGAAAAGGATATTATGAATTCAATGAAGAAGTACAAGGCAACTATTCAATTGAAACTGAAGGAGTTACAGTAACAGTTAATGCTAATATAGACGTAACAACTGTTGGCGAAAAACAAATAGTTTATTCGTTAGATTACTATGGAACTCCAGCAGGAGAATTTTACAAAACAGTAGATGTAATTGAAGATAGTTGGGGAACAACAATCTTTAGTGAAAACGGATTTGATTTTGTAAAACATACTGACAAGAACTATGCTAAGATTGTTAAATATTCAGGTTCAACAAATGTAGTATTCCCTGAAATAGTAACAGATGGAGGCATAGCGTACAGAGTAATTGAAATCGAAAGCTTAGATGAAAATCCAGTAGTAGATGTAAATACAACAACTGTAGAATTGCCAACTACAATAATTCATGTAGGTAAAAATGCATTCGTAAATTGTACAAAATTAGAATCAATAAATATTGAATACAATGTTTTAACAATTGAAGAAAATGCATTCAAGAATACAGGATTAAAAGCTCTTGATACGAATAAAAATGTCAGAGTAATCAAAGAAGGAGCTTTTGAAAATGCTCACATTACTACACTTAATAATTCACAATTATTAAAGAGTATTGAAACAAGAGCATTTAGAAATGCTTTAGACACAGAAAGACTAACTATATTAGCAAGTATTGATAATATAGCTGAGGGTGCATTTGCAGGAAGCTTAATAGATAAGATTGTTTTAGACGATGAAAATGTAACTTCTAAATTTAAAGTACATGAAGACAGCTTGTTATTAGATACTACAACGGGTACTTTAATACAATATGCAACAGGAAAAGGAACAATTTCTTTAGAATGTCCTTCAATCGGAATTAAGAAGATTGGCGAAGGTGCATTCATGAATGCTACAAACATCCAAAAGTTAAGTATTAAAGATAATTATACAATGGTTGGTAGAGAAGCATTTAGAAATACAGGACTTACAATATTTGAATTGAATTCAAACATACAAGCAATTCCTGAATATCTATTTGCAGATTGTACTTCACTAAGTACAGTAATTCTAGAAAATGCAAGAAGTATCAAAGCAAACGCTTTTGAAAACACTTCAGCATTGAAACAACTTGTAATCTTTACAAGTGCAGACTATGTATGCGATATTGATAATGTTTCATTATTAAATGAAAATACAAAAGTTTATGTGTTAGAAAAAGAAATGTATAAAGAATCTGCTAGTTGGACTGCAATTGCAGATAGAATATATTCAATCTTCAGATTAAATGGTGATGAAAATATTACTATTGAGGCTGGAACAGAATATATAGACTCTGGTGTATATGCGATAGATGTATTATTTGCATCAACATCAACATACCCAGATATAGATAATATTACTGTTGAAATTAACTCAAATGTAAATACAGCAAAACTAGGAAATCAAACAGTAAATTATATTTTGAAATTGAATGGTAATGCGAGAACAGAACTTTCAAGAAATGTAAAAGTTCAAGATACAACACCACCAGTAATTGAAAAGATTATTACATTAGATGTTGCACAAGCACAAAGAGAAAAATTTGAAATTATAGCATCAGATAATCATAAGATTGCAGGATATGCAATAACTCAAACTGATACACAACCAATCTTAGATTCAGATGTATGGAGCACTTCAAATGTAGTATATGCAACTCAAAATGGTGAATGGTTTGTATGGGTAAAAGACGAAGCTGGTAATGTAGCAATGGAAACTGTAAAAGCAGAAAATATATGTGCTGCAATATGGGATGTTGGTGTAGTGCCAAACAAAGTATTTGCTTCAATCTCATTTGATAACACGATTATATTTGAGGGTGAAGGTGCAGTAAGATATTTTGCAAAAGAAGATATTCCATGGAAAGATTACCTAGAAAAAGTAAATAAAATAGAAGTGCGTGAGGGCGTAACAGAACTTCAAAAATATACACTTGCTGATATGACAAATGTAGGAGAAATCTCGTTACCAAAATCACTTACAAAAGTTGAAACATCAACATTTGCAAAAACAAATAACTTCTATGAAATAACTTTCCCAAACGGAACAGAAACATTTATTTACGATGGTTATACATTATATTCAATGGATAAGAGCATCTTATATGTACATTCAAACAGAGATCAAAACATAACATACACAATAGATGAAAACGTAAAAACAATTGGTGAATACGCATTTGCAAACAATTCAAATATTGTAACAATTACTACAACATCAAATCCAACATTATTAGAAGGAGCATTCAATAACAACAATACACTAGAGAAAATAAATGGTGAGATTGGTGGAACTAGAATAGAAAGTTATGTGTTTGAAAACTGTTCAAAACTAAGTGGTATCGAAATGTCTAAAGATGTAACTTATATTGGTTCATATGCATTTAGCAATTGTAATATGATTACAGAAATCGAAATGATATTATGTACAGAATTAAAAACACTTGATCATCATGCATTTGCTAATTTGAAAAACCTACAAACATTGAAAGTATATAGAACGATAGCTAATATTTTAGCTGATGAAGAAAATGTTAGAAATGTATTTGAAAAAATGGGAAGCAATTTCCCTGAAAATGCTAAAGTATATTATTATGAAGGCTGTAATGCAATGGAAGAGTATGCAAAATACTATCCAGACATAAATGTAGACTTCATCATGATAGATGAAATCGGACCAAGACTAATGAGTTTGAAAGTTACAAACCGTGAAAATGGTACATATTCAGCAGGTACAGTATTAGAAATTACAGCTATAATGTCAGAAAACTTCTTGACTATAAAAGGAACAATACCAGAATTATCAATAGAATTTGGTAGTGGCTCTGTTATAAAACTTCAACCAAATGGAGTAGATGGCAGAAACATCAAATACACATATACAATTACTAAAGATGATTTAGGTCAATTAGAATGTGTATCATTCGATGGTGAACTATACGATGAACTTGATAATAAGAGTGAATTTAAAGGTCCAAAGACAATAGATGGCAACATATATGCAAGAAGTGGAGTGCTTTTAGAAAGCGACTTTGAAGAAAATAAATACTTCCCAAGATTAAGTGATGCAACAGAATATATTACAAGCACAGGAAAATTAACAATGCTATTAAATGAAGATGCAATGAAAGTTGCAACATTTAAAGCTAACACGTTAGTAACACTTGATATAAATGGTAAGAAAGTTAGCTTAAACTGTGACCAATCAGAAGACACAAGATTGATTAAGAACAATGGTACATTAACCGTTATTGACTCTGGTGCAGGTGAACTAAGTACTATTAGTACAGGATTAGATGCATGTGCAATAGAAAATGAAGGCACATTGAAATTAGTCAGTGGTGTAATAAGAGCACAGACATTAAAAACAGGATTAGCATACGGTGTATTAAATAAAGGCGAAGTAAATATAACAGGTGGAACTATAAGTGCTGTAAACACAGAGGGCACAAGTTATGGTATGTATAACGAAGGCACATTAAAAATGGAAAACGGTACAATTACATCTTCAACAATAGAAGGCAAAACATACGCATTGTATGTAGCTAATGGTAATGTAAATGTAACAGGTGGTCAAATCACTTCAAGATTATTATCTGGAAACAAAGGAACAACAACAGGTGTATATATCGAAAAAGGAACTTATGTATCAGGTAAAAATGACGAATCAATAAGTAAAGAATCACCAATAATTTATAGTACAAAAGATGGTTTAAGAAACGTAGGAGGAAAACTAGAATTCTACGATGGTGTTATCGAAGGTGAAGCATACAGATCACTTTACACAAATGAAGTGAAAGTTGTTCCAGGATACGCACTAATTAAAAAACTAGTAGGAGATCGTGAAAAAGCATACCTAGACTTCGATGTATCAAAACCAATAATTGAATTGAAAAACTTAACTCCAGATTGGACAAACGATAAAGTTACAATTCAAGCTAAGTTTATAGATGAAGAATCAGGTGTTCAAAACGCATACTACGGTGAAACAGAAGTAACACTTGTAAACAACATGATAACAGTAGAAGTTGAACAAAATGGAACATATACATTCAAAGCAATAGACTTCGCAGGAAACACAGCAGAGGAAAGTATTACAATAACTAACATTGATAAAGAATCACCAACATTTGAGAATTTATCATACACAGCGATGGCAAATCAAAAAGAAGTAACATTAACTGTTACAGTAAAAGATAATGCGTCAGGTGTAAGAGGATACTTATTAAGCAAATACGAAGTAGAACCAACAAAATGGAAAGAACTAAACAAAATAATGACAAAAGTTGAGTTAGACATTTCAGTAACATCAAACGGTAAATATTATTTATACGCAATTGACGATGCAGGTAATATCGGAAAATACAATTCAGTGATAGACATTACAGACGTTGATGCATCAGCACCAGTAATCAAATCACTAGAAATAGTAGACAACGACAGAGGCTTTGCAAACAGTTCAGTTGTAATGATAAAAGTAGATGCCGAAGATGATACAGGCGTAAAAGAAATCTTAATAAGTAACAAACTATTAACAAATAATCAAGTATTAGATTCAGAAGAATGGGTACCATATACAGAAGACGTAATTTGGACATTACCAATAGGTGATGGAGAAAAGACAATATACGTATGGGTTAAAGACAAAGCAAATAGAATAAGTAAAACATCAACAGCAACAACAAAATTACTTGCACAGTATATAGGTAACAATGGTGAGAATAGTACTTCATTCAAATTCTTATCAAAAGATGCAAACTATAACTATGGAAAAGAATTAACAGCAGACGACTTATACATCAAAGTAAAAGATACTACAGGAGCAGAAACATACACAGGTGACTACGGTGAAGGCATTGTCCTAGCAAAAACACCAGTAGTATACGGACCAATTCAAGAAGGTTCACAAGCAATGAGTGGTAGATACTATTACGTAACAGCTCAAAATATAGCTGGAGAAGGTATCGTATATCTATGCTTTAGAGATACTGTAGAAGTAGATAAAGCAGGAAATAAGATAGCAACTGCAAAACTAGAATTAGAAACAGATGTAGTAGTTGAATTAAACAAACCAGTTATAACAGTTAGTAGCACAACAGTTACTGTAACAGATGCAGACAATCACTCAATGAACGTAATCAAGATAGATGGTAAAACAATAAAACTAAGCAACGGAAGCATAACAAAATCAGACTTAAAAGCAAAATACGATATAGAACTTGTAAGTGGAACTAAACTAGAAACAATAGACAAATGTGGAAACACTGCAGTATACACAATAAACTAAAAAGTACATAGTAAAGATGAAGTAAAATAAAAACTCAAGTAAAATAAAAAGTAAAAAAAACAAAAGTACCAATGGAAATTATTTTCCGTTGGTACTTTTTTAAAAAATAAAAATAAAAATTAAAACCCATCCACAATGTCTCCCACAAAGTGAATGGATCCTTTTTCTATTGTATATACAAATTATAAACTTTTAATTTCTTCTAAACATTTTTTGCAAACATTTTTATCCTTATGAGTTACTACATTTTCAGATTCGCCACAGAAAATGCAAGTAGGTTCATATTTTTTTAATACGATTGTAGAATTATCAACGTAAATTTCGATAGAATCTTTAATATCAATACCTAAAGTTCTTCTTAATTCGATTGGTAACACGATTCTTCCTAGCTCATCTACTTTTCTAACTATGCCAGTTGATTTCATGCTAAATACCTCCTTACAAAATTTCTAAATATATCCTTACTTTTTCAAGGCAACATAAATATATCATCATTTACAAAAAATGTCAAGATAATTAAGTAAAATTATGGAAAGATATGTAAGAAAATTATGTAAAACAGCCTAACGCGTAGGCTTTGCAGGAATAAAATTTTTTTCGAAAAATTGTAAAAAAGCCATATAAAGTCAAAAAATGTTCGATAATGCGTTCAAATTATGTACACTTTATGTTCGCTTTAAAAAGGGAGCCGAACGGGAAAAGTGATAAAAAATAATTTGAAAAATGATTAAGTAATAAGCTGAAAAATGATTTTAAAAAATGTAGACTATAAGTAACATTTTTAAAGAGGAATAAAATCACAAAAAGCCGAATAAAATTAAGTATTCCCAAGGGTTAAAGGACATCAAGAAAAATCAAAGAAAGGTAAAAATAGGTGAAAAAATGAATATAATTTGGGGGAATTTAATACTAATATCATTGCTTATAGGAATACTAAACGGCAAGGCAGCAGAACTAACAACAACAATACTAGAATCATCAGAACTTGCAATCACAACATGCATCAAAATATTTGGAACAATAGCAGTATGGTCAGGAATAATGAAAATAGCAGAAAAATCAGGAGTAATGGCAAAACTACAAGTACTATCATATCCAATAATAAAACTCCTATTTCCCGAACTAAAAAAGAACAGCCCAGCAATAAAAAGCATAGCCCTAAACATCACAGCCAACATAATAGGATTAGGCAACATAGCCACACCACTAGGAATACAAGCAATGAAAGAACTCCAAAAAGAAAACCCAAACAAAGAAAAACTAAGTAAATCAATGCGAACCCTGCTAATCTTAAACATGTCATCAATTCAGCTAATCCCCACAACAATAATCGGCCTAAGAACATCCTACAACTCCCAAAACCCCACAGAAGTCGTCCTCCCAATCCTAATAGCCAGCCTCACAGCCACCACCGTCGGCCTCCTCTTAGCATCGGGCAGCAGCCGCAGCGACACACCGAAGCGACACACCGGGGACGTCCGTTAAATGTTCATTTTTTGACAGGATATGGAATTTTACTAAAGGAGTGAAAAATGAAAATGATAAATTTTGTTGAGTACATTTCGTATTTACTAATTCCGATACTAATAGTTTTTGTAATTGGTATGAGTGCCAAAACTAAGATTTCAGTTTATGATACTTTTATCGAGGGGGTAAAAGAAAGCTTTTCAGTAATACTAAATATTTTTCCAAGCATGTTGGCAATTCTTTTAATGATAAATTTATTTAAGGTTTCACGGTGGAATGAATTTCCTTGTAAAGATACTAACGCCAATATTTTCAATGATTAAAATACCAGCAGAAGTAATACCAATAGGACTTATGAGAAGTATTTCTGGTGGTGGAGCTTTAGGATTTTTAACAGATATTTTTAATGACAATGGACCTGATTCTTTTATAGGCAAAGTGGCCTCAACCATAATGGGCGCAAGCGATACAACTTTATATGTACTTGCGATATATACATCTGCTGTGGGAATTTCAAAAGAAAAGTTCACATTGTTTGTTGGATTATTTTGCGATCTGATAGCTTTTTTGATAGCAACTTGGATATGGCAACTGCAGGTATTGAGCTGATAATTTGTCGACTTTTGTCGAGTGAAAGTGTTTGACAAACTTTAGACAGGGGTTTATTATGGGGTCATAAATTTAAATCTATGATTTTATTTTCTAAAAAGAAACTGTTGGGAAGTGAAGCTTTTGATTGATGTACTTCTGTTTGTTTCGCTTTTTGTGATAGTATACATTGTTATTTATCAAATAAATATTTCTATTGAATCCAATAATTATAAAAAACGAAACAACATTAAAGTTCAAACCAAAGAAAATTCTTTAAAAAACTTTTTTTCAAAAATCAATTTTATAAATTCCAAAGAAAATTATTTATCTAAACAAGGTTATCCACTGAAATTAAATGCAATTTCATATTATTCATTAAAAATTTTTTTAGTAGGTTTATTTCTAATTGCAGGAACAATTAACTACGGTTCCGTAATGGCTAGCATACTTCTGAGTTTGTTAGGATATTTTTGTGTAGACGTATATATTTTTTTGCACAAGAAAAATCGTAATAATGAAATTTGTGTAGATTTATTAAAAGTGGTAGATTCGATAATTCTGCAAATGTCGGCAGAAATTTCACTTAAAGATTCTATAAAATATCAATATCGAAATTGCAAGAATGAAGATTTTAGAAAAGCAATGTTAGAGTTTTCAACGCAGTACGCTTTTTCCGAATTGAATATTGAAAAATCAATAGAAAAATTAAAGGACAAGTTCGATATATTGGAATTAAATATGTTTTGCAATTCTCTAAAAGAATATAACAAAGTAGAGAATATTGTGGATATATTAGAAAACTTATCGGAAATGCTTAAAACAAAATACATAGAAAAAGTAAAAGAAGATACGCGCGCTAAAGTTTTGTATATAACATTGGGAGTAATTATCGCGTTGGGCAATATTATTCTAATAACATTTTATCCTTTGTTTATTTCGATAGGACAGGGGTTTAACAATATATTTAGTTAAAAGGAGCAATGACATGAAAAAAGAAAATATGAAATCAGAAAGAGGTTCTGAAATATTGCAAGTAATACTTATTGCAGGCGTATTACTAGTAATAATAATTACAGTTTTTTACCCACAAATGGAAAATTTATTTGAAAATGTAATGAGCACAATCACTAATTGGTTTAAGACCACAGGAAGTGCACCGTTTACTGTGTAGTTTGGAGAGAAAATATGAATAAAAATAAGATTAGTATACTAAGTATAACAGTTGTTTTAACAATAGTTGTATTCGCTATTTCAACACATTTGCAAAAACAACTTATAAATTATGAACCTCAAATTAAATGTTTGATGTTGACTCAAGATATAGAAAAAAATCAGAAAATAAGTTCAGAGATGTTTATTGAAAAAGAAATACCGATTTCACTAATTACTGGTACCACAACTGTTAGTAAATATAGTGAAATAGATGGTTTATATGCAAAAGATAATATATTAAAAAATCAAATTGCAATGAAAAATCAGTTTGACACAAAAGAAAATCTTTCAATATTTGAAGTGGAAAATGGAAAAGAAAAAATATCTATAAAAATTTCAAATGCTGAAAATGGATTGTCATATGCCATAAAAGCTAATTCAAAAATTGCTGTCTATGCAACATTTAGAAGTGATTACGCTAAAAATTTTTCTGCTATGAAAGAACGTTTGAGTGTAGGCGATGAATATGATGGATATACCGTAGTAAAACTAATAGATTCGGTTGAAGTACTAGGGGCATTTAACTTAGACGGCATTGAAGTTAATGGTTATGAAGATGGAAATATAGATTCAATAATGATTGCTGTAACGCCAGAGGATGCTAAAGAAATTAACCTTCTAAGGGAAATTGCTACATTTAGTATAACTGGCTTACCAGATGAAGAAGGTATGGTAATAGAATGAATTTTAAAAAAGTAATTGGAATTTTTATAGTGTGCATTGGTAGTACTTTTAGTCAAGTAAATGCACAAGAAATATGTTTTAGCGATATTCAAAATCATTGGGCAAAAGAATACATAGTTAAATTGACAGAGAAAGAAATTGTATCTGGATACGAGGATAATACTTTTAAACCCGAAGATAATGTTACATTTGCTGAATTTATAAAAATGATAGTTGAAGCAGGAGAATATACGATAGTAAGAGAAGGGAATGCAATATATCCGGATTTTTACATAGCAACAGCTCAAAGACAAAATATAATTCAGACAATGGATGAAAAGAATATAAACAAGCCATTGACCAGATACGAGATGTCAGAGATAGTGGCAAATTTCATAAATTTAAAAGATACCAAAGCAAGCAGAAATATATTTAAAGATGTGAATGACATAGAAAAAGATAAATTAGAAAATGTGTTAAAACTTGTAAAGCTTGGTGTTATAAATGGATATACAGATAAAACTTTTAAGGGTAGCAATAATGTAACTAGGGCTGAGGCTGCAAAAGTAATACTTAATTCAATTTCCGTAAGAGATAATTTAGTATCTAAGCGTACTTATAACGTGGAAGAAGAAAAAGAGTTATCGAACTATCTTAAAGAAAAAAGTAATTTACTTGAAACGTTTTATGAGATATCAAATGACTCCTTGAAAATATATGATTATGGCAGATATTCTTATTTAGAAGGCTATGAAGTATCAAACATTCAAATTGATATAGATAAAGTCATAAAAATCATTAAAAAATTGATAAATGAAAACGCGTACGTTGCAGTTATATATGTTCCATCAAAATATACGATAAACGAATTAAAAATATTATATGGTGCTAATAGAAATAAAGTTTTGTACGGCGAGTATGATTTTTCTTTTAACTATTATGAAAACGCCATGTATAACTTAGCGAATAAATCGATGCACGAAGAATTTTCAAACGATTGTTATCTAAGAATAGATGTACTTAAATTGTGGGACGATTATTCAGAATACAAAAATGGGATATATGTAAATGAATACAAAAAGGAAAAATTAAACGAAGCTTTAAAAGCTGAATTCGGAACTAGTAGTACAAAAATTTCAAAGTATATTATAGATAAAAGTGTAAGCTATGTTACAAATTCAACTACTACTGAAGAAATAGCAGAAAAGAAGGTTATAGGGAAATATATAGTTAATTATTATAAAAAAGTGGAAGGCTTTCCACAATTCTATATTGAAAGGAAATAATGTGAGAAAATTTATAATAACAATAATGATACTTTTTATGATGACATCAGTAACTTATGCATATAGTGATGGATTTAGTTATATGATAGATGCGATGGGAATTGCAAAGCAAAATGTAAATGGTTTTTATATAAATGAAGAAATATATGAAAAATACAAGTTATTAGTATACGGTGATCCAGTATCAATAAATGCTGCAAGGCAACGTTGGAAAAATGTAAGTAATGGCAATTGGATGAATAATGGAGTGAAAGGTGAATATTGGATTTTGGGTCAAGATTATTCTGGTAAAGTGGTGCACAATGAACTTTTTCCAGACGACTATAATTCTGGAACGTCACCATTAAATTGGAATTATCGCATTGTAAAAAACGCTGAGGAATCTTGGAGTGATACTTCGCTATATATGTATGAGTTGCAAAGAGAATATATGCTAACGCAAAAATTATCAAGATTTGGGATTACATATGATCTTACAGCTTTGGATATAGGCTTAGATAAAGCTAAAGTTGAAAATTATGCTACTTGGGGAACAGCAGGAAGTATATATACAGAAAAACCAGGTGAAGGAAATGTTTATTGGGCAGCAACTTTTAATGTTCCACCGATGGCTAATGATGCTAACATAGATGGAATATTGCTATTGCCTAATGGAAATGAATATACAATTGAAAAAGATGAAGATGTTATAGAGATACCGTATATATTTGGTGCAGAAATTAAAGGACTAACTGAATATACAAAACCAGAACACATAAAAATTATTGAAAGTGAATTGAAAGTAAATGGTAGACAAGAGGCTTTAAAAAGCGATTCAGAAGCGATTAAAATAAGTAAAAATGGAATTTTGACTATTAGCAAGAATGATTATAGTGATACTGACAAAATTGTCTTAAATCTGGAAGTGAATTCGTTTGCGAGTACATACTTTCCTAATGATCCAATAATGTATTCAACAAAGAAACAAACGGTAGTGATAAATCTAAAAAGTGAAGATAAAATAAAATATTCAATTGTAAACGACGAAAATGCACCGATTATATATAGCATAAATGTAAAACGTGTAACTACGGATAGTAAAGGCAAAGAAAAATATGTTGATTTGTATACTAATTTAGCAACTAAGAGTAAATTTATTTGTGCCGGTCAGATGATAAAAATAGAAGTAAAAACATCGTCAAATGCTATGAGTTGTAGTTTTGGTTTTAATGGATTAAGCTCAATTTCAACATTAGATGATACTACAAAATTATTCTTGTATGACCAACCTAAAAGTAGGCAAGAGACCTTAGTATATACAAGTTTGAAAGAACTAGAAAATATGTATAAATTGCCAAGAAAAATGAAATTAGAAGCTGAAACTGAAAACTATAAAATTTTTTCTGCAACATATATTATTCCTTATGAAACTACGCAGACTTTACATTCGTGGAATTCACTTAGAAATGAATCAAAGGATGCATTTAATATAGATGAATCGAAGTTATTCACTAAAAAACAAAACCCGTATCGATTAGTAATAATGTCTGGAAATTATTTGGGTACAAGTACTAGAACATATGGATTAGATGTTGCTGAAAGATGGGATGAATTGTTTAATAGAGATATTTCAAGGTATGTGAAATAGAGGTTTAAATTATGAATACAAGAAAAGAAAGTGGAGAAATCTTAAGTATTTCTATGATATTTGTCGCAATCGTTATAATAATATTTATGTTCACACTAGCAATATTTATGAGTCATATAAATAATGTGCTATATAATTTCAAGATAGATATGTATTCGTTAAATAGAAGTGCAATCATAGCTATAAATAAATATGAAACAAGTATAGATAATTTTTCCTATAATAAAAATGCTTACAAAAATGAATTTATAAAAGGATTAAAAAGTAATTATGAATTGAATGAGAACTTGGAAAATGAGGATAAGTTAATAAGCAAGGTAGAAATAATTGATTATGAAATATACGAGGACAACAGAAAAGATGAATATACGGGGAAAAGATGCGATGGTAGAGTGATTCATACAGTAATGAATATTAAAATAAAACCAATAATTTTTAAAAACTTGTTGGAAAACATTTTCGTTTTCACAATACATGAAGATGTTAGTTTAAATTCGATGGTTGTTAAATAGTGGAGTGATGGAATGAAAAATAATAAGAATAAAGGGAGTGCAATATTAACGACTCCGATTATAATAGCGATTGGAATGTTGATTATATCAGTACTTATTGTACTATCTGTAAATATTATCACACCATATATTTGGTATGAAAAATTATCTAGTACTTGTATTAAGTATATATACGTAATGGAGGAGTTTGGATATCTTACTAAAGTGGAAGCTAAAAATTTAAAAGATGAATTGAAAAGTCAAGGGTTTAACGAAGATGAATTATTTATAAAATATACGTCTAGTAGAGTTGCGTATGGAGAACCTATTTTTTTGGAGGCGAAATATAATTATAAGATAGATATACCGTTTGCTGAAAGTATGGAAGTGCCAATGAATATCACTAGAAATTCAGTAAGTAAAAGGTAGTCATGAAAATGACTACCAGTGATAACGTTCGTTATTTTGTATTTTGAAAGCTCTAAAAATTTGTTCTGTCAAAAACAATCGAATTAGTTGATGTGGAAATGTTAGTTTAGAGAAAGATAAAGACAAATTACTGTTAGCAACTAATTCTCTATCTAATCCAACTGTCCCACCGATTATAAATGTTATTGTACTAAATCCTTGTACGGTAATGCTTTGTAATTTGTCTGCAAATTCTTCAGAAGTAAGACTTTTACCATATTGATCTAGACAAACTATATAATCTGATGAACCTAACTTGCTTTTTATTTTTGTAGCTTCCATATGCTTTATATTTAAGATCTCTTTTTCAGATGGATTACTAGGCAATGGCTCATCGGGAAGTTCGATGATATCTATGTTTGCATATTTAGATATACGCTTCTTGTATTCGTTTATTAAGTCTGACATCGATTGTTCTTTGATTTTACCCAAACAAATAATTTTTATATTCATAAATTCCTCACATATTAAATGATTAAACAATTTCTAAAATTTCATCAACGGTATCTCTACCTGCAATTGAAAGATGAAAAGGTACTTTTAAATTTGAACTGTTTAGTTCGTTTAAAACTGTTTGATAAGCAAGTTCAGGAAAATTGTTTTCTTTACTTAAATGACCGAGTATAAATTTTGTTACACCATTTTCATATAAAGTTTTTACTAATTTACCTGTTGCTTCATTTGATAAATGTCCAATATCACTAGAAATTCTTTTCTTTAAAAAATAAGGATATGCTCCACAAAGTAGAGTGTCATTATCATAATTTGATTCTATAAGTAAAAGATCACTACCACACATTTCTGCTATAAGGCTTTCTTCTACATGTCCAATATCGGTTGCAATAGTTATTTTCTTTTCACCGTTCAAAATACTGAATCCACAAGGGTCAACAGCATCGTGTGGTATAGAAAATGGATGAATTGTTAAATCACCAATTGTAAAATCTTTATATGGAATAAAAAATTGTTTGCAATGATCTAAGACGTTTAATGTACTCATTTGTCGCCATGTCTTAGCTGTTGCATATATTGGTGTATTAAATTTTTTAGCTATTGTAGTTAAACCTTTAGTGTGGTCTATGTGTTCATGTGTTATTAGAATTGCACTTATTTCATCAAAACTAGTACCGATAGATTCTAGTGCTTTAGTTATTCTTTGGCAACTAACACCTGCATCTATTAAAATTTTAGTAGAACCAGATTCAATATAACTTGAATTGCCACTACTGCCACTAAATAAATTACAAAATTTTATCATATGTATAACTTCCTATTCTGATACTCTTTCTATTTTTGCGCCAAGAGAATTAAATCTCTCAGCTATTGCTTCATATCCTCTTTCAACGTGTTCTATTCCGTATATTTCAGTTTCACCTTCTGCACAAATTCCTGCAATAATAAGTGCAGCACCAGCTCTTAAATCAGTAGCTGTAACTTGAGAACCAGTAAGTGCTTCTACACCTTCGATACAAGCTGTTTTTCCTTCAACTCTAATTTTGGCTCCCATCTTTTTTAGTTCTTCTGTATATTGGAAACGAGAATCATAAACCCCTTCTGTTAGATAACTTGTACCTTCTGAAAGTGCAAGTAATACAGCTATTTGAGGTTGCATATCAGTTGGAAAGCCAGGATAAGGTAATGTTTTAATATTTCCTTTTGTGGTTCTCTCATCTGACCAAACTCTTATTTCATCACCATCGTCAGATTCTTCTATATTAACACCCATTTCAACTAGTTTAGCAGAAATAGGATCTAAGTGTTTTGTAATACAATTTTTAATAGTAACGTCACCACGTGAAGCTGCTGCGGCAATCATAAAAGTGCCAGCTTCTATTTGATCTGGAACGATTGAATAAGTAGCATTACCACGTAATTCTTCAACACCATTTATTTTAATAATGTCAGTACCTGCACCTTTGATATTTGCTCCCATTGTATTTAAGAAATTTGCTAAATCAACTATATGAGGTTCTTTAGCAGCATTTTCAATAGTAGTTGTTCCAGGAACTAATACTGCAGCTAACATTATATTTATTGTAGCCCCAACGCTAACAACATCTAAGTATACAGAATTACCAACAAGACCATCTTCAGAAGTTGCGTTAATCATTCCACCTTCGCAAACAACAGTTGCACCTAGAGTTTCAAAGCCTTTAATATGTTGATCAATAGGTCTTGAACCAAAGTTGCATCCACCAGGGAAACCAACAGAAGCTTTTCCAAAACGACTTAAAAGTGAGCCGATAAAATAATAAGAAGCTCTAAACTTTTTAGTTATATCAAGTGGTATTTCTTTTTCTTGTACATTTGTAGCATCTATTTCTATTTCATGTGAATTTATAAAATTGATTTTTGCCCCAAGCAATTCTAGTATTTCACAACAACGTTTAATATCACTAATGTTTGGAACATTTTCAATTCTGCATTTCCCATTTATAAGTGCTGCAGCAGGTAAAATTGCAACAGCAGCATTTTTCGCACCATTAACGTTAACCGTTCCTCTAAGAGGAGTGCTTCCTTTTATAACAAACTTATCCATATGTACCTCTTTTCTTAAATTTAAGATATTTACTAATCTAATTCTATATCATTATCAAGCTTTGAAATTCCTCTAGAAAGATGAACTTCATGTACGCCATGTATTTTCAAAATTTCTTGAATTAAAGTTTCTTTATCCGAAAAGTCATTGAATCTAACTAAAAATTTATAGATAGTTGACTTTGAAGAATTTGATTTTTCTTGTTTGATAGAAACTACATCTAAATTATTTCCTTCAAAAATTTCTTGAACATTACTTATAATTCCAGTTGAAACTTTACTAATCACACAAACCGTAGTCAATTTACCTTTTGACGAAATAATATTTTGAATAGGTGAAGTAAAATAAAGTATGAAAAACATAAGTATTGTTGTAAGTATTGCACCTTCATAAAAGCCAGCACCAACAGCAAGCCCTACACATGTAATAGCAAGCAAACTTGCAGCAGTAGTAATACCTTTTACAGAAAGTCCTTCTCTGATAATTGTGCCAGCACCAACAAAACCGATGCCTGCAAGTATTTGAGCAGGTAATCTAGTTGGATCCATCGTCATTTCAGGATATAAATTACGTATAAACATGCCTAATGACATAACTAGCGTAGCGGAAATACAGATGAGCGTATGAGTTTTGATACCTGCTGGTTTATGAACAAGTTCTCTTTCAATTCCTATGATAGAGGAAAGAAGTACAGCTAATGCTAATTTTAGTAGGGTATCTATAGCTACTGATGAAGTAAAAAATTCTATAATTCCCATTTATATCACACCTTTTTCTATATTTATATTTTATAAAATTTGCCTGTCTATATGGTATTTGCAGAAGGCAAAAAATAAGGAGATTTACTCCCATAAAGAATATATCATAGATGAATTTTATTTACAAGTAGATATTTTAAGTAGAGTTATGACGAAAAATGTAGGGATGTAGGCATTTGAAAATGTTCTTGAATGCAGTCGACTATCTTAAAATGAAATTCAATATCTTGTGATTCGGAATAATTAAATTGTTCATTAAATGCAAACGAAGGAAAAATTATTGCCCACCAATAAACAAATAGTAATATGAATTTTTTCAAAATCAACACCTCCAGATAAAGTATTTCCGTATGTTTTATAAAAATACCAAAAAATGGAAATATTTTATTGACACAACTGGTAAAAAATGGTAATATCAAAATACAAGATAACAAAGGAGGAAAAACAATGTATAAAATAATAAAGGCTTGTAATTTTTACGTAAGTGAATGGCACCTGTTTGCAGCTCTTTTGCCATACGTGCGTGAGGAATTAAAAAATAAAAATAAAGTGCTAGTTATATCTCAAGACAAACTTGAAAATGGAATGAAAGGATTAGTTAAAAGATTAAATTTGCATTTTGAAAATGAAAAGGGAATAGATGAAGTCGAATGGTTTAATGACGAGGTTGTTTTAGAATTGAAAGAAAAAAATCCTGTAAACATTGTTGTACAAGGCACAATGGAGTTTATAAAAGAAATAAATACATATCTATTGGAAAACCTTACTGATAATTTTACAGAGCTTAGAATTATAAATTGTTACGAAGTTTATAACTCAAATACAATGTTATACAACATTTTAGATGAGCATGATTATGTTTTTAATACGGCAGGAATGAACCTGAAAAGTGATGTGTTTCCAGGGTATATTGAATCTGCTAAAATTTTAAATTGCTAATATCCATAAAAAATCCATAAAGAAGACAGGCAATTATGATAATAGAAGTAAAAATAATATTATCACAATTGCCGTGTCTTCACCCCCCTCATTTAAAAATAGCATCAGTAAAATTGCTATTAGGTAATTATCAAAATTCTCTTCTAGTTTTAAATTTTTTAAAAGTAATTCCATACAATCACCCTAAAATAAATTCTTATCGTTTTTGTTAAATTCAGAGATTACAGAAGAAAGCTTGAGCATATTTACATATTGATCAATTTTGTCTTGCTTTGTTTTTCGCAAAAATGGCTTGAGGGAATATAACAAGTTTGCACTTGCAGTATTTGAACTAGAATTCATAGCTTTTATAATTTGATTGATTTTCATTATAGTTTCAACGTCAGGCATTTCAAAATTGTTAGGCACATTATTCTTGCCATTTTCTTGATTATTGCTAGATGAATCAGCATTTTTAAGAATGTTAACTAATTCAAGTATTTTTGACATATCTGGCGTTTCTTCCATAATCCCATCTCCGTTTCTATATGTTCCTTTCTTTTCGGATAAGTTCTAATAACTTGTTGTAATCATTTTCATTCAAAATACTTTTGGTTTTTTCAAGAGTCTTCTTTAATTCTTCATCACTCATATTTCTAATGCTATTCAAAAACATAGTGTAAATCATTTCATTATTCATATGGCACCTCCATTAAATATGTATATGCGTAAAAGTATAAAAATGAACTATATATTTTAAAAAATGCTGGTTTGATTGACAATTTGCATATATAAATAGTATAATTAGTATACTAATAAAGGATACTTTAAAGTAATCCGAGTGTTTCGCTACTCATAATAAATGGCGAGCTATATATTTGGGTGTTTCGCAGCCCATAATAAGTGCGAGCGATATATTCGAGTGTTTCGCAGCTCACAACAAAATGCGTAATTTAATGGGGGTTAAAACGTATGTTTTAGCTCCCTATTTTTATTTTTGAAAGGAAGTTAGATTTGAAATTAAAATTTTATGAAGTAGATAGTGAATATATAAAATATTTAAAAGAAAATGCAGATGATAAAATACCAGATATAGATTATGAAAAACATAAGAAATTTTTTTGTGGAATAGTTCTCACAATTAACAATTTTAATTATTTTGCTCCAGTATCTTCATATAACAAAAAAGCTCATACAGTATTTTTGATAAAAGAAAAAGATAAAAAGACAAATCAAATAAAAGCAATTTCTTCTCTTAGATTTTCATTCATGTTTCCATGTCCAATAGAATACTTAAGCCAAAAAGACTTTTCAAAGGAAAACGAGAAATATAGAAACCTGTTAATGAAAGAATTAAAATATTGTAATTTAAATGTGGAAAAAATAAAAAAATTAGCTAATATGGTATATAAATTGGGTCTGAATAAAAGGACTAGAGAAAAATTTAATATATGTAATTTTGAAATATTGGAAAAGAAGTGCTTAGAATACATAAAAGAAAGAAATGACAAATAATGTAAAAAGACTGGTGCGAACAAATTTTAAAATGAACTATATATTTTAAAAAATGGACAAATTGTGCTTTTGATGATATAATTTCTAACTAGTTATGAGGAGGTGAAAGTGTGGCAGTTTTTTGTGGAACAGATATTGTAAGCGTGGATAGAATTAAAAATTCGATTACAGAGTTTGGAGACACTTTTTTGAAAAGAATATATACGGACGAGGAAATCAGCTATTGTGAGTCTAGGCGAATGTCTAAGTTTCAAAGTTATGCTGCGAGGTTTGCTGCAAAAGAGGCAGCTTATAAAGCACTTTCGCCAAATGTATCGGAAGGTGTAAGTTGGCGTGACTTTGAGGTTGTTAGAAATGAAAATGGAAAGCCTAATTTAGCTTTTCATGGCAAACTTAGAGAAATTGTTGAAAGCAAAGGCATTGCAGATGAAGATGTTGATATTAGTTTATCACATGATGATTCTTTCGCTATTGCTACAGTTGTTATAAGTAAAAAATAAAATAGAGTATATATAGAAAGAGGGATTATATTCATGAGAGTATTGATAGGTGGCGCTTGGCCATATGCAAATTATAAATTACATTTAGGGCATGTTGCAGGCTTAATTGGTGGTGATTTACTTGCAAGATATCACAGAGCAAAAGGCGACGAAGTAATGTATGTTTCTGGTTCGGATTGCCACGGCACACCAATTACAGAACGTGCTAAGTTAGAGGGAATTACTGCAAAAGAGATTTGCGATAAGTATCATGAGCTATTCGTAAAATCTTTTGAGGGATTAAATTTTTCGTATGATTTATATACTTTGACTGATACTGATTATCATAAAGAAAAGGTTAAAGAAATTATTAAGAAGATTTATGATAATGGGGCGATTTTTGAAAAAGTTGAGCCTCAAGCATATTGCGAACATTGCCATAAGTTTATGGCAGACAGAGAATTGCAAATAGTTTGTCCTAAGTGTGGCAATTTAACCAAATGCGATTGCTGTGATTGTGGCTATGCACCAACTGAAGAAGACATGGTAAATGCTACTTGTAGAGAATGTGGAAATCCAACGGTTCAAAAGGATAATAAAAATTTATATATTGCACTTTCAAAGTTGCAACCTGAAATTGAAAAGTTTGTTGCTGAGAATAAAAGCAAATGGAGAGTTAATGCTCAAAACGAAACTGAAAAATATCTTCGCGAAGGATTAAAGGATAGAGCTATCACAAGAGATTTGTCTTGGGGAGTTGATGTTCCTGTTGATGGATACGATGATAAAAAATTGTATGTATGGATTGAGGCTGTTTTGGGATATATTACAGCAACTATGAAAGCTTGCGAAGACAAGGGTCTTAACTGGGAAGATTATTGGAAAAATGCAGATAAAGTATATATGGTTCATGGAAAAGATAATATCGTATTCCATAGTATTATTTTTACAGGACTATTGCTTTCACTTAAAGATGGCTTTAAATTGCCTGATACAATTGTTTCTTCTGAATACTTGAATTTTAATAATGAAAAAGCTTCTAAGAGTAAAGGCAACGCTATTAGTGCTTTAGATGTTGTTGAAAAGTTAAATTCAGATACAATTAGATTCCATTTGATAAACAACGGACCAGAAAGAAAAGATACAAATTTTGCTCTTTCTGAATATGTTGCAACACATAATAATGAAATTACTAACAAATATGGAAATTTTGTTAATAGAACTTTGAAATTTAAAGGCATTTCTGAAATTCCTAATGGTGAATTAGATGCTAATGTTAAAGCGTTAATTGAAAAGGCTTACAGTGAAATCGGTGCTGCGATTGAAAGACTTGATTTCAAAGAAGCTTCAGATAAAGCAATTAGATTGATCGATGAGGCTAATAAATATTATGATGAACAAAAGCCTTGGATTCAATTTAAAGAAGATATGAATGCTTTTAATAATACAATTTATACATGTGCAACTTTGATTTTAAATATTTCAAATATTATGGAACCATTTATGCCAGCTTCTTCAGAAAAAGTAAGAAAAATATTTGGCCTTGAAAAAGCTACTTGGAATTTTGTTGAGGCTCAAGCTGGAATTAAACTAGAAAATGTTGAAGTATTATTTACACGTTTAGATGAAAAAGTTGTTCTTGAAGAATTTGCTAAAATTGATGCTGCAAAAGAGGCTGAAAAGGCAGCAAAAGCTGCTAAGGCAAAGGCTGACAACAAAGACAAATCTCAAGAAAATGATAATACAGATGAACTAATTTCAATTGATTATCTAGATAAAATAAAATTAAAAGTTGCAAAAGTTATTGAAGCAGAACGAGTTGAAGGTTCTGAAAAACTATTGAAACTTCAAGTGTCGTTAGGAAACGAACAAAGACAAATTGTTGCTGGACTTCAAAAATATTATGCTCCAGAAGATTTAATCGATAAAAAAGTAGTTATTGTTGCTAATTTAAAACCAGCGAGACTAAAAGGAATTCAATCACAAGGTATGGTTCTTGCAGCTGGTGAGGATGAAGTTGTTAAATTTGTAACAATAGATGGAGATATTGAAGAAGGCTCAGAAGTTTGTTAATAATGTTGATAATATGAGAGGAGTGAAATAATCTTGATGTTTTTTGATTCACATACGCATTTGATGGATGAACAATATAATGGAATACGTGATGAAATTGTTGCAAATGCTAACAAAAATCAAGTTATGTTCATGACTACTATTGGTTACAATGAATTTACTTCGCGTGAAGCTGTTAAAGATGCAAATAAGTATGATGGAGTTTATGCAACTGTCGGATTGCATCCAGAAAATATCGATGAATATGTAAATTTTGATTTTATATATGAACTTGCGAAAGATCCAAAAGTTGTTGCAATTGGCGAGATAGGTTTAGATTATCACTGGGGCGGCGATAAGGAACGTCAAAAAAGGTTATTTGTTAAACAAATAAAAATAGCCAATGAATTAGGAAAACCAGTGGTAATTCATAGTAGAGATGCAGATATGGATATGCTTGAAATTTTGAAAAACAATGTGATTGAAAATGGCTTTGTAATGCACTGTTTTTCTTCAAGTGTAGAAGTTTTAAAAGAAGTATTAAAGTTAGGAGCCTACGTATCGATTGCAGGACCAGTCACTTTTAAAAATGCACGTTCATTAACAGAAGTGGCAAAGATAGTTCCAGCAGATAGGTTACTTATTGAAACAGACGCACCATATCTTACTCCAGAACCACATAGAGGTGAAAGAAATGAAGCAGCTTACGTGGTTTATACAGCACAAAAAGTTGCAGATTTGAGAGAAATGTCACTTGAAACTTTGGCTGAAATCACATTAAATAACGCGAAAAACTTTTATAGAATATAAAACTGTATATAGGAGGTTTTTTATGGGAAAGGAAATAATGTTAACAGGTTTACAACCTACGGGCATAATAACACTAGGAAATTATATAGGTGCTATTAAACAAATGGTTGAAAACCAAGAAAAATATAAATCGATTGTATTTATTGCAGATATGCACGCTATAACAGTTCCGATAGATAGCGATACACTAGCACAAAATATAAAACAATTGCTTGCAATTTATATAGCTTGTGGAATTGATCCAGAAAAGAATATGATATTTTTACAATCGGACAATGAATATCATGCAAATATATCATGGATGCTTGAGTGTAATACATACTTTGGAGAACTTAGCAGAATGACACAGTTTAAGGATAAAAGTTCAAAGCATGCAAATTTCACATCAGGACTATTTACATATCCAGTACTTATGGCAGCAGATATCTTAGCATATGATACTAAATATGTTCCTGTTGGTATCGACCAAAAACAACATGTTGAAATTGCTAGAGATATAGCAATAAGATTTAACAAAAAGTATGGTGAAACATTTGTAGTACCAGAACCACTTATAAGAGAATCTGGTACAAAAATAATGGACTTACAAGAACCAAACAAAAAAATGAGTAAATCATCAGAAAGTCAAAAAGGTGTTATAAGAATTTTAGACGATGTAAAAACAATTCGTAAAAAAATAAACTCAGCAGTAACAGACTCAATAGGCAAAGTAAATTATGATCCTGAAAATCAACCAGGAATAAGTAATTTAATAAATATTTATACAAGCATGACAGGAGAAACAAAAGAAGAAGTAGTTGCAAAATTTGCAGATGCAAACTACGGCACATTCAAGCAAGCCGTTGCAGATGTAGTTATAGAAAAGTTTGAAGCTATCCAAACAAGATATAACGAACTAATAAATAGCGACGAACTAGATAAAATCTTAAATGACGGAATGGAAGCATCAAGAAAAATAGCAAAAGCAAAGTACGAATTGATGAAAAATAAAATCGGCTTGAGACACTAGGGACGTCCGTTAAATGTCTCTTTTTTCCCAGTAAAAGGAAAAACTAATTAAAGGGAAAATAAATAAAAGATAAAAGGCTGAAATGAATATAAGGTAAAACCAAGTCAAATCTCACTCTGAAAGCAGAGTGGGATTTTTTGTATGCAATATATCTGCGAAAAAATATCAAAAATACAAAAAATGTAAAAAGTCGTTAGGAAAATGTGCGAGTTCTTTAAAAAGTCGTTAGGAAAATGTGTGAGAATAAAAAATGGTCCATATAAAAAATATATGAGTTTCTAAAGTTCTAGGGGAATAAGTGTTTTTATAATTTGTTACAAAACTATTACGCCGTTTGTAATTACTTTGTAATTAAAGATAAATTAAAATTTAATATGTGAAGCTCGCTTCAGAAAAAATATAAATAAAGGTAATACTTCCGTAAGAATAAAATAAACAGAAATTTTTGCAACCCTACATATATTCATACATACGCGCGTGTGTGATGTTGATTTGATAAAAAATAATAAATATAATTTATTTAGCGAGAATAGGATAAAAGACCTTAATAGCTTTAAACGGAATGTGCAACACAGTTTTAAACTACAATATTTTACTTAGTGAAAGGTTTTAAACTTTTAAACTGAAAGGATGACTAACTAATGATGAAAAAGAACAAGATTATCTTAATTTTAATGAGCATAGTGGTGCTGGTAGCCACGGCTGGAATAGGAGCAGGCTTTATAAGAAAGTCTGAAAAAAATAAGTTAATATCTTGCGAACATATCGATAGTGACATCGATATGATTTGTGACTTGTGTAGTGAAAAGCTTCCTTTCTCAAACTACGTAGAATATGATGAGATAGAATCGGAACAAACTTCTACAAATGAAAAAGTTCAAGTCACAGGTGTACTAATCAAAAATTCGCAAGTAGAAGTTGCTAAACTAAATAAAGAAGACGCAGTATCATTAGCACAAAGCTATAAAAAAGATATTTTACCAGAACAAGTAGTAGACGCATTCGATATCGATGTAACAAATGAAAACCTAAAATATCAACCAACTGCGTATGGGCAAAAAGTAAAAGTAAAACTTTCAAACTTAGACATGAACCTTGACATAGACGATTCAAAAACATATGCACTTATGCATATTATGAACAACGAAAACTATGAGATATTGCCAATAAGCAAATTAACAGCAGAAGAAATAGAATTTACAACAGGCAGTTTCTCTACATATATAATCATCACAGTAAATACAAGAAAAATAACATTTGACGGTGAAAACTACAAAGTATTTTATACAAACGGAGAAGAAATAGTAGGAAACACAACAGTAGCACAAGGAACAGCATTAAACTTTAATATTGCTCCTAATGATGATTATGAGATAATAAGCATAGAATCAACACTTGCATCTGGAGATAGTGCAATAACAATAACAGAAAATGAAAAAGGAAAAGTGTGTAACATATTAAGTGTTGATAAAAATATAACAATATTTGTTGAAACAGAACTTGTAGGCAACATAACAACACAACTAGGAGAGAATATAAGCGTATATGCGACTACACAAAGTGAATTGATGGAGAGAGAAAATGGAGATGTTGTGATTGGTGCATATAGAGCGGGAAAAACTGAATATACTACAAACCTTATAACAAAAGTAATATTTACAAATAAAGTACCAACAAATATCGCTGATAGTTGGGATGTATCATCAACAAGTGCACCAAACACAGTAACATCATACTTAGTACCATCGGTAAAGAATAATGGAATACAGTATTATGCTCAATACATAGTAGCAAACACACAAATAAAACTTGCATCAGGTAGACTGTTGTTTAAAAATTATACTAACGTTAAAGAAATAGAAGGAATAGAGTTGCTGGATACTAGCAATGTGACAGATATGTATGGCATGTTTTTGTACTGTAATTCTTTAAAAAAGTTGAATTTGGGAGAAAACTTTGATACCAGCAATGTAACATATATGTATCTTATGTTTCAAGAGTGTAATTCATTGACAGAACTGAATTTGGGAAAAAATTTCAATACGAGTAATGTAAAAAGTATGCATTGTATGTTTGCTACATGTAGTTCCTTAACAGAATTAAACTTGGGAGAAAAATTTAACACAGAAAATGTAACAGACATGAGTAATATGTTTTACGAGTGCAGTTCCTTAACAGAACTAAACTTAGGCGATAAGTTTGATACAAGCAATGTAACTAACATGAACTGGATGTTTTCTCACTGTACTTCTTTGAAAAATTTGAATTTTGGTACAAACTTTGATACAAGCAATGTAACAACAATGAATTACATGTTTTCTCACTGTAGTTCATTAGAAACCTTGGTATTACCATCAGGCTTTGACAGACTTACTGGTACTTCTATGTTTGGTAACATGTCAAACCTTACACGAATAATTTCATTAAGAAGAGCACCTTCGCAGTCATACATAATGGAAGTTTCGTCAGATACAGGAATTGAAAATACAAATGCGATATTTTATGTAGCACCACAAGTTGCCAAAGCTTTTTATGAGATTACAGATTTAGGACCAATCTTAGGTGCTAGCAGAATTAAGCCAATCCTTGAACTTGTCGGTTCTGATTCAGTAAGCACTGTTGAAAATGCTACGTATATTGATCAAGGCGTAACAATAGCAGGTTGGACTAATGAAGAAGCAAGTAAATATCAAAATATAGGACTAACATATATAGCCAAAGGTTTACCAGTAGATACTTCTACACTAGGAACCAAAACTATAACATACAATTTACAATATACGGATAGTACAAACACAACTTCAACATTTGATACATTAACAAGAACAGTAACAGTAAATGTTGCACCTCAGTTAATGGGGAGAGATGTAGTTAATGGTTATGTTTCATATGAATACGCAATAGGTGCGTATAGAGCTGGAAAAACAGAATATTCACCTGACCTTATAACAAAAGTAGTATTCACAAACACAGTACCATCAAATGCCACTGTTAGTTGGGATGCATCTTCAACAAGTGCACCAGGTACGGTAACATCATATTTAGTACCGTCAACAATAATTGACGGTGCACAATGCTATGCACAGTACTTTGTTGCAACTGATACAATAAATGCTAGAGATACATACATTTTATTTAAGGGCTATTCAAATTTGACTCAAATAGAAAATATAGAATATTTAACTACTAATAATGCTACTGATATGTATGGAATGTTTTTTGATTGTAAAAAACTAACCACATTAGATATATCTAAATTTGATACAAGTAATGTAACAAATATGAATTTTATGTTTTATAACTGTACTTCGTTAAAAGAATTAAATTTGGGTGAGAATTTTGATACAGGCAATGTTACAAGTATGGCTTGTATGTTTTATAATTGCAATTCGTTAAAAGAGTTAAACTTGGGTGGAAAATTTGATACAAGTAAAGTAACAAGTATGGTAAATATGTTTGCTAATTGCAATTCATTAACAAAATTAAATATAGGTACAAATTTTGACACAAGCCAAGTAACTAATATGAGTTCTATGTTTTACAATTGCTATTTGCTAAAAGAATTAAACTTGGGTAGAAAGTTTGATACAAGTAAAGTAGCAAATATGAAATCTATGTTTGCTAAATGCAATTCATTAACAAAATTAAATATAGGTACCCAGTTTGACACAAACCAAGTAACAGATATGAGTTATATGTTTTATAATTGCAATTCGTTAACAGAACTAAATTTAGGCGAAAAGTTTGACACAAGCCAAGTAACAAGTATGGTAAATATGTTTGCTAATTGCAATTCATTAGCAAAATTAAATATAGGTACCAATTTCGACACAAGCAATGTAATAGATATGTCGTGGATGTTTGGCAACTGTACATCTTTAACAGAACTAAATTTTGGCAAAAATTTTGTCAGAAGTAAAGTAACAACAAGAATGTCTTATATGTTTTATAACTGTAATTCGTTAAAAGAACTAAACTTGGGTATAAACTTTGACACAAGTAAAGTAACAACTATGGATAGTATGTTTTACGGCTGTAGTTCTTTAACAGAACTAAACTTAGGCGAAAAGTTTGACACAAGCCAAGTAACAGTTATGTCTTATATGTTTTATAACTGCAATTCGTTAAAAGAACTAAACTTGGGTATAAACTTTGACACAAGTAAAGTTACTAATATGGAAGCAATGTTTTATCGCTGCACATCATTAACAAAACTAAACTTAGGCGATAAGTTTGATACAAGCAATGTAGAACAAATGTATCGTATGTTTTCTGGTTGTACTTCACTAGAAACTCTAGTATTGCCATCAAGCTTCGACAGACTTACTGGTAGTTATATGTTCGATAACACGCCAAAACTTACACGAATAATTTCTTTACGTAGCGTAAGTAGCGAAAGCGATTTGATGCAAATTGCAACTAACAATGGGTTATCTGGCCAAAAGGCAATTCTTTACGTACCAACGGCTTCTGATGAAGCATTGTATGAAGCAAATACCACATATATTTCAGTATTAGGTGCAGAAAAGATTAAACCTTTCATGAGTCTGGTAGGCAATAATCCAGACACTGTAAATGTTGGTACTGAATACGTAGATCCAGGAGCAACAGTGTTTGATTGGAACAATGCAAATGCTACAAACTACAACGATTTAGGATATATACTTGAAGTTACAGGATTACCAATAGATACAAGTACACTAGGAGATAAGACAATAACTTATACACTAAAATATACAAATAAGACAAACATAACCTCAATAATAGATACATTAACAAGAACAGTAACAGTAAGTGTTGCACCTCAGCTAATGGCAAGAGAAAGCTACGATTATATCGATGGAAAAGCTGTATATTATGCACTTGGTGCGAGAAGAGCAAATGAAAAAGATTACACAGCAGATAGAATAACAAAAATTATATTCACAAATACAGTACCATCAAATGCTACTGTTAATTGGGATGCATCATTATCAAGTGCAGCAGGTACAGTAACATCATACTTGGTACCATCAGTTATAAAAAATAGCACGCAATATTATGACCAATACATAGTAGCAAAATCCGAAATAAAAGTTACATCAGGTAAGAACTTGTTTTGTAAGTATACTAAAATTACTGAAATAAAAGGAATGGAATTGATAGACACAAGCAATGTAGCAAATATGAACGGTATGTTTAACTACTGTAATTCCTTAACAGAACTAAATTTTGGTGAAAAATTTGATACAAGCAATGTAGCAAATATGGATAGTATGTTTCATTACTGTAATTCCTTAACAGAACTAAATTTTGGTGAAAAATTTGATACAAGTAACGTAACAGATATGGGGGGGATGTTTTACTGTTGTAGTTCCTTAACAAAACTAAACTTAGGCGATAAGTTTGATACAAGCAATGTAATATATATGTATGATATGTTTGGCGGCTGTAATTTCTTAACAGAACTAAACTTAGGTGAAAAATTTGATACAAGTAATGTAACAGATATGTGTGAGATGTTTGAGGCGTGTGAGTCCTTAACAGAACTAAACTTGGGCGAAAAATTTGATACAAGCAATGTAATAGATATGAGCGATATGTTTTACTACTGTAATTCTTTAGTAGAACTAAACTTGGGAGAAAAGTTTGATACAAGTAATGTAACAGATATGGAAATTATGTTTGGCGAATGCTATTCGTTAGAACAATTAAATCTAGGCGATAAATTTGATACAAGCCAAGTAACAAATATGTACGGTATGTTTTGCGGGTGTTATTCGTTAGAACAATTAAATCTAGGGGAAAACTTTGATACAAGAAATGTAACAGATATGGAAATTATGTTTTGCGAATGTTATTCGTTAGAACAACTAAACTTGGGAGATAAATTTGACACAAGCCAAGTAACAGACATGAGTAATATGTTTGGGTGGTGTGAGTCATTGGCAGAACTAAACTTAGGAGAAAAATTTAATACAAGTAATGTTACATACATGTCTGGAATGTTTGAAGAGTGTAGTTCCTTAATAGAACTAAACTTAGGAGAAAACTTTGACACAAGCAATGTAACAAATATGAACGATATGTTTTATTATTGTAATTCCTTAACAGAACTAAACTTAGGCGATAAATTTGATACAAGCCAAGTAACAGATATGGGGTATATGTTTGACTATTGTACTTCACTAGAAACGTTAGTATTACCATCAAATTTCGATAGACTTACTGGTACTTATATGTTTGGCAACATGACAAAACTTACTCGAATAATTTCTTTACGTAGTGTAAGTAGCGAAAGCGATTTGATGCAAATTGCAACCAATAATGGGTTATCGGGCAAAAAGGCAATTCTTTACGTGCCAACAGCTTCTGATGAAGCATTGTATGAAGCAAACAGCACATATATTTCAGTATTGGGTGTAGAAAAGATTAAGCCTTTCATGAGTTTATTAGGAGCTAATCCAGCCAAAATAGGATTAGATACTGAATATGTAGATGCTGGAGCAACAGTATTTGATTGGAATAGCACAAATGCTGCAAACTACAACAATTTAGGTTACACGGTTGAAGTTACAGGTTTGCCAGTAGACACTTCTACACTAGGAACAAAAACAATAACATACAATTTGCAATATACAGATAGTGCAAACATGACAACAAGGATAGATAAATTAACAAGAACAGTAACAGTAGCAAATATTGCACCTCAGTTGATGGCAAGAGAAAGCTACGATTATATCGATGGAGAATTTGTATACTATGCACTTGGTGCAAAAAGAGCAAATGAAAAAGATTACACAGCAGATAGAATAACAAAAATTATATTCACAAATACAGTACCATCAAATACTACTGCTAAATGGGATGTGTCTGCTGAAAACGCAACAGGTACAGTAACATCATACTTGGTACCATCAGTTGTAAAAGATGGCACACAATATTATGACCAATACATAGTGGCAAAATCTGAAATAAAAGTTACATCAGGTGAGAATTTGTTTAATAAGTATACTAAAATTACTGAAATAAAAGGAATGGAATTGTTAGATACAAGAGATGTAACAAATATGTTTAAAATGTTTTATGATTGTGATTCGTTAACAAACTTAAACTTGGGTGAAAACTTTAATACAAGTAATGTTACAGATATGTATGGAATGTTTGAAGAGTGTAGATCATTAACAGAACTAAACTTGGGCGATAATTTTGATACAAGCAATGTTTCAGATATGTATGGAATGTTTGGGGCTTGTAAATCACTTGTAGAATTAAACTTGGGCGACAACTTTGACACAAGTAATGTAATAGATATGGGCTATATGTTTAGTGATTGTTGGTCACTAAAAGAGTTAAGCTTGGGCAAAAACTTTGATACAAGTAATGTAGTAAATATGCATGCGATGTTTGGTGGCTGTAGTTCATTGACAGAACTAAACTTAGGAGAGAAATTTTATACAAGTAACGTCGAAGACATGAATTATATGTTTTGTTCGTGTTACGTATTAACCCAATTGAATTTGGGTCAAAACTTTGATACAAGTAATGTAACAGGAATGGACGAGATGTTTAGCTTGTGTTATTCATTAACAAAATTGAATTTGGGAGAAAAATTCGATACAAGTAATGTGACAGATATGTGCGAAATGTTTTATTGCTGCGAATCGTTAACAGAATTAAATTTGGGCGATAACTTTGATACAAGTAATGTAACAGATATGTATAGTATGTTTAACGAGTGTTATTCCTTAACAGAACTAAACCTAGGCGAAAAGTTCAATACAAATAATGTAGCAGACATGAGCTATATGTTTGCCGATTGTACTTCGCTTGAAATTATCCAACTAGGCAAAGACTTTGCATGGCTAGATAAAGGCCAATTTGAAGATTGCGATAGCCTAAAAGCCATCATTACAGAAAGACAAATAACATCACCTTCAGATGCAATTAAGCTTCCTGAAAATACAGGTTTGAAAGACTTGCCAAATGCAATCTTGTATGTTTTAGATCCAGTATCTGAAACGAATTATGAGAATGCAGAAAATTATGAAAGTGAGTTAGGTGCAGATAGAATTAGACCAATTCTTGAACTTCAAGGCGAAGAATATGTAGTGATGAAACCAGGTGAAATTTATACTGAATCAGGTGCTACTGTTGCAGGTTTAACTGTAGCAAATTCAGATATTTATACAGGATTAGGCTACACTTTAAGTTCTACAAGCACTGTTAAAGAAAATGTTTCAGGAAGATATGAAGTGGTTTGGACAGTTTACAAGCCTACTGGTAATGCTCTAATGAGTGTAAAAAGAGATGTATATGTAAGATATATTCCAACTGTACCAACAATAACGGTAACACAAGGTGCTACTCAAATATCTTCAGGAAATTGGGCAAATGGTAATGTTGTGGTAACAATAGGTGGAAGTGAGTATACAGAAGGTGCTATTGAATACATTTATTCAATAAATGGTTCTGAATGGACAACAGGAAATACATTTAATTATGAACAAGAAACTTTATCTACAATCATTCGTGCAAAAGCAAGAGGTGTTGCAGATAATGAAGACATTTCATCTGAAGCAACATTTGAACTTAAATTGGATAAAACAGTTCCAGAGATAGTAACACATGAAAGAATAAGATACGATGGCGTAAATGAAGTTATTTCGCTTGTAACGTATGATGGCGGAATTTCAAGTGGAATAGAAGCATATGCAATTTCTGCTACAAATGATATTTCAACAGCTACATGGCAAACACGCAATGAATTATTGATTCCTGAAAATGGCACTTGGTATACATGGGTAAGAGATAATGCTGGAAATGTTTCTGAAGTGTATACATTAACAACAAATGAAAAGATAACAGTAGAAGTGACTAGTGATGGAAAAACAGAATATTATTCTGATGTGTACAAAGCAATTGAAACTTTAAACAGTAAAGGTGTAGCGACAGCAACAATTAAATTATTAGAAAACAATATGATTTCTAGTGATTTTGAAAATTCTGTTATAAAAGAAATTGTGATTTATGCAGATTCTGATTATACACTTGATTTAAATGGTAAAGAATTAGTATGCAATGACGGAATTGTCGTTAGAGGAAAACTTACAATTGCTAATTCTGCTGAAAATATGAGCTACATTAAACATGAAATTGGATTAACAACAACTTCAACAATATCTGTGGAAGGCGAATTGATAATTGATGGTAATGTTCGAATTGAATCAGCTTCTAATGCTGGCCATGCAATTGAAGTGCTTGCAAATGGTAAAGCTGAATTAAGAAATGGTAAAGTGATTTCAAATAATTCGGAAGCTACGATTCATAATGTAGGAACATTAACATTAGGTAAAGAAGATAATACAGTTTCGCTAGAAGTTCCATATATAGAAGGAGCAAATGTAGTAGTAGATAATGACGCAACTTTGAATATTTATGACGGTAAGTTAGTATCGACAAATAAAAAGATAACATTAGATGGTAAAGCAACAACGTTGCAATCAGGATATCACTTAGTTGAAAATGAAACAGAAACAATAAAAGAAATGTACTTAGAAACTAATGATACATGGATAGAATATTGGGATATCTCAAAAACAGCAGGAGTTGACAATGTATATGCAGGAATAAAAATCGTGGAAGGCGATGGAATAACAGACAATACAAGATATAAACTTGTAGTTGGTGGAACAGGAAAAGCAAAATCGTTTGTTTTAGAATATATTGATGATAAGATTCTTACAGACATTCCATGGTTTGATAAATATAGTGAAACTATAGTAGAACTAGATTTAGAAGAAGGCGTAACGAGATATGGCGATTACACATTCTATAGATTGATTAACGTAGAAAGCTTGAAACTTCCAGATTCATTGGAAGCAATCGGTGCAAGTGCATTTGCAAAAATGCGTGCATTAAAAGGAAATGTAAATATTCCTAAAAATGTAACGACAATAGCTAATGATAATCCGTTCTATGACACAATGTTAACATCATTTACAGTAGATGCGGAAAATACAAGATTTAAAGTTGTAAATGATACTTTGTATGGTGGAAATAAATTGATAGCATATCCAACAGCAAGAACAAATGCAACAACAACAGTAATAGATGGTACAGTAAGCATTGGTGTATCTGCATTTGCAAAGAATCAATACTTGAAAACTGTAACATTACCAGATACTTTAGAAATAATAGACTGGGGTGCATTTGAAACTACAGCAATAGAAGAAATAACAATACCAGCAAGTGTAAATAAAATACAAGGACATGCATTTATCTATTGTAGAAGTTTGAAAGCTGTGTACCTAAAGTCAACTGAATTAGGTGAAAGTTCAAGTAAGAGTCGTTTTATTGACTTGGCTAGAAATTCAATAATTTATACAGAGTCAAAAGCAGTCGCAGACTTATTAACACCAGATGTAGAATATACAGCAGAAAGAACAAAAGTGTATTATCCATTTGAAATAACAACAACATTAGCAGATGCCGAAATTGCACGTGGAGATACATTACACTTTGAAGTAGAAGTAATAGATGGTTATATAGCAGATGATGTAGTATATCAATGGTACAAAGACGGCGTAGCAATACCTGGTGCAAATTCGTTGTCATATACAAAAACATCGTTTACAAATGCAGACGAGGGCGTGTACAAACTAGTTGTAAGAAGTGCATATCAAAGCAATGGAACATATTATTATACAGTTGAATCAAATAAAGCAACAATCTCATTAGGAGACTTTGAAGCGCCAGAAGAAGTAAATTCTTCAGTAAATTATAACGAAGATGGAACAGCAACAATAACAGTAACAGGTAAAGACAAAGAAACGGGTGTAAACGAAATCATTGTAAATGGTAACCCAATTGAAATAGAAAAGAATACAGAAACAGGAGCAGCAACAGGTAAATTTGATATTTCAAAATCAGGTGACTACACAGTTGAAGTAAAAGACTATGAAGGAAATACTACAGCAATAACAATTACAGCATATGAAATACATTACAAGCCAAATGCAACAACTTATACAGGTAAAACAAATTATCAAATAAAGATAAAAGATACAGATATAAGAATAAGAGCAAATGGATTTGAAAAAGCTGGTTATAACTTCACTTCATGGAATACAAAAGAAGATAATACAGGAAAAACATATAAAGCAAATGATTTATATACAGGAAACGAAGACATGACGCTATACGCAACATGGAACGTTTTAGAATATGTAGTAAGATTCTACAACGACAACGGAATAAATGGAGAACAACTAGTATCAGAAGCTACATATCCATATGGCGCAACAATTACAGTGCCAGAAGAACAATACAAGATCGCAACTGAAATAGAAGGCGACAAATACAGAATATACTATCACAAAGACAATTGGACAGCAGTAAGAACAGATGCAAACTCAAAAGAAAAACCAGTAAACATCACATCAAAAAATAAAGACACAATAACAATGGTAGACAGCAACGTAAATTACTACGCATCATACACTTACAAAGATTACAGCACAAAACAAAGTACACTAAAAGTAGATGGAAAAACACAAATAACAGGAAATGAAGTAGGTATCATAAACAACGAAGGACTAGTAATCATCGGTGAAAACAGTACCCAAACATCAACACCAACAATCACAGGAAACACATCCATCCAAAACAATAACGGAATAGTAATGTGGTATCAAGCCAACTTCATAGGACCAACCCAAGGCCTTCTGCTACACTAGGGACGTCCGTTAAATGTGTCACTTAGTTTACAAAATATTTTTAATCCCACTCTGGAAAATGGAGTGGGATTTTTATGTGAAAAATAACTAGTTTGTGGACTAAATAAAATTTTTATATTATACTTAAGTAAAATTTGATGTATAAAAGAGGTTGATTTTATTGAATAAGAGATTTGGAATTATTGCAATATTATGTTCTTTAGTGATTTGCTTGATAGTATTCCCAAGCAAAGCTTTTGCTACTAGTTTCCTAGAGGATGTTGAAAGTGGAGAAACTGTTTATTTGAAAACGTATGAAGAATATGAAGAGTTGATGAATGGTTTTGACCAAAATGAAGTTAACAAAGTTGAATATATTAAGCAACTTATTGAAGAACTTGAAGAAGATAAAAATGGTTCGGAGGTTCCGTTGTTTAAAGCTAAAGTGCTTTCGATTTCAGAACCAGAAATGCAATACACACAAGACCAATCTACTGCTAAATTTGCAAGAGGACTTTATCAAAATGGTGAAGTTGAGATTATTGACGAGGGCGAGTTAGAGGGTGTGAAGTTAACATACATGACTTGCTTGACTTACGATGTTTATGGAAATATCACGATGCCTGAAGTTAAGGTTGGAGACATTGTTAATATAACTTTAATGCAAATCGGCGATGATACTGTCGTAGGTTTTTCACCAGAACCTGATACATATATTGACAGGTTTTCAACACTAATTGCAATAACTGTTATTACTTTATTTATAGTAATAGTATTCTTAGGTAAAAATTCTGTTAAACTAATTATTCCAGCACTTTTAGCTGTTGATATAATTTTCGGAGTTGTTGGACCTATGATTCTGCAAGGCTTTGCGTTATGGCTTTTAGTTGCATTTGCGATTATACTAAATGCTATTGCGATTTGTACGATTAAATTAGGTGTTAATTCTAAAAGTTTTGTTGCAGTATTTACAACAATTATCATTTCTGCTGTGGGTATTATAATTCAAGCAATTATTGATTATATGCTTAACTTCAGTGGATTAACTACTGAAACATTCTTGATGAGTAGTGGTGTAACACCAAACATAATTGCAAATGAAGTGGTAAATATATTTAATTTCCATGCTTTGAGCATTGCAGTAACTATACTTACTATGTTTATTGTAATTGTTTTAACAGCCTGTAAAACGGTTGAATCGTATGATGCTAAAAAAACGAAAATTAAGGATGCTATGATTATAAGTGAAGATGTTAAATCATATGTTTCAGAAATGTCATTAGTTGCAACTTTTGTTATGATTGCTAATACACTTCCTAAATATATGTTGTTGGTAGTAAAGAGCTATACAAGAGATTATATAATTCAGTCTGAGATTTTCTTGATTGAATTTGTAAGAATTTTAGTAATGTTGTTAGCTATGGTTATAACTGTACCATTTGCGACACTTCTTTCAAAATTCCTTGATGAAGAGTAATTGTAGTAACTTTAATTTTTAAACTTGTTTTTACTTTTGGGTTATGATACTATTGTTTTAGAAAAAAGTTTGGAGGTCAAGATTATGAAAAAGATAATTGCAATATTAGCTTTAATCGTGGTTGTTGCAGCAGGTTCTATTTTTGGCTACAAAATGATTACTGGTAATACAAATGATGATAATCCATCGAGTGGAGATAATGTACAAGTGTCTCAAAACACATATTTAGCACAAAATGTTATAGTAGAATCTGTTTCAGTAAATAACAAAGCTGATCATATAAATATAGACAACAAGTTCCCATCAATAAAATCTTTTAGAAGTAAAGAGTTTCAGGCATCTATAAATAATGCAATAGCTACAAATATTGCCGATTATAGAAATGAAATAAATGAGGTTGTAGATGACTACACTTTAGACGTAAAACAATATTCATATATTACAACTTTTGAAAGATATAACTGGGGTTCTTATTTAACACTTATTGTTAATCACGATTATCAAACAGGTGGAATCAGATCGAATACATGGAAAGAAATTTATAATATAGATGTTTCAAAGGAAAGAATAATTTATCTTGAAGATATTTTTAGAGCAACTGTTGATTATGAAGATGCAATAATTGAGGAAGTTACAAAACAAGCTAAGGATAAAAACATTGTTTTAATGGGTGGAGATGGATTACAAAAACTTCCTACAAAACAAAAGTTTTATATACGTGATGGAAAGCTAACTATGTACTTTGATCCATCTGAGGTTGCAGCTAATAAATATGGCGCTTTAGAGTTTGAAATGCCTTTTTCAATTGATGAAGACGGCTATTTTGAAGTTAACAAATAGTAAACAAAAGAGGTAGGTTGAGTACAATCTACCTTTTTTATTTTACAAAAATCAAGGAGTATCTAATGAAATATATAAATGAAAAAATTGCTGACAAAGTTGAACAATATTATAAGTATGAAAAAGTTGTGGCTACGAATTTTTTAGATCCATCTGAAATTGTAAATGTAAAAAGTGAGCTTAAATATGTTGATTACATTTCATGGGGTGGTTTTGAAAATGCAGAAAGAAAAATTATTTTGATAGGTCTTGATATTGCCGAAAATGAGGTAAATGATTTTGCTAAGGAATATATCACAGTGTTGAGAGTTGATGCATCCGGCGAAACATTAACACACAGAAATGTATTAGGTAGTGTGTTAGGACTTGGTATAAAACGTGAAATGATAGGAGATATAATTGTTCAAAAAGATATATGTGATATAATTGTTTCAAAAAGTATAGTAGAATATCTTTTGAACAATTTGAACCATGTAGGAAATATAAAAGTTAAGATTGAAGAAGTTGGTTTGAATGAAATAGTTTTGCCAGAGGACACATCGAAAGAAGTAAAAACTACAGTTTCTTCACTAAGAGTGGACAATATAATTAGTGCAGGATATGGCGTTTCAAGAGAAAAAAGCACATCATTAGTAAAATCGGAGCTTGTGAAATTGAATCATATTATCATAAAAAGTCCAGTAAAAGCAGTACGCCAGGGCGATTTGATTTCTGTTCGTGGAAAAGGAAGACTAGAAATAAAAGAAATAGGTGGAACTAGTAAAAGTGGTAGAATAAAAATAACTTTGATTCGCAAATAGAATGCGAATATACAAATTAGAAAGGGTTGAATGTATGAGGTTTGATGAAATGATAATAAATCAATACTTGGAAAAAGAAGAAAACTTATCGCCATATGCGTGTAAAACAAAAAACGCGATAAGATTAGGAAAAGAAAAAGTTATAAACGAAAGAGAGTTTAATGTGCGTCCCGACTTTTCACGCGATGTTGATAGAATACTACATTCTACAGCATATACAAGATACATGGACAAAACACAAGTTTTTGCATTATTTCACAATGACTTGATTACGCATAGAGGATTACACGTTCAATTTGTTTCTAAAATTGCAAGAACTATAGGCCGAGCTTTAAATTTAAATGAAGATTTAATAGAAGCGATATCGCTAGGCCACGATTTAGGTCATGTACCATTTGGTCATACTGGCGAAAGATGTTTAAATAGGATATGTACAGAAAATAATTTAGGATTGTTTTTACATAACGTGCAAAGCGTAAGAGTGTTACACGAAATTGAAAACAAGGGCAAGGGATTAAATATAACATTACAAGTGCTAGATGGAATCTTGTGTCATAATGGAGAAATGCTAAATCGTAAATATGAGCCGGACTACAAAAAAACAGCAAAACAATTTTTGAAAGAATACGAACGTTCTGCAAAAGAGCCGAGCTTTGACAAAACGATACGCCCGATGACACTAGAGGGATGCGTAGTAAGAATATCTGATATAATAGCATATGTAGGTCGCGATATAGAAGATGCAATAGTAGTAAATTTAATAACACGCAAAGACATTCCAGAAGAAATAACAAATGTATTAGGGAACAAAAACTCGACGATAATCAATACACTAGTGCAAGACCTAATAATAAACAGTTACGAAAAACCATATTTGGAATTTTCAAAAGAAACATTTATGGCCCTAAAGAAATTGCTAGATTTCAACTATAAACATATATACAAAAATCCTAAAAAGGAAGATAAAGAAGAAAAATTTGATGAATTATTCTCGGGAGTGTACCGAGCATTACAAAAAGAAATAAATATAAAAGATAGCGACATAAACTCTATGTTCCTACGTGGAATGAATAAAGACTATACAAAAGCCAATTCCTCTGATAAAATAATAATCGATTTTATTGCTGGAATGACAGACAAATTCTTTATACATCAATATAAAAAATTATACTTACCAAAAACATTTGGCTTAACAATTTGAAACACCAGGGACGTCCGTTAAATGTTTCATTTTTGGTAGGTATTGGTAAAAATGGAACATTTAACGGACGTCCCTAGTGTCGCTGAAAGGAGTTTTTTAGAATATTATGATTAGTGCTAATGGAGTTACTTTAAGATTTGGAAAGAGAACGTTGTTTGAGAATGTTAATATTACTTTTGCACCGGGGAATTGCTATGGTTTGATTGGTGCGAATGGTGCTGGTAAGACTACTTTTCTTAAAATTTTGTCTGGTGAGATTGAACCTTCTCAAGGTGAGGTTACGATGAATCCTAATGAGAGATTATCTGTGCTTAAACAAAATCACCATGAATACGAGGAGTTTCCTGTACTTGAAACTGTTATTATGGGGAATTCAGAGTTATATAGTATTATGAAAGAGAAAGATGAACTTTATGCTAAACCTGATTTTTCTGAGGAAGATGGTGTTAAAGCTGGTGAGTTGGAAGCAAAGTTTGCTGAAATGGATGGCTGGAATGCTGAGTCTGATGCTGCAATGCTTCTTACTGGTTTGGGTCTTGAAACTGAATTTCATGATAAGTATATGAGAGAGTTGACTGAAGCTCAAAAGGTTAAGGTTTTGCTTGCACAGGCTTTATTTGGCAATCCTGATGTATTGCTTTTGGACGAGCCTACTAACTATTTGGATATCGAAGCAATTGAATGGTTACAAGAGTTTTTAATAAATTTTGAAAATACTGTTATTGTGGTTTCTCACGATAGATATTTTTTGAATACTGTATGTACTCATATTGCTGATATTGATTTTGGAAAAATTAAAGTTTATACAGGTAACTATGATTTCTGGTATGAATCAAGCCAACTTGCTTTAAAGCAAATGAAAGACGCTAATAAAAAGAAAGAAGAGAAGATTAGGGAATTGCAAGATTTTATTAGAAGATTTAGTGCAAATGCTTCAAAATCTAAACAGGCTACTTCACGTAAGAAATTGCTTGATAAAATTGAACTTGATGAGATTAGACCTTCTAATAGAAAGTATCCATATATTCATTTTGAAATGGATAGAGAACCAGGAAAAGAAATTTTGTTTGTTGAAAATATTTCTAAAGAAGTTGATGGCAAAAAGTTATTAAATAATGTTTCGATTAACGTTCAAAAGGAAGATAAAATTGCTTTTGTTGGTCCTATGGGGCTTGCTAAAACAGAATTGTTTGAAATATTAACGGATAATTCAATTCAAGATAATGGTGAATATAAATTTGGTATAACAACTTCAGTTGCATATTTCCCTAAGGATAATACGGCTGAGTTTCAACAAGATATTTCTATTGTTGAATGGTTGATGCAGTATTCAAAAATTAAGGAAGAAACTTTTGTAAGAGGCTTCTTAGGTAGAATGCTTTTCTCTGGAGAAGAAGCTTTGAAGAAAGTTAATGTGCTTTCTGGTGGTGAACGTGTTCGCTGTATGTTTGCGAAAATGATGCTTTCTGGAGCAAATGTTTTGATTTTTGATGAGCCTACTAACCATCTAGACCTTGAGTCTATTACTGCTCTTAATAATGGTCTTATGGCATATAAAGGTGTAATTTTATTTACATCTCATGACCACCAATTTGTTCAAACTATTGCAAATAGAATTATTGAAATTACTCCACATGGTATTATTGATAAACGTATGACATATGATGAGTATTTAGAGAGCTACGCATCATTTAAAAAACATGAATAATACTTTGAAGGAGGCTACAAATGATAACTAAAATTGATGGCGCTGATGTCAATTATGAAGTTTTTGGTGAAGAGAATGGAATCCCTGTTTTGATTTTACATGGTTGGGGTGCTTCAATTGAAGCTATGACATCGATTTGGAGATTCTTAGAAAGTAAGCATAAGTTTAAAATTTATGTTATCGATTTCCCAGGCGAGTCAAATAAAAGTTCGGTTCCACCGGAACCTTGGGGTGTGCCTGAATATAGCGAGATGGTGAAAAAATTTATTGATCAAAATAAAATTGTTAAGCCACATGTTATTGCACATTCTTTTGGTGGAAGAGTTACAATTTATTTGGCATCAAAGTATCAAGATCTGTTTGATAAAATTATTTTGACGGATGCTGCTGGCTTAAAAGCAAAAATGACTTTTAAAAAGTTAGTGAATAAATATAAATTTAAAATCGGAAAATTTATTTTGAATAATTTTTCTAAGAAAGAAGAGCGTGATAAGAAGCTACAAGCTTATAGAGATAAGTATAACTCTCCTGATTATAAAGCTCTTAAATCTGATGTGATGAGAGAAACTTTTAGAAAAGTAATTAGTTTAGATTTGAAAGATAATTTAAAGGATATTACTCGTCCAACACTTTTAATTTGGGGAGAAAACGATACTGATACTCCAGTGTATATGGGTGAAATTATGGAGAAAAATATAAAGGATTCTGGACTTGTAGTGCTAAAAGATGCAAAACATTTTTCATACATTGATAAGATGAATGAATATAATGTTATTGTTGATAATTTTTTATCGAATTAGTTAACTTTATTTAAAATAGATGGAGGAACGTATGACAAATATTTTGTTTAATATTTTTTTGATTTTGTGTGAGTATGGACCATGGGCACTTTATATGTTTTGTGTTCCAAGAATTGTACATATTTTTCAAATGGAAGGATATAAGACTAACGATTATACAAGGTGGCTTTCTAAAAATTATAAAAAGGCTTTTGAACCTGGGCTATGGCAGTTCATTGCTTGTATAGGGTATTTCATTGTTTTAATGATTGTTAATACGTGCTGTAAAAGTTTTAGTATTATGCAAACAGCATTTTTGTATTTCGTTGAGTCTATTATGTTTTTCCTTATACTTTCGATTACAAATATTTCGCAATTAAAAAAGGATAGAGCTAATAGAAAGAATGCTAAGAAAAAGCTTGTTTATACTGCAAGAGCAAAGAGATTAGTATTTTTCAACTTTGTAATTTTTATAATACTAGTTGTAGCACTTGGATATGAAAATCATCAACCGTTTTATGCAAATGCACCTGACGGTGTGAATTTTTCAATTTATTTTTCAAATACTATGATTACTTATGCCAGCGTATCAATACTTATTTTCTTTTTGCCGATAAATGTGTTGCTTGCACATTATTTTGCGTGGCCAACTGAAGAAGCTTACAATAGGCACTATATTAGATCTGCAAAGAGAATATTAAAAAAGAAACAACATAAGAATTTAATTAAAATAGGTATTACAGGTAGTTATGGAAAAACAAGTACGAAGTTTATACTTAAGACTATTTTAAGTGAAAAATATAACGTGCTTGCTACTCCTGAAAGCTACAATACTACAATGGGTAATGTAAGAGTAATTAGAGAACAACTAAAGCCTGAACATGAAGTTTTTATTTCTGAAATGGGTGCGAGATATAAAAGAGATATCTTAGAAATATGTGATATAGTAAATCCAAAGTATGGTCTTATTACATCAATTGGGCCTCAACATTTAGAAACTTTTAAAAATATAGATAATATTGTTTCTACAAAAGCAGAGCTTATATATTCATTGCCTAGCGACGGCGTGGTATTTTTGCCTAGAGATAATGAACATTGCAAAAAATTATTTAATAAAGAAGAAAAAGAAAAATATTCATATTCTTTAGAAGATAAACGTGCTGATGTTTATGCTAAGGACATTGTTCTTGATGAGAATGGAAGTAATTTTACAGCTGTTACACCAATTGGAGATATTAAATGCTCAACTATTTTACTTGGAAAACACAATATTGAAAATATTTTGGGATGTATTGCAATTGCTGTGAAACTGGGACTTACAAGAACTCAAATTGAAGCTGGTATTAAAAAAATAGAACCGGTTCCACATAGACTACAAATATTAAATAATAATAACGGTACTATCGTTATAGACGATGCGTTTAATTCAAATCCTGTTGGAGCTAAGATGGCAATTGATGTCCTTGGAAATTTTAAAGGCAGAAAAGTTGTTATTACACCAGGAATGGTTGAATTAGGCAAAGAAGAAAAAAATGAAAATAAAAAGTTCGGGAAATACATGGCGTCAGTAGTAGATGTTGCTATATTGGTTGGTAATAAAAGAAGTGAGCCAATCGTTGAAGGCTTAAGACAAGGCAATTTTGATGATGCTAATATTTATGTCGTTCCTGACTTAAATGCTGCTACTGTAAAACTTGCTGAAATTTCACGAATTGGTGATGTAATATTATTTGAAAATGATTTGCCAGATAGTTATAATGAATAGGGAAGCTTTTATGAAAGGAGTCTGTTATAGATGAAAAAAGTAGGTGTTATTTTTGGTGGCGTAACATGTGAACATGAAGTTTCAGTTGTTACAGCACTACAACTTATGGAAAACATTGATAGAAGAAAGTATCAAGTTATTCCTATATATATTCATTCAGATGGGGAATGGTATGTTGGAGATAAACTTTTAGAGCCAAACATATATAAAGATTTTGATAATTTAAAAGGTGGAATTGATAAAGGATATATTCCACCCAATAAACCTGGAATAGTAATTTCTTCAAAAGGTTTTTTAACTAAAGAAATTTTTATTCCTCTTGATGTAGTTATTCCTGCTATGCATGGTATGAATGGAGAAGACGGTTCGCTTCAAGGATTGCTTGAACTTGCAAACATACCATATACTTCATCTGGCGTTTTGGGTGCCAGTGTAGGTATGGATAAAATTTTAATGAAAAAAGTTTTTGAAGCAAACTTGATTCCTGTTTTGCCATATACATACTTTTTGAGAGATGAATGGCAAGTTGCGAGAGAGGCAATAATTGCTCAAATTGAAGCAGTTTTAAGATACCCAATGTTTGTAAAACCTTCAAACCTTGGTTCAAGTATAGGAATTTCAAAAGCTATTGATAGAGATACGCTAATTGCTGCTATTGATATTGCAGTTTGCTATGATGAAAGAATTATTGTTGAAAATGGAGTTGAAAATATTTCTGAAATAAATTGTTCTGCATTAGGCCGTGCAAGTAAAGTTGCAGTATCTGTATGTGAACAACCAGTATCTTGGAAAGAATTTTTAACTTTTGATGAAAAATATTTAAGAGGTGGAAAAACAGGTGGAGCTAAAGGTGGTACAAAAGGTGCTGCTGGAATGCAAACAATGTCTCGTAAAGTTCCTGCTGAAATAACACCTGAACAAACAGCTGAAATTAAAGATTTAACAGCAAGAGTATTTAAAGCATTAAATTCAAAAGGCGTTGTTCGTGTAGATTTTATAATAGACAATGCTGATGGAAAAGTTTATGTGAATGAAATAAATACAATACCAGGTTCTTTTGCATTTTATCTATGGGATTTTGAAGGTGTAAAATATCATCAATTAGTAGATAAGTTAATTGAAATTGCAGAAGATGAATTTGCAGAAAAGAAAAAGAATAATTACACATACAAATCAGATATAATTAGTCATGCAACAGGTGGAGCTAAAATTGTTAAATAACAAATTATACTAAAGAGTATGTATATAGGGGGCTTGCAAATGAAAAAAATAAAGATTTGTACTTTATTAACTTGTTTGATTATGTGTTTTTCATCTGTCACACTCGCTGCTAACTTTTATGATATTAAAGGAACAAAATATGAAGGTGTAGTTGATAGAGTTGCTAAATTAGGAATAATAAATGGAGTGTCGGAGAAAGCATTTGCTCCTAATAAAAGTATTACTAGAGCTGAACTTGCTAAGATGATAGTTTATACTAAAGGTTTGCAGAAATATGCAGATACTTCGGATATTAAATCTAATTTCAAAGATACTAAAGGTCACTGGGCAGAAAAATATATTGCAACTGCAGCAGATTTGGAACTTTTAAAAGGCTATAGCGATGGTACTTTTAAACCAGACAAAGAAGTTTCTTATGCTGAAGTTGTTGCAATTATTTTAAGAGGATTAGGATATGTTAATATAGATGAAACTTCAGGAACCACTTGGTATTCAGGATACATCAAGAGAATGTTTGAAATCGATCTTGATGTTGGAGTTGATGGATACAATAGTTATGAGGATCCTATGAAACGTGGCGACGTAGCTATGATCTGGTGGAATATGTTGGTTTCAAACAGATGGGTAATAAAATCTGAAACAGACGTAAGTGGACTATATTACACATATTCGAGCAAACCACAACTTGAAGTATTGTTCCCAGACTTTTATGCAATAGATGGAATCATATCGTCAATTTCAGATGGTTCATCTGGAGATATGATTTCTGTAACTATCAATGGTAGACAATACGATACAGATTCAGAAGTTCCAATCTATGCAGTTGGTGCTAGAGCAACAGCTGTTTATGATACTAATGAAAAAGTTATTTATGGCTTATCAATAGATGAAAATTTAGAAGACTATAAAATTGTTTCGGGTCCTATATTTTATTTAGAGGAAAAAGGATATAACCTAAAAAGAAGTAAAAGTGAATCAGTGCTTGGTTCTCAATCAAAAGCTAATTATGCATATTTATTAGTTTCAAAAGAAGATAATGAAATTTTAAGATCAGTTTTGGTTGATGGCTCTAATTCATACTATGTAGAGAGTATCGAAGTAAAAAAAGAGGATGACGATGATGATGATTCAACAAAAGATTATGCAGATATTTATTTGAACGATTCAGAAGATCCTTTTACAAACAATAATGCAATCGTTATAAAAAATGGTAAAAGAATTGATTGGGAAGACTTAGAAGAAGACGTTATTTTGACACAACTTATTCCAAACAAATTGTATACATATGAAAATAAAGTTATTGATGGAGTTATAACAGATTATTCGAATTTAAAAGAGTTGTATATAGATGGCGATAAATATATTGTTTCAGCCAATTGTAAATATTCTATAATGGGTGAAACAGTGAGCAAAGATGATGATTCGCTTAAAGTTTTTTCGTATAGCCAAAATATGAAAAAAGCTAAGTTAGAAGAACTTTTATCAAGAAAGACAGAGTTTTATTTGAATGCTGCAGAAGAGATATCATTTATAAAGTTTTCAAGATATCGCCCAAGTAGTATTATCGACAAATATGACAATGGAGATTATAGATTTTTCTATATAACTTCTTTAACATATTCATCTGGTGATGATAGAATGAATGTGGGGGGACTTTCATTAGCTGGTAAAAACCTTAAATATTATTTAGAGCCTGCAGATGATTTTAAAGTTGGCGATTTTGTAATGATTACTGATATTTCTGGTAAAAAAGCAGATACAATAGAACTTATTGATTCTAACAAAATGTATGAAGATGATGATATATTGATAATTTATGATTGCGAAGATGAATTTTACAACGATGCTTTCGGAGAATACACATTAGTTGATGACACAGTAATATTTAGAGTTAATAAGTATTATCAAGATAATTCAAATGATGAAGTTCAAAAGTATGAAGTTACAAAATTATCTAGTATCAAACAATTAGAAAATTTGAGTAAGTATAAAATAAACTTGCTATGCAATAATGATATGGAAATAGATATTGTTTTTGCAGAAAGAGAATTAAATAAAACAACATATCCTGTTGGACGTGTTACGGAGATGAAGAAAATAAAAACGTTGGATGAAGATCCAGATGATGATGACTATATTCCACTTTTAAATGTAAGAATTGCAACGGTAGGTGGAGGTAGTAATTTGTTCCAAATACTAAGTGGAGATTGTGCAGTTGGCGAACTTGTAACATACGAATCTGGTGATAACAGCGTGAAAATAAAAGAAAGATTCCAAACAAAGTTTTTAGGATATTCAAATGATGTTATCATAAGTTCATTTAATAAAGATACACATGTGGCAACTGTAAAAAATGATACTAATGACTTGAATTTGTTAGGAGAAACATTTGAGTTCAAAGGCAAAGAAATTGATTTGATGGAATATAAATACATACTTGCCAATGTTACACAAGATTATGAAACAGGCGAATGGCGATTTGCTAAGACTGAGTTTTATGCAAAAGAAGATTTAATTCTAAAAGATGGAGATAGAATAGCTTTTGGCGAATTAAATGGAATCGCAGTTGTTTATAGAGGTTGGAAAGACTAAAAATGAAATACACTTTAAAGTATTTAATTATAATATTTTGAAGTGTATTTTTTTACGTTTTTTTATTGTTTTAAAAACTAGTTATGATATAATACCTTTGAAGAGTTGGACTTCCCGATTTTTCGTAGTTTTTTGCAAGGAATGAAGTAATTTGAAATACAAGAATTATTATAAAATCCTAGGGTTATCTAGCGTTAAAGCTACTGATGACGAGGTAAAAAGTGCATATAGGCATTTAGCGAAGCTATATCATCCTGATTTAAATCAAGGTAATGATGCTGTAGCCGAGAAATTCAAGGATGTGAATGAAGCGTATCAAATCCTTGGAAATCCTATTTCTAGAAAGAAATATGACAGGGTGCATTTTGCATATAAATTTAAAGATGGACTTAGTGGTAGCGATGTTAAATCGAAACTAAATGTTAGCAATGGTGCTCAAGATTTTATGAGCTTGTTTTTTGGTGCCAAAAAGGAGCCTAAAATTGTTACGAATATTGACAAGTATTATACAGAAAATAAACAAGTGCAGGGTGACAACCTAGAATCTGAGATAGACATTAGTTTGGAAGAAGCTTTTTATGGTGGCGAAAGAAAGATTGCCTATAAAATGTCAAACAATAAGTTGAAAACTGTTGTTGTAAAAATACCTAGAGGATTACATTCCGGAGAAATAATTAGGCTTGCTGGACAAGGCAAACCTGGGAAAAATGGTGGGAAAGACGGAGATATGCTTATAAGAATCAATGTTTTGCCTCACAAATTTTTGAAACTAGATGGTTTAGACTTTTATGCTGATTTGCCTATTACACCATGGGAAGCAGCACTTGGATGTGAATTAAGCGTGAACGGTTTAGATTCTAATATATATTTGAACATACCAGCAGGAACTGTGACTGGCGATAAATTTAGAATCCCTAATGGAGGTTATTTAAACGGTAATGGTGATAGAGGGGATTTGATATTTACAGCTAAGATTATGATTCCTAAGAAATTGACAGAAAAAGAGAAAGAACTTTTTATTAAAATTAAGGAGATTTCAGCTTTTAATCCTCGTGGCAACATTTGACATTTACATAATTATTTGCTATAATAATTACGTAATGGTTAACCTATAGCTGTTTAAGGTTAGATTCCTGGATTAAGACTTGAAGTCCTAGAAAAGGGGAATGAATATGGAACCAATATCAGAAAAAAGCTTTACAATAGTTGATACTAAAGGCATGTGCACACTTGCTTTTTTAATCAATGAACCAGAAGAAGGCACAGATTATTGTACATTACAAAAACTTGATTGTGTGTACACAAATCCTTTAGATACTTCAAAGAAGGTGTTTTATTTTAGAGATACAGATACAGCAAATGCAGAAAAGAAATTGATTCTTTTAACAATCGGCGGTAGTAAAGCATTTTTAAATTCAGCGTTGTTTACAGAAGACGATAAACTATACGTTTCTAAACAACCTAGCAAAGTTGGATTTCAAGTATTATTTAGTGAAGAAAATATGGATTATAAGGATTTAAAATATACTCCTAATTTTAGAAGACCGATATCAATAATAGATCCTGAAATTCCAGATGAAGTAAGACCTGTACTTTATTATGACGAACAAGCTAATATGGTTAAATCAAAAGTAAGATTACAATCAAATAAATCTTACATTGCTCTAGAAATAAAAGCAGAATAGATTTATTTTGTTAGGAGGGTTTTTTATGAGAAAATATAAAGTACATACAGTTGGTAAAGACATCGACAGAGAAAAAGCTGAAATTTTATGGGGAGAAAATTTAGAATATGTTGGAAAAGGAAACATATATAAAAGCCCAGAAAAAGGTCTTGAAAAAGATATAGACATGGACGAAATCTAGATTTAGAAATTGCATGTAGTACAAAGGAGGAAAACCATGAAAGATTGGTGGGAGAAAGTTAAAAAACCGATAATTATATTAGGGGTAGTAGGTATCATGCTAGCCCTATTTTTCGTGCCAGCATTTGCACGTGCGTCGTATGAAGCTTCTTTAGGCGAGGCTAGTGAATTCGGTGTTGGTAGTGTAATTACATTATTTCCACAAGTTGTAACACAAGTTTTTAAAAACTTGAAAGTGGCATTAACTTTGAAATTTAGTTATTATATAGACTCATTAAAAATCTTTGCAATAATATATTTAGTATTTGTAATGTATTTCCTTTATAAAATGAGTAATAAAAAAGAATATGAATCAATTGAACATGGTTCAGCAGATTGGTGTAAACCAAGTGAAGCGTATACTGTTTTAAATCCAAAACAAGGTATTATATTAGCGGATAAATATTATTTCCCTGTTAATCCTGAAGCACCTAGTGGTAAGAATGGTAATATGCTTGTTATAGGTGGATCTGGTGCTGGTAAGTCTGCTTCGTTCGTTATTCCTAATGCACTTCAACTTTTGGGTTCATACGTTTTTACTGATCCGAAAGGAGAACTCTACGACCGTACAGCAGGTTTTTATAGAAAACAAGGATATGATGTACACGTAATTAACTTGGTTGATCCAAAATGTAGTGATGGATATAATCCACTTTCACACATTAGACCAACACATGAAGCTCTTGATGTTGATACAATTGCTAAAATTATTTCTAATAAAGATGGTGGTGGAAGTAAAAAATCAAGTGATCCGTTTTGGGATCAAACTTCAGAGGCACTTTTAAAAGCTGTTCTTTATTATATTTTATATAACAGACCAAAAGAGGAGCATTCACTTGCTAGCTGTTTGGCATTAGTTAGACTTGGTGGAGAAAATGATGGTGATGATTTAAGAAATTTATTTATGGATCTTCCATTTGATAATCCTGCAAGAAAATGTTTTGAAACTATACGTTTAGGTTCGGATAAAACTTTTGCAAATATTTTGATTTCTCTTGCTGCTAAACTTGAAGCGTTTGATTCTCCAGATATTGCAGCAATGACAAGTACGAATACAATTGAGTTTTCAGATTTAGTTGATAGAAAATCAGTTTTATATTTCATAACACCTGCGACAAATGATACATACAATTTTATAATGAATGTATTCTTCTCTCAGATGTTAGATAGATTGTATGATTATGCAGATACGAATGGTGGTAAACTTCCAACTCCATTGTTTTTGATTTTGGATGAGTTTGCCAACATTGGTAGAATACCAAGATTTGAACAAATTTTGAGTACTTGTAGATCATATAGAATTAACATCAGTATAATTTTACAAAGTATAGATCAGTTGATTGCGATATATGATGAAAAAGTTACTGAAAATATTATGGCTAACTGTAGTACTCACTTGTTCTTAGGAAGTAACGCTCAAAAAACTTTGGAAACGTTTTCAAAACAACTTGGTGAAAAAACAATATCACGTGATAGTGTTTCAAGAAGTACAGATAAAAATTCGGAATTTAGTGGTCGTAGCTATTCAGATCAAATTATGGCAAGAGCACTTATGACACCGGATGAACTTAGAAGAATGGATAGTAATACTTGTATTATTTTACTTCAAGCTATGAAACCAATTAAAGCACAAAAGTATTTTTATTTTAGAATGCATCCTTTATGGCCTGAAGCTTCTAAACTTCAAGAAAATCATAGAGATATAGGTGCTCCACAGAGAGGATATTACAAAATTACTAATCCATATGAATTGCAAAATCTTGATGATATATTTGGACCTTCGCCTTCAAAAACACAGGCTCCACCTATGGCATCATCAAATCCTTTTGCAGATCCAATAAAGAAGCCTAAAAATACATTTGATGAATTTGATATTGATACTTCAAATTTAGTGAAAGCAAAAAATGAAGTTCCTCAAGTATCTAAAGTACAAGAAGTAAAAATAGATAAAGATATAATAATTGATAACTATAGTAATAATAATGTTAATAGCAATTTTAATAGCAATGGCAATATAGATCAAAGTGCAATTATTAAAGGTAATGGTGCATCAGATGTTTATGATTTGCAAGCTGAGCTAGAAAAGAAGTTTGATGAATTGTTTGGCCCAGCATCTAAAAATTCTAGTACTAATTAAATAAATTTTAAATGAGAAGATAAGTGATAAATTTCTATTCGCTTATCTTTTTTTATGTTATAATATTTTTTACATTAAGAGATATAACTTTTGAAAGGAGAGCGACTATGAAATTTGTTCATATAGCAGATTTACATTTAGATACACCACTTGTTTCTTTGAAAAATAATCGTGAGCTTATAAAAGCAAGAAGAAACGAGCAAAAGCAGGTTTTTAAAGATGTTATAAAGTTTATTAAAACTGAAAAAATAGATGTACTTTTTATAGCTGGTGATTTGTTTGAGCACAAGTTTGTTGAAAAAAGTACAGTTGAATTTATTATTAACTCTTTAGAAATTATACCAGATACAAAAGTATTTATTACACCAGGAAATCATGATCCATTGCTAAAGAATTCTCCGTACATGAATTACGAATGGCCAAGTAATGTGAAAATTTTTGGTGAGAAAATTGAGAAGTTTTCTTTGAATGATGAGGTTGATATTTACGGTATGGGTTTTGAAAATTTTGAAGTCGCTGAAAATGATTTTGAAACTTTTAAAGTTGATAACGTTGAGAAAACTAATATTTTAGTTACACATGGTACATTAAATGGTGTAAGTAATAAATATAATGATATAAATTCAAAGTATTTGAGCCAATTTGACTATGTGGCTCTTGGACACATACATCTTCCTACCTTCAATGAAAAAATCATTTATTCGGGCACTCTTGTTTCTTGTGGCTTTGATGAATGTGGTGAGCATGGAATGGTTGTAGGTAATATTGAAAATGGTATTGCAAAATATGAATTTAAAAATATGGAATATAGACATTTTGTAGATTTAGAAATTGATGTTTCTGATATAAAAACTTCAATAGATATTTTTGATAAAGTAGATTTAAAAGATGATATCTATCGTATAACATTTAAAGGTGCAAGAAATGTGGATGTTAAAGATTTAATTGAACTTTTAAAATCGAGAAGTGGAAGTATTACTGATTTTAAAGATGAAACACATTTACCATATAATTTTGATGAGATTGCAAAGCAACAAACGTTGAAAGGTATTTTTACTCGTAAGATGCTTGAAGAACTTGAAAAAAATCCATCTCAAAAGGATGAAATTATGAAAGCAATTGAGATTACATATAATGCATTTTAGTAATTATTAGGTACGATTTTTATTTAGCATTAAGGAAGGAGAAATTGAAGAATATATGAAAATCAATAAAATTCAAATCAATGGTTTTGGCAATGTTGCAAATAAGACGATGGATTTTTCTGACGGTATAAATCTTATTCATGGAACTAATGAATCAGGAAAATCGACGACTGTTCATTTTATTAAGTCAATGTTTTATGGTGTTAATAAAAACAAATCTGGAAATGCTTTCTCAGAAGTTGAACGTTTTAAACCTTGGAAGAATAATGATTTTAGTGGAAAAATTGAATATGTACATGATGGCAAAAAATATTTGGCATATAGAGATTTTAATAGAAATAATTCAAAGGTTTTTGACGAAGAAGGAAATGAGATTACAGCACTTTTTAATAAAGATAAATCGCGTGGCGTTGAACTTGGATATACTCATTTAGGGGTAGATGAGGAAACTTTTTTTAATTCTGTTTTTATTACTCAAGGTAATACGGTTGTTGATAGCGATGAACGAAAAAGTGTGCTTCAAAAAATAACTAATATAATTCAAAGTGGAGATGAATCTGTTTCGTATGATAAAGCTAAGCAGAAACTTCATAAGATTTTGTTAGATGAGGTTGGAACTGAGAGAACGCATAATAAACCACTAAACGTTGTAACTAGAGAAATTGAAACTGTTGAGCGAATGAAAGAAAGTTTAATTTCTAATAAATATAAGAAAGAGAAGATTGCAGAAAATCAAAAGATAATAGCTGATAAAATTTTAAAATTAGAGAAAGAACATGAAAACGTAAAAAAAGTATATGAGGTTAAAGATAGATATTCAAAACTTATTAGCGACCGTGAAAAAGAATATGAAATTTCATTAAAGTTGTATGAAAAGGAGAAGAAAGAAAAGGCTGATGTTCAACAAAAAGCTAAATATTCCTTGATTATTTTAGTTACAGCTGTTCTTGCGATTATTTCTGTAATATTGATTTATTTTAATTTACAACTTTTTGCGTTTATTCCTGCTGGTGCCATTGTCGTTTCGACTTTGCTTATAAATAAATTCTTTTCGATGGAAATTACCTTAAATGAACCACCTAATTTAGATGTTATTAAGGAAAATTTGAAACGTAAGGAAAACAAAGAATTAGAAATGCTTAACAAGTCGGGGATAAGTGAAAAACTTACAGAGAAAAAGTTACAAGATGTGAAAAATTTAATTTCTGAAATTGAAAAAGATAAAAACAATTTAAAACTAGAAGAACATAAACTTGTTATTGAAAATGACGCGATTAGTGAACATATGGGCAAGCTAAACGATGTTGAAGAACAACTTTCAGATTTGTATGAAAAAGAAGAAAATATAAGAAAACTTGAATTTTCAATAAACTTAGCAAAGGATAAACTTGATGAAGCATATGAAGAATTAAAGGCAGATATTGTTCCTCACATTGAAGAAAGCATTAAAAACAATATTGCTAATAGTACAAATGGCAATTATTTGAATGTTATATATAATGACAGAATTGGATTGTTAGTAGAAAATACTGTTGGAGAAACTATTACAATCGACAAGCTTAGCATGGGTACGATAGACCAAATGTATTTGGGATTTCGTTTTGCGATTGCTGATAAAATATCTAATGCACCAATTTTTCTTGATGAAACATTTGCGTATTATGATGATGAAAGACTAGAAAATATTTTAAATGTACTAAATGATAAATCTAAAACTACACAGATTTTTATAATGACATGTAGCGATAGAGAAAAAAGAATTTTAGAAAAATTAAAAATTGATTATAATGAAATTGAAATGTAGTTTTTCGTGTTGTAATATATTTTTAAGGGGGAATTGGTATGAAGAAAAAAAATTATTCGGTAATCGTTGCATTTGCTCTAATTGCAATTTTAATAGTTGCAACGATATGTGTAGGATGCAGTAAAAAGGAAAGCGATAATGATATCCAATTTAATAATGGCAGTGGTGATAATGTTGACTATATAAATGAAAATTTGCCACTTATAAATGATTATCCAGATTTGGAGAAAAATACTGAAATAGATGAAAATGGAAATAAAATAAATGTTAGTGAGGCTATCAACCAAGAGAAAATATCTTTTGATTTTATAGACTTTACTAATATTTCTTTGAAATATGTCGATGGACTTACAGAGTTCAGAGCAAATGTAGTAAATAATTCGGATACTAATTATCCAGAAGGCATAAATTTAAAAATTAGTTTTATGGATGATGATGGGATGCTTATTTATGTAGCAGAAATGATGACTAGTACGTTAAATGCTCGTGGTGAAAGCAACATTCAAGGAAGATTTACTCGTGATTGTAGCTATGCTAAAAGTTTTAATGTAGAAGTAATCAAATAAAAAAAGGTCACAGCTTTATGGGCTGTGACCTTTTTTAAATGGATAAGATAATCCACAAGTTACTTAGTGCAAAAGAAAAGAAAGGCTTTTACACTTTTTCAAATTGGGGAGCGAATTTTTAGAAAATTCACGGAGCTGCTGAGCATAAAATTCTTTGGCTTCTTCAAACGTATCAAACGTACCGTGGTTTCTATCAATAATTTTGGAAAGAGATTTATCCAAATCATATTTGATAAAATATTCTTCGTCGAATGTAAGATCGGCGAGCCAAGTAGAAAGCACATTACGCTTTTCTTCAGTATCGTTTAACTTGCGTTCAAAAGAAGAGATTTCAGCCTCTCCAAATAGCGTGACGGTTCGAATTACATACTCATTCGTATCATATTTGAATTCATTTCTGATTTCGGTATGAATGAGGTGAGGTGCCACATCTTCAAGCATAGGAATGTCTACCATAACTGCATAAGAAATCAGATACAGCATTTGGTTGCCACTGTTTCCTTTGTATGCAAGAGAAATGTTTTTGGGTAATCCCAAAAGAAACTTGCTAGGCAATGTTGCAGAATACAGATTGAGCTTACGCTTAAAAGAATCGTTGGGATTAGAATACCAGCCATTTGTTTGCCGTTCATAGAGGAATTCAACTAATCCAGCGGCACAAGCTTTTCTGATTTCAGCTCGGTTGCCAGAAGTCGAAACTTCACCATAGATATTGAAAAGAATATCTGCAATTTTTGCACGCAGTTCATTTGCACGATAGTAATTGCGTTCGAGTACTCCTTCAAACGGCTTAGGCTCACCATTGATAAGTTTACGTTTGACGGTATAAAAACAGTCAAGTTCAGCCAGCAAATCAGACTTCATTTCAGAAGAAAAATTTGCATAGGAAACATTGGATGTTTTAATGCCACCAAATTCAGCCAGACTTGCGATGGTGACTACGTCAGAAAGAACGTCGCGTTTATGAGCCTCGACAATCATACGAGCATACCGGACAGAGATGGGCAACTGGGCCATAACTCTACCACAATCGGTAATCTTGTTTTCTTCGTCGAAAGCACCAAGGGTGCGAAGAGTTTTCTGAGCTGCCAAAATCTTTTCACGAGGAGGCTGATGGAAGAATTCTACTTCGGATGCATCCAGATCAATAGAAGCGAGCTTCAAAACGATTTGATGGATACTACCAGTATAAATGTCGGGCGTAGGATAAAGCTTCAACTCATCGAGAGAAGTATCATTACACCAAATATAAATACCGGGTTTGGTACGACCAGCACGACCTTTACGCTGAATCTGATCAGATTTGCTAATCTGACCAATAGTCAAAGTGTCGAGCCCATCAATGTTTTCCATATGTCGCTCAAGACCAGAGTCAACAACTGCATCAATGTCAGGGATGGTAATACTGGTTTGAGCAATATTGGTTGCTACGATAACTTTTGTCTGGGATGTTTCTCTAAACACGACTTGCTGCTCACTAAGAGGCAGGTCGCCATGTAAGCGAAGAAGAGCTGCATCCAAATTTCTTGCTTGGAGTTCTGCAATGGTTTGATCGATTTCTCTTTTTCCAGGTACAAATGCCAACACATTATGCTTTTGATTTGCGAGTTCGTAAATGGAATCTGTGAAATCAGCACTTCCGCGTGCATATTCTTTAATCTCAAAGAGATGTCCAGGAATGCTCAGCACAGGAATATTGCCGAAAAATTCGCTAATTCCAGTTACGTCCATTGTGGCAGACATTAAAACAACTTTGATATTCCAGCCAATTCTGATTCGCTTGTAGATCCATGCTACCAACGTTTCAACGTTGATACTCCATTCCTGAAGTTCATCAAGAATAAGTACGAGATTGTCGTAATCATTCTTTTGATGAAGTTCTTTCATGAGTTCAAGACCTTCAGTTGTGTAGAGGATTCGGCTATTTTCAGAAAAGGCTTTTTCATAACCTGTCTGAAAACCGACCAAATCGCCGACTTCACTGTTCAGTTCAGATGCTACCCGATCACAAAGAGAGGCAGCAGCTGTTCGCGAAGGAACAGTCACAATCACTCTTTCGTATCCGGCTTCAAGCAAATACTGGGGAATCTGCGTGGATTTACCAGCGCCAGTTTCTGCTGAAATAATGGAAACTTGATTTTCATCTACCATTTTCAAAATTGCTTCTTTAAATGCGCTTACGGGATAATTGTTTGTTTCGTTCCGTTCAACTAGGTTAGTGTTCATGATGTTAACTCCCTTCTGCCATAAAAAATGGCATAAAAATTCTGTAAAATAAAAGAATGTCCAACAATATTGTAACATTTTTACAATATTATGTCAAGTTGGCGAAATTCTAGTTTTTGGTAATTGCAAAGGTTAAATGGATGTAGTAGAATAGTATTAAATAGGAGTATTATGTAGAAATAGGAGTGATACTATGCACGATTCAAAAGGTATATCAATGATTTCTCTTATAGTTACAATAGTGTGTATAATTTTACTTTCTTCGATGGCAATTGGCACAGGTACGAAATACATACGAGAATCTAAGGCAAAAGATAAAGAATCATTTATAAGTGTAATGTCAACAGCTGTGGCACGTAGGCAAGAAGACACTAATATAAATTCAATATCGTATCCTTATTTAGGTTATTATATAAAGGATGCTGTAATTTTTGAGAGAGTTTTTGCACCTAAAGTATCGGAAACAATTTATTTTGAAGAAGGTACTTGGTATATTGTAGATACGACGACTGCTAGAGAATTAGGAGTTGTTGAACCTGAAAGGTATCTTGAAACGGTAGATCAAAGCTATACAGAAGAAATAAAAGTAGCATTAGTAGATTATGAAACAGCAAAGGTATACTTAATAAATGCGTATTCATCTGAAATTGCAGGGCTTGAAAACAATGGTGGTGGTCCTATTTTGGGACATACACATAGATATGTTGACTATGATTTATATCCAACTTGTACCGAGCCAAGAAAATGTGCTGATTGTGGATTCATTGATGCAGAAGCAACAGGACACGTTTATGATCCTCTAGACGCACCTGCACTTGCTGTTGGTGATGAAGAAAATGCTCACTACAACAAGGTATGTAAGGTATGTGGAATGCAAGGTGGATATGAACGTCATACTTTTGAATATATTCATCTAGTGAAAGATGGAAAGTGGTATCATAAATCAACTTGTAATGTTTGTGGATACACAAAAAGAAACTTAGCAGGTGTCGATAATGAAGAACGTTGTAAAGAATTTATTAAATTACCTAATTCAGAAGCAGACAAAGTAACAACTCACATTCGAGCTTGTAGAATTTGTTTACATGAAGAAGTAGAATCACACGATGTTACTTATAGAAGAATATCTGAAAGTATGCATGAAAAATATTGTGCAGACGAGCTATGTGGTCATGTTATTGCAAGAGAATATCACATAGATGAAGATGGTGATGAAAAATGTGATTTGTGTAATTCGGATATAATATCATTTGCTTATCCACAAATTTCAGTGGTAAAGATGGAAAAGACGTTACCAACACCAACTAAAAATGATGATAAGTATATTGCCAAATACGGTGATACAATTACTTTAAACTTCACAGCAGATAGACAAATTACGAACTTGGAAATACATATAGGTTCACATCTGATAGACTCATCAAATGCAACAATAACAACAACAGATAATAAGACTTGGTCAGTAGAATATGTACTAGATAAGGCAAGACCACTAGATGATGGAAATATTAGATTCAGTATTTATTGTGAATCGTTATCTAATGTCCCAATCCCATCAGAAATCACAACAACAACAGACGGAAAAAGAGTTGTATTTGACGGAACAAATCCAGTGATAGACTATATTCCAAAAGAAGATAGGGTAGATGAAAAAATGTAAAAATGTAAAAATAAAAACCATCTCTACATTTATAGTAGAGGTGGTTTTATTGTTTCATACGAATATCTTCACCAAAAAACCTACAAATATTGAAGTGACCGATAAGACGTGAAAGAATACGTGAATCATACATTTTGCTAAGCTCTTCAAGAGAAAAATTAGTTGAAATAATAGTCTTTGTATTTGGCGTTATAAGTCGAGCATTTAAAATTGTAAAGATTTCAGAAAACTTTGCTGAAGTAAGATTTTCAGTACCAAGGTCATCAATAATAAGCAAATTCACATTGAATAAACTGCTATACAAGTCGTTAATAGAATTTTGATTTGAAAATTTATTATTACCGTATTTATAACAGAAAATGTTGTCTAAAAGTAATGGAGATGTTTGATACAAAACGTTGTAACCATTTTTAATAACTTCGTTAGCTATACAACTTGAAATGTATGTTTTACCAATCCCAGTGCAACCTGTAAAGAGTAAATTTTTTTGCTTGCTATCCGAAAAATTTGCTATAAAATCGTTAGAAACTTTTAAAATCTTTTGAATATTTTTTCTTGGTGAAAGTTCGGATTTATATTTTTCAAAATTTGGTTTATCAGAAAACAAATTTAAATCTAAATTTGCAAAAGTTTCCGTTTTCAAATTATGCATATTTGATTTATTATAAGCCTCATTTAATAGCTCTTGTCGCATACAAGAACACATTTCACTTATGCCATCAGTAAGTACATAGCCAGTATCATTGCATTTTTGGCAAGAATACTTAGGGAAAAGAGTAACATTCATTTTTTGAAGTATATCGTCTTTTTTGCTTTTCAATGTACGTATTTCAGATTGTAAACGAAGCATTTCTTCCTGATTTTTAGGAGTAGAAGGCTTTAAAGAAAGCTTAGCTGTTTGTATACCAAGCTTTGTTATTGATTTATCAATTTCAGAAAGTTCAGGAGTACTGTTATATATTGCTTTTTTTTCTGCCATAAATAAAGCATCTGCTTGATTTCTTTTGATTTCATACTGTCTTTCAATTCTTTTTACTGCATCTGCAAACATATAGTTCCTCCTTTATAAATTAGTTTATATAAAATTGACTAAAGTCATTTATTTGTGATATTTCATTTGTATTATTAAATTTTTGAGCTACATTTGAAGTTGGTATTATAGTTTGTTGTTTAAAAGCTTTTTGCTTTTGTTTTTGCTCTTTCATAAATGTAGTGATTTGTTCTTCAGTATTTAAGTTTCTTTCATGCCAATCCGAAATTATTTTATCTATATAATCGAAACTAGGATTCGTTTTAGAAGTCGTTTTCTTCAATGCGATTTCTATAACATTAAGAGGATAATTGAAATCCATAACCCACTTGTCAACGTATGCTTCTTCGTATTGAGATAGCTTACGAGAAAGTCCTAATTTTTTAGAAACAGTTTTCTTTATATTCATAAGTGCCTCAAAATTTGCATAATACTCATCTAGTTCATTCATGTTTGTAATATGATTTTTATTCCAGCCATCTGCAACAGCAAACAAATAATTTCTGTGCAAAGCTTGTCTATCAAAACAATATTGAAATAAAGCAATGACTACATCTTCATCAAATTTATATTTTGTAAATAGCATATCTATGTCAGTATACCAGGTTGGTGACATAACACCTTGGAAAAACATTGCGTTTATTGCACTAACAGCTTGAGTTCTAGCTACGTTTTTGGCTGTATTAGCCATTGCATCCTCTAATGAAGTTGTCATTCTTGGTTTATATATTTTATCGATTTCTTGTTGTTTTAGATCTAATAAAATATATGTTTTTTGCTTTTTCATCATAAGATTATTTTTTTCCCAATACTTTAGACCTTGTTCTACTGTTGATAAAGGCATCGACAATTTTTTTGATAAGTCTAGAGGAGAAATTTCACTATTATATTTACATAAAAAAAGACAATATAAATAAATTTTTACATAGTCGCCATTTGCAGCTCCAAGATGTTCTGTTATAAATACTTCTGGTACATTTAAATCAGAAAATAGCATTGATGATTTTTGTTCAAAATTCATTTTTCTCCCCCCATTTGTTTGTATTTATATTAACTTTTTTTCGGGGTAAAATCAATGCTTTTTTTTTGTAACTAAATTCCATTTAAATGTACATAATTAGGTACTTCTAGGTTATTTGTGATGTGCACTTAGGTGCAGAGTCTTTGGGGGATATAAAAAGCCAAGAACTTGGCGAGAATTACTGTGGGAAGAAGTAATTTTAAAAAAATAATTTGTATTATGGGGGAAAATTTTTAAATATAAATTTCTCTGCACCTAACTACACATCACTTATTTAAATTATTTTTCATTAGTATCAATATAAATTTTTGAAAAGAGATAATGTTTTAATATGCAAATAATAAAAAATATAAGTGGTTCTTTTTGAATTGTTGAATTTGCCAATAAAAAGCAAGGCAACCATATTAGTATAAATATATAGAGCGAGATTGTAATAGAAACTTGTAATTTTGAAAGTACAAGAAACAGTATAAAACCTAAGACACAAAATATAAAACTAATTTTGTAGTTAAAAATTCCTAAGAACTTTAAAGAATAGTCATAATTAAATGGAAAAATAAAATTCATTGTCACCCCTCATTTCATTTAGAAAATAAAGAACGTATTCCTGCAATGCCACTTTGAAAGTTTGTTCCAATTCCGATACCTCCTATAAACTCTTTTACAAATTGGTTGGATTTTAATAATGCAATGATTGAGCCTACCAACAGTACTTTGTTGAAAAGCAAATCATTTCCGTCTTTTATTAAAGTGAAAGGAATTAAAAGCATTATTGAAATAATTACTTGAAGAATTAACAATGAAAGTAAAGACTTAAACCAACTTTTAAAAAATCCTTCGGTGGAACTATTAGAAGTGCAAAGGATGGCAAATGGAGATAATATGATTAAGACTTCGACAAGAATATATCTAAAGGCGAAATTCATAATTAAAGCAAATGATGAAATTGATAGAATACTGCTTAAAATACCATTTAGAGATAGAATATCTAATCCGTTTAAAAGATTATTATCAAGAGAGGCAAGTAGCGTTGCAAACGAAATTTCTTTGCCAAATATATTTTCTCCAAGTTCACAAAAGAATGAACTAATTAGCGACGTTGAATAAATCAGAAATTTGCAAATAGAAAGCGAGTAATTCATGGCAACACCAGATAAAAATGCACGAATAAAAAATTTTGCAGGAGATTCGATTTGTGATGAAGTTAAATATGAAATTACAAGTCTTCCTGCATAATATAGAACAAAGGCTGTAAATAAACAGTTAGCGAGTATCAACACTCCATGAGTAGGGGAACCTGTAAGTAATTTATTAAATTTATCTCCAGTTGAAAAAATACTAGTATCTATAAATACAAGTTTATCTAGTAGAGGAAATATATTTTCATCTATCGATGTGATTAAATTAGAACCAATATGGTTTATAACTTCTAAGACTATAGAAATTATTTCAGAAGTAGTTAAAACATTTTCTTCCATACGAAATAGGTACCTTTCAAAGAATATTATCCGAATAGAGCTTGTATTGCAGATATTACAGGGTCTATTAGCAAGATAAAAGCATATGAAAATAGTGTGCTACGTATTAAACGTTTACCAGTAGTGATTTTTTCTTCGTCGCCAAAACTAAATTTTTTCATTAGTAATCCACTGCCAATGGCTACTGCTGCAGCTGGTGTTGCTATTTTAACAATCCAACTTTGAATTTCTGTAAGTCCACGTGTTATCTTGGTTGCTAAATCTTCACCAGAGAAAATTCCTGCGTATGAAATTGTATAAAAAGCAAATATAAAAGATATTGTTAAGAATATGGTTGTAATTTTTTTATTCATAAGACCTCCTTAAATTATATAAATCTATGTCTTTGTACATTTTGAGTGTTGTTAAGATGATGTGGGATAAGCTTAACTTTGCAAGGCTTTAATATTTCAGTGCCATTTGAAATAAAACAAATCGCTTCAAATGTTTTTAAGTTTAGAGAAAATGAGTTGATGTCGTATAAAAAATCATGCTCGATATGTGTGCTAATACTTTCAGAAATATTTGAATTTTCGGAGCGAAATGTTTTTAAAAAGTAATTGTATTTTGTTTCTTTCGCATTTTCTGATAAACTTCTGGAAAGTTTAACTTTGTCCTCCTTTCCTAGTTGCTTTTGGGCTTCTTCAATAGTGAAAATATCATCGGAACGAAACCAAATTTTATTCACAAGGCTTTGTATAATTACTTTAGCAGCTGTCTGTTCTTTAACAGCATTTAAAAGTGACGTATAACTTTGAGTAGATACGATATTTATACATTTGGCCTCTCTACTTTCCGAAAAGAAATTAGCATCGTTGTCCGTTGCGTATTCAGAATATTCATCGCACACAAAAGCAACTGGTTGGATGTATTTTTGGTTTGCTAAACGCATTAGAGTATCACTTTGAAAGTCAAGCTTTAGGTAAGCTGCAATGATTTTAGAAAGATTTCGATATTCAGAAATGTTCATATTAAGGACAACGATATTGTTTCCTAGATTTTCGAATCCTTTAAAAGTTACGTCTTTACGTTCTGGACAAAATGTTCTTTTTACTTCTAAATCGTTAATAAAAATCTGTGTTATACGGGAAATTTCAGATTGGATAATAGATAAAACTTTTGAATCTAGCGATTGAAATTCTGTTTGAAAAAAATCGATACAAGTACTTAGATCATAAACTTGCTCATAATTTAAAGAATTTGATAAAAATAGGTTTTTGGTAAATTCAATTTTTTCTGCAAGATATTTCTGATTATAAATTAGTTTGTGAAGTTCAGTAAAAGTAACATAGCCATCATTGTAAATACGACACAATTTAATACATTCTGTTAGAAAAAGTTCTACTTTATCTAGCCAATATGTGTCTGATGTATGTTCATTTGAAAATAGGGAAAGAATAGTCCTAAGACGATTAGCAATTATAGATGGTTTTAAATTAGGCTTGTCAAGTGGATTGTATGTTTCAAAGCCGTTTAATTCTATTACGGTAACTTTGCGATTATATCTTTTAGCTATTTCTTTTATTTTTAAATGGAAGTTCCCCTTTACATCTAGTACAAGCATTCCAATGTTCTGAGATATAAGTTGCTCTACAAATGGATACATTGCAGATGATGTTTTACCAGTACCAATTGTGCCAGTTACTAGAATGTTTTGGTATAATCCTTTTTCGTTAATTATTACGGAAGAATTGTCACTCTCACTATTGCCAATAAAGAGGGAAATTTCATTGGATTGGGGAAATTCGTCAATTAAAGTTTTTGGGGGCGTTTTAATCGAACTTTGTATTGGAGAATGCTTAAAATAATTCCATAGTAATACGAACCAAGAAAAAGCAAGAAAAATAAAATAACAGATTTTGATATTATGCCAAAGCCACGGCTTAATAGTATAAGTTTTGTCAAACAATTCATAAGTAAAAGAATTAAATTGTAGTAATGGGAGAAATAAAAAATAGTTAAAAAACATTATGAGAATTACACTTATTGAAATATGAATGACGTTAGTGTATAATAACTTTGGTTTTGAAATATAAATCAACTCCTATCAGATGAAAGTTTTGATTTACTTAAATCTAGCTTAGAACCTTGTTTTTCATGAAGTATATTTATTTCTAAGAAAGTACATATAATATAAAATGTAACTAAAAAATGAAAAAGAAATGAATAAAAAAACATTGAAAAAAGTTTATCATTTGGTAAGAAATAAAAAACTATAGAAATAAAAAATAAGATAGAAACTAAATAAAGGTAAAATTTTGAAACTCTCAAGATGATCACCACCTTTATTGCGAATTATATCATCATAATTTTTTCTGTCTAGTTTTTTTGAAAAAAATTATTGATTTTAAGTCGACACTTTTCGACAGAAAGGAGCTAAAAGCTATGGTAACAAAGGACATGCTAATTGGAGAAATTGTTCAAATGAATGAAAAATATCCTGAAATTTTAATGGCAGCTGGTATGCACTGTTTAGGTTGTCCAGCAGCAGCTGGTGAATCTTTAGAAGAAGCTTGTGCAGTTCACGGAATTGATGTTGAAGCTCTTCTTGCTGAACTTAATGCAGTAGAATAAATTTATATATAGGTTCATACAATTAAATAAAATAAGTGTATTCTAAGAATAGAAATATTTAGTGAATACACTTATTTTGTTTTTTGACCGACTGGTCGGATAATTGACATTTAGCACTACTTGGTATATAGTTAAATAGGTCACACAATCTAGTCCGACATACTAGATTGCTAAATTTGAATTGTGGAGGAATCTATGAATAAAAAAACTTATTTCAAAGCTAAGGAATTTACTAATGTTAAAGATTTAGTAATTGATGCAGTGAAAAAATTCCCTGAAAAAATAGCATTTATAATAAAAAACAAAAATGAAAAAGATGAAAGCAAAAGATATACTAATATTACGTATACTCAAATGTTAAAAGATATATATGCTTTGGGAACAGCCTTATATAATGCTGGATACAAAGGCAAAAGAATTGCTATAATTGGCAAAAATAGATACGAATGGGCTATTACACATTTATCAAATTTGTTTGGTGGAATTGTATCTGTTCCTTTAGATAAAGATTTGAAAGAACATGAATTTGAACAATCTGTTTGCAGAGCAAAAGTTGATGCAATAGTATTTGATCCAAAATGTGTAGAGCTAATTGAATTTTTAAAAACAAATGGTAATTCAAATGTAAAAGAATTTATATGTATGGATAAAATGGATGGTTACACTGATATTGGCACATATATTTCAGAAGGAAACACACTTATTAAAAAAGGAAAAAAAGATTTCATAAATCATACAGTAGATCCAGATGCAATGAATATTTTATTATTTACATCTGGAACAAGTGCACAATCAAAAGCTGTTATGCTTTCTCAAAGAAATATAGCTTCAAATGTTTATGGCATGCAACTTGTAGAACCTTTATTTAGCGATTTGGTAACTATTGCATTCTTACCATTCCACCATGTTTTTGGTTCTACTTACTTGGTTGTAATGGTGGCTGCTGGCATAACAACTACATTCCCGGATGGAATTAGATATATAGCTCAAAATTTAAGAGAGTACAAAATATCTATATTTGTAGGAGTTCCAATACTTGTTGAGGCTATTTACAAAAATATTAAAAAAGAAATAAAGAAGCAAGGCAAGGAAAAGCTTGTAGAAAAAGCAAGAAAAGTTTCTAAGGCTTTATATAAATGTAAGATTGATGTCAGAAGAAAACTTTTTGCAGATATCCATAAGTCATTAGGAGGAGAATTAAGATACATTATTGCAGGTGGTGCAGCTTTAGATAAAGAAGTCACAGAATATTTTAATTCTATAGGTATAAGAGTTATACAAGGATATGGTTTAACAGAAACAGCTCCTGTTATTGCAGCTGAAAATCATAAACTTGTAAAACCTGGTTCTGTTGGAATATCACTACCTAACGTGGAAGTGGAAATTTGTGATAAAGATGAAAATGGAATTGGTGAAATCAAAGTAAAAGGACCTAACGTAATGCTTGGTTATTACGAGGCTCCAGAAAAAACAGCAGAAGTAATACGCGATGGTTGGTTCCATACTGGTGATTTAGGGTTCTTTGATAAAGATGGAACATTAGTATTAACAGGCCGTAAGAAAGACATGATAGTATTAAAAAATGGTAAGAAGATTTTCCCTGAAGAGATTGAAGTTATTTTAAATAGATTAGATATTGTTGAAGAATCTTTTGTATTTGGAATGCCTCAAGAAGATGGCGATTTGAAACTTTCAGTTAAAGTAGTGTATAATAAAGAAATTGCAGAGAAAGAGTATCCTGGAACATTTGAAGAACTAAAAGAAAAAGTTTGGCAAATGATAAAGGAAGTAAATAAGACATTTCCAACGTATAAGTATATAAAAGATTTGATTTTGACAGATGAAGAATTGATTAAGACTACAACTAAAAAAATAAAAAGACAAGAGGAAATGAAAAAGATATTAGCAGGAGTATAAATTATGGAAAATAAAAGAGTTTTGCTTGGAATGAGTGGTGGTGTCGATAGTGCTGTGGCAGCAATAATCTTGAAAGAGCAAGGGTACGAAGTTGTTGGAGTTACACTTGATTTATATTGTAATCCTACAAGTAATCCATCGACAACAGCTTTTGAAGATGCTAAAAAGGTTTGCGATTTCTTAGGAATAGAGCATCATGTAGTTTCATATAAAGATGAATTTAAGAAATATGTTATAGATAAGTTTATTTGCGACTATAAGAATTGTAGAACTCCAAACCCTTGTATTGAATGTAATAAGTTTATGAAATTTGGCCTTATGTATGATAAAGCACAAGAGCTTAATTGTAATTATATTGCTACAGGACATTATGCAAAAACTGAATTTGATGAAAAATATAATTCTGTTGTACTAAAAAAATCTAATGCTGGCAAGAAAGATCAATCATATGTCTTATATAATTTGCCACGAAATATGCTTGAAAAGGTATTATTCCCTTTAGGCGAGTTTTCTAATAAGAATGAGATAAGGGAAATGGCCGAAAAATATGGATTACATATAGCTAAGAAACCAGATAGCGAAGATATTTGTTTTATTCCTGATGGAGATTATAAGAAATTTCTCGAAGAAAATTCGGATATCCGAAGAAATGAAGGAAATATTGTAAATAAAGAAGGAAAGGTATTAGGACATCATAAAGGTTTGTATAATCATACGATAGGGCAACGAAAAGGCTTAGGAATATCAAACCCCGTTCCTTTGTTTGTTATTGGTTTTGATGTTAATAAAAATGAACTTATTGTAGGAGAAGAAGCCGAATTGTATTCTAAGGAATTTGAAGTTGGAGATTACAATTTGATTTTAATTGACGAAGATGATTCAAAATTAACTTCGCAAGAAGGAATAGAATGCGAAATAAAAATTCGTTATGCAGCAACTCCTGCAAAAGGTAGAATATATATGCTTGAAAATAAAAAAATCAAAGTAATATTTGACGAACCACAAAAATCAGTAACACCAGGGCAATCTGCAGTTTTTTACGACGGCGATATTTTGCTAGGTGGTGGAAAAATTTTATAGTAAAAGGAAAAAACCCCTGTAATCATTGAATGAATTACAGGGGTTTTTTATGCTTATCTGACAACGATTGTTTTACCACATACGCATTTGGCAGATATAAAAATGTCAATTGTGGTAGGTGTAAAAGTTACAGAGACCTCACCACCACAACAACTGTGGGGCTTAGTATTTCCTTTACAACTGCATTCGTGGGTATTTGCCCAATCTCTTATGGTGTTGAATTCTCTGTCAGTTAAACCAAAACTTTTCTGTGTAAACATGGTGTACCTCCTAGAAAATATAAGGATGTTTATAAAAATATTCGGACATGCAAATTATACCATATTTACATAATCAAGTAAACTGTAAAATGAAATGTCTGATGGACAAATTCGATAAACTGATATATATTTTATTTGGTGAATGTATATGGTAAAAGAATATAATAAACTAGTTATTAAATGCGATGAAGATATAGAAAAAGACGTGTTTGAGCTTTTTGGTAAGAAAGTATCAAGTGAATTTGAAAAAATAAAAGACTGGTTTGAAGTAGAATATGACTTGCTAGTATTATCAATTGTTTCAAAGGAAAATATGAACAAAATAGTAAAAGATAAAAGTGTGCAATATAAAAATATAGATGTTCCTGACTGGCTAGTTGGTTTTTCAAACGTTGAAGAAGTTTGGGTAGTAGTACCCAATAGAGAAAATTTAGATGAATTGTGCAAGGTTGCGTTACACGAACTTGTACATCTTTTATCGTATAAGTTAGATATATCACAAAGGAGATTAAAATTATTAGATGAGGGAATTGCAGTTTATCTAAGTAATCAGTATGAGGGAAAAATATATACGCCGTGGGTAAATGCATATTTAAAAAATCAATTGCCAAAAGTTTCGGATTTTTGCGTGTATGATAGCTTGAAGTTTGCTGAAACAGGTGGATATAGGTATTGTCATCTAATTATTGAATTTTTATTAGAACAGTATGGAAAAGATATGTTTTTAAATTGGTTACAAAAACCAACAGAGTTTGAAAAACATTTAGAAGAAATAAATACTTTATATGATGAATATATAAAAATAAAAATAGAGGCACGAATAAAATAATTCGTGCCTCCATACTTTTAGTGGATAGCGCCAGGATTTAATTATTGACTAGTTTTTAATACAACTCAGCTTAGATTAGCCCCAGTTGCAGTCGCCACCACCGTCACATTCACAGTGACAGCTAGAATCACAGGTGAAGCAATCACACTCAGAGTAAGAGCTATTGCTGTAAACGTCTACGAAGAATTGTTCCATAAAATTACCTCCTTGCTAAATGAATTACGCCATTTTTGAGGAGTCGGTAAATAATGCTATTTGCAATGGTGCTATCCACAGAAAAGTCGTGCATAATATCTGCAAGTTTAAAGACATGATGCGTACTAAGGTAATCATAGAATTCAGAAGTTACGAAAACGTAGGTATGCCCATAAGAAATCCTGTATCCAAATTCCTCTTTGATAGAATTAAAAGGATTTACACAGAAGGTATCGGTGTCGGAATATTCATGAATATCTGCGACCTTACAATACTTGATGGGCAAGTTTTCAAGAATAACGGTCGTATCCAAAGAGTTAAGTTTGCCAGTGAACGGGAATGCATCGACGCGGCATCCACCTTTACAAACTTCTCTCATCTTACACTGCTTACATTCTGCAGGAAGCAACGTGCCGTCACGCCACTCAGAAATTCTTTCCCAAACGGTAGCAAAATCTTCAGTGAGAATGTTGCCATAAATCTTACTGTCTCTAGGACAAGCTTTGATATTACCAAAAGTATCCATAGCATAGCTAGTTTTACCAGCAGTACAGAACTTTTTATATCCGAAAAGTTCGAAAGCTTTTTGAGAGTTGATACTGCAGAGAGTGTAAGGACATCCTGTATCTACGTCAATACCATACTCAGAATTGATTTTGACACAGATATCTTGCACACGATTCAAATCTTCGTGGGACAGAAGATATTTATCAAAGCTAGAATCGGAGTTTACAGGTTTGCCGACTCTAGTGATGTGAATTCTCTTGATGTGATATCTATCTCTAAGAAAGTCGACGGTTTCCTCTAAATATTCAAGATTTGCCTTGGAAGCAACAATGTTCAAGGAGAATCGTACTTCACGCTCGACAAGATGATCCAAGGAACGGACAATTCGTTTCATAGCGCCTTTTCTGTCGGTAATGAAATCGCAAATTTTTTCATTACCACAAGGAAAAGAAATGAAGAGGTTGATGTCGTGTTTCTTAAGGAAATCGATAATTTCATCCGTAATCAAAACAGCATTGGTGTTAATAGAAACGTTAATGCCGTTTGCTTTCAAAAGTTCGATGGAACTAACGATTTTCTTAAAGACCAGCATGGGTTCGCCACCAGTTACAACAACGGTATGAGCCTTTTGATTTACAATCCGTCTTGCAATCTCAAGGTAATGTTCTTCGGAAAAATTCGTGTGCATAGATTCGAGTTTTTCAGAATCTTTACGCCAGTAGTTATAGCAGTGAATGCAGTTGTGATTGCATTCGGGCGTAACTTCCCAGTGTACAAAAGGGGGATACTGCACGTTTTTCATAAATATTCCTCCAAATCAAATTATTGTTTAGTTTTTATCAAGAAATAATGCCGGATAAAATATATCATTTTTTATGGAAAATATCAACATAATTAGGAAAATTTACATAAAATATTTTCAATTTGAATTATTTTAGAAATAGTATATGTACAAAATTAAATATATGATAAAATCTTTCATATAAAAGAATTAACAAAAGCTAAATTAAATTTATAGGGGGGACATATGAAAAAATTTACTAAAGGAATTTCAACATTCATGTTAATTGTATTATCTTTAACATTACTTTATCCATTAAATACTTATGCGATAACTGAAGATGCGACACATGATTCATCACTTTTAGCACCTAGCAAGAATTCTAAATATAATTCTTATGACTACGTTATTGATAAGTATGATATTGATATTGTTGTTAATGAGAATAACACTTTTGACATTAAAGAAACAGTTACAGCATATTTCAATATATCAAAACATGGAATATTTAGAACTATTCCACTAAAAAATACCGTTAAAAGATTAGATGGAACGGTATCCCAAAATCGTACTCAAGTAACGAATGTTAAGGTAAACAAGGAATATACAACTTCAAAAGAAGATGGAAATTACAAAATAAAAATTGGGTCTGCCGATTATACTGTACGTGGTTCGCAAGAGTACGTTATTGAATATACATATAATTTGGGAAAAGACCCTTCAAAAGATTATGATGAAATATATTACAATATAATCGGAACAGAATGGGATGCACCAATTGGAAATGTAACATTTTCAATCACTATGCCTAAAGAATTTGACGCAAGTAAAATAGGTTTTTCATCAGGAAAAAAAGGTTCAATTGATAGTAGTAAAGTTAAGTATAATGTTGTTGGAAATCAAATAACAGGAAGCTATGAAGATATTCTCGGCGTAGGCGAAGCTCTAACCATAAGATGCGAATTGCCTGAAGGATATTTTGTTGGAGCAAGACTTAATGCTGACCCTTTACTTATTGCTATGATAATAATTCCTGTTATTTTTTTAGGAATAGCGATAGCAATATGGTACATATTTGGACGTGAATATCCTGTTGTTGAAACTGTTGAATTTTATCCACCTGAGGGATTAAATAGTTTGGACGTTGCTTTACTGTACAAAGGTTGTATAAAAGATAAAGACGTTACGTCATTATTGATATATTTAGCTAATAAAGGATATCTTGAAATTGTTGAGAAAGATAAAGATGTAAATTTTAAAAAGGTAAACTTAAAGCAAGATGCAAAAAATAGTAGTGAAGAAAAAATAATTGAATTAGAAAATAAAATATCTGAAGAAAGAGCTAAAGACCCAACTTCTAAAAAAATAAAATATTATGAAAATATGTTGGATATTTATAAAAATATAGATACTCCAGTAGATTATGAACAATATGGAGTAGAACCTACAACTAAAAAGAAGAAAAAGAAAGGGTTTGTAATAAGAAAATTAAAAGATTATGATGGTGAAAATCCAATGGAAAAATGTTTTCTTGATGAGCTCTTCTCATATGGCAGAACAGAAGTGGAAAATACAATGTTGTATGATGGATTTTATTTGACAACAAAAAGAATAGCAGCTACTACAAATGGTGTGCATAATAAAGAAAAAATATTTGAAGATTTTCAAGCAAATTCAAAAAGAAAAAAATTTATTTATCATATGATTTTAATTACATTTTTGGTGATTACACCATTATTATTGATTGGTTCTGCTGATCAAGTCGATCCATATTGTATAGAAACGGTAATAGTGATTAATGTACTAATGTTTTTGGAAGCTTTAATGACTAGGACATGTATGTTTTCGATATTTCTACCTTTTTTTATGATGCCAATATTATTACAAGGAACGCAATATGTTATTGCGTACATTGTAGGACTAATCTGTATAGCAGGAATGGCATGGTGTGCTCTTCATATTTCTAGAAGAAGTCAATATGGTAGAGAAATGTTGGGAAAAATGAGAGGATTTAAAAAGTTCTTGGAAGTTGCTAAAAAGGAAGAGTTAGAAGCGTTAGTTGAAAAAAATCCTAATTATTTTTATGATATTTTGCCATACACATATGTATTGGGAGTATCAAATAAGTGGATTGAAAAATTTGAGGGCATAACAATGGCACCACCATCTTGGTACAGCGACAGTTCAAACAGCTTTGATTATTCATCGTTTGGAAGTTTTATAAATCATACGATGTCATATAGTCAAAATGCTATGACAAGTGCGCCATATAGTTCAGGAGGTGGCTCTTCAGGAGGAGGTTCGTCAGGTGGTTCTTCAGGAGGAGGTTCATCTGGAGGTGGCTCTGGTGGAGGCCGGAGGAGGCTCTTGGTAAAATGATATAATAAAAGACAATGCTAAGAAATTGGCATTGTCTTTTTGTATGTGGTTAGTATTTTGAAATTCTAATTTGAATATAAAAAATCTCGTAACTCTTACTAGGTAAGCTTTACGAGATTTTGGAGCCAGTGATCGGAATTGAACCAACGACCTACTGATTACAAGTCAGTTGCTCTACCAACTGAGCTACACTGGCATGGTGACCCGTGGGAGAGTCGAACTCCCCACTCCGCCGTGAAAGGGCGATGTCTTAACCGATTGACCAACGGGCCGGTTATGTGGTGAGCCATCGCAGATTCGAACTGCGGACAACTTGATTAAAAGTCAAGTGCTCTGCCAACTGAGCTAATGGCCCACATAACAAGCAGTCTGTAACATCGACTGCTTCTATATATTACTATAAAGAACGAAGGATGTCAACTATTTTTTTCGATAATTTTTGATATTTTTTTATTTGTTTTTAAATGTTGATTTATAGCTACTTAGAGGCAACCTTGAAATTACAAAACTGAAAAATTTTTTAAATTTTGTATATTAAATTCTAAAAAATAGATACTAATTGTAGAAAAAAATTTAGGAGGATTTGAATTTTATGTACGATGATGTTGAACTATTAAAAGAATGTGGTGCTGGCGTAAAAATGGGAATACAAAGTATTGTAGATGTTAGAGATAAAGCATATGGTGAAGATTTTAAAAATACATTAGACAAGTACCAAGGCGAGCATGAAAGGATTTTAAGAGATATATATGCAAAATTGGAGGCTAGAGGTGCAGAACCTGAACCGCCTAATACGATGGCTACAATGGGATCAAAATTTTCTACAGGCATGAAACTAATGATGGATGGAACTGATGAAAAAATTGCTGATATCATGATTGACGGCTGTGGAATGGGTATAAAATCAGTTAGTAAATATATGAATGAGTATGCAGGTGCATCTAAAGAAATTATGAATGTTGCAAATAACGTTGTTGTTCTTGAACAAAATTTTATGAATGATTTAAGACAATATTTATAAAAGCTTATTAAAGCTTTTATGTACATATTTTTCTACCTTCTAGAATATATTAAATTAGGAGGTGGAATTGTTTTTGAAAACAAATATTGGTTTAGTAGACTATTGTAAAAAACAAATTGGAAATCCATATTGGTGGGACACGTATGGACAAACAGCAACCGAAGAACTTTATTTAAAAAAGAAGCAAGAATATCCTGAATATTATAAAAGTACGGATTACAGTTCGCAATATGGTAAAAAAGTCTTTGATTGTGCAGGACTTATCAAAGGATATTTGTGGTCATCTTCACCAGAAAGCGAGCCTATATATAATGGTATAGAAGATTTTAATTCAAGGGAAATTTTTAATCTTTGTAAGATTAAAGGGGACATTAAAGATTTGCCAGAAGTGGTCGGAATTTTATTGTTTTTCCCTGGACATGTAGGTGTATATATTGGGAATGGAAAGGCGATAGAAGCGAGGGGACATGATTATGGCGTAATAGAAAGTAATGTTATTGACAGACCGTGGACAAACTGGGGAAAATGCAACTTGATTACGTACATACATGTGAAAAGCCACCATGTTTTTAAAATATAGTGACTTTGTTTGGTGCACCACCGGGGATTCGAACCCCGGACCTGCCGATTAAGAGTCGGATGCTCTACCAACTGAGCTAGTGGTGCATACGAGTACTATTATAGCACAATTCATTCTCTTGTCAACTAAATATTTTTGAAATATTGTAAAAAAACCAGGTATTCATTTGGGGAATACCTGGTTAATTTTTAGTGTATATTTTCTAATTGTGCGATTCTGTCTTCTATCGAAGGGTGTGTTGAAAATAGAGTACTTGTTTTACCACTATGATTCTTTATTGGATTTGAAATATACATACATTCTGTTGCTTTGTTTGCTTGCTCTAGTGGATCTGTATCTGATGAAATTTTTCTTAATGCACTAATTAAGCCATCTGGGTTTCTCGTTAATTCAATTGCAGATGAATCAGCTAAGAACTCTCTATTTCTAGAAAGAGCAAGTTTTAATAAATTAGCGAAAATAGGTGAAAGTGCTAAGAATATTAAACCGACTAATACTAAAATTATATTACCAGCATTGTTATCGTCATCATCTCTTCTTCTATTTGTACGAACGCTTACTCTAAAGAATAAGTCTGAAATTATTGTGACAAAGCCTACGAAAACAGCTGCAACTGTTTGAAGTAATATGTCATAATTTTTTATATGTGACAATTCATGAGCTAGTACACCTTCTAATTCATTTGAATCTAGTTTTTGCAATAATCCAGTAGTTACGCATATAACAGCATGTTCAGGATTTCTACCAGTAGCAAATGCGTTTGGCGAACCGTCATCCATTATATAAAGCTTTGGAATTGTTGATATTCCTGCAGCGATGCAAAGTCCTTCAAGATTTTCAACTAATCGTTGATTTTCTTCTTTTGTTGCTGGACGTGCACCGTTTAGCGAAAGCACTATTTTATCTGAAAAATAGTAACTTCCCCAGGCAGAAATTATTGAAAAAATCATTGCAAAAATTGCTACCAAATAGCTTGCTTCTTCAAACCAAATTATTCCTACAAAATATACTACTAATGTAAGAAAAACAACGAATAATGCAATTATTCCAAATGACTTTTTCTTGTTAGATTTGCTTGTATCAAACATAAAATAATCACCTCTCATTATTTGAATATAAAACAAAAGTCGCATATTTGCGACTTTTATTTGTTTTTGTTTAGACTAAAATTGAACCTTTGGAGCGGCTTTTGCTGCTTCTTCAGTTTTGAATAAAACTTCTTCTTTAAATCCAAACATTTTACCAATAAGGTTTGTTGGGAACATTAAAAGTTTGTTGTTATATGATGTAACAGAATCATTATAAAATTGTCTTGAGAAAGCAACTTTATCTTCTGTTCCTTTTAAATCATCTTGAAGCTTAGAAAAGTTTTCGTTAGCTTTTAAATCAGGATAATTTTCACTAACAGCAAATAATGTTTTTAATGTAGAAGTTAATTGATTATCAGCAGCCATTTTTTCAGCAGCTGTTGTTGCGTTCATGTAGCCAGATCTACTAGCTGTAACATTTTCTAATAATTGTTTTTCATGAGCAGCATAACCTTTAACTGTTTCTACTAGATTTGGAATTAAATCAAATCTTCTTTGTAGTTGTGTATCTATTTGAGCAAAAGCATTTTTTACTTTATTTCTCGCTTGAACAAGAGAATTATATGTAGCGATTAACCACAAAGCGATAACAACAACTATAATTAAAACTATAACCATGAGTAAACACTCCTTTACAATAATATATATAAATTATATCGCAACAAACCCTTGCGTTGCAATAGTTTTAAAAAATAAGTTTGAAAAACTTTTTTTGTTGATTATTCGATTGCTTTAGTATATGATAAATGTGGATTAAAACATACGGAGGAGAGAACTTTAATTATGTATCTAAAAAAAATAGAAATGCAGGGGTTTAAGTCTTTTGCTGATAAAACAGTATTAGAATTTGAAGATGGAATCACTGCTGTAATTGGACCTAATGGTAGTGGTAAAAGTAATATATCCGATGCAATTAGATGGGTTTTGGGAGAGCAAAGTATTAAAACGCTTCGTGGTGCAAAACTTGAAGATGTAATCTTTGCTGGAACAGAGGCGCGTAAGTCTTTAGGGTTTGCAGAAGTTAATATGTTGATTGATAATACAGATGGCAAACTCCCAATAGATTATTCAGAAGTTACTGTTACAAGAAGAGTATATAGAAGTGGCGAAAGTGAATTTTATATAAATAAAAATCAATGTAGACTTAAAGATATTGTCGAGTTGTTTATGGATACTGGAATTGGACGCGATGGATATTCTATTATTGGACAAGGAAGAATTGACGAAATTCTAAGTACAAAGTCAGAAGAACGAAGAAATATTTTTGAAGAAGCTGCTGGAATTGTAAAGTATAGAACTAGAAAACATGAAGCAGAAAAGAAAATAGAAAATACTAGAATAAATTTAGTTCGAATAAATGACATTGTTACTGAAATAGAAAATCAATTAGGGCCACTTGAAAATCAAGCTGAGAAAGCTAAGAAGTTTTTTGAAATTAGAGAACAATTAAAATATTTAGAGGTTGGACTTCTTATAGAAAATATAAACAAGAGCAAGCAAAAATTGAAAGACACAGTTTCTCAAATTGATGAAATTGTTGATCAACTTGATTTAGAAAATGGAAAAATTGATTCTTTCCAAAAACAAAAAGAAGAAATTCGTTTAAACGTTGAAGAAATAATAAACGCTATAGAACATGAACAAAGCAATGTGTTTGAGTTCCAAAATAATTTGGAAAAGCAAAAAGCAGAAATCACAATTATAAGTGAACGTATAGAAAACAATAAGCAAAAATATGACTTTGCTGCTGAAGAAATAGATAAATCAAACGCCAAAAGAATTGAACTTGAAAAAGAAATTGAAGAAAGAAGCAACAGAAAAACAAGACTTTTTGAAGACAAAAAAAGGTTTGAAGATGAACTAAAAGAAAAAGAAGATGAACTTGCTAAGTTATTTGAAAGTTTTTCAAGCGAGCAAAAGCAAGCTGAAGAATTAAAAACTAAAATTCTAAACAATATGGATTTGAAGTTTGAAAAAATGAGTGTGCTTTCTGACATTTCTGCTAATATTGAGGCTACTTCACGTAGAAACAATCAAATAGATTCTGAAGTTAGAGAAAATATTCATGAACTAGATAAAGAAAGAATGATAAAAGAAGATGCAAGCGTTTTATTAAACGATGTCACTTCAAAGAAGAACACTCTTACTGAAAAAATTGAAAAATTATCTGTTGAAAGAGAAAAATGCATAAATCAAATTAACGAATTAGAAGAAAATATAAAGAAGGCAGATGACGAAGTTAGAATCACAGAATCAAGATATAAATTTTTAGTTGAAACTGAAAATGAACATGAAGGATACAATAGAGCAGTAAAAGAAGTTTTAAATAAATGTCAAAAGGATTCTGATTTTGGAAAAAACATTTTTGGTGCTTTAGCAAGTTTAATAGAAGTTCCATCAAAATATGAAACTGCAATTGAAATGATATTGGGTGCTTCTCTTCAAAATGTTGTTACTGAAAGTGAAGACGATGCGAAAAGAGCGATTGAATTCTTAAAATCAAACAATTTAGGTAGAGCTACATTTTTGCCAATTTCAGCAGTTAAAGCTAATAAAATAAATGAAAAATTCAAAAATGACATGGGCGTTATAGGAATTGCTTCTGACCTTGTGAATTTTTCTCCAAAGTATAAAACTGTAGTTGAAAGTTTGCTTGGCAGAACGGTTATTGTCGAAAATATGGATAATGCAGTATCGCTTTCAAAAAAATATAAATATACATTTAGAGTCGTTACGTTAGATGGAGATGTTGTAAATCCATCGGGTCAAATGTCTGGTGGTAGCGTTCAGAAAAAGACAACTAGTTTGCTTAGCCGTGGAAGAGAAATTAAAGAACTTGAAACTAGATTGAAAGAACTAAAAAATAGAAGAGATGAAGCTATAGCTAATCTAGAAAAATATAAGCAAAATTCACAAGATACTATTGCAGAGTTTTCACAAATTGAAAGAGAACTTCAAACAATAGACGTTGAATATGCACGTGAATCACAAAAAATGAGTGAAATCGATAATAACATCGAAAGATACAAAAAGAAAATTGAATTATTAAATGGCGAAAAAGAAAAGATTCTTGAAAATATCGAAGTTGAAAAACAAAATCAAATTGAACTTAATAATTTGATTGCAAACTTAGAACAAGAAAATTCTTCATTACAAGAAAAGGTTACAGAACTTACAAGTAAAAACGAGGAACAACAAAAGTTTATAGATGATTTAAATTCTGATATTGTAGATTTAAAAATTTCAGTTTCTTCTTTTGATGAAAGTGCAGTTTCAATTGATGAAATGCTAGAAATGATAAAGCAAGAAATCAACAATTGCATACAAAATGTTGAAAACAAAACGCACGAAAGAGAAAGCTTGTTGAATGAAAATTCATCATTGGAAAATAAGATATCTGAAATAGAAAAGGCAATAAATAATTCTGATGAAACAACTCGTGAAATAGAAAATAAAATCGCAGAGTTGAAAAAAGAAAGAGAAAACAAGAATAATGAGCTTGTTGCAATTGAAGAAAATATTACAAGTCAATTTAAGACATTGGAAATATTAAAAGAACAAAATACAAAATTAGATTTTAGAAAAGCCAAACTTGAAACAGACATAGAAGATATTCAAAATAAAATGTGGGAAGAATATGAAACTACTCCTAATACGGCTAAAAACTATGCTGAAGTTACTTCAACTACAGCTAAGGAAGTTGAAAAACTAAAATCTGAAATAAAAGGTTTGGGAAGCGTTAATGTAAATGCTATAGATGAATACAAGACTTTAAAGGATAGATTCGATTTTATACAAACTCAAAAGACGGATTTGGAAGAATCAGAAAAATCTTTAAATAAAATTATAGACGATATGACTAAACTTATGAAGATTCAATTTGCAGAACAATTTGAACTTATAAATAAAAATTTCTCAGAAGTATTTTCAGAATTATTTGGTGGAGGTAAGGCAATTTTAAAACTTGCTGATGAAACAAACATATTAGAATGTGGAATTGATATTGAGGTTCAACCACCAGGAAAGAAACTTCAAAACTTAATGTTATTGTCTGGTGGAGAAAGAGCACTTACAGCAATCGCATTACTTTTTGCAATTTTGAAATTGAATCCATCGCCTTTCTGTGTACTTGATGAAATTGAGGCGGCTTTAGACGATGTTAATGTTCATAGATATGCAGAATACCTTAAAAAGTTTAGTGCTAAAACACAGTTCCTTATTATTACACATAGAAAGGGTTCTATGGAAGCAGCGAATACTATGTATGGTGTAACAATGCAGGAACATGGTATATCTAATTTGATATCTTACAAATTATAAGAGTTAATAAAATGTAGTTTTTTGTAAAAAACTTTTTCGATTTTAAACTACAATACGACATTATATTTGGAAAGTAGTAGATATAATTTCTTAAAAAGTTTTATGAAAAAGTTAAGAGGTGTAAGTGAAAGTGTTTCAAGAATTAAAAAGTAAATTAAATTATGATAAAGAGGCAATAGACAATACTTTTAGCTTTATTGATAAAATGTTCTTTAAAGAACTTTTTGAAAATATTAAAAATTTAATCGTATTACTTATATGTGCTTTGGTATCTCCTTGCAAGATGGCATCAGATGCAACACCATTTGGTCTTGCGATATTAGCAGCTACTAGTGTTTTGAAAATTCCTTTGATTGCTTCTTTTTCAATAATATCGATTGTGACAGGAATTTGTTTGGGAAAAGTAGCACTTTTGAAATTTATGATTGCAAGTATTTTATACGCTGCAATAAAATCTTTCGTAAAATTTGCTGATAATAAAACTAATAACACATTAGCAATAATTGCGTCTAGCATAATTTCAGAAGTTATTGCGTTATCATTTAATGAATTTCTTGTATATGATGCTGTTTTTGCAATATACAATTCTATTATGGTTGGCGTATTCTTCTTGATATTTTCAGAGGGATTGCCGGTAATATATAACATAGCTAATGAAAAAGTACATTCGTCGGAAGCTTTGATTTGTGCAGGTGTTATTTTAGCAGTAGTAGTTAGTAGCTTTGCAAATTTTAGTATTTTGGGAATTACAATTCGAGGCGTAATTAGTATTCTTCTAGTAATGTTATTGGGGTGGAAATGTGGACCAGCTATAGGCTGTGCCGCTGGTCTTTCAATTTCTTTAACTGTTGGAATAATGGGATATGGTAGTGTTGCAACTGTTGCAACATATGCTTTTTGTGGATTACTATCAGGCTTGTTAGCTAGATTTGGAAAGGTTGGAGCTGTAATTGGATTTGTTATAGGCAATATGGTATTAGTATTTTTTGCAAATGGTTCCACAGAAGTTCTAATAAATATAAAAGAAATAGTAGTAGCATCAATTGCTTTATTCTTGATACCACCACAAGCAATAATAATAATCGAAAATTTATTTGATTATAATAAAAGTATTGCAGGTGAAGGTGCAGTTGGCTTAATTGAAGAAAATACTATTTATAAACTTAATGCAGTTTCAGATGTAATAAATGATATGGCTGAAAATGTTTCTAACGAAAAGAATGTAATTGCATCAACAGATGAGATTGGTAGTTTCATAAAAACTTTAAATGAAAATACTTGTAAACGTTGTCCTAATTATGAATCATGTTGGAAACAAAATTATCATAAAATGTATGAACAAACTTTTAATGCAATTGAGATTTTACAAGTAAGAGGAGAAATTACTAAAAAAGATTTGAGTGAATCTATTTGTCAAAATCAAGAATTGTTTGCAGAAGGATTAAATTTAAGTTATGAAATATATAAAGTAAACAAAGATTGGCAAGAAAAAGTTAAAGAACAGAGAATCCAAATGGCTTTGCAACTTAAAGAAGTTTCTAAAGAATTAAACAAAGTAAAAGAAAATATTTCAAGCAGTTTAATAAATATAGAAGAAAATAATGAAAATATAGAGTTGGAACCATACACTCTTGAATTTGGAATTGCTAGAGCTAAAAAATATAATAGTACGATTTCAGGAGATAGCAATACTATTATAAAACTAAAAGATGGCAAGATATTAGTAGCAATTAGTGATGGTATGGGTTCGGGCGATATAGCTGCTAGAAATAGCAAAAAAGTTGTTTTGAATTTGGAAAAACTTTTGAATACTGGATTTGAAGAAGATAGAGCAATCAAGCTAATAAACTCATATATGCTAGTTGGAAAAGAACCAGATAATTTTGCAACTATAGATGCAATGATATTTGATCCGTTGGTTGGACTTACTGAATTTATAAAGATTGGTGCTTGTCCTACTTTTATATGCAATAAGCAAGGACAGGTTACAAGTGTAGATTCAAATAATTTGCCAATTGGAATGTTAGGAAATATTGAAATTGAAACTAAAACAAAATTATTAAAACGTGGTGATTTGATTGTAATGGTTACTGATGGTGTATTAGATGCTAACTTTGATAAAAAAGAGCAAGCGATTATAGAACTTATAAAAGCAGTAAAAACAACGAGTGCACAACGTTTGGCAGATATAATGCTTCAAGAATCTATTGATTGCAATTTTGGTATGCCAAAAGATGATATGACAATAATTGTAGCAAGAGTTCAATAAAACATAAATTTACTAAAGAAGAGGGAAAATAGTATGTCTAATGAAATAGAAACTGTTATAGAAAATAATGAACTTGTAAAATATCTTAAAGAAAGAAAAGAGGCACAAACAGAAGCAGAAATAAAAAATGTAATGAATAAGATATACGAAAATATAGCTTTACATGCGAAATTGTTTTATGCATTTAGTTCATCTATACCACCAATAAAAAATGAATTGGGTGAGGAAGTTTTTAATGATGAAGCAGAAATAAGATTATCTTTTATATATTCATTAAATTCAGAAGCATATTTTCCTATATATACATCAGTAGAAGAATCGTACAAAAGAAGTAATGTAGAAGAATTTCCATACACTAAACAAGTAAGTTTTAATGAAATTCTGCAAATAGTGAATTCATACAAATTTTCACAAATATATGGAATAGTTATAAATCCCTTAACAGATAATTTGATAATTAGCCCTAATATAATAAATCACATAAAAAATATTCAAGAACAAGTTGCGACTCAACCTAAAGTAGAGCCAATAATCGAAAACAAAACAGAAGTAAAAATAGAAGAAAATACATCTAATGAAAAGACAAAAACAATATCGAATGTTTCAAAAAGTTTTACATCAGGTTCTTCATATACAAAAGTAAATGCGAAAAGGAAAACAGAAATATTAGTAAATGAATATGATTTGAGAATTCTTGAATATAGTATACTACCATCAAGAGTAGTAAAGTTTGCAACAAACTTTGCAAAAGCAAATAAAGCAATATCAGCTTTATGGATATTTGATAGAAGATATTATCTACCAAACGATAATACACAATATTTATCACAACTAATTGTGGTTGAAGATGAATTAGATAATGAAGATGAAAGAAAAAAAGTATATGCAGATTTGAAAAATTATCTTTTGCCACAATCAAACACAAATGAAATAGTAGTTGAAAAGTTGGGAGAGCAAAGAGGGGACTTTGTTAGAAAAAATGCGATAGTACCGTTCTACCAAAAAATAAATATATAAAAAATGAATATATAGGAAAAAAGAAGAAATAGAATAGTTATCAAGTAGAGAATCACCATGTATTTGGTGGTTCTTTTTATAATAAAAAACTGGTTAATCATTGATTAACCAGTTTTCGTGTCATACACTGTGGTGAGCCTGGAGAGATTCGAACTCCCGACCCACGCCTTAGAAGGGCGTTGCTCTATCCAGCTGAGCTACAGACCCACGTTTGCGACAATTCATATGATAACATAGGCTCTGATTTTTGTCAACATTTTTTGATAAAATATTTAAACAATAGTATGCACTAAATCTCATAATAATTCATAACTTGTATTATATCAATAATTAGGAGGTAATTTGTTTATGAGAAATAGGTACAATAATAGACGTTCATGCAATTGTAATTGTCGAAATTGTCAAAATAGATGTAAACCTATGGATATAATGCCTGTAAATCCATTACTTGCAAACGCGTATGTTCCATATCAAGAGGCTGGAGACATATTTGAGCCAATGCAAGCTTTGGAAAATGGTACTACCTTTCCAGAATTGGTTTCACCGTATTGTAAAAATAAATCTCAAGAAATTATTGCATACTTGAGAGATACTACGACTTGTGGGGAGGATGAATGTGATGGGGTGTAAAAATGATAAATTAAAGGAACTTATGGCACTGGACTTTAAGCTTTATGACTTGCAATTATATTTAAATACTCATCCAGATGATATAGATGCTATTGATTGTTATAGAGAATTAGTAGAAGAAGCTGAAATGGCTAGAACTAAATATGAGGAAGAATATGGACCTTTGACAGCTAGAAATGCCGCGATTGATTGTGAATGGGTATGGATAAAAAATCCTTGGCCATGGGAAAGGGGAGTATAAATTATGTGGGGATACGAAAAGAAATTGCAATATCCAATAAATATAAAAAATACAAATCCACAAATGGCTAAGTTTATAATTAGTCAGTATGGTGGTCCTGATGGAGAATTGGGGGCAGCTCTTAGATATTTAAGTCAAAGATTTAGCATGCCAACTGAAATTGCAAAAGCGACTTTAAATGATATTGGAACTGAAGAACTTGGACATTTAGAAATGGTTGGAACACTAGTAAATCAACTTACGGTAGGTGCTACGCCTGAACAAATGAAAAAAGCTGGATTGGGAGATTATTATACAGATCATGGTATATCAGTATATCCTCAAAGTGCTGGTGGAATACCATTTACGGCGACTGCTTTGCAGGTAAAAGGTGACCCAGTTACTGATTTATATGAAGACTTGGCAGCTGAACAAAAAGCTCGTTCAACTTATGAATATTTAATAGATTTATCTGATGATCCTGATGTAACTAATGTATTGAAATTCTTAAGAGAAAGGGAAATAGTTCATTTTCAACGCTTTGGAGAAGCTTTAAGAACCGTTCAAGAAAAATTAGCTCAAAAGAAATTTTATATGAATAATAATATATTAGAAAATAACAATAGTAGCTCATGTCCTTGCAATACTGCAGTTGAGCTAGATAACACTAATAATTCCTCAAATCAATCTGGAAGAAATAGAGCATAGTAAGTTATTGAGTTATGTAAATAAATATTATTGACTTTATTTACATAATCTGGTACAATATTCATGGAAACTTGACATTATGAATGTGTATGTTAGCTATTAAAAATACGCAATTTGGAGGCATGAAAAATGGAAAAGACTGAAGTATTCATGAAGAACCTTGTCGTAAAAATCGTAGATAAAAAGCCGTATGCTCTTACTGTAGAGTACAAAGACGTAACCTACAATGAAAGAGGTAGACGGCTAAAAGAGTCTGACTCCTATTTCGAAGAGTATGAGTTTAGAGAGGTGACTGCTGAGGAACTTCTAAAACTTAGACTCTCGGGAACCCCTGGCATAGCGTACAAATTTGATGAAAGTTTGTACTATACCGAAGTACCTGGTGATCTCAAAATCAACAGAGTGGATGATAGCAACGGCGTACATCTTTGTGGCAAGAACTGCACCAAGGTTTGTGCTGGCTGTACTCGAGTCCGCGATCTCACTGTTGCATTCCAGCTACGAATGAATAAGGAATTTCCTTATACCGTTTTGGATTCCTGGCGAATCGAAAAATATGATTACGTGCAAGAAGCTTTGGAAGCTTTTAACATGTATCAGCAAAACGATGGTTGCACGGTTTATCGCTGTGCTAACTATGAGGAAGCTCCCCCCAGAGTTTCTAAGAGGGTATCTACTACCGATTTGAAAGTCTTGCTTGCAAGCATGTATTGGGATGATTTCAGTGGTGATCTCAGAGAAATGAGATCCCGAATCAATGCCAACAAAACAAGTGACTATTAACACAAAAAGCCAGCATCTATTTATATGGATGCTGGTTTTTTCATATTTATAAAATTACTTTTTAAAAAAGTTTTTAATAGTGTTAAATATTTTTGCGTACCATTTGGGATTTTCTGAAACGATAGGTAATGCTGTATTAGATGGACTTTTGCTAACATTTTGAACGATAGAATTTTGAGCATTATGCTTTTTTTCTAAAAAAGCATTGTACTTTTGAATGTATTCTAATCGCTCTTCTTTTGAGCAAATATAATCTCTATAAATTAAAGCGATAACGCCCTTGGTTTTAGGCATTAAATTTTGTTCAGTTAATTTTTTTGTTACATCATAATTAAAAGAATATGTGTCTGAAGCAATTTGCTCAAAAAATACTTTTACAGTTGAAGGAATTTTTGCAGAAACATCTACCGGCAGATGTTTTAAAATTGCATTTACTTCAACAGCAGACTTTCGTAATTCATTAACACTCATAATAACTCCTTGTGGGCCAGTTTAAGGCTCTATATCATATTTTTCTTTTGATTTATTTTGCGAACGTTCACGCTTTGTGTCACGTATATCTTGTATAGCGCCGCCTAACTCTTTCATAGCTTTTTCAGAAAAAATAAGTGCTAAAAAATCTTCAAAATCTATGTCAAAGTTAGATTTATCTTTGCTAAAATCTATATTATTTACTCCGATACTTTCTAACATTTCTGTTCTTTCATTGATTTCATCTTGTGTCAACAGTGATGGAGCTTCACTCATAAAGTAATCGCCAGCTAAATCTAACATTTCTGAAATTTCTGGAATAGGTTTTCTTCCAAAAACATCATGATACTTTTCCAATAGCAAATTATGAAATCTTGGTTGTGGAATATTAGATTTATGTTTTGAACCCAAATCTAAAAGCATCCATTCAGCTAATTCATCAGGGAATAAAGTGAATAATGTAAAAACAGGTTTGTCATCAAATTTTTCATAAAGTGAAGTTAGGTGCTCGCGTTCTAAAACTTCTTTTCTATCTTGAAGTAAAGTTTTTAAATCATTGTCTAAAGTATTTCCGTTAGAATGTATGTCTATGAGCATTGCCATGATATCAACAAGAACTTCATCATATTCCTCAAATATAGCTCCTAAAGGTTGTGTTATATCTTCAAATCTAACGCCGTATTGATGGTATGCTTGGGTTGGATTTGATGATGTTGGAACAACAACTAATGTATCTGTATTCAAGTGCATATATTCGTGAATGAATACTAAAGTTGTATCTACTAAAAAAGATTGCTTAATGTGTTCTAATGTTACATCTGGATGACGTCTTTTCGCATCTTCTTGTGTTTGCAAGAATGCATTTGCAAATGCTTCTTCGTTATATACAATCACTGAATCATATGGAAGAGGAGAATCTTTTTGTAGTTTAGCATATTCTAGTTGAGCATCTTCTGGAAGATCTCCTAATATTTTTTCAAAAGGAATATATGTGGCTTTTGATTCACCCATTTCGCATAATACAACTTTGGAAATAATTTTTTTAAGTTTATCGTTAGATAAACTAGATAGTTTAATTGGAAATATTGTGTCTGTATCGCGAAATGGAACTAATGGCGTTTCCCATAGATGATCCCAATAATCAGAAGGAATGGCATATAAATCTTGCGCAAAATTCACGAATTTTTCTTTTGCTATCTTTTGAGCTTCTTCGATAAGTGGCAATATTAAATTATTCAAATCACTATTATTCATGGCTCCTCCTAACTAAAAACAATTCCTTTATATAAAATTTTACCAATAAATTCAAATATACTCAATATTTTTTATTGATAATTAGTAAGAATGCGAAATTTGATAAAAAAGTTTGATTTAATGTGATTGGAAATTGATATGGAAAAAGGGTTGCTTTTTTGGGCAAAATAGGTTGAAAATTGGCCTTAGCGATGTTGACATAACCACAAAACCATGATAGAATGACATCGTTCGAAATGCATTGTGTTAACTCATATTCTTAATAGAGGAGGGTAAAAATGTAAAAAGTGGCACAAACAAATCGACGTGGTTAATCTATTTTCGCATAACATAATTTAATTTTATCTAGGAGGAATTGAAAATGAAACACGTGGTCAAAATTTTAGCCATGGCTATGGCTCTTGTACTCATCGCATCGATGTGTGCAGGTTGTGGAAGCTCTGTAAGTGCTGGTAAAAAGTATTCTGCCGATAATCCGGTCAAGGTTTCCATTGATGAATGGATTGGTTGGCAATCGTTGCTTGACGCAAACGGTGGACTTACTACAGCACCGGACAGTTTGAATGCTAAGAACGGTGTATATATTGAATATGTGGTTATGAATGACGCGACTGCATCTTCTTCTGCACTTATTAGTGGCGAACTTCAGGGTGCAGGATACACGGTTAACCGGTATGCTTTTTTGCAGTCTAAATTTGATGAAGCAGGCGTTTCTGTAAAAATGCCGTACATTACTAACTTTAGTAACGGTGGTGACGGTATTATTGCAAGAAGTGATATTGTTTCCGTCAATGACTTGGTTGGCAAAAAGGTTGCAGTACCCAAGTATTCCGAGGCCCAGACGCTTGTTGAGTGGTTGCTTAACAATTCTAGTTTGACAGCTGCTCAAAGAGAACAGATCCGAAAAGATATGGTTTATTTTGAAACTCCCGATGACGCAGCTAAAGCTTTCTTTGCAGGTAGTGTTGATGCTGCTGCGACTTGGGAACCGTATCTGACACAGGCAGCTTCTAGTACGGATTCTAGAATTTTGTTTGACACTAGCATGAGTACAAACTTGATTCTGGATGGTGTCTTGTTCAATGAAGAATTTTTGAAGAACAATAGCGAATTTGTTGTGAATTGGATTGATGCTGCTTTGCAGGCTCGTAGTATGTACAAAGTTGAGTTTGCGAATATTCGGCAGATGCCCATGTTTGAGCTTATGTCTGATGCAGAAATCATCGATATGGCAAACGGTGCTAACTTGGCAACTTGGACACAGAATACACAGTTGCTGACAGATGTTGCCGTTACTATGTATCGTGATATGGCAGAGGTTTGGAAAGGTCTTGGCGAAAGTGCATATCCTGAAAAGGCAGAAAACGCTTTTACCGATGAATATTTGAATAAGTTGTCTGACAAGTATAAAAACCAGGAAGATGACGTAATTGATTCTTTCCAGACAGGTGATATCGGTATGATTATTGAATCGCCTGATGCTTTGCTTTCTTACAATGCAGACATTAAGTTCCAGCTTAACTCTGTTAATATTCAGCAGGAATCTTATGACGAACTTGATGAGTTTGTTAAAGTGGCAAAGGTGCTTGACGGTGTTTATATTCAGATTGAAGGTAATGCATCTAAGCGTGCAGAAGGCGTATCTGAATCTCAGATTATTGAATTCTCTCGCTTGCGTGCACAATCCATTGCTAACTATTTCATTTCTAAGGGAATCGCCGAGGAAAGAATTATTGTGATTGGCAATGGCGATACGAATCCTCTCAATCAGGATGAACCGGCAGCCGCCGAAAATCGTCGTACTGAAATCTTCTTTAAGACTAAAGTTGGCTATTAAGGAATTAACTGAAAAGGGCTGGGCTAATACCTAGCCCTTTTCTTCTTAAAAAGGAGATGCGTTATGAAAAAAGCTTTGAAAAAAGTGATTTTCATCGTGTGTGTAATTGCCATTTGGTGGTTGGCAAGTATTATTGTTAATAAAAGCTTGTTCTTACCATCGCCGATGGAAACATTTGCGATGATTATAAACTTTTTTGAAACGGGTGTATTCTTTAAACATCTTGGTGCAAGTTTCTTTAGAGTTACTATTGGTATTTTGATTGCAGCTGGGATTTCTATTCCTTTAGGTATGCTGATAGCATGGTATCCTCCTGTTAATCGAGTGCTCAAGCCTGTTGTAGATTCTCTGCGGTATATTCCAGTAACCTGTTTTTCGCCAATGCTTGTTTTGTTACTTGGTATTGATGAAAAAATGAAAATTACTTTCTTGGTAATTGCTGCATTTTTTTCTTTTTTACCAACTGTAATTCAAACTTGTAGTGAGCCAATTGATAAGTTGAAAGAAACGGCTTACACGATGGGTTTTTCCTACAGCAGAATGTTGTTACATTGTTTCATACCGTATGTTACTCCTTCGATTCTGCAATCTTTGATTACATTATACGGAGTGGGATGGACGTATGTCATAATTGCTGAAGTTAATAATACGCAGTATGGTTTGGGACACCTTATGTACATCGGTTCGGCAAGAGGAAAAACAGCTATGGTTTTTGCTGCAATTGTAATCATCATAGTTGTAAGTTATTTGTTTGACAAAATTGCAACTACAATTGTTAAAAGAGCTTTTAAGTGGAGGTTTAGCGATGAGCATGAAGGAAATTGAAAATAAGCCCGTTGCTAAAAATTCTCTTAAAATCAGAGATTTTAGCATGGCTTTTGGCGATAATGTTTTGTTTTCCAATTTCAATTTTGATTTTGAACCTGGTATCTATGTTTTTGTTGGTCCGTCTGGTGTTGGTAAAAGCACCTTAATGCGAATTATCGCAGGACTGGAAACACGGTATACTGGCGACATCATTTTGAATGGTGAAAAGATGACGTCGTATTCGCCTGAAATTCATATGATGCATCAGCATTATACGAGTTTTCCGTGGCTGAATGTTTTGAAGAATGCCTTGATGGTTTATAAAGGGCACAAGGTTGAGCCTACACCTGAAGATATTGAGGAAGCAAAGCAAATCTTGGAAGAGTTAGGTCTTGCTGAGCATTTGCATAAATTGCCGAATCAGATTTCTGGTGGACAAGATCAAAGACTTAGTCTGGCAAGTGTGTTTATCAACAAATGGAGTAAGGTTGTATTGTATGATGAACCTACTTCTGCACTTGATAACGAAAACGACATGATTGTGGTAGAAATGATTAAACGTCATCAGAAAAAGTATGGTACGATTGAAATCATTATTACCCATGAAGAACATGTTTTCCAAGGTCTTGGTGCAACAATTCTGGATTTTACGCCTGAATTTAGATTGCATCCTCCGAAAGATGAAGTAAAACCACAGGAAGAAGAGTCGATTGAGCAAGAGTCCGTGCAATATGATGAAGTGGAACTTTTACAAGAAACGGAAACCTTGTTTGAGGAAGGAGTGACATTAAATGATGGAGATACTGATTATTTTGGCTCTTGATGCGTTACTTGTAGCTTTGAATATCCATGCTTTCAATTATTTCATTGCTCAGGGGTTTGGCGTAAAAAATATTATCCTTGCAGTTCTTTTAGTTATTGCAACTCTAGCACTGCACTGTGTTATGTACATTTGTGCAGAGGCAGGCAAGACTAAAAAGATTGCTGATAAGCAAAAAGAACCTCTTGAAAAAGAAGATCTCTGGCATAAATACTATCTTACGCTTCGTAAAATGCAAGTTGGAGAGCCTCAATTTATGCCTGTGATTGACAAGTTTATGAGCCAGGTAGAAGCTTTCCAGGAGAAAGAAAAAGCTTTGCTTATGATTATTTCGCTGAATAATGATAGTGCAAAAGAGTTTTTGATTTCTAGGAATGAAGAGGTTCAAAAATTCTTAGAGAAAAATCTCAAGAATTTTTTGAAACGTCTTATCGTTTATCGTGCGAAGGATCCAGCAACTCGCCCGGCTACGGTATGGGATGATAGCAGTATCACGAAAATCATCGCCAATAATAATGAACTTATTGCTTTGTATGATAAGCTTCTTGACGAAGTTTCCTTAATGGGTGAAGATGTCGATGTTGATGATCCTGGGCTTCAAAATGTTATTGAAAGTCTTAAGGAACTCCGAATGCAGTATGATGACGATGATGATGAGTTTGAATTAGAACTTTAAATAAGTCCGAAGGGAGGAGCACTTATATGAAAGGCAAAAGAAAGAGTTTGCTTTCGATGATTTTGACTGCTGTGTTAATGGTTGTTATCGTTGGTGTGGCTGTATTCTTCATGAACAGAGAACCTGCTGACTATAACAATGGTGGCGTGCAAGTCAGAATTAGCCTTGACGAGTTCATTGGTTGGAAACCTCTTTTGTATGCTAATGGAGGTCTTACGACTAAAGAGGGAAGTATCAATGCCCAAAATGGTATCATGGTTGAATACGTCATTATGAATGACGCGACAACTTCTTCTTCAGCTCTTATTAGTGGCGAACTTCAAGGTGCTGGTTACACAGTTAATCGTTACGCTTTTTTACAGTCAAAGTTTGATTCGGCTGGATTTGATGTGATTATGCCATATATCACTAATTATTCCAATGGTGGAGATGGCATTATTGCAACTTCGGATATTCGGTCTGTTGAAGACTTAGTCGGCAAGAAAATTGCTGTTCCTAGGTTTTCTGAGGCACAGACTTTGGTCGAATGGCTGATTACTAATTCGTCTTTGTCAAAGAAACAAATTAGTAATATTCGAAATAATATTGTTTATTTTGAAACGGCTGACGAAACAGCTAAAGCTTTCTTTTCTGGAAGTGTTGATGCTGCAGCAACTTGGGAACCGTATCTGACACAGGCAGCTAGTTCTACAGACTCGAGAATTCTTTTTGATACAAGCATGGGTACTAATTTGATTTTGGACGGATTAGTATTTAGTAAGTCTTTTGTCGAGGAAAACGAAGAGTTCATTGTAAAACTTATTGATGGTGCACTTCAAGCTGGTTCTATGTATGAGCGTGAGTTTGACAGCATTAGAGCTATGCCTATGTTTGAACTTATGACTGATACTGAAATTGCTGAAATGTGCAAAGGAGCTTCTTTGGCTACTTGGGCTGACAATGCGAGTTTGCTTGATAAAATGGCAGTGGAAATGTATGAACAGATGGCTGAAATCTGGAAAAGCATTGGTGAAACTGCTAACCCTGAAAAAGCAGATACTGCATTCACGGATAAGTACATCAAATTACTTGCAGGTAAATATCCTACAAATGATATTACATCGTTTAAATTTTCGGAAGAGGGACGGCAAGATGCTGAAAATCTTTCCAACAATGCTGCACTTTTAAGTGTAACTTTGAATATTGAGTTCGAGGCTGATTCTTATCGCGTAGCTCGCAGTTCCTACGAAGAATTGAATGAGTTTGCAAAGATTGCTGAAACTCTTAACGGTGTATATATCCAAATTGAGGGTAATACAGCTCATGTAGATGGTGGCGACAATGGAATTGACTTTTCCTATAAGAGAGCTCTGAGTGTTGCTAAATACTTGCAAGCTTTAGGTCTTGATCCTGACAGATTTATTATTATTGGTAATGGTGATACAAATCCTATTGCAGATAATGATACAGATGAAGGACGCGCTGCCAATCGTCGTACAGAAGTGTATTTCAAAGTGATTGGATATTAACTTTTGACTTGAAGAGTGCCCGATAATTATTTCGGGCACTTTTCCAACAATTCATATTAAGGAGGAAAAGCTATATGAAACGGAAATGGATTGCTTTTACGTCGTTAATCTTGATGTTTGCTATGCTCTTTACAGCTTGCTCTATTGGAGGGGCACGTATTTATGAAGAGGGAAGCATTACTGCCGAAAATGCTGAGGAAAATCTTGATAAATTCAACATTAAAATTCATGAGACAGAACTGATAAAAGGTGAGGTACCAGAGTTTGATTCGACTGTTTCGGAAGATGGCACATTTAACGGCTTTATGTACGAGATGCCATCGATTTCTAATTATCCACTTGCAGTTGATGGAGATGCTGAAATTGATATTGAAATCTTTGTCCCTCAAGAAGATAACGGTAGCAGTATTTTAGATTTTGTAAGTTATGCTGCTAATAAGTTCAACGAAAGTGGATACAAGCTTGATTCTGGTGAATCGGTTTCAGTGTCTGTAAGAAGCTTGGAAGCGAGTTTGGCAGAAGACTATATTTTAAGTGGTAGTTATTATCCTGAGGGATATATCGCTGCGAACGAGATATATGGTAGTCTGATGGAAGTAAACGGCATCAAAGTTTCCATGGTTACAGAGAGAACGGTTGGTAATACTGTTGGATTGATTATGCAAAATGAAAAATATCATGAGTATGGTACTACTCCTGATATTGCAACAATTGTAAAGGCAACTACTGAAGGTGAAATTTCGGTAGGATATGCTAATCCGACGAATAATCCTACTGGATTGAACTTTGTTATTTCTATGCTTAGCTATTTTGATGCTAATAATCCTATGAGTATTGAGGCGACTACGGATTTTTCTAATTTCCAAAATGCAGTACAATTAGTAGCCTACTCTAATGCTCAGATGATTAACGCAGTTCAAAGTGGCACTATTGATGCTTTCGTACTTGAACGTCAGGCATACGAAAATGATGATGTACTCAAAAATTCTTTTACATTTATTCCGTTTGGCGTAAGACATGATAATCCGTTGTATGCAATTGGTGACTTGACAGCAGAAGAATCTCAAACGATTAAGCTTTTTGGTAAGTTCTTGCAGAATGCAGATATCCAAAAGTATGGAACTAGTTTGGGCTTCAACAAAGAAGATTCTTATGTAAGCACAGTTTCTAAATATTCTGGTAATGTAATTTCTACAGTACTTGAATTTTGGAAAAACGAAAAAACATCTGGTAAGCAAATTATTGCATTCTTCATCGCAGATAAGTCTGGTAGTATGAAAGGTAATAATTTGAAGGCTTTGAAAGAATCGCTTAAATCTGCAATGCAGTATATTAGTGAGGATTGCAAAGTTGGTCTGCTAAGTTATAACGAGAATATTTATCTAGATTTGCCGTTGGGTAATTTTGATAGAACGCAACAAGAATATTTCGTCGGTGCGATTGATAAGTGGAAAGCGTACGATGGTACGGCAACTAATAATGCGATTTTGGTGGCGATAAAACTTATCAACGAAGAAATGAAAGTGAATTCGGATATTAAGCCGATTATTATTCTGCTTAGTGACGGATATACTTGTAATGGATATTCGCTTACCTCGATGAAAGAACTTATTGAGTTCTATAATATTCCGATTTATACAATTGGATATGAAGCGGACGTAAAAGAACTCGAAAAAATTGCAGCTATCAATGGTGGCGCATATATTGATGCGAATAGTGATGATATTGGATATGTTTTGAAGAGTTTGTTTGATGCAGAAATGTAAATAAAAAAGGGACCAGAAGATTTTTCTTCTGGTCCTTTTCTAGTTTACTTTTTGAGCAGTTGCTCTTTAAGAGATTTTTCAAGGCTGACAAGTTCGACTTCAGCAGCTTTGCGTTTGGCACGACCTTCAAGCTGAATTTGATGTACTTCCGAAATGGTAGAGATAAGTTCCTGGTTGGTTTGAACCAAGGTTTCCAAATCTACGATACCACGTTCGTTTGCCTTAGCCAAACGTACAGAACCTTGTTTGAGGTTCTTGGAGTTTTCTTTCAGCAAGAAGTTTGTCATATCCGTGGCTTTCTCCTGTGCTTCGAGAGCACTCAGAGAATTTGCGATGCCCAAAGAAATCACCATCTGGCTCTTCCAAAGAGGAATGGTATTGAGCAACGTGGAATTGATTTTATCGATGAGAACAACATCGTTGTTCTGCATAACGCGTCCCTGAATGATGGTCTGCATAGCGACATTTCTGGACAGTGCCAGGTCGTTGAGCTTTTTGTCAAAACGGTCGCATGCATTTTGAAGAGCATCGTACCTCATGCTTACCTCAGAGTTAGGGCAAGCAACAGCCTGTGTGCGTAAATCGGCCAGCTCTCCATTTTCAACATCTGCCAGTCGTTCATAACCGGCGACGATGTACATGGAAAGCTCACGTAAATATTGCATCATAAGCTCTTCGAACTTGACCAAAGTCTTTTGATCATTGTTCAGTACGAGCAGATGATTTCGCAGAGTTTTTTCTGCTGCGTCAACATTTTCTTTGACGCTGGTGTACCGAGAACGGAGTCGAGTCATATATGCTTTTACTTTGCGCTTGAAGCCCCATTCATTGGGCTGGGGAATCCTTTCGTTACTGGGAGTAAACTCTTCCAGTCCAGTAATAAGGCTAAGAAGAGCATCGCCGACGGTGCCCAAATCTTTGAGTTGTGCTTGTTTCAAAATATCGTCTGCAAAACTGTTGAGCTTGCTCTGAGACGAGGTTGCGTAGTTGGTAATGACCGAAGGATCGAGAAGATCGATTTTAGGCACGAAAGCACTGATTTTCTCGAGTTCGGCAGAACTCATAGATTGTTTGAGCTCCGTTGCCAAAGGATTTTGCCGTACAGTTTCGACTTCTGCGATAGCAGTATCTTTAGCTGTTTCGAGTGTGATGCCAAGATCAGTAGAAAGTTCTGCAGCATCCACAACTTTGGGGGTGGCAGGGGTAACTTCGAGTTCAAAATCAAAATCATTGTTTGTAGTCATGGTAAATTTACCTCCTATAATGAAATAAAGTATTTTGCCACAGACACTATATCATCTACTTAATTTTATGTCAATTAAATTGTATATATGCCACCTACATTTTTGCTATTTTTTAAGCCGAATTCATTGGTTTTTGAATATGTGTCACTTTCTCCAATTATGATAGTATCACCCTCATAAACATATTCAGCCTCTTTGGCAAAAGCAATAGCCTCTTTAATCATTTCGTGTTCGTCTTGAGTTTCTTTTACTAATATTGGAGTAACGTTCCAAACAGCACTTAAGATTTTTGCGGTAGTTGGATTTGGAGTTACAGCAAAAATTGGACATCCAGGCTTAAAGCTTGAAATTGCTCTAGGAGTATGACCACCTTCAGATATAGAAAAAATTGCTTTGGCATTAGTTTTCATAGCAAGATCGCATAGAGTGTGTCCAATAATCATATTTATACGATTGTTTATTAAATAATCTTCGTTTAATTTTGAAAAATTCTTCCAATAATCAATTTGACTTTCAACAGATTTTGTAATTCTTGACATCATAGCAACACATTCAACAGGATATCTTCCAGCAGCAACTTCACCAGATAACATTACGCAAGTTGCACCATCATATACAGCGTTAGCAACATCATTAACTTCAGCTCTTGTAGGTCTTGGAGAAGATGTCATTGATTCTAGCATTTGAGTGGCAACAATTACGATTTTTCCTTTCTTATTACATTTTTCAATAAATGTTTTTTGTAAGTGTGGAACTTTTTCAATTGGTATTTCAACACCTAAGTCTCCACGTGCAACCATTATTCCATCAGAAACATTTAATATTTCATCGAAATTATCAACGCCTTCTTGATTTTCAATTTTAGAAATAACACCAATATGTGGTGCACCTAAACTTGCAAGTAATTCTTTGATTGCAATTACATCATCAGCTTTTCTTATGAAAGAAGCAGCAATGTAATCGAATTCGTGTTTTACGCCAAATGCAATATCGTCTTTATCTTTTTCTGTTATTAAAGGAAAATTAAGTGATAGGCCAGGAACGTTTACACTTTTTCGATTAGTCAATTTACCACCATGTATTACACGACATTTTATATCTTGTCCGAAAATTTCTTCAACACGAAGTTCTATTAAGCCATCATTGATTAAAATAGTAGATCCAATATTAACTTCTGAGTATAAAGTTGGATAATTAACATATACCATTTCATTAGTTCCAACGCATTCGTCATGAGATAATGTAAATGTATCGCCATCTAATAAAGTGACTGATTCTGTTGAAAAAGTTCCGATTCTAATTTCAGGGCCTTTTGTATCTAGCATCATTGAAATTGGAAGCCCTAGTTCGTCACGAACACTTTTAAAAAGTTCTACTCTTTTTTCTTGATCAGCATAATCTCCATGTGAAAAATTAAATCTTGCTACGTCCATACCAGCTGAGCAAACTCTAGAAAGTGTTCTTGCATCATCAACTGCTGGACCTAAAGTACAAACAATTTTAGTACGTTTCATAAAAATTCATCCTTTCTATATATAAACAAAAAGGATTATCTCTTGGTGAGATAATCCTTAAGAGATACTAATTAGTTAACCATTTGCATAATGATAAGTCATGCTTATTTATTAGTAAATCATGTTTTGGTAAAACTCTAAATGTATATCCATAATTTCCACCGTCATCAATCATTAAATCGGCAGAATATTCATATTCTGAATCATTGATAGTTTTATCAACTTTCATTTCAGTATATAAACTATTAGTCATTTTTCCTTGCTCATCAAGACGACCACAATATACTTCAACAGTAACATCGTTAGGAGATAATCCGTTTAATGAAACGTCACAGCACATCTTTATATTGTTACCTGCTTTAACAAATAATTCGTCAAGAGGAGAAGAAGGATTTATTTTAATCATAGACCATTTAGATTTTACATTTGCTTCCCAACCTAAGTAACTATTAACAGATTCGATATCTGAAGAAATCTTGTTAATACGATTTATTTGAGGAATGTAAAGTTTATTCAAATAGTCTACAAGCATTCTACCTGTATTATAAACACCACCAACAGTTTTTATAGAAGCTTTCATCTTTTTAATCCACTTAGTATTTATCTTTTCAGAATCCTTAGAATAATAAAGTGGAATTATTTCATTTTCTAATATGTTGTAAATGCTTTGTGAATCAGCATTATCTTGTAATTCATAATTTGTATATTCAGTGTCATCTCCGATAGCCCATCCGTTTGTGCCATCATAACCTTCGTACCACCAACCATCTAGGATACTAAAGTTAATAACGCCATTTACACCAGCTTTTTCACCACTAGTACCACTTGCTTCAAGTGGACGACGAGGGTTGTTAAGCCAAACGTCAACGCCACTTACAAGATATCTAGCAATGTACATATTATAGTTTTCTAAGATGAATACTTTACCTTTGAATTGTGGCATTTCAGAAATTTCATAAATACGTTTTACTAGTTCTTGTCCTTGTATATCAGCTGGATGTGGTTTGCCGGCAAATACAATTTGAACTGGTTTTGAAGGATCATTTAGAAGTTTTGTTATTCTTTCTAAATCTTTAAATATTAAGTCGGCACGTTTATATGTTGCGAAACGTCTTGCAAAACCAATGGTTAATACACTTGGATCAAACATTTTATCTATTTCATTTAATTCTTCCGGTGAAACATTGTGTCTCATTTTTTGAGCTTTAATATTTTTTCTAATCAAGTTAGCAAGTTTATTTTTTTGAACCATATGAGCATCCCATAAAGCTTGGTCTGGAATATTATCGATATCGTTCCATACTTCAGCATCATAAACTTGTTCTTGCCAGAATGGTCTCATATATGCGTTGTATAATTCTTTAAGAGTAGGGGCAAGCCAAGTACATGAATGAATACCATTTGTTACATAGTCAATTGGAATTTCATTTGAAGCAGTTTCTGGCCAAAGTTCAGAGAATAATTCACGAGAAACTTCGCCGTGTAATTTACTAACACCATTTCTTGCACCAGCAATTTTTAATGCAAGAACAGCCATATTAAATCCTTCGTTAAATGCATTTTCTTTTTTTGTACCTAGGTTTAAGAAATCATTTTTAGATATTCCTAAATCGTTATAATAGTTGCAGAAAAATCTATCAACTAAATCCATTGGGAAAATATCATTTCCTGCAGGAACTGGAGTATGTGTTGTAAATACTGTGCATGCAGATGCTAATTTTTTAGCAACTTCAAATGACACGTGTTTTTCTTCCATAAACTTTTTAATAACTTCAAGAGCAACGAAAGAAGAGTGACCTTCATTCATGTGATAAATTGTAGGATTTATACCTAAAGTTTTTAGAAGTTTCATACCGCCAATGTCAAGAATGATTTCTTGTGAAATTCTCATTTCTTGATTTCCACCATAAAGTTTTAAAGTCAATTGTCTATCGATGTTAGAATTTAAATCGATATCACTATCAAGTAAGTATAATGTAACTCTACCAACAGCGATACTCCATACTTTTAGATAAACAATTCTACCTGGAAATTCAACAGATATAATTAAATCTTTTCCGTTTTTATCGTGAACGGGTGTAATTGGTAAATCTTCCATAACACTAGGAGAATAATCAAAAAGCTCACTACCATCTTTGTTTATAAATTGATTAAAATAACCTTGTTTATAAAGTAGTCCGACTGGAGTAAATGGTATTCCTAAATCACTTGCTGATTTGCAATGATCTCCCGAAAGAATACCTAATCCACCAGCATATATAGGCAAAACTTCATCAAGCCCATATTCGGCAGAAAAGTAAGCAATTCTATCATTTTTATTATTTGGGAAAGTACGATTGTAATAAGTGTTGTCTGTTGATAAATAATTTTTAAAATTTTCGACAATTAAATCATAATCTTTTAAAAATTCTGTATCATTTGCAACTTCTAATAATCTTTTTTGGTTTATTCTTGAAAGGAATTTTACAGGATTTTTCCCAACCTTTGTAAATAAGTCTGAATCAATATAATCATATAAGCGAAGCGCATAAGAATTCCAAGACCACCATAAGTTATATGCAATAACTCCAAGGTCTTTGATTCGTTCTGGCAATTGTGGCTTAACAGTAATTTTTCCGAACAAGTACACTTTAAATTTCCTCCTTTGTAATCATATGTTTACACACAAAAATATTATCTAATACTTGAAAAAAAAAGTCAATATTTAGAACAGGTCTTTTGTACTATATTTTCTAAATGTTCATGATAATTTGGAAGCTTGAAAAAAGTAAAATGTTCTAAATAAATATAATTACATTTTCTAAAGTTTAATAGGAGCTTATTTAAAATTAAATCTTTTCGATATAGATATAGTTTCTTAGCTTCAATAGAAGGATAATTTACATCCAATACAGCTTGCAAAATGTTGCGAATTTTATATTTCCTATAACTAGATAAATATTTGTGCTGAGAGTATAAGATTTGGTGAGTTATTCGTAGTTCGTAAAATTCTATAATTAGTTCTGCTAAAATTATTGAAACATTAGTGTATAAATATATATATGAGGTATAGATATTTTCACTATTTGTAACGCTTAAGAAATTTTTATAAAAGCAATCGCATTTGATTGCGACAGTGTAAACATCATTTATTTTTCTTGAGAAAAAGTGGATATGTTTATATTCAGTTAGTTTCCTAATTAACATGTTATAAAATTGTGGAGAATGAATTTTAATTATTATAAATTTTGAATTCAAGAATTGCACATCCTTTGAAATTTAATAGGTAATCAAAAATATTTTGAGCAGAAAAAATATTTTAATGCATATTGATATATAATATTCTTGAAAAAAAAGATGGTTAATGTATAATAGTTATAGGTATATATTTTTGTGGTTAGATATTAAAATCTGATTGAGGTGAACAAATGAAAACAGTATTAAATTTGCTTAAAGAAAAACTTAATACTTTAGGATACAACGAAACTATATCAAATTCTATTTTGTCAAAGTTTGATTTAGCATTGATTGAAAATTCAATTGAAGATGCAGAAAGTATTCCAGATTTTATAACAGTTGAGGAATACGGCGAGCCTAATGTTGAAATAATTAGAATGTATTTAAATGTTAATAATGATATATTGCAATGCGAAGTTATGGAAGGTGATATTCAAACTTTTGCAACAGAATCAGCAATAGGAACTAGATTTGCAGCAGCAGATTATACTCTTTCTAAAAGATGTGCAATAATGGGTGTTACAAATGAATTTAAAGTTAAAATTATTATTTATCAACCAACTACTAAAATTCAAAATTTGTATAGCAATTTAACATATGAAAAAATATATAAGAAAGAAAGAGACGAAGTAACACTTGCGTATTATGAACCATTTTTAAGTATTGCATCTAGAAACGGAAAAGCAACAGAACGTAAAGTTAGAGAAATATTTGCACTTCTTGTTTCTGATTTTGTAATAGATGAAATTGCTATAAAAGATTTAAATCCAAGATTTAAAATGTATGATAATGAATATAAGTATGCTGAAAATTTATATTCGTATTCATTAAGATATATAAATGTAAAAAATAATAGAGTGGAATTTTTAGAAAAAGAAGCAAATGTAAAAATGCTTTCAAAAAATGTACAAGTTGGTGTTATCAGTAATGACCCGTACACTAGAATTGACAAGCCACTTCCAGAAGTTGATTTCCCTTTAAATACGGTTTCGTATTATTGGGTAGGCCCAAGCAAAGGTGTTCAAGAACATATTGGTATTTTTATTTCACCAAGAGTTTATGAGCAAGCTACTTTTTCAGAATTAAAAAAAGCAGATCCTAGAATAGATTCGTTAGCTAGAGATATTGCAAGAAATTTTAAAAAAGAAGTAGGTCAAGATGTCGATTTTGAAGAGATAAAAGATGTTTTGAAAAAACTAAATTTTGAGTTGATGTTTCCATCAATAGATGTAATACGTGCAGAGTTGCCAAATAAAACAGATCAAATAGAACCGGTAAAATATAAATATAGAGTTATAACAGATCCAGCAGAATTTGAAGAAAAGTTATATATATCAATAGAAGATCATATGTCTAGAAGATATAAATATAGATTGACTGAAAACGTGTTGGAAGATTTAACTACAATAGGTAATAAGCTTGAATATACTGATGAAACTGGATGTATGGTTCGCAAGCAATCAATAGCGGATTTCAATGTTAACGTTCCTGCTGTGATTATTAGGAGAGAAACGTTTATTGGAATAGAGGGTATACCAGACTTGTTGGGATATATATATGAAGATATGAAATATTATGGAACTGATGGATTACCTGTTCCTAATATTGAAGTTATTTTTTATATTCCACCAGCAGATTCTGATAGAAGCACAGTTGTTATGTATAACGGAACAAGTTTAGATTTTAGTATTGATAATATTTCAAAACAAAATTTATTTAATTCTGAAAAAATGAATGGTGGCTCTTCTTATATCATAGGTGGCGAAGTTCTTCCTGGTTCAACAAGAGTTACAGTTAGATATGTTAATTCTAAAGGGGAAGTATTAAAAGAAAATATACTTGGTAATGTTTTCCCAAAAGCTTCTTTTTTACCAGATCTTATTCCGACTATAAATGACAAAGAGGGAAAAGAATGGGTGCTTGAAAATCCAAATGTACTTCCGATTGTATTAACTGCGAATGCAGAAAATAATTTGATTGAATTAAGATATATAGAAAAATATTCTAGAGTTTCAATATCATTTATCAATCGTGAAGGTAAAAAAATAGCTGAAGACAAGCAAGAAATTTTGCAAGTAGGAACAAGTTATAATTTTGAAAGTAAAAAGTTCTGTAAAGATTTTCAAGGTGATGATTGGAAACTTATAAATGCAAGACCTTCTAAACTAGTCGTTAGTGAAATTGAAAATAAAAATAAAATTATTTTGATATACGATATAGAACGTGCAGATATTGTTATAAATTATACAAATAAAACAGGAATGGCAATTGCTGAACCTAAAATTGTGACAGCTCCAGTTGATAAAGTTTATAAAGCAGACATATTACCTTATATTGTAGACGTTAATGGATTAGGTTGGAGTTATGTTGAAGGATCAAATTGCACTGTTCTTGTAAAGAATAATGTTCAAAATGAAATAACTTTAGTGTACGAAGAAGCAAAGAGAAAAGTTGTTACTAGAATTAAGAACTTGCAAAATCAACCTTTAGTTGATGATGAAATTATTTTTGTACAAATTGGTAAAAAATATAACGTTAGTTTTGAAAATACAATTATGGATTTCGAGTGTAAGGAATGGAAATATACTCGTGCTATAAAAAATGAAATTATTGTAAATGAAGATGAAAGCAAAAATATTATTGAAGGTATATACGAGCCAAAACTTTCAAGAGTTGCAATAAAATTTATAAGTACAGATGGAAGACAAATTAGAGAATCATCTGTAAATCAAGCACAAGTTGGTGCTAGATTTAATGCTGAAAGCATGAAAGAAATTCCAGATAGTTTCGGAAAAATATGGACAGCAAAAGAAAATGGTAAAGGAATTGTTATTTCTGAAGATGAAAGAGAAAATAATGTTACTTTGATGTATGAACCTTTAATGTCTAAAGTAACAATTAAGTATTTTGACTCTGAATCGAATATGCTAATACAACCTAAATACGAAACTTTGCAAGTAGGTACAATTTATAAAAATGATCCTATGATAAAGATTGTTGATGGTAACGGAAAGCACTGGATAATAGATAAAAACAAAATTCCTGAAGTTACTGTAAAAAAACAACCAGAAGAAAATGTTATTTCTATTTATTATGATAAAGAATTGACAGGTATAACATTGAATTTCTACGATGCATACTCTAATAAATTAAAAGAATCTCAAATAGTTCAAGGACAAATTGGTGCTGTATATGATTCAAACTTGTTTATTAAAATTACAGATATGCAAGGCGACAGATGGATGCTTGAAAATACAGACCCTAAGAACTTAATGGTTAAAGAAAATGATAATAGCTTTAAGTTTATATATGGAGAAGTAAAATCAAAAGTATTAGTAAAACATTTAAATGTTAATACGCAAAAAGCTATCGTTGAAGATGTTATAGCAACAGTTAAGCTTGGTGGAATTTTCGTTCCAAATATAAGACAAAAGGTATTAGATAAAAATAAATATCAATGGAAATATATTGGTGATGAAAACATTTCAATTGTAACCAAGGAAAACGAACAAGATAACATTATTATTTTAAATTATGATGAGGATAAGGCTGATGTTGTTTTAAAATACCAAAATGACGAAGAAGCAACAATTAGAAATGATGCACTAAAGCAAGTACAAATTGGTCGAGAAATGAGATTAGAGCCACTTGCAAAATTTAATGATAATGATGGATTGGGTTGGAAATACGTAAAAGCTTCAACGGAATCTATAATTGTTAAATCAGATAATAATGTTATAACAAGTTATTATGAACCATTGAAAGCAAAAGTTCATACAAAATATTTGAATACTGAAAATGCAGAAATAACTAAATTAACTGAAAATATAATTCAAGTTGGTAAAAAGTTTGAACCAAAGATATTAGAAAAAGTTTCGGATGCAAATGATTATGTATGGAAATTTGCTCAAGTATCAGCAAAAGAAATAATTGTAAAAGAAGATATCAACGTAATAGAATGCAAATATGATAAATTAACTTCTGAAGTTACAGTAAATTATTTAAATGAAGAGGGAGCTTTAATAGCAGAACCTTTGAAAGCAAGTTATCAAGTTGGTGTTGTTGTAGAAACTAAGATTGAAAATAATTTCACTGATAAAGAAGATAAAGCATGGATTTTTGATAATATAAATGTTAAAAAGTTAAAAGTTGTAGAAGATTCTACAAAGAATATAATCAATGTTTCGTACAAAAAGGAAATGGTAGATGTTAAGCTATGTTATTTTGGTGCTGGATTACAAACTATCCAAGAACCTAATATCATTAGAGCCCAAATTGGTAGCATTTATGTAGATAAACCTAAGAACATAATAATTGATAAAAAAGGTTTGGGTTGGGAATTGCTTGTTGATTTAATTCCTAAATTTAAGGTTAAGCGAAATCCTGCTGAAAATATTGTAAATATTAGTTACGATAAGTATTTAGTAGATACAAAGGTATCATTTATAAATGATGATTCAAAAGATATTATAAAACCTTTAATTACTAAGAACCAAGTTGGTACGAGCTATATGCCTGAAATAAAAGATTATATCGAAGATGAAGAGGGCAAAGAGTGGATATATGCTTTAAAAATAGCTAATAAGATATTTACTACAGTAAAAAAAGTTGAGCCTATACTTATAAATTCTGATGCAACAAAGAATGTAATGAAATTGGAATATAAGCCTTCTATGACCAAAGTATATGTTAAATATAAAGATCCAATGGGAGCTGATATTAAACTTCAAACAGAAACAGAAGCACAAATAGGTTCACTTTTCGTTCCAAAGATACCAGAAACAATTGTAAGTGCTGGAAATGTTAAATGGACATATAATCCTAACAGTAAATCAAAAATAAAAGTTAGCAAAGATTTAACTAAAAACATTGTAAATCTAGCTTATGAAGAAGAAAAAGCACCAGTAGTATACGTATATAAAGATGAAGATAACAATGTGTTAAAAGAAGCTAAAAAACAACTTGTGCAAATTGGTAATATTCATAAGGTGAGTCCAGAGAATGTCATTGAAAGTGAAGATGGACGTGTTTGGGAATACAAAGCAAAGAGTTTGAGTGAAATTAAAGTTGATGAAAAAGAAGAAAACAATATTGTTGAAATCATATATGCACCATTGAAAGTTGATGTTACACTACAATTTATAACTTTAAATGGAAATACTATCATACCGAGTCAAGTTATAAAGGCACAGTTAGGAAGTAACTTTAAAGCACCATATGATAAGACAATAACAGACAAAGAATCTCAACTATATAAATTTGTTAAAATTGAACCAGAATCAATAAAGGTAAAAGAAGTTCCGATAGGACTTGAAGAAGATACACCTAATAACATAAATGTATTCAAATTAACTTATGAATCTTCGTTCGCAGAAGCAAGAATTTTATTTAAAGATGTAGATGGTCATAAGTTAAAAGATGATGAAGTAAAACAAATCCATGTTGGAAAAATGTTCGCACCTTCACCAATACAATTCATTACAGACAATAAAGGAATACAATGGGAACTAATTTCAAAGAAAATAGAACCTATAAGAGTAATGGAAGATGAAAGAATGAATCAAGTTACTATGGTGTATGAAGTTGCTAAGGCAGAAGTATCTGTTAGATATAAAGATATGGATGGAAATACAATCAAAGAAGCTAAATTATTTAATCTTGAAATAGGTAGTGAATTTATTCCTGAAGTTGATGATGAAATTGAAGATTCAAAGAATAGAAAATGGACATATATAATGACTGACCCTGTAAAATTAACGGTTGGAAGTATAAATAATATTATAAATATTGTTTATAAAGAGAAAAAAGTTATGACGACTGTTAAAATTCAAACTACTGATGGAAAAACGTTAAAAGACGATTTAAAAACTAAGCAACAAGTTGGTAGCATATTTGTTCCACCAGTTGTTACAAAGGTATTGTATGATAATAATAATGGCCTTTGGAGATATGCGTACAACAGTCCAAATGAAATAACAGTTTCTGAAAATGAAGAAGAAAATGTTATAATTCAGTATTATACAAGTGATGATGGAATAAGAGAAACGAAACAAACAAATACTTTTAATCCAGATATATCACGTTTTATAGATAAAGATTTAGTTGCACAAGCTGAAAAGGAAGAGGCAGAAAAAGAAAAACAAAGATTAGCGGCTGAAGAAGCTAAGAAAAAAGCTGCAATTCCAGAAAGCGAGATTGTTAAATTTACAGATCCACATTTACTAGAACTTGAAAGAAACATTACACTTACTAATTCAGAAAAAGGCGTAATAAATAAGCTAAATGATTATAATACAGAAATCATGAAATTATTACGTGAAGCTTTAGAATTAGGCACGAATATGGATTCTCTTAACTTAGAAGAAAAATTAGAAAATATTATTAGAGAAGAGAAAAAATTAGTAGCTGAAGGATTAAAAAATATAATTTCTGATGACAAAACAGGTAGCAGAATTCTGAAGATATTTGAAGCGATTATTTCATCTGAGTTATCAGATAAAGACTTTAGTTTCTTACAAAGAAGAAAGTCAATCTTATTTGCAGAATATTTCATCAATAGTAATGTTACTGAAATTGAAGAAGTGACATATATTGTTGAAAGAGGAAAGAATAATGCCGAAATTGAAATAGTAAATAAGAAAATTTCTGAAGCAAAGAAAAATGTTGAAGAATTGATAAAAGAGAAAATTATTATAATATATGAAAAAGTAATGCTTAATAATTATTATCATGCTCGTTCTCTTGTTAAAGATGAATATTTTATAAAAGCTGAAAGCAAGTCGAAAATGTCTAATGAGGTAATAGTGGCAGTTGCAAACACATTGCCAAACCGAGCAATTAAATTGTTTGAAAAAACAATGACTTTAACAATAGATAAAAGAATAGAACTTGAAGCTATTATGAAACTATTAAATCAAGCACAAATTGGAACTGTTACAAACTCAATAGAGAAATTTGCAGATTCAAAAACAAGAAAACTTGCACTAAAGTTATTTAAAGAAATAACGCAAGAAGGTAAAAAATAATACAAAAAGAAGGATGTCCGTTAACTTGGACATCCTTTATTTTATTAAATATAAATTTTGTAATCGATATCAGGAAATATTAAATCTTTATATTCAATATCTTCCAAATACGGTTCATCAATTTGATCTTTATCAATCATATCAGCTAAAGCATTAAATCTTCCTACATGATCACGAATTCGTTTATGTGCATAATCTACCATAGTGTTAGAAGTGATGATGAATGGCCAATCGCTACTTTGAGCAAGTAAAAGTTCTCTAGCACATTGATTAAGTGCACGTTTTTGAAGTGGATGTGGATTTTGATATACAGTTGCTAAATAATGCATACGTTCTGCTATATTGTTTAAGTGACGATAAATATAATCGTTGCCAGGGTTTAGCCAAACTTCGTTATATCCATGAGCACCCCAGGTTGAAATTGCAGGCTTACATTCTTGAATATCAGGATACTTTTCTAAATATTCACTAGGAGTAATTAGTTTAAAAGTATCTTGGTTATAATAAATTTTTTTAAATAATACATACAACCAATAAGGACCTTCATACCACCAGTGACCATATAACTCAGCGTCGTAAGGACAAGTTATTATAGGTGGATTTTTCATATGTGGGGCAACGCTGTTCACTTGCTTTATACGTGAAGCAACAAAATGGTCTGCTTGCATTTCTGCAACAGCTTTAGCATTACTATCATTGTAATATTCTTTAGGACAATCTTTGCCAGTTATCTTATGATACTTTATTCCTGTATCTACACGATGACCAGATTTTGAAACATAAGGCTTGATGTATTCCCATTCAGCTTCATATCCAATATCCTTATAGAACTCTCTATAATTTGGATCACCAGGGTATCCACAAATAGAACTCCATACTTGTTTTGAACTTTCAAGATCCCTTCCAAAAGCGACCATTCCATTGGGTGAAATAATAGGAGCAACTGTGCCATAAAGAGGTTTAGGGTCGGCGTAAGTTATTCCATGAGTTTCAAGTAAAACATATTTAATACCAAATTCATTTAAATAAGGTTCTACTTCTGGAACATATGCACATTCAGAAAGCCACATTCCTTTAGGCTGTCTTCCGAAAGCTTTTTTGTACATTTCAACACCTACAGCGATTTGTGCACGCGCAGCTGAAGGAACGACGTTAAGCAAAGGAAGAAAACCATGTGTTGCAGGACAAGCTATTATTTCTAAAACGCCGATGTCTTGGAAATGCTTAAAAGCTTCAACAAGATTACAATTGTATTTACGTTTATAAACTTTATAAAATTCTTTGAATTGATAAAAATACATTTTTGCCAAATCATTTAAAGGCTTGTCGTCTTTAGTTCTCTTAATTTCTTTTCCTGCAAGTCTAATTCTTTCTAGCAAATATCTTAAATATCTTTGTTGCAATAATTCATCAGTAAGCATCGTTATAAGTGGAGGAGTAATATTCATAGTGACTCTAAAATCCACTCCCTCATTAACAAGCTTTTCATAATTTATCAAAAGTGGTAAATACGTTTCTGAAATTGCTTCAAATAACCACCTTTCTTCAATGTAAGTTTCGGCTTCTGGGTGTCTAACATAAGGCAGATGTGCATGCAACACAAAACTCAAATAACCTTTTTCTTTCATTAAATTCAATCCTTTCTAAAATAGAATGAAACTTTTAATATAAAAATGACGTGAGAATAAATGCTTTCCTCACGCCGTTAATTAGCATCATTATTTTCGTAACGATTAAATGAGCTAAAGTTTTCCATTGAACTAACGCCATTTTCATATCTAGAAAATGAACCTTCGTTAATAACTCTACCTTGACCATCTGTATTACCAGCAAAACCGTCAGGTGTGAACAATGAAAGTTTAGTGTAGTCTTGAGGATTTGAACCATCAAGATTGTATCTTCTTTTGTTATAGTAAACCGTAAATTTATCAGTCATATCGAGCTTAATATAATTTCTATAAATAACTTCTTCTGAATCTCCAACGTACATAGGATTATTACGAGGGAATGTAGCAGTATTAGAAGTACACAAATTTACAAATTTATCATTTTGAACTCTACCAAGCTCAACTTGATATTGACAATCAGGATCTTTTACTTCGATATAATAATTATTCGTAAAAGGATCTATTGGAATATCGTAAGAATAGTTCATAGTAATATTTTTTACTTTTAAAACTGGGCGTGCAGATGAATAATCCATTTGCATTGACTCAAAATATTTGATAGTATCACCGTTAACTTCCCAGTATACGAACATTCTTGTAGGCGACTGAACTAAAAGGCGCACTATAGTTTTATCATATTTACTTGGCAATTCATAATATTCTGTCTTTGGTAAATACACCTTCACAGCCTCCTTCTTAATCTTAATGAATGCAAGGTATAAACATTCATTAGAAATTTATCTTATGCAAAGTCAAAAAATGCAATATACAATTACTACTAATAAATGATATATTAAAAAAATATAAAAGGCAAGACAAAAAACAATAAAAAAATAAAATTTATTTTCTTCTTATTTTATAAAAAACATTTACTTTTTTTTTAGCTTCATATACAATGTTTTTGAATAAAAGTCAGAAGATTCGTTTTATAAAATCATAAAAAGATAAAGCTACAAAAAACAAACGAAAAATGAAAGGGGAATTTGTAATGAAAATAATGATGCTTTCATGGGAATATCCACCAAGAATTGTTGGTGGTATTGCAAGAGTTGTACATGACTTATCACATAATTTTGCAAAACAAGGTCATGAAGTACATGTAATAACTTATCAAGAAGGTGATACAAAAGAATTTGAAAAAGATGGTGACGTATATGTGCACAGAGTAACTAACTATCCAATCAATGCAAACAATCTTATTGAATGGGTTATGCAATTAAACTTTTGCATGATAGAGAAAGCAGCAGATGTAATCAAAGAATACGGAAAATTCAATGTTGTTCATGCTCATGATTGGTTAGTTGCTTATGCTGCTCGTGCGCTAAAAAGAACATATAAACTACCTTTGGTAGCAACAATTCATGCAACAGAAAGTGGAAGAAATAGAGGAATCCATAATCAATCACAAGGATATGTTAATGATGTTGAATGGATGTTAACATATGAAGCTTCACAAGTTATTTGTAACAGTATGTATATGAAAAATGAAATTAAAAATCTTTTTGGAAAACCAGTTGAAAATATTCATGTAGTTCCAAATGGAATTAACGTAAATAAATTTGAAGGCAAGGAAAGAGATTGGGAATTCAGAAGAAATTATGCTGCTGATTATGAAAAAATAATATTCTTTGCAGGAAGAATTGTAAATGAAAAAGGTATTCAAGTATTATTGAATGCCGCTCCAAAAATTTTAGCTAATTATCCAAATGTTAAATTTGTAATAGCAGGTAGAGGTCCTTGTTTGGATGAATTAAAAGGATTAACTAATTACTTAGGATTAAATCAAAAAGTTTATTTCACAGGATACCTAAATGATGTTCAAATAACAAAAATGTATAAAGCAATAGATATTGCTACATTCCCAAGTTTATATGAACCATTTGGAATAGTAGCATTAGAAGGAATGCTTGCTGGTGCAGCAACAGTTGTATCAGATGCAGGTGGATTAAATGAAATAATTTCACATAGAATAGATGGAATGAAATCATATGCAGGAAATCCAAATTCATTAGCAGATTCTATTTTAGAATGTTTATATGATGAAAATTTATGTGCACAAATGGCAAAGAAAGCACATGAAAAAGTTGTTAGTGAATTTAACTGGGATACAATAGGAAAGAAAACAATGGATGTGTATAAAGAAGCTATTAAAATGGCAAAAGTTGCAGAAAAATCAAAAGTTAAACTTGAATCACTTGCAAATGCAGAAAGCCTTGGAACAGCTACTATGGTTAATGGAAAAGATACAACTATCACATCAGATATGACAGATAAAGAAATCAATGCTATTCACAATCCTTTAAAACAAAAATTAGTAACAGGAAACGTTTAATAAATAAAAATGAAAATTCTCACATTTGAAAATGTGGGAATTTTTTTGTTATTACAAAAGGAATATTATTTTGAAAAGAACATATTATTTAATAACTATTAGATGTGTTAGAAGGAGGAATTTGATGAGTAATTATGATATATATCAAAACATAGCTACAAGAACTAATGGTGACATATATATAGGCGTTGTCGGTCCAGTAAGAACAGGAAAATCTACATTTATAAAAAACTTTATGAATGTAACAGTATTACCCAACATTACAAACGATTACAAAAAAGAAAGAGCACGTGATGAACTTCCACAAAGTTCAAACGGAAAAATGATAATGACAACAGAACCTAAATTTGTACCTAATGAAGCTATTGAAGTAAAACTGGATGATGTAAAATTTAATATGAGAATGATAGATTGCGTAGGATATCTTGTAAAAAATGCGCTGGGGCATGTCGAGGGCGATGTGCCAAGAATGGTAAGCACGCCGTGGTTTGAAAAACAAATTCCTTTTGAAGAAGCTGCTGAAATAGGTACCAAAAAAGTAATTGAAGAACATTCAACGATAGGAATACTTGTTACGACAGATGGTAGTGTTACAGAACTATCGCGTGAAGATTACATACCTGCCGAAGAAAGAGTAGCAAAAGAATTAAAAAATCAAAACAAACCATATATAATAATTTTAAATACAAATAATCCATCATCAGAAAGTACACAAAATCTAGTAAAAGAATTAGAAGAAAAATATGATGCACCAGTTCTAGCAATAAATTGTGCTACTTTAGATAGTAACGATATAAATGAAATAATGAGCAGACTTCTTTACGAATTCCCAGTCAACGAAATAGATATAGAACTACCTAGATGGGTTGAAGAACTAGAAAAAAATCATCCTCTAAAAAGCAACATAATGCAAATGGTCCGAGAAAAATTTGTCATACTAAAAAACTTAAGACAAATAAAAAATATAGGTGCAGACATGGAAAAAGAAGAAATAATAGACCGTGTAAGAATAGAAAAAATAGAATTAGGCGAAGGAAAAACAACAATAAGTATAGAAATAGATAAAAAATTATTCTATGAAATCCTATCACAAATGTCAGGAGTAGAAGTAAAAGAAGAAGGAGATTTATTTTCAATCGTAACATCATTAGCACAAAAGAAAAAATCATACGACAAAATAGAAGCAGCATTAGCAGACGTAAATCGAAAAGGTTATGGAATAGTAACACCGAGCATGGAAGAATTAACACTAGCAGAACCAGAAATAGTAAAGCAAGGGACAAAATTTGGAGTAAAGCTAAAAGCACATGCACCAAGCTTGCACATAGTTCGAGCAGACATAGAAACAGAAGTATCGCCAATAGTAGGAAGCGAAAAACAATCAGAAGAACTAATAAACTACTTAATGAAAGAATTTGAAGACGATCCAAAACAAATATGGAACTCAAACATCTTCGGAAAATCACTTCACGAACTAGTAAACGAAGGACTACAAGCAAAACTGCACAAAATGCCCGAAGACGCCCAATGCAAATTACAAGAAACCTTAGAAAAAATAATAAACGAAGGCAGCGGCGGCCTAATCTGCATAATCCTCTGACACACGAGGGACGTCCGTTAAATGTTTCAAAATTTACTTTTATTGTAAAAAAAGAAACATTTAACGGACGTCCCTGTTGTCGCTTTCGATGTTTTTGTGATACAATGCTTCTTCGAAAGGAGTATTATGTATGATTTTTGAACAGAAGTATAGAGTTAGAATTGAAGATGTTGATAAAGATAATTTGATTAGTTCGAAGGCTGTTTTGAGTATTATGGAGGATATTGCGTGTCTTCATGGTAAGAGTGTTGGGCAAGGGCCTGTTGGAGTAAGTGAAATTGCTAATGCATGGGCTTTAACGAACTGGCAATTTAAAATTTTGAAAAGATGTGGATATGGTGATGTTATTACTGTAAGGACTTGGCCTAAAAAGTTTGATAGAGTGAGTTGTATAAGAGATTTTGAAATTGTGAATGATGAGAATGAACTTCTTGCAATTGGAACTTCTAAATGGTTTGTTATGGACAGAGCTACTAGACGTCCTGTACGTTTTACTGAAGAGTATTTGAAGCCGTATTTCCCTCTTAGTGAGAAGTCTTCGTTTGATAAAATTGAGAAAATTAAGGAGCCTGCACCAGATGAGTATGAATACATGAAAGAATATGTCGTTGAAAGAAGAGATATTGATGCTAATAAGCATATGCATAATATAAATTATTTGGATGTGGCTTTTGATATGCTGCCGGAATATGTTTTTGATAATAACAAATTTGACAATATTTTGATAGAATATAAAAAGGAAATTAAATACAAACAGAAAATTGAGTGTTATTTTTGCAATAAAAATGGTGAAAATATTATTACAATGAAGACGGATGATAAAGTAAATGCTATAATATCTTTATCATAAATTTAAGGAGTACTATTTACAAATGTTAAAATTATTAAAAAGATTTTTCTTGATGATAGTTATATTGATAATTATTGTTCTTTCGTATGAAATTTATACAGGATATCAAATGTATACAACTGCTATTTCAAATCTTTCGATTACTGAAATGTCTAATCAGGTAAAAGAAAAAGAAAATTATACTTTTGTAGATGATATGCCTGAATTGTATATTAAAGCTGTTGTTGCAGTTGAGGATCATAGATTCTATACACATAATGGAATTGATGTCTTTGCGATAACAAGAGCTTTTGTGAATGATATAAAAGCTGGTAGTTTTGTTGAGGGTGGTAGTACTATAACGCAGCAATTAGCAAAGAATACGTATTTTACACAAGAAAAAAAGATTGAAAGAAAAATTGCTGAATTATTTATGGCTTTTAAATTAGAAAATGAACTTGATAAAAAAGAAATTTTGGAATTATATTTGAATACATGTTATTTTGGTGAAGGGTGTTATACGGTTTCTGAAGCTAGCAAAACATATTTTAATAAGGACCCTAAGTATATGAATGAGTATGAATGTACACTTTTGGCAGGTGTTCCGAATGCACCGAGTGTATATGCGCCAACTAGAAATTTGAATTTGGCTGAGCAAAGACAAAGACAAGTTTTAGATAAGATGGTAGAATATGGTATAATAACTCTTGAAAATGCAAACCAAATTTTGAAAAAAGATTGATTTAATTTGTTTACAGAAAAACTCTTTTGATATAAAATATTTGTGAAATAATATATCAGAAAGGGTTTTTTTATGTGTAATGTTATTTCTAATTCAACAGAAGATACACTAGCGTTAGGCAATAAAATTGCACCACTTTTAAAAAAAGGTGATGTGGTTGTTTTATCAGGAGATTTAGGTGCCGGCAAAACATTGTTTGTATCTGGTCTGTTAAATTTTTTTGATATGAAAGATGAAGTTTCGAGTCCGACGTTTACGATAGTAAACGAATATGATGTTAAGTCTGATTTGAAACTTTTTCATTTTGACGTTTACAGGTTAGATTCTCCAAATGAATTTCTTGCTATTGGAGGAGACGAGTTCTTTTATAATGGAATTTGTTTAATTGAATGGGGAGAAAAAATTGAGGAATTCCTTCCGTCAGACTGCTTAAGAATAAACTTTAAAAAAGATACTGAAGATAACAATAAGAGAATTATTTCGTTTTATTCAAAGTCTTCAAAGTATGATAGTTTGATTAAGGAGGTAACATCAAAATGAAGATATTAGCTTTAGATACTTCTGGTCAAAATTGTAGTGTAGCAATTATTGATGAAGAAAAAGTGATTTGTGATTTTAATTTAAGCATTGGCACTACACATTCTGAAACGTTATTGCCTATGATTGATGAAGTATGCAAAAGTTCTAAAATTGATTTACAGGCAATTGATGTTTTAGCGTGTAGCATAGGTCCAGGTTCATTCACAGGTTTAAGAATTGGAATCGCAACAATAAAAGGATTTGCACTTGCACAAAATAAAAAAGTTATTGGAGTTTCAACATTAGAAGCGTTAGCTCATAATATTGCTAATTTTGATGGAATTATTTGTAGTGTGCTAGATGCAAAAAATAACAATGTTTATGCTGGAATATTCAAATATGAAAACGATAAACTTGTTTTGCAAGATGATTATATTACAGAGGATTTGGATACACTAATCAATATATTACAAAGTAAAAAACAAAAAATAATGTTTGTTGGTGATGGTGCGACTTCATTCAAAGAGAATTTTAAGAATGCGTTTGATGGAAATGCATTTTTTGCACCACTTCATTTAAATAATCAATTATCTTCATCTGTTGCAAAAGCAGCTTTAGAAAGAGCACTTGAAGATGATTTCGATGAAGTTGATACGTTAAATCCTATGTATTTAAAAAAATCTCAGGCTGAAAGAACATTTGAAATGGGAAAGTAAGAAGGGATTTTAATGAGTGATTTATGTATAAGAAGGATGATGCATGAAGATTTGAATGGTGTGTTTGAAGTAGAGCAAACAGCTTTTCCGATTCCATGGCCTATATCATCTTTTGAAGAGGAATTAAAAAATATACTCGCAACTTATTTAGTTGCTGAAATAGATAAAAAAATAGTAGGTTATATTGGACTTTGGTTTGTTATGGATGAATGTCATATAACCAATGTAGCAGTGCATTCAGAATATAGGAAACAAAAGATAGCAACCAAACTTGTTGAAAGCATGTTCAAACTATGCAAAGAACATGCAACAACATATGTGACTTTAGAAGTTAGAAAAAACAATCTTCCAGCTCAATCATTGTATAAAAAATTTGGATTTGTTCAAGAAGCAGTAAGAAAAGAATACTACAAAAATCCAGACAACACGAGGGAAGATGCTATTATAATGTCACTTGAGTTATAAAAGTTAAAATAAGATATACAAAGGAGAAAAAATCATGGCTAGAATTAAAGAACTTGCTTATACGCAATTGAAAAAAACTTGTGATCCAGCTAGTTTAAAGTTTAAGACGACTAAAGAACTAGAACCATTTACAGGTACAATAGGTCAACAAAGAGGAATTAAGGCGATGGAGTTTGGCCTTAATATTGACATCAAAGGATACAACTTATATTTGGAAGGACCAACAGGTATAGGTAAAACGATTTATGCACGTGATAAGTTAATGACTGTTGCAAAGAAAAAAGATACACCGGATGATTGGTGTTATGTATATAATTTTGCAGAGCCAAATGAACCTGTTGCCATTTCATTGCCAGCTAAAATGGGAAAAGAATTTCAAGCTGATATGAAACAATTTGTTGAGAATATGAAAGTTGAAATAAAAACAGCTTTTAATAATCAAGACTATAACGCAGAAAAAGCAAATGCAGAAAAAACAATCGAAGAAAAGAAAATAAAATTGATTGAAAAATTAAATAAAGATGCTGCAAAGCAAGGCTTTGAAATAAAGAATACAGCATCTGGAATTTATTTTTTACCAATGGTAAATGGAAAAACTTTATCTGAGGAAGAATTTAATGCTTTAGATGAAGAAACTAGAAATGATTTTGAAAGACGTTCAGTTGATATTCAAAAACAAACAATAGAAACGATGGCAAAAATAAAAGAAATAGAACGTAAGGCAACAGAAAAAATGAACTCATGGCAAAATAACATTGCGTTATTTGCTGTAAGTATTCAAATAAATGAACTTAGAAATAAATATAAAAAATATCCTAAAATACAAACATTTTTGAAAAATGTTCAAAAAGATATATTGGCGAACTTGAATGATTTTATAGAAGAACCACAGCCTCAAGGACCAATGGGTAAAGTAGAACCACCAAAACCTTGGCAAAAATATCAAGTTAATTTGTTCGTTGATAATTCAGAGCTTGAGGGTGCACCTGTTATTATTGATTCAAACACATCATTTTATAATTTGTTTGGAAAACTTGAATATGAAAATAGTTTTGGTACATTAAAAACAGACTTTACTTTAATCAAACCTGGATTGATTCATAAAGCTAACGGTGGATACATTGTTTTACAAGTTAGAGATTTGCTTACAAACCCTGTTATTTGGGATTCTTTTAAAAGAGTATTACGTACAAAAATGATATATGTAGATACTTTAAGAGATTATCAAATGAACACAGTAGCCATAACTTCACTAAAACCAGAACCAATTCCTGTTAATATAAAGGTTGTTCTAATCGGACCTGCAGGCATTTACTATCAATTGTTAGAATATGATGAAGATTTCAAAAAATTATTTAAAGTGAAAGTTGAATTTGATGAGGAAGTTTCTAGAACTGATTCAAATATGTTTAAAATAGCTCAATTTATTCACAATTTCTGTGAAAAGGAAAAAGCACCTCATTTTAATGCAAGTGCTGTTGCAGAAGTTATTGAATATTGTTCGAGAATGGTTGAAAATCAAAATAAATTATCAACACAATTAAATGATTTAACAGAACTTTTAGGTGAAGCTTGTACGTGGGCAAAGATGGACGGTGCCAAAACGGTAACACCAGTATTTGTTAAAAAAGCAATTGCCGAAAGAATAGAAAGAATAAACAAGTATGATCAACGCTTAATAGAAATGATTCAAAATGGAACAATAATGATTGATACAGAAGGACAAAAAGTTGGCCAAATAAACGGTTTATCAATAATGAGCATTGGCGATTACTCATTTGGAAAACCTGCTAAGATTACTGCTAATACTTATGCTGGTCGAGCAGGCATAGTAAATATAGAACGTGAAGTTGAACTAAGTGGTACATCTCATTCAAAAGGTGTAATGATACTTTCTGCATACATGGGCGAAAAATTTGCACAAGATAGACCACTTGCATTATCGGCAAGCTTATGTTTTGAACAAATGTATAATGGCGTAGATGGAGATAGTGCATCAAGTACGGAATTATATGCATTACTATCAAGTTTGTCTGAGTTACCAATTAAACAAAATATTGCAGTAACAGGCTCAGTAAACCAAAAAGGTGAAATTCAACCAATAGGTGGAGTAACAGATAAAATAGAGGGATTTTTCAACATCTGTAAGTTAAGAGGTCTAACAGGAGAGCAAGGTGTTATGATTCCTTATCAAAATATTAAAAACTTAAACTTGAATGATGAAGTAATTCAAGCAGTTAAAGATGGTCAATTCCACATATATGCGGTAAAAACTATAGATGACGGAATTGAGCTTTTGACAGGAGTTCCTGCAGGAAAGAAAAACAAAAATGGTGAATACACAGTAGGAACAGTTAACTATCTAGTAAATGAGAAACTAAAAAAATACGCAGAAAATGTAATGCGTAAGTAAATAAGCAAAAACATAGAAGGATTAAGACATCTGTCTTAATCCTTTTTTGTAACCGTTGAGTCAACTCATCATATAATTTTATAAAAGAGATTATTGAGGGTGTGAAAAAATGAAACTTAATTCATTAAAGATTGGTCAGCTTGCTACAATTGAAAATGTTGATAAAAAATCCGATTTGTACCAACGATTTTTAGATATCGGAATAGTTGAAGGTTCTACCATTGAATGTGTTTTAAAAAGTCCATGGAATAATCCGAAAGCATATCGAATTAAAGGTGCGATTATTGCTATACGTAATGAAGATGCAACTTCAATAGATGTTGTCATAAAGGAGGAGAAATAGATGAGCCAAGAATATATGAAAATTGGTCTTGTTGGTAATCCTAACGTTGGCAAAAGTACGGTCTTCAACGCAATTACAGGTCTTAATCAGCATACAGGAAATTGGCCTGGCAAAACAGTTGATATAGCAAAAGGAAAAATTCAATATAATAATGAAATGTATGAAATAATAGATTTGCCGGGAACTTATTCACTTCTTTCTCGTTCAAAGGAAGAAGAAGTCACAAAAGAATTTGTGTGTTACGAAAAATATGATGCTATTTTAATTGTATGTGATGCAGTATGCTTAGAAAGAAATTTAAATTTAGTATTACAAATTTTAGATGTTACTCAGAACGTTATTGTTGCAGTAAATTTAATAGATGAAGCTAAAAAGAAACATATAGAAATCGATTATGAACAAATGTCTTTGTTATTAAACGTCCCTGTAATTCCAATTTGTGCAAGAGATAAAAGTGGATTAGAAAATATTCTATATGCGATATATGAAGTTTCAAAAAGCAATAAAATCCAAAAAAATTCTATCTTATGTACAAAATGTGACAAAAAATTTGAAAATAAAATGAAAGAAAAATCAATCGAATACATAAAAAAAGCTGAAGAAATAGCGAAAAAAGTAGTTTGTTTTAAAGATAACGAATATCATAAAAAAGATTTAAAAATAGATAAGATACTCACCAATAAAATAACGGGAATCCCGATAATGATTATTTTATTAGGCATTATATTTTGGATAACAATAGTTGGAGCTAATTATCCATCACAAATACTTTTTACTTTTTTTGAAAGAATAGGAGCTATTTTAAATGAATTTCTTACTTATGTGAAAATTCCGGAAATATTTAAAAATATATTATTAGATGGTGGTTACAAAGTGTTATCATGGGTTGTTGCCGTAATGTTACCACCAATGGCAATATTTTTTCCTCTTTTTACACTTTTAGAAGATTTAGGTGTACTTCCAAGAATAGCATTTAATCTAGATAATATTTTTCATAAATGCAATGCTTGTGGTAAGCAAGCACTTACGATGTGCATGGGATTTGGATGTAATGCTTGTGGAATAGCAGGAACACGAATAATTGATTCGCCTCGAGATAGACTTATAGCAATAATTACAAATAATTTTGTGCCGTGCAATGGAAGATTCCCAACGTTAATATCTTTAATATCCATATTTTTAATAGGTACGCAAAGTGGAGCATTTTCAACAATTGTGGGACTTATGATGTTTATAGGAATAATATTATTTAGTATACTTATTACTTTTATTGCATCTAAAATTTTATCTAAAACAATATTACGAGGTGAAACATCATCTTTTACGCTAGAACTTCCGCCATATAGAACTCCAAAATGGGGAAGTGTAATAATACGTTCTGTTTTTGATAAAACATTCCAAGTGCTTTGGAGAGCTATAATTGTAGCATTTCCAACAGGAATATTGATATGGTTATTAAGTAATGTGAATATAAATGGTCTTGAATTTATAACTTATATTGTAGATCTAATGGAACCGTTAGGGAGAGCGATAGGACTTGATGGCGTAATTTTAACTGCATTTATACTAGGCTTTCCAGCAAATGAAATAGTACTTCCGATAGCTTTAATGATATACATGAATTCGACTGAACTAATGGAAGCTAATAATTTAATTCAACTAAGAGATGTACTAATTATGAACGGTTGGACCGTGAAAACAGCAATATGCATGATAATGTTTACTTTACTGCATTGGCCATGTTCAACGACATGTTTAACAATTTATAAAGAAACAAAAAGTATAAAATGGACAATTGTATCAATAGTTTTACCAACGATTTTTGGAATTTTAATATGTGCGATGATAAACGCAATATTTTAATATTAAAAGAGCTATGATTCATGAATCATAGCTCTGCGTATGTTTTAACCCTTTTTCGATTTTTTAACTTCTCTTACGAATTTTGGTAAAACCATCATTCTTTTTAAACGAGTTGGTTGCTTTAATAGTCTATAAAACCATTCTAAATGTAATTTTATAAATATTTTAGGAGCTCGTTTTACTTCTCCTGCGATAACATCGATGCTACCGCCACATCCAATTCCTATTTTAAAAATATTGTCATTTATATATTTGTTTATTGTAATTTCTTGCTTTGGAGCACCAAGGCCAACTAGCAATATATCTGGCTTTAATGACTTAATCTCTTCTATAATTGTTTCTTCTTCTTCTGGAGAAAAATATCCTGTATGAGCTCCAACAACATTTAAGTTTGGATATTTTTCTTTAATTTTTTCCATTGCTTTGTCGGCAACGCCAGGTTTGCTTCCCCAAAAATAAAATGAAGCAGAGCCGTCTTTATATTCTTCAAACAAATTGCAAACCAAATCATATCCTGCTACACGTTCTTTTAAAGGTGTCCCTAAGATTTTACCAGCTTTAATAATTCCTATGCCATCAGGAATAACTAAAGCAGCATTATTTATTATTTCTTTAAATTCGGGATTATCTTTAGCTCTCATAACAATTTCAGGATTAGGAGTAACAATCAAATTGCCTTTATCTCCACTTAAGAAAAGTTTGCATTTTTCAATAGCTTCATCCATGTTAACATTATCAAAATTTACACCTAAAACACTAACTTTATTCATAAAAAACTCCTCCTTGTTCAATAATAATACTAACATTTTAATCAAACGTTGACAACTACATTTTAAATATACATTCCATAAATTTACAAATTTCAACATCATATTGAAAAAATTTAAATTTGTTGTATAATTAGGGGAGTATGTATTTGAGGTGATTTTGATTGCTAAAAATTTTATTTATTTGTACAGGCAACACTTGCAGAAGTCCAATGGCAGAATATTTAATGAAAGATAAAATAAAAAAAGAAAATTTACAAGACAGAATTGATGTTAAATCTGCGGGAATATTTGTTGATGGAGATTATGCAAAGCCTTCACCCCTAGCGATTCAAGTGCTAGCTGAAGACTATAAAATTGATATGTCACATCATAAACCTCAAATAATTGATATAGATTTGATTATGGAATCAGATATTATTTTATGTATGGAAGAAATGATGGCAACATATTTACAAGCCAATTTGCATAATATTGATGAAGATTCGATTTCGGTAGTTACGTCATTAAAACAATATCTTGGACAAGAAGGCGATGTACGAGATCCTTATGGTGGGGATATAATGATGTATAAAAGTATAGCAAACGAGTTAAACAATCTAATGGATTTATTATTAGAAAAAGTTAAAAATACTATTGCCTAAGAATAGGAGGAATACAAATGATAGCTATTGGTTCTGATCATGGTGGTTTTAAATTAAAAGAAGAAATACGTAAATATTATAATGATGAACTTAAAGATTTTGGTGCATATAATGATATAAGAGGCTTAGATGAACCAAAGGTTGCAATTGCACTTGCAGAAGCAGTTGCAAAAGGTGAAGTAGAAAAAGGAATTTTAATATGCCGTTCTGGAATAGGAATGACAATTGCAGCTAATAAAGTAAAAGGCGTAAAGTGTGCTCTTTGCTACAACTTAGAAACAGCAAAATCTGCAAAAGAACATAACAATGCCAATATAATTGCTTTAGGAGCTGATTATATAGATTTAGAAGAAGCAATAAAAATCATTGAATTATGGAAAAATTCACAATTTTTAGACGGAATATATAATGAAAGATTAAAAATTGTTGAAAAATATGAAATTGAAAGGAAGTAAAAACAATGGTTATAGAAATGTTAATAGCGTTTGTTCTTGCTGCGATTACTTCGGCAATAGTAACACCGCTATCAATCAAGTTAGCTCATAAGGTGGGGGCAATTGATGAACCTAAAGATGAAAGAAAAATACACGAAAAAGCAATGCCTAGATTAGGTGGACTTTCATTCATAGTAGGTTTTTTTGTAGCAATAATTTATACGTTAGCAACAACAACGACAATTACAAGCACGGTAAATTTGTGGGGAGTTTTTATAGGACTTGCAGTAGTGGCAGTAGTTGGATTTATAGATGATGTGTATCACATAAAACCATTGACAAAATTACTAGGACAAGTGATAGCTGCTGTTTTGGTAATAGTAAGTGGACTTAGAATTTGTTATATAAATATTCCGTTCATAACATTGTATGGCTTAAATGACGTTTTATCAGTAATTGTAACATTCTTTTGGATAATTGGTGTTACAAATGCATTAAACTTAATTGATGGATTAGATGGCTTAGCTAGTGGCGTTTCTGCAATTGCAGCATTATCTTTGACAGTTGTATTCATATTAAATGGTGCAGGTGAATTACCAATACTTATGACAGTTGCACTTTTGGGTGGCTTAATGGGATTTTTACCATTTAACTTTAATCCAGCCAAAACTTTTATGGGAGATATGGGTTCTAATTTCTTAGGATTCATATTAGCAACAGTTTCAATGTTGGGAATGGCAAAAACGTATGCATTGATGACTATAATTGTTCCAGTAGTAATATTAGGACTTCCTATTTTTGATACATTATTTGCAATGGCAAGAAGAATTTTAAGACATCAATCGATAATGCAAGCAGACAGAGGACATATTCATCATAGATTGATAGATGCAGGTCTTTCACAAAAACAAGCAGTTCTTGTTTTATATGGAGTTACAGCATTACTTGGAATACTTGCTGTTATAATTTTAGAAAGTAATTTGTGGAAAGTATTGATATTACTTGCTATATTAGCAATTCTTTCAGTAATCGGTTCTAGAAGTGTTAATGATATAATTGTATATATTGCTGGTGGAAAAAGAAGAAACACAGTAGTTGTAGATAAGAGAAATCCAGACAAGAAAGAAAAAATAAAAGTAATGGTTGTGTTTGGAACAAGACCAGAAGCAATAAAAATGTGTCCACTAATACTTAAATTAAGAGAAAGAGAAAATATTGAGACTGTAGTTTGTTTAACAGCTCAACATAGACAAATGCTTGATCAAGTAATGAATGCTTTTAAAATTAAAGCAGAATATGACTTGAATATCATGAAAGATAAGCAAACATTAGCCCATATAACATCGGACATTTTATCAAAATTGTATGAAGTATTACAAATAGAAAAACCAGATATAGTACTTGTACATGGCGATACATCAACAACTTTCTCAGCAGCACTTGCATCATTTTATACAAAAACAAAAGTTGGTCATGTAGAAGCAGGACTTAGAACATATGATAAATATTCTCCATATCCAGAAGAAATGAATAGACAACTTGTAACAAATCTTGCAGATATCTATTTTGCACCAACAGATAACAATAAAGCAAACCTTGTTCGTGAACTTGTAGATGAAAGCTTAATATATGTAACAGGTAATACAGTAATAGATGCTTTAAAAACAACTGTAAGTGATGAATATAAATTTACACATCCTGTTTTATCAAAAATAGATTTTAATAAAAAAGTTATTTTTATGACTGCACATAGAAGAGAAAACTTAGGTGAGCCACTTCAAAATATTTGTAATGCTGTAAAAGAAATAGCAAAGAAAAATAAAGATATAGAAGTTGTATATCCAGTTCACTTAAATCCAGCAGTTCAAGATGTTGCAACAAAAATATTGGGTGAAGTAAAAAATGTTCACTTGATAGAACCACTGGATGTAATCACAACACATAACTTAATAAATAGATCATATATGGTTTTAACAGATTCAGGTGGAATTCAAGAAGAAGCACCATCTTTAGGTAAACCAGTATTAGTTTTAAGAGGCGAAACAGAAAGACCAGAAGCAGTTGCAGCTGGTACTGTAAAAATAGTTGGAACTAATAAAGAAACAATAGTAAATGAAGCAATGAAACTCTTAAATGATGAAGAAGAATACAAAAAGATGAGCAGAGCAATGAATCCATATGGCGACGGTAATGCGTGTGATAGAATTGTTGACGCTATTATGTATTACTTCAGAATGACAGAAGAAAGACCAAAAGATTTAAAATATTAAAAGAAAAACAAATGAATGCTCTTCAAATTTTATATTTGGGGAACATTCTTTGTTTGCATATACAGAAAATTACTAAAGAAAAATAACCAATTTGTTAAGGTGAAAACCGGAAAGGAAATTTTTAATGAATGCCAGAGAATTAGCAATAAATGTGTTATATAAGGTAGAATTTGGTGAAGGTTACTCGAATGTAGCATTGGATAAGGAATTAAATAAGTCAGATTTGAGTAGTGTAGATAAAGCATTAGCATCGGAGATTGTTTATGGTGTATTGACTTGGAAAATTACGCTAGACGAAATTATAAAAAGATATTCAAGTATACGTCTAAAAAAGATTTCTCCTTGGATTTTAAATATTATGCGAATTGGAATTTATCAAATTGTATTTTTAGATAAGATTCCTGAAAGTGCCGCTGTAAATGAAAGTGTAAATCTTGCTAAAAAGTATGGTCATGATGCATCTGCAAGATTTGTTAATGCAATACTTAGAAAAATTGACAAGAACGAAATGGAAAAGTTAATGGAATACTTGTGGGCAAAGCCTGAAATGACCGAAGAAGAACTGATTTCTGTTATAACTTCGCATCCAATGTGGATGGTACAAGAAATTTTAAAGCAGTATGACAAGAAATTTGCCACAGAACTTTTAAATGCTAACAATATTACTCCAGATATAACATTAAGAGCTAATACATTAAAAACAACTCGAGATGAACTTTTTAAATTGTTATCTTTAAAAAATGTAGATTGCAAAAAAGGAAAACTTAAAGATAGCGTTAAAGTTAGAAAATTATGTGATTTTGGAACAGGGCTTTATAGCGTTCAAGATGAGGCGGCCCAGCTTGCTTGCTTGAAATTAGATCCTAAACCAGGTGACAGAGTATTAGATGCTTGTAGTGCACCAGGAGGAAAAACTACATACTTAGCAGAGCTTATGAAAAATGAAGGCAAAGTTGATGCTTGGGATGTTCATGAACACAGAGTAAAACTTGTGCAAGATGCAGCTAGAAAACTTGGAATTACTATAATTAGTGCATCGCAAAAAGATGCAATGGAATATTCAACAGGTTTAAACGGAAAATATGACAGAGTTTTGGTAGATGTACCTTGCAGTGGACTTGGAGTAATTCGTAAGAAACCAGATATAAAATGGACAAGAATGCCAGAAGACTTAGAAGAACTACTTCCTGTACAGGAAAGAATTTTGGATACTTGTGCTGAATATGTAAGGATTGGTGGTCGTCTAGTGTATAGCACTTGTACAATTCTAAAGCAAGAAAATGAAGAACAAGTTGAAAAATTTTTGAAAAAGCATAAGGAATTTGAATTGATTGAAAAAATAAATTTATATTCAAATGTAGATGAAACAGATGGATTTTTTATAGCAGTATTTGATAGAAAGTAAAAGGCAGGTGGACAAGTATAATGAAGAATATAAGAGACTTTAGTTTGGAAGAACTAGAGAAAGAACTTCTAGGATTGGGCGAAAAAAAGTTTAGAGCTAAACAAATATTTTCTTGGATTTATCGAGGTGCTACTTCTTTTGATGAAATGACAGATTTATCTAAAGAATTGATAGAAAAACTAAAAGAAAATTATATAATAGATTGTATTTTTCTAGATAATTTTCAAAAATCAAAAGATGGCACGATAAAATATTTATTTAAGCTTACAGATGAACACAAAATTGAAAGCGTACTTATGAAATATAAATATGGCTACACTGCTTGCGTATCAAATCAAATAGGTTGCAAAATGGGATGCAACTTTTGTGCTTCTGCTAGAATTGGATTTATTAGAAACTTAACTCCTGGTGAAATAGTAGGACAAATTTTAAAAATGGAAGAACATTCAGGAGAAAAAATATCAAATATCGTTTTTATGGGAATAGGAGAACCTTTTGATAATTACGATAATGTAATGAAAGCGGTAAGACTAATCAATGATCCTAAAGGATTAAATATCGGTGCCAGACATATAAGTATTTCTACATGTGGGCTTATAGACGGAATTGAAAAATTTTCAAACGAAAATATTCAGTGCAATTTGTGTATTTCATTACATAGCAGTAAAGATGAAGTACGCAGTGATATGATGCCTATAAATAAAAAGTATAATATTTCACAAGTAGTAGATGCTTGCAAGAAATATATAGATAAAACGAATAGAAGAATAACCTTTGAATATGCTTTAGTAGATGGTGTAAATGACAGTAAAGAAGATGCTTTACACTTAGCTAAGCTATTACACGGAATGCTATGTCATGTTAATTTAATTCCTGTAAATAAAATAAAAGATGGTAAATATGAAAAATGTAGTGTAGAAAAAATGATGGCGTTTAGAGATTTACTTAATGATAAGGGAATTGTAGCGACTATTCGAAGAGAGCTTGGTTCAGATATTTCAGCAGCTTGTGGTCAGCTAGTTAGAGATGAACAGACTAAGCAAAAATGATACTAGACTATTTTCTATGTAATATAGTATAATAATTCTGTGTATAAACATATAGTAGAAGTTACTAAATTCGTAAAATTAACACATACTAATGTTTGACTAGGAGGTGAGATGATTTTATGCAATATTATGGTATGACAGATATAGGAATGCACCGAAAAGAAAACCAAGATAGGATAGAAGTTCCAAGTGAAAAAAATGAGCTAAAATTATTTATTATAGCAGATGGCATGGGAGGAGCTAACGCTGGTGGCGTAGCAAGTCAAATGGCAATTGAATACGTAAAAAATGTAATTTATGATGAGATTGAAAATACGCAGTATGATAGAGAAAAAATTGAAGCTTTATTAAGAAAAGCAATTATTGATGCTAATAATTATGTGTATAATAAGGCAAAGACAAACCCAGAGTACGAAGGCATGGGAACAACAATTAGCGTTGCTTTAGTAATTAGAAATAAAATTTATATAGGTCACATCGGAGATAGTAGAATTTATAGAATTAGGAAACACATAATGAGACAATTGACGAAAGATCATTCGTACGTTCAAGAACTTTTAAATAGCAAGACTATAACTAAAGAAGAAGCAGAAAATCATCCACAAAAAAATATATTATTAAAGGTACTTGGTTGTGAACCAGATGTTGAGCCGGATATCATGGTAAAAGGTTTTGTAAAAGATGATATATTATTATTGTGTTCAGATGGCTTAACAAACATGCTTAGCAAAGATGAAATCTATAACATGGTTTCAGAAGGCAAAAGCGATTTGAAAGATACATGTAATAACTTAATTAGTCATTCAAAAGATAATGGAGGCTATGATAATATAAGTGTAATACTAGTTTTTAATGATTAGTGGAGGTTAAATTAAAATATGGAAATGGTAGGTAAAATTCTAGGAAACAGGTATGAAATAATTGAAAAAATAGGTTCGGGAGGAATGGCAACAGTTTATAAAGCAAAATGCAAAGTGCTAAATAGAAATGTTGCTGTAAAAATATTAAAAGATGAGTTTGCTAATGATGCTGAGTTTATAAAGCGTTTTCAAATTGAAGCTCAATCAGCAGCAAGCTTGTCACATCAAAATATTGTGTCAATATTTGATGTCGGAGAAGAAGACTCAATGCACTATATAGTTATGGAACTAATAGAAGGAAAAACTTTAAAGGAAATTATAACAGAAAAAGGTAGATTGCCATGGCGAGATGCAGTGAAAATAGCAGCACAAATAGCATCTGGCTTGAGTCAAGCTCATAAAAATCATATTGTACATAGAGATATAAAACCACATAATATAATGATAACAAAAGAAGGAATAGCAAAAGTAACAGACTTTGGTATAGCTAAAGCAGTATCAAATTCAACAATCAATGCTTTTGGCAGTACGATTGGTTCTGTGCATTACTTCTCACCAGAACATGCGAGAGGTGGATATACAGATGAAAAATCAGATATATATTCTCTAGGAGTTGTGCTATATGAAATGACTACAGGAAAACTACCATTTAATGCAGAAACACCAGTTTCAGTTGCATTGAAACATTTACAAGAAAAACCAATTGAACCAAAAGAACTAAATCCAGAAATACCAGATGCTTTGAATTCAATAATTTTAAAAGCTATGGAAAAAGAAATTTCAAATCGTTATGCAACAGCAGATGCTTTTTATAGCGATTTGACAAAAGTATTAAAAAATCCAAATGAAGTAGTTGTAAAACCTACAAATAACTCAAGTGCAGAATTCCCAACACAAAGAATTCCAGTAGTTGGAGTAAAACCTACAAAAGATGAAGAAATTGAAAATATAAAAAATAATGTAGAACAGGAAGATGAAGAGATGGGAAGAAAAAAACGTGTAAGTAAAAAGCAAGCATTAGTTAGATTATTTTTATTTATAGCACTAGCAGTAGTATTGTTCTTAGGTTGCATTTTCCTTGGTGGCGCAATAAGTAAAAAAATATTAGGAAGTAATCCGAACGTTGAAATGATTAACATAGAAGGATATAGCAAAGAAGAAGCAGAGAAAATGTTGGAAGACATCGGATTAACAATGGAAGTTATAGGCTATATGTCAAGTGATGAATATCCACTAGAAGGATATGTTGCTTATCAAGAACGTAAAGCTGGGTTTGAATTGAAAAAAGGAGATTCGGTAAAGGTAAAATTGAGCCAAGGTGGAGAAAAAGTTCTTGTACCAGATGTATCTCAATATTCATCTACTCTTGCTGCTAAAATGCAAATTGAGCAAAATGGAGATTTGATATACGTTGAAGAATATGAATTTCATGATGTAATAGCATCAGGAGAAATTATTCGCCAAGATCCTAAAGCAAATGATAAAGTTGCAAAAGGAACAGAAGTAAAAGTATATATTAGTAAAGGTCCTGCATCAGGAGATACTGGTCTTGTAGTAGTTCCTGCTCTTGTTGGCAAAACAGAACAAGAAGCAAGAGATTTATTAAATGCTTCAAACTTATTGGCAAGAGTTGAATATATTAAGAGTCCAACAAAAACAGATGGAATAGTATTAACTCAAACTCCAGAAGAAAACGAATATCAAACAGAACTTGCAGAAGTTGTTATAATAGTAAATAGATTATCAGATGAACCAATCGAGGAAAATAAGAGTGGTGATAACGATAAACCAACAGACAATAAAAAAGATGATGATGATGAACCAACAACTAATGTGGGTAAGAGAAGAGTTGTAATCGATTTAACAACAGCAGGTACAAGAGATAAATTCAATGTAAAAGTTGTACTTGAAGGAAATACAATAGGCAAGAGAATCGAGTACGAAGCTTTCCATACAAGAGATGATGGAAAAATAGAAGTATATGTAACAGATGTAAAAAATGCGATGGTAAAAATTTATATTGATGATTCTGTTGTTTCTGAAATGGCACTATAAGTAGTAAGAATTGGATAAGGGGTATTTATGAAAGGTATTGTTATTAAAGTTCAAACTAATTCATATTTTGTAAAAATAGAAGATAGTACAATTGAATGTATAGCAAAAGGATTACTGAAATTTAAGAAAACTCAAATTTTAGTAGGTGATTATGTAGAAGTTAATGAAGAGGAAAAAGTTATAACAAAAATTTATCCAAGGAAAAATGAATTTGTTAGACCTCCTATTGCAAATATTGATCAAATGATAATTGTGGTTGCAAGTACTAATCCGACACCTGATTTAATGTTACTTGATAAACAAATTGTAATGGCTGAAAAAAATGGTGTTGAACCTATAATCTGTATAAATAAAATTGATTTAGATGCAGATTACTCAGCCATTATAGAAACTTATCAAAATATAGGTTATCAAGTAATAACAACAACAGCTAAGAACGGTATTGGAATAGATAAGATTGCAAGAATTATAAACAATAAGATTACAGCTTTTAGTGGAAATTCAGGTGTTGGGAAATCAGCACTTACCAATAATATTTTTAATGAAGAAGTTGCATTAGAAGGTGAAACTTCTGAAAAATTAAAAAAAGGAAAACATACAACAAAGCATGTGGAACTTTATGAGTTTGCAAGTAATAGTTTCATTGCTGATACACCAGGTTTTTCTTCTTTTGATATCGACGGAATTACATATAAAGAACTAGAAGATTATTTTATAGAATTCAAACCTTATGTGTGTGATTGTGAATTTCGTTCATGTGCACATATTAAAGAAGTGAATTGTGGAATAAAGAAAGCTGTTCAAAAAAGAAAGATAGATAAAGGCAGATATGAAAGATATGTACAGCTTTATGAAAAATTGAAAGGAGAAAAGAAATGGTAAAGGTTGCCCCCTCCATTCTTTCTGTGAATACAGAAAATATAAAAAATGAAGTTTCATCTTTAGAAAAGGCAGGAGCAGATTTTATACATATTGATGTTATGGATGGTGAATTTGTACCTAATAGAACATCAGGAACGACAATGTTAGAAGAAGCACATGATGGATGTGATTTGCCATTAGATACACATTTAATGGTAGAAAATCCAGAAGATTATATTGAAGACTTTTCTATTTCAAATACGATAACTTTTCATATAGAAACAGTTGATCAAGAAACAGCGTTTAGAATAATAGATAATTTACACGAACGCGAAATACGTGTTGGAATAGCAGTAAAACCTAACACTTCAATTGAAGAAGTGTTACCATACCTAGATAATATAGATATGGTCTTGATAATGCTTGTTGAACCAGGTTTTGGTGGACAAGAAATGATGGAAGAATGTTTAGAAAAAGTAACTAAAATACGTGAACTAAGAAGTGATATAGATATAGAAGTTGATGGTGGAATCAATTTAACTAATATCGAAAAAGTAAAACTTGCTGGAGCGAATGTAATTGTTTCAGGTACAGCAATTTTAAATGCAAAAGATAGATTAGATGTAATATCTAAAATAAAGGCTTAACGAATGACGGCAAATTTATGGTGTATAACTAATTTGCCGTCATTTTATGCAAATAACTTTTAAAGAAAGGTTGGAGTGACTTTGAAAAATATAAAGTATATGATGATAATAATATGTAGCTGCATAGTACTTTTGTTATCGGGTTGTACCAATACTACAAAAATTAAAGACAATGTAAAAGATGAAAGTTTAAATATTGTAACATCTTTTTATCCAATGTATATAGCAACTGCAAACATTATAGATGGCGTTGAAGATGTAACTTTAGAATGCCTTGCAAGTCCTGAAGTTGGTTGCTTACATGATTATCAACTTACAGTAAAAGATATGATGACTTTAGAAGATGCAGATGTATTCGTAATCAATGGTGGAGGAATGGAATCTTTTCTAGATAAGGCAATTAGCGCATATCCCAAAATGAAAATAGTAAATGCAAGCGAAGAAATTCTAGAAAGTAATTTGCTAGAGCATGAACATGAAGAAAATGATGAACATGAAGATGAACATGAACACGGTCATGAACATAATCATGGTGATGAAAATCCACATGTGTGGGTAAGTATTGATTTACATATACAACAAATAGAAAAGATAACTCAAGAGTTAATAAAAATTGATAACAAGAATAAAGAAAAATATGAAAATAATTCTAACCAATACATTGCAGAATTAAAAAAATTAAGTGAAAAAATGCATAATGAATTAGATAATTTGCCTAATAAAGATATTATAACTTTTCATGAAGCGTTTGAATATTTTGCAAAAGAATTTGGACTTAATGTACTTGCTGTTATAGAACGTGAGCCTGGTACAAGTCCAAGTGCGAGAGATGTTGCAAACATTATTGATATAGTTAGAGAATATAATGTGAATGCAGTTTTTGTAGAACCACAATATTCAAAAACAGCAGCTAATACTATTTCAAATGAAACAGATACAAAAGTATATGAATTAGATCCGGCAACAAGTGGAACATTTGAAAAAAATGCATATATTCAAATAATGGAAAAAAATCTAGAAGTGTTGAAGGAGGCGTTAAAATAATGGTTGAAAAATGTGGATATTGTTGCACGAAAATAAGAAATATAGACGTTTCTTTTGGAAAAAAGGAAGTGCTAAAAAATGTTAATATTCATATACATTGTGGCAAACTAACAGTGATAATTGGAGAAAATGGAGCAGGCAAATCAACTTTAATAAAAGCTATATTAGGCGAAGTAAAGCATAACGGAACAATTTTATTTAAAGACAAAGAAAATTCACGTAACAAAATTAAGATAGGTTATGTGCCACAAAAATTGGATATAGAAAACTCTCCTGCAACAGTTTATGACGTTATTACTAGTTACACGAGTAATGTACCTGTTTTTGCTATAAAAAGCAAAAGTAAATATGAAGAAATCAAGGAACACTTAAAAGAATTTGGTGCAGAGAAACTAATTGATTCAAAAATAAATTCTTTATCAGGAGGACAATTGCAAAGAGTAATGCTTGCAATCGCTACAATGCCATATCCAGATTTGTTACTATTAGATGAACCTGTTTCAGGAATTGATAGAAATGGAAAAGAACAGTTTTATAAAGCAATAGCAGACTTAAAAGAAAATCATGACTTAGCCATTATACTAGTTTCACATGATTTTGACTATGTAAAAAAATATGCAGATAAAGTTATTTTACTAGACAAAACAATTATAGCAAAAGGAAAGCCAGAAGAAGTGCTAAGTTCTAAAGAATTTATAGAAAGATTTGGTGAAGTATAATGTTAGAATATGAATTTATGAGAAATGCACTATTAGCAATTTTAATAATGACGCCACTTTTTGGATTGGTAGGAACGGTAATAGTAAACAACAAAATGGCATTCTTTTCAGATGCATTAGGACATTCAGCATTAACAGGTATAGCAATAGGAGCTTTATTAGGAATAAATAATCCAACAATATCAATGATTGCATTTGGAATTCTTTTTGCATTGTTATTAAATAAAATAAAAGATTTAAAAATTACCTCACGCGATACAATAATAAGTGTATTTTCATCAACAGCTTTAGCAATAGGACTTGTAATCTTATCTAAGAATGGAAATTTTTCAAAATTTTCTAATTACTTAATTGGTGATATTTTAAGTATTGTACCATCAGAAATTTTTGCACTACTTATAATTGCAATTTTCGTAATAATATTTTGGATTGTGTTTTCAAACAAACTATATGCAATAAGTTTAAATCCATCATTAGCAAGAAGTAAAGGAATAAAAAACACATTGGTAGAAAATTTATTTATTGTGTTGGTGGCAGCAATCGTAATGATATCAATTAGATGGGTAGGAATTTTAATAATAAACTCAATGTTGATTTTACCGGCGGCAGCGAGTAGAAATGTAGCTAACAATTTAAAACAATATCATATATATTCAATTGTGTTTGCTATTTTTTCAGGAATAGTAGGTCTTGTATCATCGTATTATTTAGGAATAGCAACAGGACCAACAATAGTTTTAATATCAAGCGTAATATTTTTTATAACATATTTTATCAGAAAAAGAATTGGCGATTAGCTAAAATACTGAATTGAGAAGAAAAAAATGCGACACGTGTCAGTTTTTGCGACGTAAAAAACTTGAAACCCCGTATAACAAATACTTATAATCGATAATAGGTACGAAAGAAAAAGGGGTGAAAAAAATGACAGAAGACTGTATAGGTGATGAAAATTTAGAAATATCACCTAACGAAAAAATGAAAGTCAAATATTACATTTTAGAAGAAGAAAAAATATATACAGAATTAAATTTAGAAACGAAAACATATGGAATAAAGATAGAAAGTTATAAGGAAAATATTGAAGACATATATGAACAAAATTTAGTAAAAGATATAACAATAGATAGAAAACAGGCAGTGAGATTAGTACACTCATTAAAGAAAAATCAAGTATTGCCTGAGCATTTGAAAGATATAGTAGAAGATTTAATATAACGCAAAACAAGGGTATTGAAGAAATACCCTAATTTCTTGCACTTGCATATTTAATAAAGAATAGTTATAATACTTTAGGTATAATTTGAAATAAAAAGATTAAAGAATAAAAGGAGAAAAATATGGCTGATTATTTAGTTATAGTTGAGTCCCCAGCAAAAGCTACTACAATAAAAAAGATTTTAGGATCTAAATATAAAGTTGAAGCTTCAATGGGACATATAAGAGACTTGCCAAAGTCGCAACTAGGAATAGATACAGAAAATAATTTTGAGCCAAAGTATATAAATATCAGGGGAAAAGCAGAACTTATAAAGAAACTAAAAACAGAAGCAAAGAATGCTAAAAAAGTATTCCTAGCAACTGACCCTGACCGTGAGGGAGAAGCTATAGCTTGGCATTTAGCATATATACTAGGAATTGATACTGACTCAGAATGTAGAATTGCATTTAATGAAATAACAACTACAGGAATAAAGAATGCTATAAAAGAACCTAGAAAATTAGATAAAAATTTAATCGATGCTCAACAAGCAAGAAGAGTGCTTGACAGAATCGTTGGATATAAAATAAGTCCATTACTTTGGAAAAAAGTAAAAAAAGGATTATCTGCAGGACGTGTTCAATCAGTTGCAGTGAGAATGATCGTAGATAGAGAAGAAGAAATAGAAAACTTCATTCCACAAGAATATTGGACATTAGATGCAAATTTGAAAGATACAAAAAGCAAAAAAAATATACTTTCAAAGTTTTATGGCAATGACAGTGAAAAAATAGAAATTACTTCAGAAGCACAAATGCAAGAAATATTAAAAAATCTTGAAGATAAAGATTACGTCGTAGATGCAATAAAAACAGGAGAAAAAAAGAGAAATCCAGCACCACCATTTACAACAAGCACATTACAACAAGAAGCATCAAGAAAGCTTGGTTTCCAAATTAAGCGAACAATGTCAATTGCACAAACATTATACGAAAATGGACTAATTACATACATGAGAACTGATTCAACTAGAATTTCAAATGAAGCACGTGCAATGGCAAAAGAGCAAATTGAAAATCGTTATGGTGAAAGATATTATGAAAATAGATTCTATAAAACAAAAAAAGATGCACAAGATGCACATGAAGCAATCAGACCAACACATTTAGATATGCTTCCTGATGATGTAAAGGAAAAATATCCTTCAGAACAATATAAATTATATAAACTTATATATGATAGATTGCTTGCATCGCAAATGGCCTCTGCAATATATGATACAATGTCTGTTGATATCAAGGCTGGAGAATATTTGTTTAGAACCAATGGAAGCAAAATTAGATTCCCAGGTTTTATGAGTTTATACGTTGAGGGAAATGACGAAGAACTTGAAGAAAAAGATGTAGTACTTCCAGAACTTAAAGTTGGACAAAAATTAAAATTAAATTCATTAGAACCACTTCAACATTTTACAGAACCACCAGCAAGATATACAGAAGCAAGTTTAGTAAAAGCGTTAGAAGAAAAAGAAATTGGTAGACCAAGTACATATGCTCCAACAATAACAACAATTATTGATAGAAAATATATTGAACGTCAAAAGAAAGTTTTAGAACCAACAGAACTTGGTAAAATAGTAAATTCTGTAATGAAAGAATATTTTAAAGACATAGTTAATGTTGAATTTACAGCCAATATGGAAGAGCAACTAGATGAAGTTGCAGAAGGAAATGTTGAATGGAAAAAGATAATATCTGAATTTTATGGACCTTTTAGTGAAAACTTAGCAGTTGTCGAAAAGGAAATGGAGAAGATCGTTATCAAAGATGAAGTTACAGATATTCCTTGTGATAAATGTGGAAGAATGATGGTAATAAAAATAGGCAAATATGGTAAATTTATGGCATGTCCAGGTTTCCCAGAATGTAGAAATATTATGCCGATTGTTAACAAATTAGATATACCTTGTCCAGATTGTGGAGGAGATATTTTAATAAAAAGAAGTAAAAGAGGAAAGAGATATTATATTTGTGCTAACAATGATAATACAGAAAATTCGCCATGCAAATTCCTTGCATGGAATGGACCAAATAAAGAAGGCGTTATAAAGCGTGCTGATTTGAGTAAAGTAGAAAAGAAGAAAACAACTACTAAGAAGACAACTACCAAAAAATCTACAACCAGAAAAGCAACAAAAAAGAAATAAAAGTTTAAAGCGACTGTTTAAAGTTACAGTCGTTTTTTCTTATGATAAAGCCACTTTCTTTCATTGACACAGAAAATTTTTTTGGTCATAATATAAATAGTGGAGGGATGCAAAATGAAAGTTTTGGTAGCTGCTGGAGGAACTGGTGGACATATAACACCGGGAATTGCGATAGCCAATAGACTAAAAGAAGAGGGACATGAAATTTTATTTGTTGGTACAGAACGAGGAATGGAAGTTGACTTGATTCCAAAAGCTGGTTTTAAAATAGAATATATACACGCAAGAGGTTTAAAGAAAAATAGCATTATAAAAAATATAAAAGTATTTGCAGAACTTTTAAAGGGTATTGAAGATGTAAAAAATATAATAAAAAAAGAAAAAATAGATTTAGTTGTGGGAACTGGAGGATATGTTACAGCACCAGCAATGATGGCAGCGTTAAAATGTAATATACCGACACTTATACATGAAAGTAATGCTTTGCCAGGCAAAACAACCAAAATGTTAGCATCAAGAGTTGATAAAGTTGCAGTAGGATTCGAAGCTGCTTTAAAAGAAATTCCCAAAGCTAAAGATGCGATATATACAGGTAATCCAACAAAATTAAAAGATACGCTAACTAAAAATGAAGCCAAAAACAAAATAGGTTCTGTAAAGCCAATGGTTTTAGTGTTTGGTGGCAGCCAAGGTGCGAAAAGAATAAATGAAGTAATGATAGAATTTATAAACACTACAGAAATTGAAGAATATGAATTGATTTATGCTACAGGTCCTAAAAATTATAACGAAATAATTTCAAAAATAAATGTAAAAAACCCTAATGTACAAATAAAAGAATACATATATAATATGGAAGAAGTAATGGCAGCAGCTGATTTGGCAGTTTGCAGAAGTGGTGCTCTTACAGTAACCGAGCTTGGAATAGTTGGTTTGCCAGCAATACTTATTCCATTTCCATATGCTGCTGAAAATCACCAATATTATAATGCAAAGACCATTGAAGATAATAAAGCAGGTGTTATAATTGAAGAAAACAATTTGACATGTGAATTGTTAAAAGAAAAAATAAATGGAATAATGAATGATAAGCAAAAAATAAACGAAATGGCGCAAAATGCAAAAAGAGAAGAAATGAAAGGCGCGATTGATAAAATAATGAAAGAAATATATGAAATAACAAAATAAGAGGGAGAGTTTGAATGGCAAGAAAACTATTGATTACAGAGAAGCCAAGTGTAGCTATGGAATTTGCAAAGGCTTTAAAAGTAAATACAACAAGAAAAAATGGATATCTAGAATCAGATGAATATGTTATTACTTGGTGTGTTGGTCATCTTGTTACTATGAGCTATCCGGAAGTATATGATGAAAAGTACAAAATGTGGAGATATGATACACTTCCTTTTATACCTAGTGAATGGAAATATGAAATAATAGATAGTGTAAAGTCGCAATTTGAAACTGTAAAATCTTTATTACAAGCAGAAGACGTAGATACAATATATGTTTGTACTGACTCTGGACGTGAAGGAGAATACATTTATCGTCTAGTAGATCAAATGGTTGGAGTAAAAGATAAGGCAAAGAAAAGAGTTTGGATAGACTCACAAACTGAAGAAGAAATCTTAAAAGGTATAGCTAATGCAAAAGATTTATCAGAATACGATGCACTTTCTGACAGTGCGTATTTAAGAGCAAAAGAAGATTACTTGATAGGTATAAATTTTTCAAGATTGTTAACTTTATCATATGGAAAAGAAGTTGCTAAAAGAAACAATGAGGAGCGAACTTCTATTTCTGTCGGACGAGTTATGACTTGTGTATTAGGTATGATAGTTGAACGTGAATATGAAATCGTAAATTTTGTAAAGTCAAAATTTTATAAAATACAATCTTCTTTTGAAGAGGGAATTTCAGCTGAGTGGAAATGTGATAAAGAAAATCCAAACAACATAGAAATTGTTAAGTTAGCATTAGATAAAGATTTGATATATAACGATGTAGGCTTTAAAAATGAAGGCGATGCAAACGCGTTTATCGAGGCGTTGAAAAATTCAAATTCGGAACCAACAGTTTTAGAATCAACAAAGAAAACGGTAAAAGAAAATGCACCGTTATTATACAACTTGGCAGAAATTCAAAATGAATGTAGTAAAAAATTTAAAATTTCTCCAGACCAAACTTTGGAAGTAATACAATTATTATATGAGAAAAAATTAGTTACATATCCTAGAACTGATGCTAGGGTATTATCTACGGCTGTTGCTAAAGAAATAAGTAAAAATCTAAACGGACTTGCAAGAGGGTATAAAGACGAGGAAATAAAAAATTATTTAAATAAGATGATTGCAGAAAAGTATAGTTTAGATATTGTTAAGTCAAAATATGTAAATGACTCTAAAATAACAGATCACTATGCAATAATACCAACAGGTCAAGGGTTTGAAAATTTAGATTCTCTTTCAGATTTGCATAAAAACATATACAAGTTAATTGTAAAAAGATTTATAAGTATTTTCTTTCCACCAGCAGAATTTATGAGATTATCTGTAACGGTTGATATTGCAGGACAAAAATTTTATTCAAATGCCAAAATATGCGTAAATCAAGGATATTTAGAAGTTATAAAAAGTGATAAGGAAGATAATGCAGAAAATGCAAATGTAGAGGCTTTAAAGAAATTGAAAAAAGGTCAGAAATTAACACTTGCAGAAATAAATGTAAAAGAAGGAGAAACATCGCCACCAAGTAGATATACATCGGGTTCAATAATATTGGCAATGGAAAACGCTGGTAAACTTATAGAAGATGAAAGATTAAGAGAACAGATAAAAGGATCTGGAATTGGAACAAGTGCAACACGTGCAGAAATAATCAAAAAGTTAAATAGAATAAATTACATAGATATAAATTCTAAAACACAAGTATTAACTCCAAGTGGGAAAGGAGAACTTGTATATAAAGTTGTAAAATTCACAGTGCCAGATATGCTAAATCCACAACTGACTGCAAGTTGGGAAAAAGGATTAGATATGGTAGCCAAAAAAGAAATTGAAAAAGATGTATTTATGGAAAAACTTGAAAAATACGTTGTAAACAAAGTAAGTAAAGTGAAAAAAATGAATTATATATACTAAAATTTATACATTCACTTTTTTGTTAAAGAAAGCATAATTATATATCAAATACTTTCTTTAAGTGAGGTGTATAGAATTTGAGTGAATACATAATAGAAGGTGGGCGCAAGCTTTCTGGAGATATAGATATATCGGGTTCGAAAAATGCTACACTTCCAATTCTTGCGGCCACCATTTTAAATGATGGCATAACAATTGTGAATAATGTTCCAGACATAAAAGATGTAAATACTATGTGTACAATATTACAAACATTAGGATGTATCGTGACTAGAGAAAAAAATAGTATAAAAGTAAATGCAAGTAATATATCAACTAATGAAATACCAGAAAATTTAATGAGGGAAATGCGTTCATCGGTAATCTTAGCTGGTGCTTTAATTGCAAGGACTAAGAAGTGTCAATTTACATATCCGGGTGGATGTGAAATTGGAAGCAGACCAATAAACTTGCATCTAGAAGCCTTTGAACAACTCGGAGTTAATATCGAAGAAAAAAATGGATATATAAATTGCGAAGCAAATAAATTAGAAGGAACAGAGATTGTGTTAGACTTTCCATCTGTTGGTGCAACAGAAAATATTATGCTTATTAGTGTATTTGCCGAAGGCGAAACAAGAATAAGGAACGTAGCACGTGAACCGGAAATAAAAAATTTGCAAGATTTTTTAAATAGTATGGGAGCCAAAATAAAAGGAGCAGGCAGTAACACCATAATTATAGAAGGAGTAAAAAAACTTCATGATACAGAATTTTCAGTAATACCAGACAGAATTGAAGCGGCATCGTACTTGTGTATGGCAGCGGCAACATCAGGAGAAATTATATTAAACAATGTTAATCCAGAGCATTTGTCTTCAGCAATTCACAAATTAAGAAAAATGAATTTAAAAATAGCATATTCTAAAAATGAATTGCATCTTAAAACGGTTAGACAATTTAATTCGATAAACATTAAAACAATGCCATATCCAGGATTCCCAACAGATATGCAATCACAATTTACAACATTATTAACACTTGCAAAAGGAACATCAATAATTGTAGAAAACATTTTTGAAAACAGATATAAATACGTGAACGAATTGATAAAAATGGGGGCAAACATAACTTTGGAAGATCGAACTGCAATTGTTCAAGGAGTAGATAGGTTATATGGTGCAAATGTTGAAGCAAAAGAACTACGAGGTGGAGCAGCACTTGTTACAGCAGCTTTAGCCGCTCAAGGAGAAACAAAAATATCAGGGATAGGTTTTATAGAGCGAGGATATGAAAATTTAATTAAAAAATTAACAATATTAGGTGCAAAAATTGTCAAGCAATGATACAATAAATGTCGATATTCTAAAATATAAAAATAATGAAATTTGAGGTGGTAAACAATGGCTTCAAATCAAGTGAAAAATAAAATATCAAAAAAAAATCCAGGTCAAACTTCTAAAAAAAGAAAAGAAAAAGAAGATAGACGTCAAAAAGCAACTAATGGTGGGGTAAAAATATTGATTTTTTTCCTACTGCTAACGGTAATTGGACTTTCTGTTGGAATATTATTTTCACCAGCATTTAACCTAACGGCACTTGTAATCGAAGATGGTGTAAATGTTACTAAAGCAGATATATCTAATGCAGTAAATGTTAATTATGGTGAAAATATATTAAAGCAAAATTACAAAATGTTAAAATCTGAAGTACTTTCATTACCTTATGTAAATGATGTTAGCATACGAATCAGATTCCCAGATAAAATTAAAATAGAATACACAGAACGTAATCCATATTCGTTAATAAAGTTTTTAGACTCATATTATGTGGTTGATAAATATGGATATCTTTTAGAAATAATAAAAGATGTTGGAGAAATTGAATTGCCAATAATTTATGGAATAGATGTAACCGAATATTCATTAGGCGAAAAGCTTGCTGAAACAAATGGCACAAAATTTAAAAATATAGTAACATTGTTGGAAACAGCTAAGCAAAAAAACTTTAATTATACAATATATGAAGTAAATTATGAATCAATTGGAGAAGTTAAAATTTGGGTTAAAGAAGAAGACGTAGAAATAATATATGGAGAAATCGATAAAAATCTAATTGGTGAAAAATTAACGGCATTAGAACAAATGCTAAAAAAAGTTTCGGGTCGTAAAGGTAGACTTGATATAAGTGATGAAAATTACTATAAAAATTCAAGATTTGTTGATATAAGTAATATGTAAAGAAGTGGGAGTGAACAATAGTATGAACTTTAAAGAAATAGTATCAAAAGCAAAAGAATACAAAAATGCAATACCGAAATTAACTACAACACAAATAACAGTATGTGTTATATGTTTCATAGTATCACTGTGTTTTACAATACAAGTTCGTACAATAAACACTAGTGAATCAGATGCACTAAGACTAAAAAAAGAAAACGAACTTAGAGATGAGATTTTACAGTGGAAAGAAGTCTATGAAGCTTCAACTAAAAAGATAGAAGATTTAAATGCTAAAATAGAAGAATATAGAACTGCATCAACAAAAGTTGACGACACTATAAAAATAATGAAAAAAGAATTAGACGAAGCGAGTATCTTAGCAGGTCTTTCAAAACTGAAAGGACCGGGCATTACAGTAACATTAGATGATACAGAAGTAATAGATGAAATAAATCAAACTTCAGGTCTATATAATCCAAATGTTTTTGTAATACATGATACAGACATCATATCAGTAATCAACGAGCTTGCAGTTGCAGGGGCAGAAGCGTTTTCAGTAAATGGGCAAAGAATAATTGCAACAAGTGCAATTAGATGTGTAGGTCCAGTTATACAAGTAAATGGAATAAACCTTTCAGCTCCATATACAATATCGGCAATCGGTTCGCCAACAACATTAAGGGGTGCATTAAGCTTAAGAGGTGGAATTGTAAGTGAAATGAGAAGTGCTAAAATTGATGTTGAAATAACTGAAGAAGAAGAGATAATAATTCCAGAATATACGGGAATTTTAAAATATGAATATGCAACATCAGTATCGGAGGTGGAATAAAATGACGACTTTTATATATGGAATAGCTTGTGTTTTGCTAGGTTGCATAGTTGGAAATTTTATGCCTACGGTTGGATACGAATATTCAAAATATTTAGCGATTGCAATTATGGCAGCATTAGATAGTATTATAGGTGCATTTTCTGCAAAGACTCAAGATAAATATGACATAAATATATTTATATCTGGTTTCTTCTTGAATGCAATAATTGCAATTATTTTTACTATGATAGGACAAAATTTAGATGTTGATATTTATTTGGCAGCAATTTTTGTTTTCGTGTATAGAATATTCAACAATTTATCAGTAATAAGAAGATTTTTTATAACAAAAGTAATTGATAAAAGAAAAAATAAGTAGTACAAAAAAATAAAAGTACGAGAATTGTCAATTATAAATTCTCGTATTTTTTTGGTTAATAATTCAAAAGGAAAAGTGGTTATGTTGCATACTAAAAAGACGTAACGACCATGTAATCTTTTTGTAATCTTTTTGAAATAATTTTATTGACTTTTTATGCACAATATAATATTCTTTAGTTGCAAAATTTGATTAGGGGGTGTAAGGTTTGGCAATTGGTGACATAATTGTGGGAATAGACATAGGCACCTCTAAAGTATGTTGTTGTTTAGGACAAATAAATAAGTTTAACCAAGTAGAAATTTTAAATTCATCAAGCGTTACATGTGAGGGTTTAAGAAAAGGAAAAATTGTAAGTCAAGATGCCGTAGCACGTGCGATAAGATTTGCAATTAGTGATATAGAAGCAACGCAAGACTTTATAATAAAATCAGCCTATGTTAATATCGTCGGAAGTTACGTGTCAGTGTTTAAAACAAAATATAGTGTAAAATTAGAAGATAAATACGCGGGAGTTTCGCAAAAAAATATAGATACAATAATAAAAAATGTAGGTAAGCTTGAAGTTCCAGAAGGATATCAAATAATAGATGTAGTACCATCAAAATTCATTACGGATTCAAGAATTACTGATGATCCAATTGGCATATTTACAGACTTTTTAGAAGCTGAATTAGATGTTATCATTGCAGATAAAAATGTTGTTAAAAACATAGGAATAGTTATGCAAAAGGCTGGTCTTCAAATAGATGGAATTGTAACAAACGGATTTGCAATGAAAGACATAGTCTTAAACGATGAAGAAAAAAGCAATGGAGTATTACTTCTAGATATTGGAGCAGGAAATGTAGATATATCGGTTTTCAAAAATAACGGTATCTTATATACAGATTCCATTCCAGTAGGTGGTGATACAATAACTAATGATATTTCAATAGGATTGGAAATATCATATCAAGAAGCTGATAAACTAAAAAAACAATATGGTTTATCAAAAGTTGCTTACATAGATAATGATTACAGTATAACGCTTTCAACATATACGGGAGATGAAAAAACAAAAACGATAAAATGTTCTGAACTCGTGGAAATAATAGAAGCAAGAGTAGAAGAAATATTTATGTTGATAAAGCAAAAAATTGATGAAAATAATTTACAAAGTTCAATCAATTCTTGCGTAATAGCAGGACAAGGTATAAACTCGATAAACAAGAGTGAAAAAACTGCAGAAGAGATATTACATACAAGTGTTAAATTTGGAAACTCAAAAACAGCTAATTTAATAAAATCGGAATGCTTAGGGGCATACGGTATTGTTAAATATGTTTCAAATATAAAACATTCAAAAAATATAGGAAGCAAGGTGCAAGAAGATATCGAACAAACTTTTTTTGAAAACGTAGTGCAATCGTTTAAAAGTTTGTTAGGTACGAAACCTAGTAAATCAAAGAAGTAGGGGGAGTTAAAAGTGTACGAACAAGAAGTTAGTTATGATGGAATGGCAAAAATAAAAGTTATAGGTGTTGGTGGAGCAGGTAATAATGCTATTAACAGAATGATTGATTCTAAAGTTACAGGAGTTGAATTTATTGCTGCTAATACGGATAAACAAGTATTACAATTATCAAAAGCACCAACTAAAATTCAAATAGGAGAAAAATTAACAAGATGTCTTGGCGCTGGTGGAGATCCATTAGTAGGTGAAAAAGCTGCTGAGGAAACAAAAGAAGAAATAGCCAACGTATTAAAAGGTGCAGATATGGTATTTGTTACAGCTGGTATGGGTGGAGGCACAGGAACAGGTGCTGCTCCAGTAGTTGCACAAATAGCAAAAGAACTTGGTATTTTAACAGTTGCAGTTGTTACAAAACCATTCTCATACGAAGGTAAAAAGAGAATGCAAAACGCTGAAAGAGGAATAGCAAGTTTAAAAGAAAAAGTTGATACACTAGTAGTTATCCCTAACGATAGAATATTACAAATTGCAGATAGAAAAACATCTTTTGCAGATGGCTTTATAATGTCAGACGAAATTTTAAGACAAGGTGTTCAAGGTATATCTGATTTAATAGCAATACCAGGTTTGATAAACTTAGACTTTGCCGACGTAAAAACAATTATGTGTGATACAGGTATGGCTCATTTAGGTATAGGTAGAGCGTCAGGTGAAAATAGAGCTGAAGAAGCAGCTAAATTAGCTATCAATAGCCCACTTCTAGAATCATCAATTGAAGGTGCAAGAGGAGTGTTATTAAACATAACAGCAGGACCAGATCTTGGTATATTTGAAGTTAATACAGCAGCAGAACTTGTTCAAAAGAGTATCGATGTAGATGCTAATATTATATTCGGTGCAGTTATAAATGAAAAAATGGGTGATGAAATGTCTGTTACAGTAATTGCCACTGGTTTTGACAGAGACAGAGTTCCACTATCAGCAGGAGCCGTTAACAAAATATTAGGTTCAGATCCTTTCGCAAAATCTCAAACACCAGAAATAAGAACATCAGCGTCTGATCCTAATTCTTTAGATGTACCTACATTCTTAAGAAAGAAAAATAAAATAATAGATCCAAGTAATTTCTAAATAAAATAAAAGATGGATAGTATAAATTGCTATCCGTCTTTTTTGTTTTAAAAATTCAGAAACAAAACTTTATTTTCATTTTCTAATATGGTATTATTTGTATGAAATGAAGGAGGAATAAAAATGGCTGAATACTTAAAAACAAACTTTGGAATAGATGTGGTAACATTAACAACAATGGCGATTCCTGTATTATTAACACTTTTGATATGTTTGATTTCAATAAAAATAGTAATGAAATTTTTAACTAAAATCTTAAAGAAGACAACATTAGACAAAAATTTAATTTCATTTATCGAAAAAACAATTAAATTCATTTTATATTTCATAGTAGTATTGATAATTGCAGATATGTTAAACATTCCAGTAACATCATTACTTGCTACATTCAGTGTTGTTGGTCTTGCTGCTTCACTTGCAATTCAAGATGCACTTGGTAACTTGGCAAGTGGTGTTATGATTCTTGCAACAAAACCATTTAAGCATGGTGATTATATAGAAAATACAGCAGTAAGTGGTACAGTTGCCGGAATAAGCTTTTCACATACATTATTGATTACACCAGACAATAAACAAATCCATATACCAAATAAAGAAATAATAAATTCAACAATTATAAATTATTCAGAACAACAATATAGAAGAGTAGATATATCTTATGACATTGAATATTCAGCCGATGCTAATAGAGTAAAAGAAATAATGCACCAAGCAATTCAAAGTCATCCAAAAATTTTAAAAGATAGACCAATTTTTGTTAGAACAACTGCATATAAAGATTCAGCAGTACAATATACATTAAGAGTTTGGGTAAAAAGTACAGATTATTGGGATGTGTATTTTGATTTGCTAGAAGGTATAAAAGAAATGTTCGATGCAAATAATATTCAAATTCCATATAATAAATTAGATGTAAATATAGTCAATAGATAAAAATAAAAAGGAGTCGAAAAGAGTCGACTTCTTTTTTTATATTTTAACTAAATTTAGACAAGTTTTTTCATTAAGACAAGTTAAAATTAAAACATGATAATATATTTAGATTTACTATTTTTAAGAGAAATATTATTTAACTCAATAATAATATTTTTAACAGGAAAAATCATAGACCAAAATCCCAAGCCTACAAAAAAGATAATGGGCAATATATTTGGTAGCATATACACAATAGTTTTAATCACAACAAATTATAAATTATGTAATAATTCGTTAGTACATATATTGTGTGCATTAACTATAATCATAACAACATTTAAAAATGAAAACTTCTATGAATTACTAAAAAATACATTGATATTTTATATCGTTACATATACATTAGGTGGAATTTTAACATATACACAAACACAAAACAAAAATTACTGCGTATATATAATTGCTATGCTACTTGTACTTCCAAGACTTGTTCAAAAATATAAAACAAAATATAAACTAAATACTTATTATGGAAAACTTACATTGCCAAACTACAAATCCAAAGAAGAAATGATAGCGTTTATAGATACAGGGCATGAATTAACTAGTATATATGGAGAACCAGTAATAATTCTTTCACAAAAATACAAAGGATACTCAAATATACTGTTTGATAGAACAATAAGTTTCAACACAATAAATGAAGAAAAAATTTCTGTATTAGGAGCAAAACAAAAAGGTATTATCTTAGAATATGAAAAAAACAAATATGAAAATGATGCAATTATAATTATAGCTAATAATGATTTCGAAAAGTATGATGCAATAATAGGTTTAGATTTTTTCACAAATGCAAAGAAAAAATACAAAGAAGAAAGGGAGAATAAAAAGAATGGAAATATTATTCTTGATAAAAAACAAAATTAACAAAATAATTTCAAAAATAACGACTTTTTTTGGAATAAACAAAGTTAATTCAATTTATTACATAGGTGGTAGTGAAACATTACCACCACCATTATCAATAGAAGAAGAAAATGAAATACTGTCAAAATTAAAAACTGATGACGAAATGAAAAAAATTTTAGTAGAACGAAACTTGCGACTTGTAGTATATATTGCTAAAAAGTTTGAAAATACCCAAGTGCCATTAGAAGACTTGGTTTCTATTGGTACAATCGGATTAGTAAAGGCAATAAATACATATGATGTGGATAAAAATATAAAATTAGCAACATACGCTTCAAGATGTATTGAAAACGAAATATTGATGTATCTAAGAAAAATAAACAAAATAAAAAATGAAGTATCGATTGATGAACCATTAAACACAGATGGCGATGGAAACGAACTCTTACTGTCAGACATAATTGGAACAGATGAGGATGTAGTATTTAAAAGACTAGAAAAAGAAATAGATAACACACTTATAAAAGATGCGATAAAACGATTAAATAAACGTGAAAAGATAATAATGGAATTAAGATTTGGATTCTTAAGTGGAAAAGAAAAAACACAAAAAGAAGTAGCAGATATGCTACGGAATTTCTCAATCATATATATCACGATTAGAAAAAAAGATAATATTAAAAATGAAAAAAGAAATGAGTGCAAAAATATAACGCACAAATAAAATTGTGCGTCACATGATTACTCCTCAGATTTATAATTTATAACAGTGTTTTTTGAATATATTTTATAACTGCAAGATAAAAGAACAGACTTTAGCAAATACATACTATCAAATCTCGAAGAACGATTATCAATAAAATCTTTCTTTTCATATGTACAAATTAAAGCTTGCTCAAACAATTTACAAAATTGATTATATGCAAGTTCGATTCGAGAATTAGAATAATCTAAAGCCATATCTATTAAACAATTTATATCTTGCATACTGTAAACTTGCTTAAGAACACATATAACAAAAAGTTTAGAAATTTGAACTCTTGAATATTGTTTTTTTACAGGTGGTTCAATCAAATTGTTTTTAACATAATTATTTATCATAGTTTTAGTTAGAAGCTCATTCTCATCTTTAGGATCTAAATTAAAATTTATATATGGTGACAAAATACCATTTATTAACTTAACAACTTGATCCAAATACAATTCAACTGCAGGTAGCTCGTTCCATCTAGGGATGTGAAAAGCTGAAAGAGATGGTTGATCATTTTTATTCATTTCACGTACCTCCTACGAAAATGATATCATGATTTAACAAACGAGTCAATGAATAAAAAAATAACGTAAACTTTTTGTGAATGTGTTGACGACGTATACAAGTAGTGGTAATCTAGTTTTAGAAACTAGATTAAAAATAGGAGGATGAAATATGGAAAGAACAAAATTAAAAGATAGAATATTACCTATATATACGAAAGGCGAAGAGATATTTAATATGACATCTCATATTGTTGGTGCAGCATTTGGAATAATAGCATTAGTAATCTGTGTCGGCATATCAGCATATCATAGAGATGTATATGCAATAGTAAGTTCAATTATATACGGCTTAAGCATAATAGTATTATATACAATGTCTAGCATATATCATGGGTTAGGTTCAAAAACAAATGCAAAAAAAGTTTTTCAAATATTAGATCATTGCTCAATATTTCTACTAATAGCAGGCTCATACACTCCATTTTGTTTAGTTATGTTTAGAGAGTATGAAGCAAAACTAGGTTGGACAATATTTTCAGTAATATGGTTAATGGCTGTTATAGGAATAGTACTAAATTCAATAGATATAAAAAAATACAAAAAAATTTCAATGATATGTTACTTAGCAATGGGATGGTGCATAATAATAAAAGCAAATCTACTACCAATGTTACTTGGAAAAACAGGATTTACACTACTAGTTGCAGGTGGAGTAGCCTACTCATTAGGTGCAATACTATATGGACTAGGTAAAAAGAAAAAATGGATGCATTCGATATTTCACTTGTTTGTAGTTTTAGGAACATTACTACAATTTATATGTATAGCAGGATATGTAATATAAGTATAAAAAAACCTCTTTTGGAAATAATGTATATAACATTAAATCTAAAGGAGGTTTTTCTTTTGATAAGGAAGGTAGAGATCGCTGGAGTAAATACAGCAAAGCTTCCTGTGCTATCAAATGAAGAAAAAGAAGAACTATTATTAAAAATAAAAAATGGAGATGAAGAGGCAAGGGAAAAGTTTATCAATGGCAATTTAAAACTTGTATTAAGTGTAATAAAAAGATTCAACAATCGAAACGAAAATGTGGATGATTTATTTCAAGTAGGATGCATAGGGTTAATAAAAGCTATAGATAATTTTGATTTATCACAAAACGTTTTATTTTCAACATATGCGGTACCAATGATTATAGGAGAAATAAGGAGACATCTACGCGATAATAATTCTATACGTGTGAGTCGATCACTACGTGACATTGCATACAAAGTATTGCAAATGAAAGAACAAATAATAAAAGAAGAAAATAGAGAACCTACAATAGAAGAAATATCCAAAAGAATAGAAATATCAAAAGAAGAAATTGCACATGCATTAGATGCAATTCAAGATCCAGTTTCATTATATGAACCAGTATATAATGATGGAGCAGATGCTTTATTTATAATGGATCAAATAAGTGACAATAAAAGCTTAGATGAAAATTGGATAGTTGATATTTCAATAAGCGAAAGCTTAAAAAAACTAACAGAAAGAGAACGCAATATAATAAGAAAACGATTTTTCGATGGAAAAACACAAATGGAAGTTGCAGAAGAAATTGGAATATCGCAAGCACAAGTTTCAAGACTAGAAAAATCAGCATTATTTCATATGAGAAAAAACATATAAAAAAGAGTGGAAAGCACAAACAAACAAGCTTTCCACTTTTAAATTAGTATGTATAAAAAAACAAACGTACAATAAATATAATATTAGGAGGGGAAAATATGGGAAGAGCGCTAACATTTAAGCAAAAAGAAGTAATCAATATAATGGATGGAAAAAGACTTGGATATGTACAAGATGTTGAAGCTGATTTTGAAACTGGAGAAATAACAGCAATAGTTGTTCAAGGCAATGGAAATATATTTGCAGCGAGAGGAAAAAGAGATACGGTTATACCATGGAAACAAATAAGAAGAATAGGTGAAGATATTATATTAGTTGAAATAGAAAATAAAGAATAAAACAATCGACAAAACAATTATAAAAAAGCCAAGGTGTATACCCAAAAAGGTTGACGAGATATAAAAAATCAAAACTGCAAATATGCAACAAATATAGGGTTACAAAGAAACAAATAAAAATAAAAATAAAAGTGAAAAAAGTTGTTGACTTTTGTCGACCCCCATGCTAATATATTCATTGTCAGCTCGAGAGAAAAACAAATATTTATAAATAAATATTTGCTCTCAAAAATAAAATTAAAAAAGTTTTAAAAAAGTGTTGACAAACAATTATACAGTTAGTATAATACAAAAGCACTCTGCAAGAGCGCTAAAGTACATTGAAAAGTAAACAATGAGAAATAAGAGAAACCAAGCGAGTTTCTATCAAATAATCAGATAGAAACAGTACTATACAGTACAATAAATAACCTGAGTTCGAAAGAACTAAAAACGAATCAAAGTTTTCTGAAAGATGAAAACAAAAAATAAAGTTGACGAAGTCAACAACCAAATCAAATTTGAGAGTTTGATCCTGGCTCAGGAGAAACGCTGGCGGCGCACATAAGACATGCAAGTCGAACGGAGTTTAGTTGAATGTTTACATGAGACGAAGACTTAGTGGCGGACTGGTGAGTAACACGTGAGCAACCTACCTCTAAGAGGGGAATAACAGTGAGAAATCATTGCTAATACCGCATGAAGTATATTTTCCGCATGGAAGATATACCAAAGGAGAAATCCGCTTAGAGATGGGCTCGCGGCTGATTAGCTAGTTGGTGTGGTAACGGCATACCAAGGCAATGATCAGTAGCCGAGCTGAGAGGCTCTACGGCCACATTGGGACTGAGATACGGCCCAGACT